>CAVFEY010000001.1:0-14239 GCA_963621725.1 Firmicutes bacterium AF25-13AC
CGACCTTATATATTTGCCCTCCCCGGGGCTCCCGCACAACGGGACCTCGGTTGGGTTCTATCCCGGTTGCAGTTGCTTCGCTCCTGCACCACTTGGCTGGTGCGGCGGTTTGGCGTTGGACCGGTTCTTTTTCTGATATATGCTGGTTGCGGCTCTTCTTTTGGGGGGAGTCGCTTTTTTGTTGTGAGGGGGATAGCCCGTGGCTGATAGTGTAACTCAATCTGAGCTGCTTGCTGCGGATTGGAATGGCGAATGGATGCGTCTGCAGGCCGCTCGGCATCGGGCTGATGATTCTTTTGAGTGGGATAAGCGGGCTCGGCATTTTCGGCCGTTGGAGACTGCCCCTTATGCTCAGGATTTTATAAAGCTGTTGGCGCTTGAGCCCGGCGAATCGGTGCTCGATATGGGGTGCGGGGCTGGGTCGATTGCTATTCCGCTTGCTCAGGCTGGGCATTCCGTGATTGCTGCCGACTTCTCTCCTGCCATGTTGGGCACCCTTGATGCTGGCATTGAGTACTACGGGCTCGAGGGACGCATAACGCCGCTTGAGCTTGCTTGGGATGATGATTGGGATTTGGTTGGACCGGTCGCGAAAGCGGTAGATGTTGCCTTTGCCAGTCGGTCGGTTACAACGACCAATCTAAAAGGTGCACTTGCCAAGCTTGATCGTACGGCTCGTCGGCGTTGTGCTGTCACGATGGTCGCCAACTCCAGCCCGCGCTATGATCTGCACTTGATGAACGCCATTGGTGCCTCCGTTACCTGCAGCAATGGCTTTGTGTACGCCTTCAACATCCTTATTCAGATGGGTGCCTTGCCGCAGGTTACATACTTTGAATCGCCTCGTCGCGATACCTTCGATAGCCTTGAAGCGGGCGTGGCGGACTTTTCCCGCATGCTTGAGCATGGCAACGAGGATAAGATCGATCGCCTGCGCGACTACATCGCTCAACACATGATTGAGAACCCCCATGCCGGTGAGCCGGGCTCCAAGGGTGTGCCGCAGGGACGTTACATGCTCGACCACGTCCGTAAGGTCCGTTGGGCGTTTATTGCATGGGAGCCGGTCTCTGCGCTCAGCTCATAGCCTGCTCGCAGCCCGCACCGCCCGCTTACTCGGCATCCGCATTCTTTTTGAACTGGGCAAACGCGCTCCACACCGCGCCGTTCCTGCGCTATCGTGGGACAGCTCACGTAGATTAAGGCCCCGTCGCGGGGCGCCCCATACATAGAAAGCGAGAACCCATGGCACTGACAGGAGCCCAGGTCAAGCAGCTTCGCAGCATGGCCCATCACCTCAACCCCGCCATCATCATCGGCAAGTCCGATGTCAACGAGGGCACCGTCGAGCAGACGGTCGCCTACCTGGAGAAGCACGAGCTCGTTAAGTGCTCCGTGCTCGATGGCTCCAGTCTTTCCGCCCGCGAGGCCGCCGAAGAGCTCGCCGAGCGCTGCCACGCCGAGGTCGTCCAGGTCATCGGCCGCAAGTTCTCGCTGTATCGCGAGTCTTCGCGCAAGGACATCGAGAAGATCAAGCTCGTCTAAGAGCCAATGATCCGGCGAGCCAACACATAGCAAGCTTACGGGTGCCCAAGTACTTCGGGCGCCCGTTTTTTATCGCTCGACCAGCACGCGATTGAGCCGACCCTCCACCAAGCGCTCGTATAGACGCCGCGTCTCGGGCTCGGGCACGCCATTGACCTGCTCCCTCAGATGGTGCATATGCCCACTGTATAGCTCGACGATATCGCGCCGCCGCCCCGCCGCACTGTAGACGCGCATGGCACAGCGCACCATATCCTCGCGCGCCGTTTCCTGCCGAAGCCCCGACTCCGCCAGCCAAATCGCCGACTGCAGGTCGTTTTCTTCTAGAGCGGCATTTGCTCCCTTAATCATGCAATCGATGTACTTTGACTGCATAATGCGTCGCATGCGCAAAAAGTAGGTGGGATTGCAGCCATTGGGAACATACAGCGGTCCGGCATAAAGCTGCTCAATCTTAAGGCACAGCTCAACTAAATGGGGCCCGCGCGCACCCGTGCGATTTCCCAAAACCTCGCGGCTTATCTGGTCAAACAGTCGTACATCGGTCTTGACGTAGTCGCCGTTGAGTCCGATGCATTCATTTTGGATGAGCACACACGACTTGCCGTCTGGCGTCGGCCCCAAAGCCGACCGCAAGCGCGATATCGTCGAGTACAGGTTATTGCGGGCGCTATTGAACTCGGCATGGGGCCACAGCTCCATGGCCAGCGTCTCGCGGTCGACGAGCGCATCCATGCCCAGCGCAAGCCGCTCGGCAAGTGTCGCCGCCTTCTTGCGGCGCCACATTTTGTCCGTGATGGGAAACCCGTCGCGCTCGGCGCGAAACGCACCAAACATGCGAATCTCGATATGGTCGATGGTATCAACGGCTTCAACCTCGCCGGCCTGGAACAGGCGCTCGCCCTCCCCTTCCAGATCGTCGCGCAGCGAGTACCGCGACAGCTCGCGCACGGGAAGCTTCTTGCGTATCCTGCCCGCCGGCTCGCCCAGACAATGCATGGCAAGGCGCGCAAAGAGCCGATACGATGGCTCTAGAATCCCCGCACGATTCATGGACATCCAGGCCGCAAGATCGCTATCTCGCCCCGCACAGGCCAAATGCAGCGCCACCATCCAGGCTTCTGCTCCACCAACCTGCGTCTGGCTTATATCGAGTAGCTCCGCTTCCTCGCGCACCGAAACCATCGAGGTGTTACGCAGATATGCCGCGCGCTCCAGCAGCAATGCGTTATCGCGCATGTACGCAATCGACTCCTCGGCAAGTTTGAGCACTTGGACCGCACGGAACTTTGCATTAACCGGCCGTCCCTCTGCCAGCGACTGCCAGCCTTCTAGCAACAGGCCAAACAGCTGAATCTGATTGTCGCGCATGCGCACGGCAAAACGATCGAGCTCGTTGAACGCCGCGTCGTCGGTTACCGGCAAGCCGGAAAGGAGCCGCCGTGCCGCCAACACCATGCGCACCCAGATAGCCATCGCCTTAAGCCCACGTATGTCGAGTGCCTCCCGCACCACCGTCATCTCGTCGTCGCGCTCGTCGCTTCCCGCAAACGACCCGTCAAAGAGCTCCACCAGCATGCTATCGGCCCGTATAACAATCCCCGTGATGTCGAGCTCACAGTCGTAGGCCTTGCTCGTTTTGAGCTGCTGTAGAACGCCGCCGTCATCTCCCCGCTCGGTCAGACAGCGCTTGACCTCGATATGCGCAGACAACATATCGAGTGCGGTATGGGATGTCTCGATTTCTGGCACGGCCAGGTTCGTAGGAAGCCCAAGCCCGTTGTCCCCATAGCAAACAGCCGTCAGTGTCTGGGCCACCCTCCATGAAACAGGGTCTATTTCGCAGGCCGCCCGTTCGCCCTCGCGCTCGATAACCGATGCCATATAGCGAGCGAGCTTTGTATTGGACACGCTGACCGCTGCCAGATATACGCCGAGCGCCTCGGCAGGCGTTGGCTCTGGAGCCGGATCGTCGGCATCGATCGTGCCCAGCGCTGCTCGGCAGATATCGGCCCCGTGCCCCGTCAGAGCAAGATCGACCCCATACTGTCCAGCAAGTTCAAGGACCGCTTCACGGTCCAAAAAGGCGTCCGCTAGGCCCATCGCCGCATCGCATCGGCCCGCCTTAAGCAAAATCCGGGCCGCCCTCGGAACAAGTTCGGGGCGAACCTCGGCCACCAACTTGCGCAAACGCAAGCGTCCGTTATCCTCCGTGCCCAGACACGTAAAACTCCGCTCGGCGGGATCAAAGCCAAAGATCGGGTAGTCGCGTACAAAGTAGGACTGGTCGACCATCGACAACCTCACCCCACAGGCCTCGAGTTCTGCGATATTGCCCTCGCCCATCAAAACCATGAGACATGCCACGCAAAACAGCGCATTATTGTCGAGTGAAGCCAGATCGGCAAGTGCCGCACCATATACGTTGACAATCTCGTTTTCGAGCAGACCGGCTACGTCGCCTTGGCCATACAGACCCGTCTGCAATGCCGAAACGAGCTCGGGCACGCCCTGCGTGAGCTGATAAAAGTCGAGCGATGTGCTGATCGAAAACGCCGATGCCCACGCCGAATACTCATAGGCATGCACCTTGAGCATCTGCGCATTGATCTTAACCGAATCGCCCAGCCCGTGAATCAGCTGACGATTTGAAGGACGGCAGGAGATAAAGACCCCTACCCCCATAGCGCGCAGGCCGCGAATCCTGTCGATGAGGTCCTCGGTATCGTGCTGATCGAGGTTTGGCACATTATCAATCGCGATAAGGGAATGCGGTTTGTCTTTGAGTTCTTCGGTAACCACCTCGAGCTGCATAAACACCTCGCGCCCAGTGGCGCGATCGGCCTCGATAATCCGCACGGGGCCTCGAGTCGGGTCGCATTTAACCTCATGGGTGTACTGCAGCAGCACCGAGGTCTTCCCAAACCCGTCGGGCGCATAAAGAACCACGATGCCGGCCTTTCGGCCCTTGGCGATAAGCTCATTCATCAAGCGTTCGCGTCGCACCATATAGCCTCCGCCCAGCGGCATCAGCTCGAGGTCGTCTATACCGCTCAAATCGTTTACCATGCCCGCTCCTCAACTCGACCGTATGGACACTGTAGCCGCAAGACCATACAAGCCGCGCTATGAATAGAGCGACCTTGTGTTTTAGGTTGTCTTTTGGTACGCAAGCGGCAAGTTTTTGTACAGCGAGGGCCGATTGTTATTAATCCCCCGACTAATCGGTCTTTAAGCAGGTAAATGAGCTTGTCAGCTTGTCCCATCCAAGCGGCAGTGTAACGCAGATGAACAAGGTTCAGCCATGTCATTCAACTCGCCTAGCACCCGCTACCGTCTACGACCTTCTAGTGGCATTTTTGCATAGAATCTGGTATGGAATGAATCAAGCTGTTGGGCATCTGGCGTTCGTCAAGCTTGCGGCAAGATTTTGGTCAAGTGGGCGGACAGGGATAGCAAAAAGGCCCCCGCAAAGCGGAGGCCTTAGGCAAGGCTATGTCGAGCTGCAGGATTCGCGCTACTCGCAGAGCGAAAGGGCGGCCTCATCGGCAACGACAACGCAGTTGGTGTGCAGCTGCAGGATCGAAGCCGGGCACTCGGGCGTAACCGGACCATAGCACATGTCATGCACGGCCTGAGCCTTGGCCTCGCCGTTGGCGACAACCAGGATCATGCGGGCATACATGATGGTCTGGGTACCCATGGTGTAGGCCTGACGGGGAACATCGTCGATGCTGTCGAACAGGCGGCTGTTGGCCTGAATGGTGCTCTCGGTGAGGTCGACGCAGTGCGTGCCCTTGGAGAAGTGGTCATCGGGCTCGTTGAAGCCGATGTGGCCGTTGTTGCCGATGCCGAGCAGCTGCAGATCCGGGTAACCGGCCTCGGCGACGATCTTGTCGTACTCAGAGCAGGCAGCGGCGGCGTCGGGGTTGGAACCGTCGGGCACATGCGTGTTGTTCAGGTCGATGTTGATGTGATCGAAGAAGTTCTCACGCATGAAGTAGTGATAGCTCTGGGGATCGTCGTGCGAAAGGCCGCGATACTCGTCCAGGTTGTAGGTGCTGACCTCGGCAAAGTCGACGTCGCCCTTCTCGTACCAAGCAGCGAGCTGCTTGTAGGCACCGATCGGGGTGGAGCCGGTGGCAAGACCCAGCACACAGTCGGGCTTGAGGATAACCTGGGCCGAGATGATATTAGCGGCCTTGCGGCTCATATCCTCGTAGTCTTTAGCTTTAATGATCTTCATTACGCGTCCTTTCTCGTACAAGAGAGGCAAGGCTCCCTTACAAGCACTTGCCCGCGGCCCGCGTCGGCCGCAACCAACGTGTGCGGCCACCAGGGCGAGGTCGCGTAATGTATGTGTCTCGTGTCTAGCCGCGTCGAGGCCCCTGCCCGTCCACGGTGACCCAAAGCCTTTTAGCTTCGGACAAATCCCATCTTGCCACTGAGGGCGTCCTCTTTCAAGGGCGCCCTCCGTAAACGTGTTTGAATTGTAGACTAATGGCCACGTGCACTTGCTAGCGCTCGCGAGCAACGATGAGCTGGTCCATCTCTTCGACATGCACGCCAACAGAGCCCTTGATGCTCGAGAACTCAACGGAGTTGCACACCAAGATGGGAACCGTCACATCGTAGCCCTCGGCAGCAATTGCCTCGCGATCGAACTCAATGAGTACATCGCCCTTATGGACGATGTCACCCACTTGCGCATGTACGGTAAAGTGCTTGCCCTCGAGCTGAACAGTGTCCAAACCAACGTGGATGAGCACGTCCAAGCCATCGACCGTGTTAAGCGCAACGGCGTGTCCCGTGGGAAAAATAGCCTCGACCTTGGCATCAGCCGGCGCGATCACGCGCGTTCCGGTGGGCTGAATCGCCACGCCCTGGCCCAAAAGGCCGGTGGCAAACGTCTGATCGTTTACCTCGGAGAGCGGAATGACGTCACCCGAGATGGGAGCATCCAACGTAAGGACTCGACCACGCATACCAAAAGACCTTAGGACTTTAGTGAACATGCTCCCCCTCGGACATACCGATCAACCAAAATAACCTTAACAGTTTACCACTTGGCACCCGTTTTTGACCATTAGGGAAGTTCGCGCTTGACAACCTCGACGATGTCGTCGACAACGCGCTGAGTCAGCTCGTGCGTCTCGGCCTCGGCCATCACGCGGACCAGCGGCTCGGTACCACTCGGGCGCACCAGAATGCGGCCGCGGCCGTCAAGCTCCTTCTCGGCAGCAGCAACGGCGTCCCAGATGGGCTGGCAATCGTCCAGACCGGCCTTGTTGTCGGAATGCACATTGACGAGCACCTGCGGGTACTTCTTCATGATGCCGGCAAGATCGGTGAGGGTACGACCGGTGCGCTTGAGCACGGCCAGCAGCTGCAGAGCCGTCACCAGGCCGTCACCGGTGGTGTTGTGCTCCAGGAAGATGATGTGGCCGGACTGCTCACCGCCGATGACGGCGCCGTCCGCGAGCATGCGCTCCAGAACGTAGCGGTCGCCCACGGCGGTCTGGACCATCTCGAAGCCCTGCTCCTTCATAGCGATGGAGAAGCCCAGGTTGCACATGACGGTCGAGACGATCTCGGAGTTGGCGAGCTTGCCGCGAGCGGCGAGGTCAGAACCGCAGATAGCCAGGATGTAGTCACCGTCGATCTCATTGCCCTCGCTGTCCACGAACAGCACGCGGTCGGCGTCGCCGTCGTGGGCCAAACCGATGTCGGCATGGGTGCGCAGCACGAGCTCGCGCAGGGGCTCAAGATGGGTGGAGCCGCACTCAACGTTGATGTCGGTGCCGCAATAATCGGTGTTGATGGCGTGCACCGTGGCACCCAAGCGCTGCAGCGCGGCGGGCGTGGTCTGGCAGGAAGCACCGTGACCGCAGTCGACGGCAACGACTAGGCCATCGAGCCTCAGGCCATCAAGCGTATCGATGGCGTGGTCGACATATGCCTTGCGAGCGTCCTTCATCTTGATGATGTGGCCCACGCCGGCACCGGTCGGCAGCGTGTCGGCAGCCATGGCCTCCTCGGACATGACCCAGGCGCTGATCTCTTCCTCGACAGCATCGGGAAGCTTCATGCCCTTGCGGCTAAAGAACTTGATGCCGTTGAACTCCGGCGGATTGTGCGAAGCGGAGATGACGATGCCGCCATCGAGCTCGTTTTGGACGGTGAGCAGCGCCACGGCCGGCGTAGGAATGACGCCGCAGCAGTGCGGGCGGCCGCCCTCGGCCATAATGCCGGCGGTCAGAGCGCTCTCGAGCATGGTGCCCGAAAGGCGCGTGTCACGGCCGATGCAGATGTCCGGACCAAGAAACTTGGTCGCCGCGCGGCCCAGGCGAAACGCAAGGTCGCACGAAAGATCGGCGTTGGCGACGCCACGGACGCCATCGGTACCGAAGATGTTCTGGGGCATAGGATCGCTCCTTCCCTAGCAGGCGATATGCAACCGCCCGCCCTAGTCGAAAAAGAAAAGCGGGACCCGCCGAGGAATCGGCAGGCCCCGCTTGTACATTGTATCTCGAAAGGAGATAAAACCTTAGCGCTTGGAGAACTGGGGAGCGCGGCGGGCCTTCTTGAGGCCGTACTTCTTGCGCTCGACCACGCGAGCATCGCGCGTAAGGAAACCGGCCTTCTTGAGGTCAGCACGGTAGTCGCCAGCGTTCAGAAGAGCGCGAGCGATGCCCAGGCGCAGAGCGCCGGACTGACCGGAGATGCCGCCGCCGTCGCACAGAGCGATAACGTCGAACTGACCGGCGGTGTCGGTCACCTTGAAGGGAGCAAGGGCGTTCTCAACGAGCTGATGACGGCCGAAATACTGCTCGGCGTCACGCTTGTTGATGGTCACCTTGCCGGTGCCGGGGACGAGACGGACGCGGGCGACGGCGTTCTTACGACGGCCGGTACCCTGGTAGACAACGGTGTTCTCAGCCATCTTTAAGCCTCCAGCTCAATCTTCGTGGGGTTCTGGGCAGCATGCGGATGCTCGGCACCAGCGTAGACCTTAAGCTTGGTCATCTGGGCACGGCCGAGGGTGGTCTTGGGCAGCATACCGCGAACGGCGCGCTCGATGACCTTCTCCGGGTGCTTCTCCATAGCCTGGCGGAAGCTCTCAGCCTTGAGGCCGCCGTTGTAGCCGCTGTGGCGATAATAGGTCTTCGTGTCGGCCTTGTTACCGGTAAGCTGGACCTTATCGGCGTTGATGACGACAACGAAGTCGCCGCAGTCGCTGTTGGGCGTGAACTGGGGCTTGTTCTTACCGCGCAGGATCATTGCGATCTGGGTGGCAAGACGGCCCAGGACAGCACCATCGGCGTCGACGAGAACCCAGTTGCGCTGGACCTCGCCCTGCTTGGCGTAGTGAGTCGATTTCGAAATCACTTAGACTCCTCCATGTACAGTACGTGTTGTTACAGAGATTCACGGGGCTCTGCAAGTAACCCGTCCATATTACCCCGCTCGCCGTACGAGTCAACAGGTATTTTGGCTCCGACCAGAGTTTCTGCACATGTCATCCACGAGCCGTGATTTTCCAGCTCTTTAGCTGTTGTCATTTTTTGAGGGTTCGCCGTCGCTAGCGTTCAACGAACTCTTGAATTTCCGCGAGCAGGCGCTTTGCCTCCTGACGGCCCTGGATATACAGGTCCAAAAGCTTTGCCGAATCGTGCTCGACATGGCCGACCTCGACCGGCTTTTGCGGAGCGACGACCAACGCACGGCCCTCGCGCTCATACTTCCACAGGTGCATGCGCTGGATGTTGTAGCGGTCGTGGCGCGTCTCGATTCCCTCGAGCAGATAGGGGTAGTCGGCATAGCGGGCGCGCGCGGCAGGCATAAACTCGTAAGGCTTTTTCTCGTACGAGCGGTCCTGCGTGACAATGACGACCGCGCGATCGAAGCCCGCCTCCTCCAGCACGTGCTCGATGGGGATCGAATCGGCTACGCCACCGTCGACGTATTTGTGCCCGTCAATCTCGACCGGCGGCGTCACCAGCGGCAGCGACGTCGAGGCGCGAACAGCGTCGAGGTCGAGCACGGCGCTTTTGACCGGGAGGTACGTGGCGGTTCCAAAGAGCATGTCCGTCGCGACGGCGTACATCTCGATGGGGCTCGCGTCGAATGTCTCGTTGTCAAAGGGATCCAGGCGGTCCTGGACATCGTTGAAGATAAAGTCGTAGCCGACGATAGAGCCCGTGGACGCAAACGATGCGGCGCCCATGAAGCGGCTGTCGTTGCAGAAAGCCAGGTTGATGCGATTGGCACGGCCGATCTGGTGCGACTTGTAGTTCACGCCGTTGAGGGCGCCGGCCGATACACCGTAGACAGCCGGAATCTCAACGCCGGCCTCCATGAGAACGTCGAGCACGCCCGCGGTAAATTGCCCGCGGAAGCTGCCGCCCTCCAAAACGAGCGCGACCTTGCCGGCGTTCTTTGCTTTATCTTCTGCAGTCATATTGACCTCCTGCGATTGCGTTTTGGCCTTCTTCTACCCAGTTTTGGGATGGAGAGCGCAGGTTTTTCGAGGCGTCAGGTGAAGCGGAAAGTGTGTCCCAGTTTGAGGCGAGATTCCGGGATGCGCTTTCCGCTTGGACCGCCATTGGGAAAGCGCGTCCCGTTCTGAGCGCGGATTCCGGGATGAACTTTCCGCTAGCCATTCATTTGGAAACTGCATCCCATTCCGAACGAGGATTCCGGAATGTACTTTCCGCTTGAGCTGCCATTGGGAAAGCATGTCCCACTCTACGGCTCGATTCCGGGTCGCAGTTTCCGTTTGAGGCGTCATCCGGAAACTACGTCCCAGTCTGAGCGTGGATTCCGGGACGTGCTTTCCGCCTGGGCCGCAATTGGGAAAGCGTGTCCCATCCTGCGCTGCCGCGACGTTTTCTTTACGCCCGCGCCCTGCATAGAGTTCGATTCTCCGCGGTTTGGGGCTTGCGTTGGTGCGGGGCATGGCCAGCTGAAATTCGATAAACATCGCATCCATATTGGGCTGAGGCATTGCGCGGAGAATCCGCGTATTTGCTTCGCAAATCCGCACCGGCTTCGGCCGCCTGCCGGCGCCCTCGCCCGCTCGCTACAAACGCTTCGCGTTTGCTTAACACTCGCGCCCTGCATAGAGTTCGATTCTCCGCGGTGCGGACTAGAAATAAAAAGGCAGGTAGAGACACTTCTCTACCTGCCTGTTACTTATGGTGGAGCTGGCGTTCATTCGGTCGAACACCTCGCCACCTGGACCTATAGCGCCAGGCAGCGACGGGTTATCGCCCAAGCCGGCAGAATCGTCAAACGTGAACGCCACGCGCAGGCCGTCGTCATCGTCGGGGCCGCCCAGCACCACGCGCGCCACGAACGTGCGCAGGAGCTGCGCGTCGTCCACCTCGGCGGCGGCCATGCCCTCAAGCCAGAACAGCGCGCGGTCGTAGTCAAGGCGGGCGGCCTCAAGGGCCTCGGCCGTGCGCAGCTCGTCCTTGAGGAGCGCCTGCCGCCGCTTCAGCGCGTCTATGCGCTCCTTGCCGCCCGGCGGCGCGATGCCCGACTCGATGGCCGCCCATATGTTGGAGAACGCCGTCTCGATCTTGGCCAGCTCGCCCTTTATGGTCTCGCTCAAGGGCTTCTCGTCGGCGCGCTCCTCCTCGGCGTCGGCCAGCATGCGAGCGATGCGCTCGCGGCTGTCGGCGCTGCCCAGGGCCTCGCGCACGGCGTCGGCCACGCGCTTCTCCACGACATCGCGGCGCACGGTGCGCCCGCAGCTGCGGCAGCGGTAGTAGTGATAGGGCCTGCCCGACTTGCCCGTGCCGCTGGTGCCGGTCATCAGCCCGCCGTCGCGCCCGTCGTAGAGCTTGCCCGTGAGCGGGAAGTCCCACGCTTCGGTCTTGGCGCGGGGCCTGTGCGAGTCCTCAAGCATCCGTATCACCCTCTCCTCGTCATCCATGGGAACGATGGCGGGCATGCCGCCGGGCACGACCACGCCCGCGTAGCGGTACTCCCCGCCGTTCTCCCGCCGCATCAGTATGCGGCGCACCGTCTGGAAGCGCCACTTGCCGCCGCGCTTGGTGCGGTACGGCTCCCAGGCGCGCACCACGTCGGCCACCGACTTGCCCGACAAGACCATGCGCACGCCCAGGCGGATGGCGGCGGCCTCCTCCTCGTTGACCACGTAGCGCCCGTCCACTATGTCCCAGCCGTAGCGCACGCAGCCGTTGGCCATGCACCGCTCGGCGTTCTTCTGTATGCCGTCGCGTATGCGCTCGCCGTCGAGCGCGCTCTCGTACTCCGCCAGCACCTCCAGCATGCCCAGCTGCAGCACGCCCGCCGAGCCGTCCGAAATGTCCTCGCCCGCGTACAGTATCTCGACGCGGCAGCGGCGCAGCATGATGCGCGCCATGGCCATCTCGTCGCGGTTGCGCATGATTCGGGTAACTTTATATATGACCACGAAATCGAACAGCCCTCGCTTGGCGTCGGCCATCATGCGCTGGAACTCGGCGCGGTCGGTGTTGGTGCCCGTCTGCGCGAAGTCGCAGTACGTGGCCACCACTCGCAGGTCGTTCTCGGCGCAGTAGGCGCGGGACTTCTCCACCTGTATCTCTATGGACTCGCCGCGCTGGTTGTGGCTCGAGAAGCGGGCGTATATCGCCGCGCGCCCGCCCACGGCTACTCCATCTCGTCGGCGGCCTGGAACCACACCACCGTGCCGATCACGCGCACGGGGCCGTCGTCCATGCCGAAAATCATGTCCTCGTAGTCCTCGAAGCTATCCGCCGACAGCATCAGCTTGGTGCTGCCCTTGTACCAGCGGCGCATGACCGCGCGGTAGTCCTCGGTCTCCACCACGGCGACGGACCCGTTGGCGGGCTGGCGGTCGGGGTCGACCAGCACGTGGCTGCCCTCGGGTATGACGCGGTTCATGCAGTCGCCCTCGACCTCCAGGGCGAACGCGCGCGGGTGCCCGGCGCACACCGAGGCGGGCACCTCAACGCGGTGCGCTATCTCCTCCTCGTCGGCGAGCGCGCCGGCGTGCACGCGCCCGAGCGTGAGCAGCGGCACGGTGGCGCTGCTGGCCACCACTGGCATGGCGCCTGAGGGCATATACGGGCTGCCCTTGGGCTTTTTGGTCACGGGGTCAATCTGATCCATTCCGCCGTCTTCTATAAGGTGCGACTTACTAATCTGATAGCAGGCCGCCATGCGCTCAATAGCTCCCATACGGGGTTCGGAGCGGCCATTTTCCCACTGCGAAACGGCGTTACCTGTCACACCTGCAATCTCACCCAGTTCATCCTGGGTAACGTCGAAAATCTGCCGTAACTTCTTTATGTTGTCGGATATCGGCATCTTAGCTCCTTCCAGGACTTAAATTTATTTTCAATTTTACCAAAATTAATCTTGACCGTGTTCTGAAGATTAATTACAGTTATGGACAGAAAGGAGGGAGTATGAAGTCACTCAAGCAGGCGCGCATAAGCAAGGGCGTAACCAAGAAGGCAATGGCTGAACATCTGGGCATTTCAGGACCTACATACGATGTTTATGAAGACCACCCCGACCGTATGCGCATCGAGACGGCTAAAAAGGCCGCCGACTTCTTGGGCTACAAACCCGAAGAAATTTTTTTCGCTTCAAACTGTAATTAGATTTACCTATCAGAAAAGGAGACACACCATGACCACCAAGAGCCACCAGCCCGAGTTCGTCGCCGAGATCATCGGCAAAACGCTCGACCACCTCATCGACGACCGCAAGCGCGTGGCCGTCGACTTCGAGCTGGCCGAGAACGGCTGCATGGAGGAGACGCACGTCAGCCTCAAGCGCCGCATCGCGGCCATGTGGGGCTTCCAGACGAGCGGCATCGAGCTTCTGGAGGCGAGCACGACCTGGTTCGAGCTCGGCGGCATGCAGTTCAACGTATACAGCTCCGTGCAGTTCAGCGTGAACGGCAAGGGCTGGAGCACCGACTTCAAGACCATCGCGCGCGACACCGCGTACGACGAGAAGGAGTAGGCCATGCTGAACGAGGTGACCGTACGGGGGGGGTTCACCGCCCTCAACGTGAAGAGCGGCAAGTGCGTGCTGCAGTTTGAGCTGGACCCGAAGTTCCGTGACTTCATCCCCAAGCTGGTGGAGTTCACGGGGCAGATGCTCAACATCCACGTGTACGACGACCAGGAGGTGATGTTCGTGGATAGGGACACCGGTGAGGTCGCCTACGAGGACGCCCCGCTGCTTCTGCCGGGCGTCGCGGGCGAATGACCCCGATACAGCGCGCCATGTGCGACGAGTGCGCCGCCATGATGCGCGAGTTCTACAAGGACCCAGAGAACGAGAGGAAGTTCCAGGAATGGAAAAGATCAAGGGAAAGAGGGTGCGCGTCGCAGCCGGCAAGCGAAAGACGCGCACCGCAACGGTTCACTTCCGAACCGAGACCAGTGTAACACCCGAGCAGCGCCGCGAGAGGCTGCAGGCCGTTTTCGCCGCCCTGTTCGTCTGCGCGTGCATCGCCGCCACATGGGCGCTGGAGGCAACAGTATGGCCGAGGTAGACGCCAAGGCCCAGGCCCTCGTGGCCAAGGCGTGCGGCTGGGTTGCCTCGAACCCCGATACATGGGCGAAGCTGCGCCGCATCTGCTACCGCCTGATGCTGGAGGGCCACGTCATCCAGCGCGACAACGTGTACACCCTGGCGTGCC
>CAVFEY010000001.1:14249-31493 GCA_963621725.1 Firmicutes bacterium AF25-13AC
GAACGGCATGACCGTGAGCGAGGCCAGCGAGTTCAAGCGCGACCACAACCTGTGGAGCGTGCTGTCCCGCTACATGGTGCTGCAGCGCCCCTCCATGCTGGCCGCCGTGAGCTTCCGCCGCACGCCGGTGGACTCCGTGGACCTGGTGGGCACGTGGGAGGCCATCGTGGGCCCAGCCGTTTTCGCCGCCTCCACGCTAACCGAGGCGCGGGGCATCTACGACAGGGGCGCGCAATGAGGTGCACCGTCACGGTCGAGGGCCGAATGCCGAGCCTGAACGACTACATCAGCGCCGAGCGCGCCAACCGCTACAAGGCGGCGGCCATGAAGAAGCGCGAGACGGCGCGCGTGAGGGCGGCGGCCATGCAGCAGCGCGCGCCGCGCTTCGAGCGCCGGGTGACCGTGCGCACCACGTTCTACGAGCCCGACATGCGCCGCGACGCCGACAACGTGGGCTTCGCGCGCAAGTTCGTGCTCGACGGCCTGGTGGCGGCGGGCGTAATCAAGGACGACTCCCGCAAGTACGTGGAGCAGTGCCCCGACAGAGTGCTCACCGACAGGGCGCGCCCCCGCGTGGTCGTGGAGGTGAGCGACGAGTGACCCGCCGAGACAAGGGCAGGCCACACAGGGCGTGGCGCAAGGCCGACCTCGACCGCATAGCCGAGCTGGCGGGAAAGGTGCCCGCCCGCGAGATTCGCCGCGAGCTGCGGCTGTCCAAGAACCAGTTGGATAACGCGCGGCGCGTGATCAACGCCAGCGGCGGCCACGTGTCCCTGCGCTGCTACCGCCACCGCCTGGAGCTGTGCCCGTCGTGCGGGTGCCGCAGGGCGACCCTCGGCAAGGACGGCATCTGCGAACCGTGCAGACGCCAGCAGCAGCTTGAGGCCATAGAGGCCCGCATAGCCGAGCTGCTGCCGAGGCTGACCGCAGAGGAGCGCCGCACCTACGAGCGCACCGAGTGCGGCCGAGAGAGCCGCGCCGACCCCATGCCGCAGGCCCCGGACACCTCGGGCATGAGCCGCTACGCCGCCGACAAGGCGGCAGAGGCGCACGACGAGGCCATGGAGCGGTGGCTGTGCCGTTACCTGTACCGCAGGGTCAAGGCGGCGCAGAAGCGCAAGGAGCGCATAGAGAAAAAAGTTCCGAAATCCTGAAAAGTTTTTATCACTTTTAGTTTTCCCAGTTAGGAGACCAAAATGCTCACGGAAATCATCAGCAAGACCGTCGCGGACAAGACGGTGGACAGCATCCTGAGGCGCATCGAGCGCGCCGTCCCCGTGCCCGAGCCGGGCGACGGCGGCTTCGACGCCGCCATGCGCCAGGCGTTCAACATGGGGGCCGCCTGCATGGCCGCGCAAATCAAGAACGGCCCCGTGCCCACCAAGCGCATCGCGCTCATGGGCGAGGTGGCCCGCGTGGCGTGCCGCGCCCGCCTGGTGGGCATGGAGTGCCGCGTGGTCGTAGACGAGGGGGCCCGCGCATGCAATCGCTAGAGGAGGTCGCGATCTGCGACGTGTACCCCTACGAGCGCGCCGACGGCGAGCCGATGAACCCGCGCGACTTCACCACCAGGGAGAGCGCCGAGCACATCGCGGCCCTGGCCGCGCAGTTCAAGGCCAACCGCCTCAACCCTGGCCAGCCCGTCATGAAGCCCATCCTGTACAAGGAGGGCGGCATCTACTGGATCGTCGACGGCGAGTGCCGCGTGCGCGCCATGAGGGCCATCGGCACCGAGCGTTTCCTCGCCGAGGTCTACGACGACCTGGACGACGCCGAGCTGGCGCGCGTGGAGGCCGCCAAGGCCATGGTGGAGACCAACGCCAAGCTGGGGCTGACCGCCGAGGAGAAGTCGCGCGGCGTGCAGACCATGCTGGCGCTCGACATTCCCGACGAGGAGGTGGCCGTGGCCGCCCGCACCGACGCGGGCACCGTGGCCAAGGCGCGCCGCGCCGCCCGCAGGGTGCAGGACGCCGCCTACGACATGACGCTCGACCGCCTGGTCGCCATCGCCGAGTTCGAGGGCGACGACGAGGCCGTGGCCGAGCTGCGCGACTGCAAGCAGTCCGAATGGCAGCGCGTGTACGCGAGCCTGAAGGCCGAGGCCGAGCAGAGGCGCAACCGCGCCGAGGTGGTGGCGGTGCTTGCCGACGCGGGCGTCGAGTTCGTCGACGAATGCCCCGAGGGCTTCGCCGCATGCCGCACGTTTTCCGACTACCGCCCCGACCTGGCGGCGCTGGACGCCTACGTGGCCGACAACGCGGGCGCGGGGCTTCTGGCCGAGGAGGCGTCGTTCGGCGTGACCCTGCTGGCGCCGGTGGCCGAGGGGGCCGACGAGGCCGCACAGGCCGCAGCCCAGCGCAAGGCCGACTTCCAGGCCGCCTACGAGGACGGCGCGAAGGCCCGCCGCGAGTGGCTTGCCGCCCACGCGGGCGACCTCAAGTCGATGCGCCGCACGGCTCTGGCGCTGACCGCGTTCGCCATGGAGGCCGAGGCCGTGGAATCGCTCGAGGAGCTGCTGGGCCGACCCATCGACCGCACGCCCACCGAGCTGGCCGTGGCCATGGGCTGGCGGGCAGCGTGGAACATGAGCGGCTGGACGGCCTGGAGCCTCATGGAAGGCGGCAGCTCCGTGTACCTCAACCGAGCGACGGTCGAGAACGTGACCATCATCTACGAGGCCATGAAGGCCGACGGCTACGAGCCGAACGCGGCCGAGACGGAAACCTACGAGGCGTGCATGGCGCGCCTGGGAAGCGAGGAGTAAATGAGCGAAGCAGTTGAGGCCGAGATCATCGAGCCCGAGGAGGCGTCAGAGCTGACCGTGGCGTACTCCCCCGCCGTGATCGAGGCCAACTTCGACGCCCTGGAGGCGCACGTGCGCAGGCTGGTGGCCGACTACGAGGGCGCGACCTACGACATGGGCAAGGACGAGAACGTGAAGGCCGCCAAGCGCGACCGCGCCTACCTCAACGGCATCGCCAAGGAGATAGACGAGCGCCGCAAGGCCGTGAGCCGCGAGTACACGAAGCCCCTGGCCGCGTTCGAGGACAGGTGCAAGGCCGTGGCGGGCATCGCGAAGCAGGCAGCCGACGGCATCAAGGCGCAGCTGGACGAGGCCGAGGAGGAGCGCCAGCTGCGCGCGTACGCCAAGCTGCGGGAGCACTACGAGGAGTTCGCCGGGCTGCTGGCCCCCGTCGTGCCCTATGAGCGTTTCCACGAGAAGCAGTGGACCAACAAGACCTTCGGCGAGGTGAAGGCATTCAAGGCCCTGGAGGCCAAGGTGGAGCGCCTGGCCCAGGACTGGGAAACCCTCAAGGCGCAGTTCCAGGGCGAGCCGTTCTACGACGAGGCCGAGCGCGAGCTGTTCGCCACCCTGGACCTGGGCGCGGCCATAACGGCGGCGCACAAGGCCGAGGAGGAGCGCCGGCGCATCGCCGAGCTGAAGGCGGCCATGGAGCCGGAACCCGTGGAAGAGCCCGAACCCGAACCCGAAGCGGTGCCCGAGCCCGCGGAATGCCAGCCCGCAGAGTTCCCGCAGCCGCTTGAGCAGATGCCCGAGCCGCAGCCCGCGCCCATGCCCGCCCCGGTGCCGCCAGCGCCGCCCGCACCGGCACCCGTGGCCATGGCGGGCGACCCGTGGACGGTCGTGGTGCCGTGCGCCACGCGCGAGCAGATGCAGGGCGTCGCGGCGGCCCTCAAGGCGCAGGGCGTCGTGGGCACCATCATGCACGGCACGGTGGGCCAGGTTTACGAGCGAATGAACGGAGGCTACTAGCATGACCCAGGAACAGCAGCCCATCGACCTCATGGCGGCCGTTGCCCGCGTGCAGCGCGCCGTGGTGGTGCCCAAGGCCAAGTACAACGCTTTTGGCAAGTTCAGCTACCGCAGCTACGAGGACATAGTGGCCGCGCTGAAGGAGCCGTGCGCCAAGGAGGGCCTGGCGTTCTTCATGACCGACGAGCTGGTGCAGATAGGCGACCGCTACTACGTGAAGTCCACGGCGTGCGTGTTCCCCGCCGAGGGCGGCGAGGGCCTGCTGCAGGTGAGCGCCTACGCCCGCGAAGACGAGCACAAGAAAGGCTCGGACGACGCCCAGGTGACCGGCATGGCGTCGAGCTATGCCCGCAAGTACGCGCTGTGCGGCGCGTTCGCCATCGACGGGCAGAGCGATCCCGACGCCATGGAGGAGCAGCCCGCGCCCGAGGAGAAGCAGCCGCCCGCAGACGGCCCCTTCACGGCCCACTGCCGCAGCTGCGGGGCGCGCTACCAGTTCGCCAGCATGCCGCAGTACATGGAGTTCGTGGCCAACAGCCCGTGCTGCCCGCGCCCCGACTGGCAGGTGGAGTAGATGCAGGCGCTCACCGAGGAGCTGGACGAGCTGACCGACAGGCTAGAGGCCGAGCTGAAGACCTGCAAGGAGTCGGGCTGCCAGTACGCCGAGAACGAGGCCGAGTACCGCAAGGCCCTGCGCATCGCC
Organism: Firmicutes bacterium AF25-13AC; assembly: GCA_963621725.1. GTDB lineage: Bacteria > Actinomycetota > Coriobacteriia > Coriobacteriales > Coriobacteriaceae > Collinsella. The sequence continues at coordinate 18,728 of CAVFEY010000001.1, forward strand.
ATCCTGAACGAGCGCCAGAAGGGCACGCCCGTCACCATCATCGGCGACGTGTGCCGGGGCCAGGAGCAGATAGCGGAGGCCAAGCGCCGACGCGACTGCTCCGAGGCCATCTACAAGGCCTCGCAGGAGGCCATCAACGTAATCAAGCTGCGTATCCGCATGGTAGACGCGCAGATCACCCGCATCTGGAACAGCGGGGACGTAACCCAAGGAGGGTATCTATGAGCATCAACCGCGTGTGCATATCCGGCAACCTGACCCGCGACCCCGTGCTGCGCTCCACGTCTGGCGGCATGTCCGTGCTGTCCATGGGCGTGGCCGTCAACGACCGCCGCAAGAACCAGCAGACCGGGCAGTGGGAGGACTACCCGAACTTCGTGGACTGCACGCTGTTCGGCACCCGCGGCGAGAAGCTGGCGCAGTACCTCGCCAAAGGCAGCAAGGTGGCCATCGAGGGCAAGCTGCGCTACCGCAGCTGGAACGACCAGCAGACCGGCCAGAAGCGCAGCGCGCTGGAGGTCGTGGTGGACGAGCTGGAGTTCATGAGCGGCCAGCAACAGCAGCAGGGCTACGCGCCGCAGCAGTACGCGCCCCAGGCGGCCCCGCAAGCGCCGCAGGCCCGCACGTACGGCCAGGGACGCCCCGCCCCGGCACCTGCGCCGCAGCAGCCCGCCTACGCGCCGCAGCCGGCCACTCAGCAGGCGTACGCGCCACAGCAGCCCGCGCCGCAGCAGCAGGCCATGCCCGATCTGTACGACGAGGATATCCCGTTTTAGGGAAGGCGACACTATGGGCATGGTTATACACGACGACTTCTGGGCGGCCGCGCAGGCCATGCCCGAGAAGCAGCGCGCGCCGTTCATCTACGCCATCGTCGAGTACCGGTTCACGGGCAAGGAGCCGCAGGGCAGCCCCGCGTGGCTGCCTACCTTCCTGGTGCTCAAGGGCAGGCTCGACATGGGCGACGAGAAGAGCGAGCGCGCAAGGAAGGCGGCCAACGCCCGCTGGGGCAACAGGCCGGGGAAGGAAGACGCGGTGGACGATGCGGCGGCACGGGCGCAAGCCGATGCGCAAGCACATGCGGGAGCATATGCGGATACAGATGCAGTCGCACATGCGCAAGCAGATGCGGATGCACATGCAGGCGCATCGAGTTGCGGCAATGCAGAGGTTGAGGTTGAGTATATAGATAACCCCTTAATCCCCTTTGACGAAATCGTGCATGCGCTCAACGAGGCAGCCGGCACCCGCTACCGCTCAAGCAGCGCCAAGACCCGCAGGCTGATACACGCCCGCTGGGCCGAGGGCTACCGCCTCCCCGACTTCCTGGCCGTCATCGACACGATGGCAGCCGAGTGGGCGGGCGACCCGAAGATGGCCAAGTACCTGCGGCCCTCCACGCTGTTCTCGCCGAAGTTCGAGGACTACGTGAACCGCGGCCCGAGGACCCGGAAGGAGGCCGACGGCTATGCCGAGTACGACTGAGTGCCCCCACTGCGGGGCGCAGCTGGAGGTCCGCTACGTGGTGCTGGCTGGCCGCCGCACCTTCTGCGGCTGGAAGCCGTGTGGCTGCCCGGGTGCCGTGGCGGAGCGCGACGAGCGTTCGCGCCTTGAGGCCAGGGCCAAGGCCGAGGAGGCCGCAGCCAAACGCCGCCGGGCCTACGAGCGGGCCGGAATCAAGCCCCGCTTCATGACAGCCGCCTCCCCCATGGCCGAGGGCATTGCCGCGAAGGTTGAGCAAGGGCGCGGGGCGTACATCTGCGGCCCCGTGGGAACCGGCAAGACCCACCTGGCGAGCGCCGTGGCGCGGCTCCTGGTGGACGGCGGCACCAGCGTGAGGGTGACCGACATGCTGGGCGTGCTGGCCGCCATCAAGGGCACCTACGGCGGCGACGGCACCGAGGACGGCGTGCTGTCCAGGCTCTCCCGCGTGGGGTGCCTGGTGCTGGACGACCTGGGCAAGGAGTCCCCCACCGACTGGACGCTGGGGCAGGTGTTCCGCGTCGTGAACGACAGGTACGAGAACATGAGGCCCGTGGTCGTGACCACGCAGTACGGCAAGGGCGACCTCATACGCCGCCTGGCCAAGAACGGCGACGAGGGTGGCCATCGTGAGCCGCCTGTCGGAGATGTGCGACAAGTACGAGCTGCAAGGCAAGGACAGGAGGCTATCGAATGGCAAACGTTGACACGCTGCCCGAGATCCTGCGCCCCCTCATGGAGGGGCCGAGCATCGAGACGCCCAGGTGCGCCGTGTGCGGCGCGCCGTGGCCGCTCAACCGCCACCACATCGTGAGGCGCGGGGCGGGCAAGCTGTTCCGCGACGGGCGCGAGGTTCCCAAGCCCACGGTGATGCTGTGCGGCAGCGGCAACGGCAGCGGCTGCCACGGGCTGGCGCACGCCAACCGGCTGCACTTCCGCTGGGTCAGGGCCGAGCAGAGGTTCAACCGCCCCGCCCCGCCGGGCTCGGGGCACTGGGAGTACCTGCTGCTGCCGGAACCGACCAAGTACGCGGATGCCCTGGCCATGGACGGCTGGGGGCGGCTGCCGAGGGGCAGGCGGTGCATGTGAGCGGGTACGAGCCTTCAAGCGGGTGGAACCTCCCGCCCGGGTGCTTCGAGTCCGACCCCAGGGCACCGTGGAACCGGCCCGACCCGTGGGAGGACCGCACGTGCCGGGAGTGCCGCTTCTGCGGCCGCGTGCAGGGCGCTGGCGGCGAGGCCGTGTGCGCCCGCGACGCCATGACGGGCGGCGGCCCCGACGTGGAGGCGGTAGACGAGACAAGCGAGGCATGCGAGTGCTTCGAGTTCGAATAGGAGACGAAACGATGAAGAAGATCTACGCGGTGGCCACGGAGAGCGACGTGGTGCTGGCGTTCGAGAGCAGATCGGACGCAGACGAGTACGCAGGCGAGCACGACGGCATGGCGGTGCTGCCGGTGCCGTGCGTGGGGGCCTACGAGTACCCCAGCGAGAAGCCGGCCACCGACTGGGACCGAATCGCCGACGCTCTGCCGAAGGGAGGCGAGCAGGCATGAGGCTGTACATGTGCGCATGCGAACGCTGCGGCAAGGAGGTGCCGGCGACCCTGGCGGGTTACGCCAAGATGGTGCTGAGGAACAGCGCGCGAATCGACGGCAAGGCAAGGGCCTTGTGCCCGGAGTGCGCCGAGAGCCTGCGGGCGTGGTTCCTCGCAGGCGCGGTGAAGCCGGAAGGAAGGGAGTAGCCATGGGAATCATCTGCGATACCTGCGGGCGCGATATCGACGCCCTGGGGCAGGACAACATGGGCGTAGACGCGCCGCTGTGCGAGGACTGCTGGGGCGAGCAGCAAAGCCATACGGTAGCAGCGCCGCGTCGCGAGGCTCGCAACCTGAGGTTCGAGAACGCCCGACTGCGCGAAAAGCTGGACGCCGGGACCGAAGAGACGGCCGTGCAGAACCTGCGCAAGGGCATCGAGACGGCCTACGAGGCGAACCGCGAGCGCGCCCTGGCGCTCACGAAGCTGGACGAGTGCGAGTTGTGGCTGGGGCGCTGCAAGCCGAGGGTGACAGCGTCACCGACGCTCAAGGGCGCGGCCCAGGACGCCGCCATGCCTTGCCTCAAGGCCGACGAGGCGCGCGGCTTCGCGATGCCCGACGTGAACGTGGAGGTGAAGGCCGAGGTAACGGCCGAGGAGCTGGCCAAGAGCCTGCGCGAGGCCATGAAGCCGGCCATGCGGATGGCGGTGGAGTAGCCATGGAGCAGCAGACCGAGAAGCCGAAGCGCCGACCCAGTATCGAGGTGCGCTGCCCGAAGTGCGGCACGCGCGAGACCTGGCACCACCTGCCCAAGGGCGGCGACCGCTGCCGCTGGTGCGGTCACCTGTTCGAGGACTTCACCTACCGCAAGGTCGGACCGAGCGCGAAGGAGGGGGCGCGATGACGAACTGGGAGCACCTTTTCGGCACGCCCGAGCGGGCCATCCACACGGAGACGGAGTTCCACTCGTGGCCCTTCTTCATCGCCGTGTATGAGACGAGCCGCATGAGCAGCTGCACTACCAGCAAGCGGCTGCTGGCCAGCTTCTGCGAGGAGGCCGACTACCTGGAATGGCTCAAGGCCGAGTACGACGACGGCACCGTCGAGTGGGAGGAGCGATGAACCGCCCGGGATGCAACTGGGGGTGCCTGCTGTTCATAGCGGCGGCAATCGCCATAGACGCGGCGGCCATCTACGCCATAAGGGCGCTGGCGCTCGGGCTCATGGCCATGGCCGTGGCGGCGTACGGATAGGGGCAACCGAATACGGAAACAGGCAGAGGGCCGTCCTTCGGGGCGGCCTTTTCCGTGCCCGGCGACACGCTTGCGACCATATGGGCCGAGAGATAGGAGACGCATGGCGAGAGGCGAGACATACGAGGAGTTCACGGCAAAGTTCGAGCCGAAAAGGACGACGGACGACTGCTACACCCCGCCCGAGGTGTACGACTGCGTGCTGCGGTGGGCGCACCGGGAGTACGGGTTCGACCTGGCGAAGGTGGCGCGCCCGTTCTATCCGGGCGGCGACTACGAGCGCGAGGAGTACTCGGAAGGCTGCACGGTGGTGGACAACCCGCCGTTCTCCATCCTGAGCAAGATCGTCAAGCACTACCAGGAGCGCGGCGTGGGCTTCTTCCTGTTCGCCCCCACCCTGACGTGCATGGGCATCCGCAACTGCTGCAAGGTCGTGACGGGCGTCGGCGTGACGTACGCCAACGGCGCGAGCGTCAACACGTCGTTCGTGACCAACCTCGACCCCGCCCAGGCTCGCAGCGCGCCCGACCTGCGCTCCGAGCTGGATGCCGCGATAGAGCGCCTGCGCCGCGAGAAGGCCAAGGCGCTGCCGAAGTACGAGTACCCGGACGAGGTGCTGACCGCGCCCATGCTGGCGCGCTACTCCAAGTACGGCATCGACTTCCGCGTGGGGCCGCAGGAGTGCAGCTTCACGAGGGCGCTCGACGCGCAGCGCGTGCAGAACAAGGCGATATACGGCAGCGGCTACCTCATATCAGAGCGTGCAGCCGCAGAGCGTGCAGCCGCAGAGCGTGCAGCCGCAGAGCGTGCAGCCGCAGAGCGTGCAGCCGCAGAGCGTGCAGCCGCAGAGCGTGCAGCCGCAGAGCGTGCAGCCGCAGAGCGTTTCGCGCTTTCGCCGCGCGAGCGCGATGTGATCGCGTCGCTTGGCTAGCGCGAAACTAATCAGGAAGGAGGCCGCAGGTGCCCAAGAAGGACAAGCCGCTCACGGCGAAGCAGGAGGCGTTCGCCCGCGAGATGGCCAAGCCCCGCGCCAAGCAGCAGGACGCGTACCGCGCGGCCTACGACTGCAAGCGGATGAACTACAACTCGATAAGCTGCGCCGCGTCCAAGCTGATGCGCGACCCACGAATCGCGCACAGAATCCAGGAAATCCGCGACGCGGCCGCCAAGGACTGCCGCTGGGAGCTGCAGGACGCGGCCGCCCCGCTGTTCGAGGTGCTGGACGGCGCGCTGCCCATCTTCCGCCGCCAGGCGGCCGAGGGCAGCATCAACGGCGACGCGCGCCTGGCCATAACCGAGAGCGTGAAGCTGCTCAACGACATGTTCGGCGTGGACGGCGCGAAGGCCGCCATGGCGGAGGCGGGGGTGACCATCGTTGACGACCTCGGTTAGGCTCTCGGACGTCGTGGCCTCCGTGTTCGCCGGCGTGTGGCGCTCCATCAAGGCGCACGAGTTCACGCACTACTGGTTCAAGGGCGGGCGCAACTCCACCAAGTCGTCGTTCATATCCATCGCCATCGTGCTGCTGATCATGCTCAACCCGGAGGCCAACGCCGTCGTGCTGCGCAAGGTCGGCAACACGCTGCGCACGTCCGTGTACGAGCAGATAGGCTGGGCGTGCGACGTGCTGGGCGTGGCGCACCTGTTCGACTTCGGCCTGTCCCCCATGGAGGTGACGTACCGCCCCACCGGGCAGGTCATACGCTTTGTGGGATGCGACAAGCCGAAGAAGCTGAAGTCCGCGAAGTTCCGCACCGGCTACTGCGCCGTGGTGTGGTTCGAGGAGGCAGACGAGTTCGACGGCATGGACGAGGTGCGCAGCGTGCTGGCCACGTTCCTGCGCGGCGGCGACATGTTCTGGGTGTTCTACAGCTACAACCCTCCCCGCTCGGCTCGCAACTGGGTGAACAAGGAGGCGCGCGACCTGGAGGCCCACCCGGGCGAGGACGGGCGCTTCATATGCCACACCACGTACCTGGACGTCATAGACGAGCACCCCGAGTGGATAAGCGCCACCGCGCTGGCGGAGGCGGAGCGCAGCCGCCGCAAGACCCCCGACTCCTACCGCTGGCAATGGCTCGGCGAGGTCATCGGCACGGGCTCCGAGGTGTTCCCCGACGAGCTGCTGGACATACGCCCCATCACCGCGGAGGAGCGCGCGTCCATCGCCCTGCGCTCGTTCGGCGTGGACGCGGGCAGCGTGCACCCCTGGGTGTTCATGGAGGCGGGCTACGACGAGAACGAGCGCGTGCTGTACCTGCTGGACGAGGAGAGCCGCCAGGGAACCGAGGCCATCGACGTCAAGACCGCCGAGCTGGTGGCGGCCAAGCTGCAGGCGGCCGAGGACCCCGCCGCCGACGTGTGGTGCGACAGCGCGGCGCGCGGCATGATCCTCTACTACCAGGAGCAGGGCATCGGCGCGCAGAAGTCGCTCAAGCAGGGCCTGAACGCGCCCAAGAGCCGCATCAGGTGGATGCAGAACCTTACGCGCATAGTCATCGACCCCGACCGCTGCCCGCTCGCCGCCAAGGAGTTCCCCGAGTTCGAGTACGTGTCGAACGGGCAGGGCGACATAACCGAGACACTGCCGAAGGTGAACGACGACGCGATAGACGCGGCGGGCTACGCCGCAGGACTGTGGATAAGGAGCAACCTCTGATGGAGAAGCGAGGCAACACGGGCTACGCCGAGGCGTGGCTGCGCCGCATGGGATACCAGCCGGACACCCGCATGCAGGGCATGGTGGGCGTCTGGTTCGGGTGGTTCGCGGCGAACAACGGCTGGTACCACTACAGCGAGCGGCGCGGCTTCCGCGTGTACAAGCGCGAGCGCGCCAGCCTGCACCCGGCGGCGCTCGTGGCCGACGAGTGGGCCAGTCTGCTCATGAACGAGAGCACGATCATATCCAGCACGAGCGACGAGCGCCGCGCCTGGATGGCGCGCTACTTCGCCAACCCCAAGGCGACGGGCGGCGTCGGCGACGAGGGGCACGAGGACGGCCAGGCCGCGCCGCAGCCGACAGAGGACGGCGACGCGCCCACATCGTTCGCCATGGACAACGCCGACTTCATAGCCCGCGCGTTCGCCATGGGCACGGGCGCGTGGGTCATCGAGCCGCGAGGCGTGACCGACAGCGCCTACACGCCCGACGCCGAGCTGCGCATCGTGCGCTACGACGCCACGCAGATAGTCCCGCTCACGTGGAGCGCCGACGACTGCACGCAGTGCGCGTTCGTGGGCCGCGTGGAGGTCGCCGGGCGCGACTACGACCAGTGCCAGGCCCACGTGCTCAAGGGCGGCACCTACCACATCCTCACGCAGCTGTTCGACACCAAGACGCACAAGCAGGTGGCGGTCGAGGGCATCAGCGCCGACATGGACACGCGCTGCACCCGCCCGCTTTTCGCGCTGGTGCGCCCCGCCGTGTCGAACCGCTTCTACGACTACTGCGCGATGGGCGCGAGCGTGTACTGCAACGCCGTGGGGGCCATGAAGGTGGTCGACGAGGCCGCCACCTCCCTGCTCGACCACATTCGCGTGGGCCGCCCGCGCACGTTCGTGGACAAGACCCTCATAGAGTCCAAGACCGACAAGGGGCCGGACGGCAGCCTCACGAAGACCTACTACGCCTTCGGCGAGGCCGACGACACCATCTTCAGCATGAACCCCGGCGACGAGGGGTCGGCCAAGATCCAGACCGTTCAGAGCGACCTCAAGGCCGACGAGAACGCCAGCGCCATCAACACGGGCCTGCGCCTGCTGTCGGTGGCGTGCGGCTTCGGCAACGGCTACTTCTCCTGGGAGTCGCACACGGGCCTGAAGACCGCCAAGGAGGTGGCGGCCGACAACTCGCAGCTGATGCGATCCATCCACCGGCACGAGAACGCCCTGCGCAAGTCCATCGTGCGCCTCGTGAACGGCATGGCCGACGCGTGCCGCAGCATCAAGGGCGAGGCCGTGCCCTACGGCGACGTCACCGTGGACTTCGACGACTCCATCATCAGCGACACGCAGAGCGCGCGCGAGATGGCCATGAGCGAGGTCGGCGCGGGCATCATGGCCCCGTGGGAGTACCGCCGCCGCTTCTACGGCGAGACCAGCAACGAGGCCAAGGCCAACGTGCCCGAGCAGCAGGGCGACGCGTTCGACATGCTGGGCGACGGGCTCGCCTGATGCTGGGGCCGGACTACATAGAGCACTTCACCGACGCAGCGCAGGGGGCCATGGACGAATACACCCTGCGCCTGGTGTGCATCTACGCCGCGCTCATAGGCTCCATCGACTTCGAGGGCGACAGCGCCTACTCGCAGGCCGCCCGCAAGGCGGCGCTTGCCGCCAAGGACGTGCAGAAGGCCATGAACGAGGAGGGCCGCAGAGCCGCGCGCGAGGCTGCCAAGGCTGCGGCCGAGGCCGTGGCCAAGAGCGCCGAGGCCGACCTGGCCACGCTGGGCACGGCCATGGGCGCGCTGTCCAAGACGATGCAGTGGAGGCTGCACAACTCAGCGCGGGCCACGGCGGCGGGAGTGCAGGACGTCGTGAGCCGCGACAACCTGAAGATGCCCGCCAACGTGCAGCGCGCCTACCTCGAAGTCGTGGCGCAGGCCGTGGCTCGGGTGAACTCGGGCATGGCGGGCTACGAGCAGGCCACCCGCGAGGCCGTGCTGAAGCTGGCGCGGCGCGGCGTGTCCGTCGTGGACTACAAGAGCGGGGCGTGGGCGCAGCCCGACGTGGCCATGCGCCGCCACATTCGCACGCAGGCGGTGCAGGCCGGCAGCCGCAACACGCTGGAGCTGCTTGAAGAGACCGGGCACGACCTCGTGCAGACCTCCTCGCACGGCGGGGCGCGCGAGAGCCACGCCAAGTGGCAGGGCCGCGTGTTCAGTCTGTCGGGCAAGTCCAAGAAGTACCCGCCGTTCTACCGCGAGACGGGCTACGGCTCTGTCGATGGCCTGTGCGGCGCGAATTGCAAGCACGACTTCGGCATCTACGTGGAGGGCCAGCCGCTGCGCTACGAGAGCGATCCCGATGGCGGCGACGAGAAGCGCGAGGAGCGATACCAGGCAGAGCAGAAGCAGCGCGAGCTTGAGCGCGGCATACGCGCCGCCAAGCGCGAGGCAACGGCCCTGGAGGCCGCCGGGCTCGACAACACCAAGGAGCGCCTGCGCCTTGGCAAGCTGCAGAAGCGCCAGCGCGAGCACATAACCGCCCATCCCTACCTGTCCCGCGAGCGCACGCGCGAGGCCGCCGTGGAATCGAAGGAGCGCATCTACCCGCTTGCCACGGACAAGACCTGGGTGCGCGAGAAGTTCATGCCGGGCAAGGGCGCGGGCACCGCCGCAGACGTGAGCCGCCGCGCCGTGAACGGCAGGGCCTACCACGACAAGGTGGCGTCCCTTCCCATCCCGAAGCGCGCAAGCGAGGCCGTGTACGCCGAGAGCCGCCGCATCCTGCGCGACCGCGACGGCACGGGCTACGAACGCATGTCCGTCGTGTCGTGGAAGAAGGGCGAGCGCGTCACCGACACCTTCGGGCACGGCCTGAAGAGCCAGGCGTGCGGCCTGACCGCCAAGCAGGTGGAGGCGTGCAGGCGCACCAAGGGCGGCGTGGTGCTGATCCACAACCACCCCATGAGCTCGCCGCCGTCGTGGACCGACATTCGAACGGTGGCGGAAAACGACTGGGTGCGCAGCTCGGTGGTGGCGTGCCACGATGGTACAATCTACGAAATCAAGGTGAACGACCGCAGTGTCGTGCAAGCGTACGATGAGCTGCGAGAGCTGGCGAAAAGAGAGTGCCCGAACGTGGGCGGCGACGTTATCGACCAGCTTGCCACCGAAATGCTCTACGAGCGAAACGAGGAAGCGAAATGGTTCAGGCTGACAAAAAAGAAGTGACGCCAGAGGACTGGGTGCTCGTCATAGATGACAGCGCCTCCGAGTCGAAAGCCGCCGAAAAGCTGACCAAAGAAGAGCGCGAGGGGCTTTTCGCCAAGTCCCGCAAGGCGCTGCGCGACGCGGGACTGATGAAGTAGACCAAGCGACAACCGAATAGACGTACGGCATCAAGGCCGCCCATCACGGGCGGCCTTTTCTTTTACCTGGCGACACCTCGGGGAAGATGCGGTCACGCGATGGGGCGGCGACAACATGCCCCGCACGCGACCGCGGCGACAACGGCGGGCCATCCAAGCGCGCAGGGAAGCGCGACAACCAAACACGGAAGGAGCAAGCGATGGCGGACGACAACAAGCCTCAAGGCAACGAGGGCGGCGACAACGGCCAGCAGACCGAACCGGCGAAGGAGGTCGTGTCCTACGCGAAGTACAAGCGCGAGACCGACGAGTACCAGGAGCAGGTGAAGGCCCTCAAGGCCGAGCTGGAGCAGCGCGACAAGCAGATCGAGGAGTTCACCTCCAAGGCGGGCAACGCCGAGGAGCTGCAGGCCGCGCTCGACAAGGCCAAGGCCGACAACGAGGCGTACAAGGCCGACGCCGAGAAGCGTGAGGCCGACATGCGCCGCGACTTCGCCATCGACACCAAGCTGGCGCAGATGGGGGTGCGCAACGCCAAGGCGGCGCGCGCGATCATCCCGAACATCGCTGACGCGAAGCTGGACGAGCAGGGCAACCTCACGGGCATCGACTTCGAGGCCCTGAAGAAGGATAACGCCTACATGTTCACCGACCAGCCCCGCGAGAGCGCGGGCGGCGACCCCAAGGGCGGCGCAGGCTCCGACGGCCTGGCCGACTTCCGCGCAGCTTTCGGACTCACCGACGAATCTTCAAAGGAGTAAATCATGCCAAACAGCATCGAACTGCCCAAGGGCTACGAGAACGTGCTCATGGAGGCGTACCGCAAGGAATCCCTGACCGCAGTGCTTGAGAGCGCCGCGCCGCAGGGCAACATCGCGCAGATGGAGCAGCTGGGCGAGTTCTACTATCCCGTCTACTCCATGGGTGGCCTGGGCGACGTGCAGGCCAACGGGCGACTGCCGCAGAACAGCGGCGCGTCCCTGACTTGGAAGCCCATCAGCGCCAACTACGACCGCGGCACCATCCTGGAAATCGACCAGAAAGTGGACGCCCAGTCCTTCAATCTGGCGTTCGGCAACGCCGCCGCGCACTTCAACCGCACCAAGGTGGTGCCCGAGGGAGACGCGTTCGTGTTCTCCACGCTGTGCGCAGGCACCGGCATCACCAAGGAGCAGAAGACCTACGCCGACGGCGCGGACATGCTCAAGGGCCTGAACGCCGCCATGTGCGACATGGACGAGAAGGAGGTGCCGGAAGAGGGCCGCGTGCTGTTCATCACCCCCACCCTGCTGGGTATGGTGAAGGACCTGGACACCACCAAGTCCCGAGAGGCGCTGGACGGCTTCTCCTCCATCGTGAAGGTGCCGCAGTCCCGCTTCTACAGCGCCATCGACCTTTTGGACGGCACCACCAAGGACGAGGAGATCGGCCACTACAAGAAGGGCACCGGCGCGGTGGACATGAACTTCCTCATCGTCCACAAGGACGCCGTGGTGCTGCGCTGGAACTTCGCGCACGGCAAGGTCATCGACGCCGAAGACAACCAGCAGGGCTTCGGCCACCTGTTCAAGTACCGCAAGTACGGCGTGTGCGGCGTCCGCGAGAACCTGGCGCACTACATCACCGCAGACATGAAGGCCGCGTAGGAAGGAGGCGCGACATGCGCACCGTTGGACTGACCTTCGAGAAGGAGGCCCCGAAGAAGGCCAAGCCCGCCAAGGGCAAGGCGGAAAAGCCCGAGGCGAAGGCCGCAGACGAGCAGCCCGCCAAGGGCAAGGCGGAAAAGCCCGAGGCGGCCGAGGACGATGGAAACTAGAGCCCCGACCCACGAGGACTACCTGGCAGCCGGGCGCGGGGAGCTGTCCGCCGAGGAGTTCAAGGCGGCGCTCCCCCACGCCACGGCAGCCGTGCGCGACCTGATCTTCCCCAACGAGCCGGACGGCTCCGAGGAGTGGGCGCGCGCGGTCATGGCGGCCTGCGAGGTCGACGCCGCGTACGGATGCTCGGGCGGCATCATGGAGGGCGGCGGCTTTACCATCGGCTCGTTCTCGTGGAACCCCGGTACCGAAGTGGCCAGCACCTACCGCAGCGACATGGAGGCCGCCGTCCGCCGCGAGCTGCTTGGAACGCCGCTGCTCTACGCGGGCATCGGGGGTACCAGATGATGCGGGTGCCGCGCTCGGCGCGGCCCTCCACCATGTTCGTCAAGGTGCCCAGAGAGGGCGGCTACGGCGGCGAGTTCGAGCAGCCCGTCGAGGTGCGCCGCGTGCGCTTCGAGCCCGTCTCGGCGTGGCTCGTGCGCGAGTACGCCCTGGGCGACGGCGCGCAGGGCCTCGTGATAGCAGACGGCGCGGACAGCCCCGGCATGTTCGACGTGCCCGTGGGCAGCCGCGTGAGCATCGACGGGGGCGAGTGGATGAACGTGGCGAGGTGCACGCCCCGCCGCGCGTTCGGCACCCGTCCC
>CAVFEY010000001.1:31524-54649 GCA_963621725.1 Firmicutes bacterium AF25-13AC
GGAACTGGAGGTGAGGTAGCCATGCCCGCAGCAGTTACGGTCGACCTGACCAAGCTCATGAAGCGTTTCAGCGCGAAGGAGCTGGAGGCCAAGCAGGTGAAGTTCGCCATGAGCGTGGCCGAGGACATGAACGCGTTCACGCCAGAGGACACCAAGCGCATGCACAACTCCATGCAGGCCGCCTCCGACTTCAGGCAGGGCCTCGTCATATGGGACGCCGACTACGCCGCCTACGTGCGCGACCTGCCCGACAGCTCCATCAAGCACGGCAAGAACCCGAGGGCCAAGGCCGACTGGCCGAAGGCCGCGAAGGAAGCGCACGGCGAGGACTGGGAGCGCCTGGCCGTCGACCTCCTGACCGAGGGGGCGTGACATGGCCCCGGACGTGATGGAGGCGGCGAAGGCCGCCATAGAGGCCCTGGGCTACGGCCCGGTGCTCCTCACCCGCCTGGCAGCATCGCGCGGCCACGACGACGCGGTGGTGCTGAGGCCCATGCCCACGGCCGACGCGGTGCGCCACATGGACGGCACCCGCCGTGTCGGATACGTGCTGCAGGTCATCGTGAAGGACACCTCCGAGGCCAAGGCCATGGGCGACGCCTACGACCTGGCCGGCGCGTTGGACGGGGCCGACCTGTCCTCGCCCACAGGCTCCTACGGCTTCACCAGCGCGGCGCTGTACACAGAGCCGCAGGAGATAACGCCGCCGGAGGGCGGGCCGTACCTGTGGGAGTTCCGAATCAAAGCGACCATAACCATAGAGAAGGGATAACGATGGCAAAGAACCAAGACCTGGGCTTCGCGCCCAACTACATGAGCGCGCTGGAGATCGACACCACGCCAGACGCGGCCAGCCCCACGTGGGCCATCTTCTCGCGCGGCATCACCGAGGTGAAGCCGACCACCAACGAGACCACCGAGACCAAGGACTACTACGACGGCTACGGCACTCCCACCGACAAGGTGAAGAGCGTGCAGCCGCAGTACGAGGTCACAGGCGACCGCTGCTACGGCGACCCCGCGCAGGACTTCGTTGCCAGCCTGGCGCTTGAGACCGGCGAGGGCCGCACGGGCCACTTCCGCCACACCGACCCCAACGGCGACGTGGTGGAGGGCGACTGCACCTACCTGGGCCTGACCGTCGGCTCGCAGCAGGGCGCGGCGTCCGACCCCGGCGCGTTCTCCTGCACAATCTCGGGCGCTGGCGCTATGCGCTACATCCCCGCCAACAAGCTCAAGCAGCCCACGGGCGTCACCTGCACCGCGCCGACCGGCCCGGCCGTGGGCAAGTCCATGAAGCTCGCGCCGACCGTCACGCCCGCCGAGGCGAACGCCAAGTGCTTCTTCGCATCGGGCAACACCGACGTGGCCACCGTCGACAGCGACGGCAACGTGACGGGCGTGGCCGCAGGCGAGGCGGTCATCGCCGTGCGCTGCGCGTCCAAGCCGAGCATCTGCACGCAGGTGAAGGTCACCGTGGCGGCGAAGTAGCCGCAGGCGACACCAGACATAACCTCCTGGACATGGGGGCGCGGGCTAGTGAGCGGCCCGCGCCCCTTTTCTATGCCCGACGCTCACCGCTCACGAAAGGGGCAACAAATGGAACTTCTGAAAAACATCCTCGCGTACGAGGACGTGTTCTTCGAGGACCCCGAGGAGAACCCCGACACGCCGCGCTTCCGCGTGTGGTTCGACGACAAGCACATCGAGGAGTACCTGGCCAAGGTCGGCAACGCCATCGACCGCGCGCAGGCCAACGAGCAGATGGCCCGCGAGGCCGACACCCCCGAGAAGGCGGCCGAGGCCAACGCCGCGCAGGCCCGCCTCATGAAGCGCACCATCTCGGCGTTCATCGGCACCGAGGGCTGGGAGCAGCTGCTCGCGTGGATGGGCGGCGACGAGGGCCCCATCGCGCCCGAGGAGAACATCCGCATCCTGGGCGAGGTCTTCGCCACGTTCCTCAACATGTTGGCGCGCCACGCGACCAGCGAGCAGCTGATGGCGTGCGGCCTTGCATACAGCGAGCGCGCCGATCAGGTCCAGGCGCTCAACCGCGCCCAGCGTCGCGCCAAGGCCAAGCGCAAGAAGAAGGGCGGCAAGTAATGCTGCCAGCCGCGCTCACGGCCGAGCGGGTGCGGCTGCCCGACGGCACGAGCGCCACGCGCTACCCGTGGAACGGCGAGGAGGTGCTGGTGCGCGACGACGCGCTCACGATCATCCGCGTCATCGAGGTGCTGACCGACGAGGGCAAGTCCGACGACCAGCGCCGGGACGAGTTCCTGGCGCTGTTCTTCGTGGACTGGGCGGACGCGTGGTGCGCATGCGACTACGACGCCGCCGAGTTCGTGCGGATGCGCGACGCGGCGGTATGGGACATGTGCGGACTCGACCTGACCGGCGACCGCCCGCACGAGACCCCGCTGTGGGACTTGGAGGAGGACGCGGCGCGCATACGCACCAGCTTCCGCCAGGCCTACGGCATCGAGTGGGACGAGGTGCGCGGCCGCATCAGCTTCGCCGAGTTCGTGGCGCTCGTGGGCGGCTGCCCGCAGGACACGCCGCTCGGCGCGGCCATCCACTACCGCAACCCGGCGACCAAGCCGAAGCCAACCAAATACAACAGGCAGGAGGTCGAGGCCTGGAACGCCGCCCACAAGGCGTTCGAACTCGGCAAAGGCCGCAGCTCACACGGCTCTGAGGAAGGAAGCGACGCGGCGATGCGCGATGTGTTCGCCGCGCTCAAGAGAGCGACGAGGTGAGCATGGACGGCAACGTCATCATCAAAGCGGTGCTCGACACCGTTGACGTATCCAAGAACATCAAGGCCCTGGAGCGCGACCTCCAGGGCATCTCCTGGAAGAACATAACCGAGGGCGACGAGAAGGCCGCGAAGCTGTCGTCCTCGTTCAAGAAGGCCGGCACGGCCGCCACGGTGACGCTGACCGCGCCCGTGGTGGCCGCCGGCAAGGCCGTGTTCGGCGTGGCCAGCGACTACGAGCAGGCCAACGCCCGCATAGCCGCCGCGTTCGGCGTGTCCGGCGAGGAGGCCGAGCGTTTCAGCGGCATAGGCGAGCGTATATACGAGGGTGGCTGGGGCCAGTCCCTGGACGAGGTCAACGATGCGCTGATCCAGTGCAAGTCAACCCTTCGCGACGTGTCCGACGAGGACCTGCAGACCGTCACCACCAACGCACTCGTGCTGTCGGACACCTTCGGCGCAGACGTGAACGAGTCCATACGCGGCACCAACGCCCTCATGGAGGGCTTCGGGCTGTCCGCCACCGAGGCCAGCGACCTGCTGACGGCGGGCATGCAGCGCGGCCTGAACTACACCGACGAGCTGGGCGACAACCTGAGCGAATACTCCGTGCGATGGGGCGAGGCGGGAATGAGCGCCAGCGAGTACTTCTCGCTGCTCGAAGCGGGCACGTCCAACGGCGCGTACAACCTGGACAAGGTGGGCGACTACCTCAACGAGTTCCTGACGGCGCTGTCCGACGGCCGCATGGAGGAATCCATCGGCTCGTTCAGCGAGGGCACGCAGGAGGTCTTCGAGAACTTCAAGAACGGCAGCGCCACCGCCGAGGACATGCTGCAGGCGGTGCTGGGCGACCTCACGCAGATGCCAAACGAGTACGACAAGGCCGCGCTGGCCTCCACCCTGTGGTCCTCGCTGGGCGAGGACAATGCCATGGGCATGATCGAGTCCCTGGCGGGCGTGCAGGACAGCTTCGGCGACGTGGCGGGCGCTGCGCAGCAGGCCCAGGAGGCCGCCTCCGACAGCTTCGCCGTGAAATCGCAGGAGGCCATGCGCGAGCTGCAGGGCTCCATCGAGCCGCTTGGCGAGCCGCTGCTCAACATCGCCACCAACGTGGCGGGTGTCGTCAAGTCGTTCTCCGAGTGGTTCGCCGGCATCGGCGAGGGCGGCCAGACCGCCGTGTTGGCGATCGCCACGATAGCGGCCGCCATAGGCCCCGTGCTGTCGACGGTCGGCGCCGTCGTGGACACCGTGCCGAAAATCGGAGCGGCCTTCCAGGTGGTCGGCAAGCTGGGCACCGGCGCGCTGGGGCTCATAGCCGCGCACCCCGTGGTAGCGGCCATAGCGGCCATCATCGCCGCCGTGGTGCTGCTGTGGAACAACTGCGAGGAGTTCCGCGACGCGGTGACCGCCGTGTGGGATGCCGTGTGCGCCGCGTTCGAGGTGGCCACCCAGGTGGCGGGCGACGTGGCCCAAAGCGTCGGCGAGTTCTTCTCGCAGCTCGGCGGGACGCTGGGCGGCGTGTGGGACGGCATCTGCTCCACGGTGCAGGGGGCCATCGACGCCATATCCGGGTTCTTCCAAGGCCTGGCCGGCACCGCCTCGTCCATCTGGGACGGCATCTGCAACGTGGTGCAGGTCGCCGTGATGCTGCTGGGCGAGATTCTGAACCTGGCCATCGAGACGCTGCTCATACCCTGGAACTTCATCTGGGAGAACTTCGGCGAGCAGCTGACGGCGGCATGGGACGCAATCTGCAGCGCGGTGGGAAGCTACATCGACGCGGTGAGCCAGGTCATCACCGACGTGGTGACGGCGCTCTCCGAATGGTGGGGCGCGACGTGGGAAGGCATCAGCGGCACCGCCAACGCCATATGGGAGGCCATCTACGGCGCGGTGAGCGCATACATCCAGTACGTTAGCGACGTGATAGGCGCAGCCCTTTTGGTCATCCAGGGCGTGTGGGACACGGTGTGGGGCGCGGTGAGCTTCACCGCCTCCAGCATATGGGATGCCATCAGCTCGGCGATAGGCGCGGCCATCAATGCCATCAGCTCCACCATATCGGCGGTGCTGTCGGCAATTCAGGCGGTGTGGGACTCCATATGGGGTGCCGTGAGCAGCACGGCGTCGAGCGTGTGGGGCGGCATCAGCTCCACCATATCCAGCATCGTGAACGGCATCCGCGACACGATCTCCAGCGTGTTCAACGCCGCCAAGGACACCGTGAGCAGCGTGTGGAACTCCATCAAGAGCGCCATCGAGACGCCGATACAGAACGCCCGCGACACCGTGCGCAACGTCATCGACTCCATCAAGGGGTTCTTCAACTTCTCGTGGTCGCTGCCCCACCTGAAGCTGCCGCACCTGTCCATCTCCGGCAGCTTCAGCATCGCCCCGCCGAGCGTGCCGCACTTCGGCATCGACTGGTACGCCAAGGGCGGCGTGTTCAACGGCCCCAGCGTCATCGGCGTCGGCGAGGCGGGCCCCGAGGGCGTGGTGCCGTTCAACGAGCGCGGCGCGCGCCCGCTGGCCGAGGGCATCGCCAAGCTGCTCGACGGCAAGGGCGGCGCGGCCCATGGCGACACGAACGTGACAATCAACCTGTACGCGACCGTGCGGGAGGAGGCCGACATCGAGAAAATCTCCCGCCAGATAGCCAAGGAAATCAAACGGCAGGAGTGCTTCGCATGATATACAACGGCTTCGACTTCGCGCCGTGGTTCGACACCCGGCTCGTGACCCGCTCGCTGCTGCCCGAGTACGAAATCGCCACGCGCGACGTGCCCGGGCAGCCCGGCTCGCGCTTCATGCGCGCAGAGCTGAAACCCCTGACGATAGACGTGGCGGCGGCCTGGAGGGCGCGCCCCGCCGACGATATGGCGGCCCTTCGCCGCCTCATGGCCTCGCGCCTGCTGTGCCTCAAGGAGGCCGAGCTGTGGCTGGACGACGAGAGGCACCTGGGCCTGCGCTACATGGCCGTGCTGACCTCGCCGGGCGCGCTCGACACGTTGTGGCACACCGGCGAGGCCACGCTGACGTTCACGGCATACGACCCCGTGGCCTACGGGGCCGAGGGGCGCGCAACCGTGTCGGGCACCTCGGGCGTGCAGGTGGGCGGGACGTTCCTCACCTACCCCACCGTGACCGTCAGGCCCGGCGGCAGCACGTCGGCGCTGCGGCTGACGAACATGGGCACGGGCGAGTTCGTGCAGATCGACAAGGCGGTGACGGCATCGAGCGCGGTGGTCATCGACATGGCCGCCCCGCAGGCCACGGTGGACGGCAGCCCCGCGCCCGTGACCTTCGAGAGTGACTTCTTCCCGCTGGAGCCGGGGGCCAACAGCCTCAAGCTGTCCAGCGGCACCGCGACGGTACAGTGGACGGAAAGGTACGTGGGTTGATGATTCTGTGGGCATGCGACCGCTGGGAGGCGTACAAGGGACCCATCAAGACGCTGTTCGAGTGCGAGGACACGCGCGAGGTCAACGGCGAGAACGCCCTGAGCATCACAACGCTGGCGCGCCTGGACAAGGGCGACCGCCTGGTGTGGCGCGACCTCAAGGGCCGCTGGCACGAGAACATCGTGGACGGCGTGGAGGAGGAGCGCGCAAGCGCGGGCATCCTCTACACGTACTACTGCCCGACCTCGGCGCAAATCGAGCTCCTGGGCGACTACCTGGAGGACAAGCGCCCCTACGACGTGAGCGTCTACGCCGCGCTGGCCTCGGCGCTGTCCTCCTCGCGCTGGCAGGTCGGAACCGTGGCCGACCTCGGGCAGGCCGGCACGAACTTCTACCACACCAACGCATGGGCGGCCATCCACGACGTGGCAGACACTTGGGGCGGCGAGCTGTCGTTCGAAATCCAGGTGAGCGGCACCAAGGTGACCGCACGCCGCGTGTGCATGGCCAAGCAGGTCGGCGAGGACAACGGCAAGCGTTTCACCTACGCCAAGGACCTCGTGAGCGTCAAGCGCAGCGTGGACGAGGGCAACGTGTGCACCGCCCTGTACGGCTACGGCAAGTCCCTGCAGACCGCCGACGAGGACGGCAACCTGACGGGCGGCTACGACCGCAAGCTGACCTTCGGCGACGTGAACGGCGGGCAGAACTGGGTGGGGTCGGCCGACGCGCTGGCGCGCTGGGGACGGCCCGACGGCAAGGGCGGCAAGGCGCACGTGTTCGGCGACGTGGAGTTCTCCGACTGCGAGGACGCCGCCGAGCTGAAGAAGCTCACCGAGGCGCAGCTGGCGCAGTCGTGCGTGCCCACCGTGTCCTACACCGTGGACGCCACGGCGCTTGCGCGCGCCGGCGAGGGCTTCGAGGGCGCGGACGAGGGCGACCTGGTGACCGTGGTGGACAAGGTGTACGACCCGCCGCTGCGCGTGCGCACGCGCATCACCAAGGTGGTGGAGGACCAGCTGCGCCCCGGCGAGGTCACCTACACGTTCGGCAACTACCAGACGGTCGCCGAGCTGATGGCCGCGCAGAAGTCGGCCGCCAAGTCCACCGCCTCGACCATCCGGGCGACCGTGACCGAGGCCGTGAACGCCTCGAACAAGGCATCGACCGGCAAATGGGGCGAGAGCCTGGCGGCCGCCGAGGAGCGCCAGAAGGCGTACGCCAAGAAGGTCGGCGGCAGCGCCCAGGACTACACCGACCAGATAAGGGACGAGCTGGACAAGGCCCTCAAGGAGTACGCCGACAACGGGGACACCACGCTGGAGGAGGCGCTGAAGAAGTACTCCGACGACGGCAACCTGGACCTGGACGAGGTGCTGCGCCTGTACACCGACACGTCGATAGAGCAAAGCGAGAGCGTGCTCAAGCAGATAGACGAGGCCAACAAGGAGTACCTGGAAGGCGTCACGGGCAAGCTGGACAAACGGCTGACGAGCGCCGAGGGCGAGGTGGATGGGCTGCAGAAACAGCTCGACCAGCTGCCGACGGATATCCGCAAGAAGATCGTTGACATGCTCAACAGCGAGGTGAACACCACGGGCGGCTGGGTGTACGAGGAGCCCGGCCAAGGCATCCTGGTGTACGACAAAAAGCCCGAGAGCGCCACCAAGTGCGTCAAGATAGGCGGCGGAATCATCGGCGTGGCCAACTCCAAGTACTCCAGCGGCGCGTGGAAGTGGCGCACGGCCATAACCGGCGACGGCGTGACCGCCGACGAGCTGACCACGGGCCGCATCAAAGGCGGGAACTCGTACTGGGACCTCGACAGCGGGGCCTTCTACCTGCGCGACGGCTCCATCTTCATGACCGACGGCAACGGCAACAGGGTCTATATCAACGCCACCAACGGCTTCCAGATATACGACAAGAACGGCTCCATCATCGCGGGCACCGTGCTGGTGGGCAGCACCTCCATGTTCCGCTGCAACATGGTCGGCACGTCGTCAACCAACTACATCACCACCGGCACGACGACGAACAACCACCCGGGAGCGTCGTTCGTGAACGGCTCGACCGAGTACTGCACCATCGAGGCCGTCCACGCGAAGGACAGCCCCACGGCGAGCTCGACCGACGGCGTGGGCATATCCACCTGCGGCTACGGCTTCCTGGCAGTCAACCGTTACTACCGCCAGACGTGGCTGACGACCCCCTACTACGCGGGCTACATGAGCCATCCCGACGAGCAGCTGTACATGAGGAGCGGCAACAGCAACGCGGGCGGCTCGGCGTACGTGAAGCTGCAGGAGAACTCCAACAACTACGTGTACCTGGATAGCAGCCGCGCAGACATTGGGTCGTCGGGCACCGCCAGGATACTCGCCCCGAAGTTCGCCATAGGAACCAGTCCGAGCAGCGGCGGCACCTACGGGTACACGGGCTCCACGCAGTTCATCGGGTGCATCACCAACAACGGCAACAACTGGACGTGGGGCACCATCAACGTGGTGAACGGAATCATCACCGGCATGAGCAGCATCACGGGAAACTAGACCAGCGAGAGAGGAAACGGAATGTTCTACCACCTTGTGCAGCAGCCCGAAGCGCCGCAGGCGCTCGACGGCGCGCCGAAGCCGCCCGAGGCGCTTCCGGTGTTCGAGTGCATCAGCGACCCGGCCACGGCGCGGGCCATCGTGGAATCGGAAGACGTGTTCGAGTTCGACGGCAAGGGCGGCTTCACGCTCGTGTCCAGCCCCGTGGCCGCCATGGACGTGGAAGGCGGCGAGGCCAACGCCGTGGACTTCTCGGCGCTCACCGACGAGGAGATATGCGGGGTCCACAGAGCGCAGCCCGGCGACATATCGCGGACACTTGCGGCCGAAGGAAAGGAATGAAGCATGGCAACGCACGAGCTTACGCTCAACCTCAAGAAGACCAACATAGCGCCGCCCGTCATCACCGTGCACCAGGGCGACAGCGCCGAGGTCCTGAAGGCCGCCATCTACGACGGCGACAAGAAGGCGGCCCTGACGGGCTGCAAGGTGCACCTCATGGCTGCGAAGCCCGACCACACCTACGTGGAGCAGCAGTTCACTGGCATCAGCGACAACGTGGCCACCGTGACGGTCGACCCCGCCGTCTTCGGCGTGGCCGGGCTGCTCAAGGTGTGCTACGTGCGCGTGCGGAACGCGGCAGGGCTGGACGCCACCACCGAGAACGTCCTGGTGAACGTGCTGCCCTCGGCGAGCGCGTCGGGCGAGATATCCGGCCCGTACGTCGATGCGGTGGAGGCGATCATCGCGAACCTCGAAGGGCAGCTAGCCGACGTGAGCGCGCTGAACGCGCAGATGCAGAAGGCCGAGGCCTCCCGCGCGAGCGCGGAAAACCAGCGCGCCACGAACGAGAAGGCACGCCAGACCGCCGAAACCAAGCGCGCAGAGGCCGAGAAGAAGAGAGCCACGGCGGAAAGCGACCGCGTGACCGAGGCGTCGCAGCTGAAGACGGCCTCGCAAGCCGCCACGGCTGCGGCAAACGGCGCGGCCTCGAACGCCGACGCGGCGGCAAACATCGCCCTGCAGATAGCCAACAGCGTGGCGCAGGGCAGCGCGGGCAGCTCGGACATGGCCAAGCAGAGGCAGCAGATAGCCGACCTGTACGGCAAGCTGGCCGACGCCACGGACGCGTTCATCTACGATGACGGCACCGTGTACTGCCCCGCCTCCAAGGCCAGTGCATCTGGCAGCACCATCACGTTCGGGAGCACCTGCACGGCGTCCGGCACAACCCTCAACCTCAAGTAGAAAGGCAACGAAATGGCACAAGCGAAAACCCTGTCGGTGGGCGGCATCGGCTACGAGGTCATCGACGATACCGCGCGCAGCAACGCGCAGACGGCGCTCAACAACTCCGAATACAACCGCCAGGGCCAAATCGGCAAGTACGGCGGGCAGAACATCGCCGCCATCCTGGCGGGAGAGATCGGCAGCGGCAGCGTGTACGACGCGCTGCATAAGCGCATCGCCACCGCGAACTTCGCAGGCCTGCGCGTGGGCGACTACCTGGACGTGCCGCTTGTGAGCGCATCCGCCGTCACCGCACAGCAATCTGTGCGGTTCCTGCTTGCCCACATCGACCCGTACCTTTACTGCGGCGACAGCTCCAAAGGCCACCACATCGCCTTCGTGGCCTCCGCGCCCATCGCCGTGGCCAAGACCGTGACCGGCGTTGCCAACGACAGCTTCCTGATGTGGAACACGACCAACACGAACCAGGGCACCGCCGATCAGAAATGCCCCTACCCCAACAGCAACCTCAAGGCGTGGGAGACGGCCTTCGAGGCGTGCCTGCCCGAGAGCCTGACCAAGTACCTGCTGACCCAGCGCGTCCTGCTTGAGGAGCGTTACAGCGCCAGCGGCGCGCTCAACGACTCCAACTCGTTGAGCTGGCAGGATATCGGCAAGGTGTTCTCGCTGTCCGAGATGGAGGTGTACGGCTGCCCAGTGTGGGGCACCAAGGGCTACAGCGTCGGCTTCGACTGCCAGTGGGACCTGTTCAGGGACACCGCGCATCGCATCAATGGAAGTCGGTACGGTTGGTGGCTGCGTTCCGTCATGGGTGGCTCCTCGTCCAACGTGTGCTACGTCAACAACAACGGCAATGCCAACTACAACTCGGCGACGAACGTCTGGGTTCGCCCCCGCCCCGGCTTCCTCGTCGGCTAACCAGCCGAGTGCTCTATACTCTGCTTTTAGGCGACCGCCTTGCGCGGTCGCCTCTCGCCCGCGAAGCGGGCCGTTTTTTTCGCCAGTTTCCCCAGGAGGTGCACGTGAGCGGCGTCTACCAGCGCAACCGCGAGGTGTCCGAGTACAAGTTCTTCACTCAAGCGATCGCCATCCGCGTGGAGGTCAACAAGCTGATGGCGTCGTCCTCCGTGGTTCCGAAGGCCTATCGTCTGCTGAACGCGGTGCCCACGGTGGAGACGGCGCGCAGCATCGTGTACAACGTCAACCGCGCCGACTGCTTCTATCCCAACAGCTCGTTCAATGCGCTGGAGCGCAGGCGCTACCTCACGCTGGCCATAGCGGACTGCGAGCAGCTGATGCTCGACATGCAGTGCCTCATGGATATCGGCCTGCCCGTGAACGCCAACCGCTTCGAGGAGCTGGCGGCCATGGTCGAGGAGGAGATCAGGCTGCTAAAGGGCGCGCGCAAGAACGTGCGCGTCACCGGCAAGAAGTCCACCGAGGAGCGCATAGCCGAGGCCGAGGCCGAGCTAGAGCGCCTGCGTTCGCTATAATGGGCGGCGGTCGCGCCTTGTATATCGGTACAATTGGTGGCTGCGTTCCGTCATGGGTGGCTCCTCGTCCAACGTGTGCTACGTCAACAACAACGGCAATGCCAACTACAACTCGGCGACGAACGTCTGGGTTCGCCCCCGCCCCGGATTCCCTTACTGCCAGACCGAGTAGGCCCCAGGGCCGAAAGCAGAGCGCAGAGAGGAAGGAAGGCGCGACCGTCGGGCTCACGCCCGTAAATACGCACCCCGCGAGGGTGGCCGGACGCTGCTTGCATGGCGCGGCGCTCCGTGGCTTCGCCGCGTTTCATGGCCATACCTCAAGCGGCTGTCAGAGCCACATTGAAAGCCGTGCGGGGTGCCTTCTGTGAACTCCGAGCAAAGAAGGGCCGCACGCCGGAAGCGCCGCGAGGAGAAGCGGGCCAAGGCCAAGGCCGAGCGCGTCAAGACGTGCACGCTTGAGACCATGGCCGACCTCAACAGCCTGTGCAAGGCTTCCAAGCAGGCCGCGCGCGGCGTGATGTGGAAGGCGTCCACGCAGCGGTACATGAAGGACTACCTGCGCAACGCCGTCCTGTCCCGCCGCGACCTTTTGGAGGGCCGCGACATATGCCGGGGCTTCATCCGCTTCGACCTATGGGAGCGCGGCAAGCTGCGCCACATCAGCGCCGTGCACTTTCCCGAGCGCGTGGTGCAGAAGTCGCTGTCGCAGAATGCGCTCGTGCCCGCGATCGTGCCCACCCTCATAGCCGCGAACTCCGCGAACATAAAGGGGCGCGGCACCGACTACGCCCTGAAGCTGCTCAAGCGCCACCTGGCCGACCACTGGAGGCGGCACGGCCGCGAGGGCTACATACTGCTCGGCGACTTCTCCGACTACTTCGCGCGCATAGCGCACCAACCCGTCAAAGACCAGGTGGCCTCCGCGCTGCTAGATCCGCGCGTGGTCGCCTTGGAGCACCGCCTGATAGACGCGCAGGGCGATGTGGGCCTGGGGCTGGGCAGCGAGCCGAACCAGATATGCGCCGTCGCGCACCCCAACCGCATTGACCACTACGTAATCGAGATGCTGCGCCCCGAGGCCTACGGTCGATATATGGACGACTTCTACCTGATACACGAGTCCAAGGACTACCTGCAGGTGTGCCTGCTGCTCATAGAGCGCAAATGCGCCGAGCTGGGCATCGAACTGAACCCGCGCAAGACCCGCGTGGTGAAGCTCACGCGCGGGTTCACGTGGCTGAAGAAGCGCGTCTTCTACACGGACACGGGCCGCATAGTCGTGAAGCCGTGCCGAGACTCCATAACGCGGGAGCGCCGCAAGCTCAAGAAGATGGCCCGCATGGTCGCCGATGGCATCATGACCCCTGAGCAGGTGGAGCAGAGCTACCAGAGCTGGCGCGGAGGCATGAAGCGGCTGGACGCGCACCGCAGCGTGCGGGCCATGGACGCGCTGTACCGCAGCCTGTTCGGAAATCCCGCGGGGGGGGGTTGCTCAATGCAATCCAAACCTGGAGGCGACACGGATGGGAACATGCCCCTACCCTAGCAACGGAAGGAGCGACCCATGACGGAACAGGAAATCGCCGGGGAGATCAACGGCTACAAACAGCAGCTTGAGCAGAGCGACTACAAGGTCATGAAGGCGGTGGAGCGCATCTTCTCCGCATCGTCCATCACCGACCTGCTCTCGGCCATCGCCGCAGCTGCCAAGGAGGTGGCCGAGATCATCTCGCAGCGCCAGACGTGGCGCGACCGCATCAACGAGCTGGAAGCCATGGAGCCCGACCAGCCGGAAGCGCCGCAGGAGTAGCGAGCGCCCCTTCGGGGGCGCTTTTCTTTTGCCCGGCGACACCTCGCGGACAATCGCGGCAGCGATTCGAGGAGGTGAGAAAACGAATGACCGACGTGCTGGAAATCTTCGCGCCGTACGGCCCCGGGTCGCTTTTCGGCGCGCTGCTCGTCCTAGTGGTCTTGTACTTCGGCAAGCAGTTCCTCGAAGAGTTCAAGGCCCAGAACGAGCGCAAGGCGAACATCGACCTCAAGCGCGAGGAGCGAAAGCAGGACGAGGTGAACGAGCGGGCGCAGCGCGACCGCGAGCGCAGCCAGATGGAGGGCCGCATCGCCGCGCAGATGGAGCGCAGCAACGCGCTGATGGAGGCTATGAAGGCGCTCATGGAGTCCGTCGTGACCTCCAACGAGGTGCTGCACGCCGACCTGGCAAACAGCCAGGCGCGCAGCCAGGGCATGGCGGCGAAGGTCGACCACATCGCCGACCGCGTTGACCTGCTCTACAAGGAATCGGCTCGATAGAAAGGAATCCGAAATGACAGAAATGCAAGCAATCGCAGCCATCGTGCTGTCTTTCGCCGTGCCGTTCGCGGTGCAGCTGATCAAGACCGAGGCCATGACCGGCAAGGCCGCGCGCATCCTGGCGCTGGGCTGCTCGCTCCTGGCGGGCGTCGTGACCGGCTTCGTGGGCGGCGTGCCCGCAGACCCGGGCGCATGGGTCACGTGCGCCTTCGCCGTGGTAGGCGGCGTGCAGGCGGCCTACACGCTGTTCAAGTCGGTAGGCATCACATCCAAGTGGCTCGACGCCCTGTTGGGCGTGACCGTAGGCGGGAAGGAGTAGGCAATGGCTAAACTGTTCATCATCTGCGGCCACGGCGCTGGCGACCCCGGCTGCTGCGCAGGCGGCTGCACCGAGGCCGAGCGCGTTCGCGCCCTGGGCCAGCGAATCAAGGAACTGGGCGGTTCCGAGGTCGAGCTGGGCGATACGTCCCGCAACTGGTACGCCGACGGCGGGCTTAACCGCCTGAGCACCGACGCGCCAGTGGTGGAGCTGCACATGGACGCCAGCGGCATCGCCACGGCCCACGGCGCGCACGTCATCATCAAGGAGGGCTTTGAGCCTGACGAGTACGACAATGCGCTGGCCGACAAGCTGGCGGCGTTCATGCCCGGGCGCTCCGAGAAGCTGGTGCGCCGTTCCGACCTCGCGAACCCGAACCGAGCCGCCGCGCGCGGCATCAACTACCGCCTGTGCGAGAACGGCTTCATCGACAACGACGGCGACCGCGAGAAGTTCAACGGCAACCTGGACGAGCTGGCGCGCATCTACCTGGAATGCTTCGGCATCACTGCTGGAAGCACCCCTGCAGCCGTCCCGCAGCCGCAGCCTGCGCAGCAGGAAACGACCGAGAACTTCGGCGGCACCTACCGCTGCACTGTGGACTACCTGCGCGTGCGCGACGCCCCCGGCCTGGGCGGCACCGAGGTGGCGCACTATTCCAGCGGCGAGACCGTGACGCTGGATAACTGGTACAAGATTGCCGACGGCTACGTGTGGGGCCGATACACGGGCTACAGCGGCGCAACGCGCTACATCGCCGTGGGCAAGGCCACGGGCAAGCCAGAGGCCGACGACTATCTGGTGAAGGTGGGATAGGCCATGCCGTACCCGAGCCCCGCAGACGAGGAGCGCAACGGCGGGTGCGGCCCCATCCTCGCGGCGGTCGTCCTGCTGTTCATCGTCCTGGCCGCCGCCAGCTGCGCGTCGCAGGCCATGGGAGCGCAAGACGTGACCGTGAGGCAAGCCCGCACGGACGGCCCCATATACGACCTGCCCGAGGGCATCGGCCAGGAAATCGTGTGCGACGAGCACAACCGTGAGTACCTGCTGCTTACCACCGAGCAGGGCGGCGTGTTCCTCATGCCGTACATGGACGAGGACGGCGAGCAGGAGATCATGCCGCAGGCCTAGAACGCAAAGAAGCCGCCCCGTATGGAGCGGCTTCTTCTATTCGACGAGCAATACGAACGCCCGCCTAACGACGAACACCTGCATATGTTCGCCTACTGAACAGTTGGTGGAGGCGCGGAGAATCGAACTCCGGTCCACGAAAGCCCCCTGATTGGCATCTCCAAGCTCAGTCGCTGGTTTAGTCTCGGACGCTTTGCGCGCAGCGACACGCTCGCGGCGTCCTAACCGGTTCGGTCTTAGCCTGCGCCATACCGATTACGTGCGCAGGAGCATTCCCCTAAAATGACGTCGCGCCGGTGTCGGGGAAATCACCGGGTTGACGCGCCGCTATAAACTAAGCAGCGAGAGCCATAGGCTCAAAAGAAGAGTTGTTGTCAATTCAATTTGACGGTACCCCTGTTTAACGAGGCGAGGAGACCTCGGCTTGCTTCCTCTCTCAGAGCTATCGTGTCGAAACCAGTCGCCCCCGAATGTCGGGAAGTCTGGATGGCATTGGGCACGAGCACCCAACACCCGTCGACTTTTCAAGGAACACGCGGGGTGAACCCCGCTCGTGGATAGCTATCTTACCACGTTCTGAAAGCGGACAGCTGTTCTATGCACGAGCTGTGAAGACCCCAATGTGTGCCACACTTCGCACTTTTGCTACCGAACACGTCACGTATATTTTCGCCAAGCAAAATTGACCCGTCGAAAGGACCGTTATGGATACCAAGCAGCAGCTCGTCAATGCCCTAGCAGGCCTGGGCTCAACCATTACCGAAGCTATGGATGTCATCGAAGGCTTTGTCCCCTGCGGACATCCCGCCCTCACGGTATCGAACGCACTCGTCGCGCTGGACGCTGACGATGATGCAGCTCTCGCCCAGCAGCTTGAGACCGTCAAGGGCTTTATCGACCACGTGAGCGAAAACCGCGGCGTGACCGCCTACCACGGCATCGAGGTCGAGCTCGCGGGTCCCAAAGCCGATCTGTTCGCAGCAATCCGCGAGGTAGGCGCCCTTATGCAAACCGCAGGCGTCAAGAACACCCAGGTCAACGAGTGGGTCTACCGCAGCCTGGCAGCGCTAAACGATTCCGACGAAAAGGCAGCCGAGCAGCTCGCAGAAAGTCCCACCATTAAGGCCGAGCTTTTGTAAATAGCAGACGCGGGCCCCTTGGCGCATCGTCGTCCAAGAGGCCCGCAAACAGTTCGCGTCAACCGATGGCCGCGCCGCCGCGTTCGGCCAAGGCCAGAATCGGCATCATTTGACGAGGTGTCTTTGCTGCAAGATCGGCATGTTCGAGCAGCTTGCGATCGTTAGTTACCAAGTAATCGACCTGTGCGCGCTTGCACGCGGCGAGCACCAAATTGTCCTCGTAATCGCGATGAAGCGCTAAGTATTTGTCGGCCAGCCAAAGGTCCGACGCATCTGCACCCACGGCCGTGGCGTTTTCGGTCATGTTCCGCACAAACGCCAGCGCCGCATCGCCAATTGCACGGGCAGATGCCTCGTCGAGCGCTCCCCCGCTGGCAAGAACTCTACGCTTCAGCTCGTGTTGGACAACGTACAGCACGTCCTTGGCGATATGCACCGGAAAGAACAGCAACGCCCCCGTCTCCGTCGCCCGCCCAATAAACGCACGCGCGGCAAGCGACTCGGCATGGTCGGCGCAAAACGAATCGACCCATACGTTAGCGTCCACCATGATCTTGAGAGGCGCTCCACTCACTGGATCATCCCCTTTTGGCGATAATGCTCATCCATGGCGTCGGAATAGATTGTGTCCCAACCGCGATCGTCGGATACGGGCGACGCAGCGATGCCCAAATCTGCATAAAGCCGGTCTGCCGCTGCCCACGACGCGGCGAACGGCGTATCGGGCGCGACGGTCTGCTGCCGGTCGTCGACGGCCGCAAGCACTTCCTCGCACTGCCTGCCACCCTGTGCGACCTTGGCCACGACTTTTTTGATGAGCTCGGGCAGTGACCCGCCCGAAAGCCGTAGCACCTCCTCGGCACGGTTCTTGACCTGGCGATCTACGCGAACGTTCACCTGCGCCATGCCGCCAACGGTAGCCATCTCAACCTCACCTTCAGCATTTGCTAGCAGTGCTAGCACAAGCATATATCCGAGCTAACATCTCGTCAAACAAAAGAAGGCCTGCACCCTGGCGGCTGCGGTGCCACCCGAATGCAGGCCATATACTCAATCGAAAACGCTAACGCAGGTAAGCCTTCGCATTGCTCAGGCTGTAGGCAATCGTTGAGCCGTTGTGCAGCAGTGACGACGCCTGCGGAGTAATCATGCCGGTAATACCCAATGCCAACAGCGCCGAGTTGGTGAGCATCACCTTGGAATACGAACTCGTCAGACGGTCGATAAGCCCCTGGCTCATGCGGCGCAGGCGCACGATCGCGGCGAGATCCGTGTCGGTCAGGATGATATCGGCGACCTCCTTGGCGATGTCGCTTCCACCGCCCATGGCCAGACCCACATCGGCCAAACCAAGCGCCGGTGAGTCGTTGACGCCGTCGCCCACCATGGCAACATGGCGCCCCTCGCGCTTAATCCGCTCCACATAGGCGTACTTGTCCTCGGGCAGCAGCTCGGCCTTAAACTCGTCGACGCCTGCCTCGCGAGCAATGCGCTCGGCCGTACGCTCCGAGTCGCCCGTGAGCATGACCACGTGCTTAACGCCCAACGCGTGCAAGTCGGCGATGGCCTCGCGGACCCCGGGCTTAAGCGGGTCCTCGATACCGAGCACGCCCACAACGGTGCCGTCGACCGCCAGATACAGCGGCGACAGCCCCTGCATCTGGAGCTCGATTTGCTCCTTAATGTCGGACTCGAGTTGCGCACCCTCATCCTCGAATACAAAGTGCGCGGAGCCGATGATGGCGCGACGCTCCTCAATGGACGAAGCGATGCCGTGTGCCACGATGTACTCGACCGCAGCGTGACGCTCGCGGTGCTCGAGTCCACGCTCGCGAGCAGCGTTGACGACGGCGCGCGCCACCGGATGCGGGAAATGCTCCTCCAGGCAGGCAGAAAGGCGCAGGACCTCGTCCTCGCTCCAGCCGTCGGTCGTGAGCACGCAAGCCAGGCGCGGCTGCGCCTCGGTCAGCGTACCGGTCTTATCAAACACAATGGTGTCGGCCTTGGCAAACGACTCAAAGTACTTCGCGCCCTTGACCATCACGCCCATCTTGGCAGCATCGCTCATGGCGGTCATGACGGCGACGGAACCCGTGAGCTTGAGTGCGCACGAGTAGTCGACCATCAGCGCCGCCGAGGTCTTGATGAGGCTGCGGGTGGTAAGCGCAACCAGGCCCGCGAGCAGGAAGTTCCACGGGACGATCTTGTTGGCAAGGTCCTCCATATGCGACTGGCCCTCGGACTTGAGCGAGTCGGCCGTCTGCACGAGCGAGACGATCGAGCGGAGCTTGGTCTGAGCCGTATTGGCGCGCACACGCACCAAGATGCCGCCGTCTTCCACGACGGTGCCGGCGAACACGTCGTCGCCCACGCTGCGCTCGACGGCCAGCGGCTCGCCGGTCAGGGTCGCTTGGTTGACCATAGCGCTCCCCTGCTCGACAACACCGTCGATGCAAATGGACATGCCAGTGCGCACGGCGACCAGGTCGCCGGGCTCAAGCTCGGTCGCGGCAACGCTTACCTCGGTGTCGCCGACGACCTTCTGCGCCTTGTCGGGCACATCGAGCAGCGAGTTGATGAGCTCGTTTTCGCTCATGGCGCGGGTGTAGTCCTCGAGCAGCTCGCCCACGTTGAGTAGGAACATCGTCTGGCCCGCGGTGTCGACGTCGCGTTTGACGAACGAGATGCCGATGGCCGAAGCGTCGAGCACGGGAACGGTCAGGCGCGGCCGCGCCAGCTCATGAAGGGCAGCGCGCAAAAATGCCATATAACCGGCCACGACAAATACCGCACGCAGCGGCGTAGGCAAGAACCAGCGACGTGCGTAATGGGCACCGACGAGTGTCGCCAGGTCCATAACGAGTTTGTGCTTGCGCGGCTCGAGTTGCATCACGTAGCCCGACTTGGCATCGGCGATAGCTTGAGCATCGAGTGCGCCCAGGGCGTCGAGCACGCTTGCGCGGCGCGGCTCGTCGTACTCCAGCGCCATCTGGCCAATGCGGCCATACACGCGCACCTTGTGCACGCCATCGATGTCGCCGCCAAGCTTAAGAAGTGCATCGAGATCGCTCTCTGGCACAGGACCCGCCAATTGAAGACGGGTCCTGCCGGGGATCTCGCTAATAATCGAGAATCTCATAGTTTGTGCCTGGGAGCGTTACTCAGCTGCCTCGTCAGCAGCGGCCTCGCTCTGGGTGATGTAAGCAGCCTCGGCAACCATGTCATCGACATTGGCCTTGGCCTGCTCGACCATGTCCTGGTAGCCGTTCTTGATGCGCATGCCGCACGCGATACCCTGCACGCAGGCATTCTTGACCGGAGCGCTGGTAAGCAGCTTGATGCCGGCCGTGCCAAGCAGAAAACCGCCACCGACAAGCAGGGTATTGAACGTCGACTTCTTCATGTTGCTTCTCCCTTTTGCCGCATTGGACGCGGCACGGTGCCTCAGCACCCGAGTAAACAAGTTTGCTCGAGCACACTTTTGGAAAATAGTTTAGTTTATCTAACTATTAAGGTCAACAAAGGTTAACTTTTTGGAAACTATGGGGGTGAACTCAATATGACAAAGGGACTGCCCCTTTGTCACATTCCTACAGCTGCCAGTCCGCCGACTCCTTTTGCAGTGCGACCATACGGGCAAATTCTCCACCTGCTGCCTTGAGCTGCGCCGGAGCGCCCTGCTCGGCAACCACACCATCCTTGAGTACAACGATTTTGTCGGCATTTTCCACCGTACGCATACGGTGAGCAATAACGATAACCGTCTTGCCCGCGAGCAGGCGGGAAAGCGCCTGCTGAACCACGGTCTCGTTCTCGACGTCCAGGCTCGCCGTGGCCTCGTCCAAAAGGACGATGGGGGCGTCCTTAAGCAGCGCACGAGCGATGGAGATGCGCTGGCGCTCGCCGCCAGACAGCTTGGAGCCGTTCTCGCCGATCATGGTGTCGTAGCCCTGCGGCATGCGGTTCACGAACTCGTCGCAGTTGGCGGCACGCGCAGCCGCAAGCACTTCCTCATCGGTGGCATCACGACGCCCGAGGCGGATGTTCCCCATCACCGTGTCGTCAAAGAGCAGTACGTCTTGGAACACAATGGCGTAGTCGCGCAGGAGCACCTCGGGATCCACGCTCGCAACATCCACGCCACCCACGGTAACCTTGCCCGCGGTGGCATCCCAAAAGCGCGCGGCCAGGCGGCTCACCGTAGACTTACCGGAACCCGAAGGACCGACCAGTGCCGTAACTTCGCCTTCCTTGGCGGTAAAGCTCACATCGGTAAGAACTTTCTCGCCGGCGCGGCCGTCCTCGCCCGCACCATATCCAAATGCCACGTGATCGAACACCACATCGTGGCCCGCGGGCTCAAATTTCTCGCTGCCCCGCGCCACGGGCTCTTCCATGATGGAACGCATGCGCTTGGCAGACGACTCGGCGGCAAACAGCTCGGACATTAACATTAACGCCTGGTCAAAAGGCGCATAGATGCGGCTCACCATAAGCAGGAAGGCAAACATCACCAAAAAGTCGACCTGCCCGGAGGCGACCATCGCGGCGCCCGTGACCAGCGTGGTGGCAATGCCCAGACGCAGGATGGCAAAGGCGGAGTTGACCAAAAGCCCGTTAGCGAGCTCGCCCTTGGTGGTCTCATGCTCCTCGGCATCGATCACGGCGTTGAGCCCCTCAAGATAATGGGCCTCCTGGTTGGTGGCGCGGATCTCGCGAACGCAGTCGAGCGTCTCTTGAATAGCCTCGGTAACCTTGACCTTCTCGGCACGCACGCGATCGAACACCGGAGTCATGGGGCCGCGTGTTAGATACAGCACGGCAAAGGCCACGGGAACGCTCCAAAACGCCGCGATCGCCAGCTGCCAGCAAAAGAACAGCGACGCCACGAACACAATGGCGCTTGCGATGATGGCGCCCCAAAGCTCTCCCAGCACGTGGCTGTAGGCGTGCTCCATGGCCTGGACGTCACCCATGATGGTCTCGGTTAAATCGGCCAGATCACGACGACCAAAAAACGACAGCGGCAGTTTGCGCAAGCGCTCGGCAATCTCCATACGCTGCTTGCCGCACTCCTCGTAAAAGATGCAGTAGGTGTAGTAATACTGCTGCCAGTTAGAGGCAAAGAGCAACACGAAAAAGACCAGGAGCCCGCCCACGATCGGCAGGGCATCCGGCAGGTCAGCCCCGCTGGCGAGATGCTCGACAAAACCGGCCATAACCAGGAATAAAAAGCCCATGCCGGCCATGGTAATGAGATTAGTGAGCGTGGTCCAGAAAATGCCGCGTTTTACGCCGGCGACGCCTTTATCGGATAGGAAATACTTCTTTTGGAATGAGGCGAACATTTAGGCCTCGCCTCCCTTCGTGACGACGGCATCCGCGGTCGCTGCAGTGATTTTCCAGCTCGCGGCCTGTTCGTATTCGGCCCACATCTTGGCATACAGACCCTCTTGGGACAGCAACTCGGCATGGGTACCCGACTCCTGCACGCTGCCCTGGTTGAGCACCACGATTTGGTCTGCGCCCACTACAGTCGAGAGTCGGTGCGCAATCATAATGACCGTGCGACCCGCCGCCAGCTTGCTAAAGGCGCGCTGGATGAGCGCCTCGTTCTCGGGGTCGGCAAACGCCGTGGCCTCATCGAGCACCACGATAGGCGCGTCTTTAAGGATCGCGCGGGCGAGTGCCACGCGCTGGACCTCGCCGCCCGAAAGATAAGCTCCGCCGGCACCGAGCATGGTATTGATACCCTGTGGGAGCTTGGCCACAATATCGTCGCACTGAGCTGCGGAGAGGGCCGCACGCACTTCGTCGTCAGTGGCCGTAGGCTTGGAGGCGCGCACGTTATCGGCAAGTGTTTGCCGGAACAGCTGGTTGGTCTGGAACACAAAGGCAACCTGGTCCATAAGCTCGTGCGGATCCATATCGCGAACGTCCACACCGCCTACGAGCACTCGACCCGAGGAGACATCCCAAAAACGCGGGATCAGGCTTGCGCAGGTTGACTTACCGCCACCCGAGGGACCCACCAGGGCGAGGGTGCTACCAGCGGGAACGCTGAAACTCACATGGCTAACGGCAGGTGCTTCGGCACCCTCGTAGATAAAGCTCACGTCCTCAAATCGCACGTCGCCGCCGGCAGGGTGCTTGGGTTGGGCGGGCACGGAGAGCTGCTTGGAATCCATGACGCTTCGGATGCGAGCCA
The DNA here is from genome assembly GCA_963621725.1 of Firmicutes bacterium AF25-13AC. Classification (GTDB taxonomy): domain Bacteria; phylum Actinomycetota; class Coriobacteriia; order Coriobacteriales; family Coriobacteriaceae; genus Collinsella. The sequence goes on from CAVFEY010000001.1 coordinate 54,090, forward strand.
GCGAATCGGCACTCATCTGAGAGGCCTCGCCCACAAACATGAGCTTGGTCATGGCCGTCGGCACCACGGCCGAAAATATCGCGTAAAACGTGAAGTTGGTCATAAAATGCGCGAAGTCCGTCTCGCCCGGCGCCAACAGCAACGCCACGGGCAGCAGGAATGTCACAAGGCCATTGAGCGCGGTAAGGTTGAGCACCTGCGGACCTCGGCAGAACGTGCCCGCATAGTTTTGCGCCATGTCGGCGTATTCGGCGATCGCATCGTGGAAGGCCTTAAAGGAGTAGACCGTCTGCTGAAACACCTTGACCACGGGGATGCCTCGTACGTATTCGGTGCCGGTCTTGTTCATCTTGACCAGCGCTCCCATGTAGGCCTTCATGAACTCGGCGCCTTTGCCGCTCATCATGGTGGCCATGGCGCCAAACGAAATGGCCACCGAGATGAGGCATGCCGCGCCCAAGCGCCAATCGAGGGCGAAAAGCAGCACGAGCAAGCCCACGACCATGGCGACGGCGCCTGCGATATCGGGCAGCATGTGTGCGAGCAAAGTCTCGGTGGAG
>CAVFEY010000001.1:54659-150365 GCA_963621725.1 Firmicutes bacterium AF25-13AC
GTCTACAATGCGGCGCAGCTCGCCGGTGGCATGCGTGTCGAAGTAGCCGAGCGGCAACTTAAGCAGGTGCTCGCTCGTAGCCTTACGGATATTGGACGCGCAGCGAAACGCGGACAGATGCGTGAACATGAGCCCCACGAAATAAGCCACGATGCTTGCCAGGGCAAAACCCACGGCCCACCAACCGTACATCGCGATGTTAGTGGCTTCGCTCCAGTTGGGCGCCACGGCGATCAGATCGCGCGCGACAAGCCAAATGCACACGTACGGGCCAAAGCTCAGCAGCTGCGAGAGCGCCGAGAGCGCCATGCCCAAATACGTTAGGAATTTGCGGTCACCGGCATACGCGAGCAACTCGCCGATACCGCCGCCTTCCCTTTTTGATCCCTTTGCCATGAGATTCCTTTCTAACGGCTTGAGAGTTAACCGTAATCAACTTATCATTGATATGTTAGCCAAGGCACACAATCGAGCCAGGCGTGGATGTTTCTGCAAAGGAAGGGGACGCTTTCGAAAATGCATCGGGCCGCGACCAACATAACCGAGCTCTACGCACCGCAGTTTGAGCAGTTTGGCCTGGAGCTTTCCGGCAAGGGCGCCGTCTTTACCGGCGAGGTAGCAAACGATCGGGCGCACGGACGCGCATGGATCATGCCCCTCTCCCCCACCTGCATCGCCATAGAGCATTTCATTACCCCGACGCACGATATGTACCTGACCGAATACACACCTGAGCCGTACGCCTGCGTGAGCGAGGTCAGCGCGCCCACACTTACATGCATGCCCGAGGCTGGCATAACGCCTGCGAACCTGACACTCTTGCATGGACCGTGGCCAAACAATGCCGTTTGCAGCTTTATCCAAGATAGCTGTGGCGAGGAATTAAGCCCGCTGTTTGCGGGGGAGCTCTATCACTCGCGCTCGGTGCTCTTTTTGCCTGGATATTTTGACGAACTGGAGCACCGCTATCCCACCGAGTTCGCGGGGATCTTTGAGGCGTTTGCCGAGTCATGGCACGAGGAAGCGACGTCTGCCATCTGCCACACGCTGCGCCGGATTAACGAGGACCGCGCCCGCACCGTAGGCGGACACGTCTATATGCAGGGCATCGTGGAGACCATGGTCGCGGAGCTCGCCTGTTCGCGCGCGGCCCACAAGCAGGCGCGGCAGGCGGCAGACACACGCGTCAGCATAACCATTGCCGAAGAAGCAACGGCAATGATTGAGCGCGCGCTCGACAAAGGCAGACGTGTGGGTATCAACGAGGTGGCCGAGAGGCTCTACACAAGCCGCTCCAAACTATGCGCCACCTTTAAGGCCCAAACAGGCGAGTCCCTGGGCGCCTACATTCGCAGACGCCGTATGGAGCGAGCGCAGGACCTTTTGGCCGATAGCGCGCTCACGATAGCGCAGGTGGCAGAGCGTCTAGGCTACCCTCAGCAGGCCGCCTTCGCCCAAGCCTTCAAACAATACACCGGCACCACCCCCACCACCTGGCGTTCCCACCATATATAAAGAATGAGGGCGCCATCGGCGCCCTCATTCACCAAATTCCATTCAGCCCGCCCGACCCGAACGGCCGAGTCGTTGCAGAACCCGGGAGCCCCGGCGGGGCGGGTGCTTGCTCAAAATGAGTTCCGCACGCAAAGAAGGCCACTTAATGTGGCCTTCGTCTTGCGCAGGACTGTTCGAAATTTTGAGGAAGCACCCGCCCTGCCGGGGCTCCCGGGTTCCCGCTTACGAGAGCGACGTTCTCAGCAACTCGTTGAAGAGCTTCGGGTTGCCCTTGCCGCGGCTCGCCTTCATGCACTGGCCCACCAAAAAGCCGATGACCTTCTGGTTACCGTCACGATACTGCTGCGCCTGATCGGCACAGTTTGCCAGCACCTCGTCCACGATCGGCTGCAGCGCACCGGCATCGCTTACCTGACGCATACCGCGCTCGTCGACGATCTTGTTGGGGTCGTCGCCGGTCTGGGCCATGGCCTCAAAGACCTCGTGCGCCTGGTTGGAGCTGATGGCATCGGTCGCCAGAAGCTTGGCAAGCGCCGCCACCTGAGCCGGCGCGATGCCAGACTCGGCGAGCGACACGCCCGCGCCCTTAAGGTAGGCAATCATCTCGTTCACCAGCAGATTTGCAACCGTCTGGGCCTCCTTGCCAGCCATACCAGCAGCGGCAGCCTCAAAGAACTCGGCAAACTCCGGGTCGCCGGCAATCTGCTCGGCGTCGGCCGTCTTAATGCCAAAGTCGGCCTCAAAACGGACGCGCTTGGCATCGGGCAGCTCGGGAATCTCACCGCGGCAGCGGTCGATAAACTCATCATCCAGATCAAACGGCGCCAGGTCGGGATCGGGGAACAGACGATAGTCGTCGGCCGTCTCCTTGACGCGCATGACCACGGTGCGCTTGCGGCTGGGCTCCCAGTGGCGGGTCTCCTGATAGATGATGCCGCCTTCCTCGAGCACCTCGGCCTGGCGGCAGATCTCGTAGGCAAGTCCGTCGTGCAGGCTCTTAAACGAGTTGAGGTTCTTGAGCTCGGTCTTGGTGCCCAGCTTGGTCTCGCCGCGGCGGCGCAGCGACACGTTGCCGTCGCAGCGCATGGAGCCCTTCTCCATGGAGCAGTCCGAAATGCCCAGCGTCACAAAGATGCGACGGAGCTTCTCCATAAACAGGCGAGCCTCCTCGGGCGTACGCAAGTCGGGCTCAGTCACGAGCTCAATCAAAGGCGTGCCGCAGCGGTTGTAGTCGACGAGCGACTCGGCCGCGGCGGTAATGCGGCCCTCGGCACCGCCCACGTGGACCATCTTGGCGGCGTCCTCCTCCATGTGGATGCGCAGGATGCGGATGGGCACCGTGTAGGAACCGTCCTCGCGACGCTCGGGCATTTGCAGGTTGGACGCGTCGTAGCTGGCCAGGTGGCCGGCGCGCTGGTTGCCCTCGCGCATGGTCGACGTCATGGACGTGGACAGGCCCTCGGCATTGGCAGAAGCGCTCGCCAGGCTCTGAGCCTCGGCCTCGCCAAATGCGCAGTCGGGGCGCTCGGCGGCACCGCGACCGGTCACGTCCAGGTCCAGGTGACCGTACATGGCAAAGGCGACCGGACCCTGCGTGGTCTGGAAGTTCTTGGCCATATCGGGATAGAAGTAATGCTTACGGTAGAACATCGAGTGGCGCTGGATCTCGCAGTTGGTGGCGAGACCGGCCTTGACGATGCTCTCGATGGCGCGCTTGTTGGGCACCGGCAGCGCACCGGGCAGGCCCAGGCACACCGGGCACACGTTGGCGTTGGGCTCGTCATCGTGGCTGAGCTTGCAGTTGCAGAACATCTTGGTATCGAGTGCGGTGAGCTCGGTATGGATCTCCAGGCCGATCACGGCCTCCCAATCCTGCAGGACCTCGGAAAGCTCCTTCATTACAGCTCGCCTCCCTTCCCGGCAAAATCGGGCGCGACGGAAAGCGCGGGCGCCCCCGTGGCGGCATCGGCAAAGCCGCGCTCCAGGGCGCGGGCAAACGTGAGCAGCTGACGGTCCTTAAAGGCCGGACCCACCAGCTGGGCAGAAACGGGCAGCTTGCTGTCCTCGCCCAGGCCCAGCGGCACCGAGATGCCACCGTTGCCGCAAATGTTGAGCGAGATGGTGTACAGGTCGGAGAGGTACATCTGCGTGGGGTCGCTGATCTCGCCAAACTTAAAGGCCGTGCGCGGCGAGGCGGGCATAAGGATGGTGTCCACCTTGGCATACGCGGCGTCGTAGTCCTGCGTGATGAGCGTGCGGGCCTTTTGTGCAGCGTAGTAGTACTTGTCGTACACGCCCGAGCTCAGCAGGTAGGCGCCGAGCATCTGACGGCGCTTGGCCTCGGCACCAAAGCCGTGGGCGCGCGAGAGCGAGCTCTGATCGGACAGATTGGCGCAGCCTTCCTCCTGATAGCCGTAGCGAATGCCGTCAAAACGGGCCAGGTTGGAGAACGCCTCGGCCGGGCCGATGACGTAGTAGGCGGCGATGGCGGCGTCCAGGTGCGGCAGGTCGACCTCGACCAGCTCGGCACCCTGGTTCTGCAGCTCCTGAGCGGCGCGCTGAACAGCGGCCTTGACCTCGGGCGTCAGGCCCTCGGCCTCCATAAACGCAGGGATGATGCCCACGCGCTTGCCCTCGATGCTGTCGTTGAGATGCTCGGTAAAGTCGACGGCGCAATCCTGGCTGGTGCAGTCGTACGGATCGTGGCCCACGCCGGTAAGCGCGTTCATGGCCAGCGCGACATCCTCGACCGTGCGGCCAAAGGGCCCCACCTGGTCGAGCGACGAGCCAAAGGCAACCACGCCGTAACGGCTCACGGCGCCATACGTGGGCTTAAAGCCCACCACGCCGCAAAGCGACGCCGGCTGGCGAATGGAGCCGCCGGTGTCCGAGCCCAGCGAGAGCGCGACCTCGCCTGCGGCGACGGCGGCAGCGGAGCCGCCCGAGGAGCCGCCGGGCACGCGCTCGGTATCCCAGGGGTTGTTGGTGCGGTGGAACGCCGAGCTCTCGGTGGAGCTACCAAAGGCAAACTCGTCCATGTTGGCCTTGCCCATGGGCAGGCAGCCGGCATCGAGCATGCGCTGGACGCAGGTGGCGGTGTAAACGCTCTGGTAGTCCCCGAGCATGCGGGAAGCGCAGGTGGTGCGCGTGCCCACGAGGTTCATGTTGTCCTTGATGGCCAGCGGCACGCCTGCGAGCGGGGGCAGCGGCTTGCCTGCGGCACGGTCGGCATCCACGCGCGCAGCGGCCTCGAGCGCGAGCTCGGGCGCCACCTGCAGGAATGCCTGGACCCCGCCCTCGCGCGCCTCGATGGCGGCAAGGGAGGCCTGGGCCACCTCGGTAGCGGTAAAGTCGCCGGCGGCAACGCCCGCGGCGATCTGGGCGGCGGTAAGGGAATCGAAGCTTAGCGCCATTACTCGCTCTCCCCCTCTCCCAAAATGGACGGCACGCGGAAGTAGCGGTCGCGCGCGCTTCCGGCGTTTTCGAGCGCGACGTCGAGCGGCAGGTCGCGCTCGGGCTCGCGCAGGTCGTCGCCCATCACGTTGGACAGGCTTCCGATAGGATGGAACGTGGGCTCCACGTCGGGCAAGTCATATTGCAAGACGGGCTCAAGCATCTGGACGGCGTCGTTCAGGTAGGACGTCATCTGGGTGAGCTCGTCATCGGTCAGTGCGATCTTTGCGTACTCGGCGATGCCGCGCACGTCTTTCTCGCTGAGTGCCATAGGCGCTCCCTTCCGCATAACAGATAAACCGCTCTAGTATACAGGGCAACGCCGGCTTGGAGCAGGCGCTTTAGCCAAATGCAGCGAAAACGTAACGAGGGCGGCGGTTGACAGGCGGCGGGCTGACGGTTCTGCATCGAAACCGCACCGTCCATAGCGAAAACCGTCCCGCCCACAACGAAAACCGCGCCGTCCATAACGAAAACCATCACAACATTCGACGCTTTTCGTCAAAATCGCGATTTTCATCGAATGTTGTGATGGTTTGGAAGTTCCGACCACCACAAAGGTGCCTGTCCCCATTGTGGTGGTTCTGAACGATGCCTTATGCCGAGGCCTTGACCTTGCGGCGCTTGCGGACCGCGTGGATCACGATGTCCAGCAGCAACAGCACAATGGCTACGACCACGATGAGCACGGCAAACTCGCGCTTGCCCCAGTGGCGGCCGGCCAGCGACTTTTGCTTGTCGACGTCCTTCTTGCTGTACTTGGTGCGCACGCAGTGCACCAGCAGGCGATGGTCGTTCACGCCGTAGGGCGTGCAGGTAACGAGCGTCACCTTGTCGGCGCCGGGCTCGATGGTCAGCGACTCCATCTCCTCGGGCAGCACCACCTCGGAGTCCACCATCTTGTAGGCGAGCGTCTTGTTCATGGTGTGCAGCAGCACCAGGTCGCCGGGCTCCAGCGAATGGATGTCGTCGAACATGCTCAGGTTGCGCATGCCCGAGTGCGCGGTGAGCACGCAATGCGTCGAGGTGCCGCCCACCGGCAGGCTCGTGCCCTCCAGGTGGCCGACGCCCGCCATGAGGACTTCCTCGCTCGTGCCGTGGTAGATGGGCATGCTCACGTCGATGGAGGGGATCTCGACCCAGCTCATCATGGGGTCGCGGTCAAAGATGAGCTGCTGGGCGTAGGGCTCAATCTGGTCGGCGGGGAGCTCGGTGGCCTCGCCCGCCAGCTGCTCGTTAAAGGAGCGAGCCTGGAGCAGAATGCGCTCGCGCTCCTCGGCAGACAGCGCGTCCACAGTGCTGGACACGGTGCTGATCTGGTTGAACACGCCCGAGGCCTCGAGCCGGTCCAAGATCCACGGCCAGGTCATAAGGCCCACGCCAATAAGGATGATAACGATGGTGATGAGCCGGTCGGCCCAGCGCGGCAATCGCTTGCGGCGGCGCTTGGGTTTTGGTTGAGGTTTGAGCTGGGGGCTTGAGCCACCGTTGGCCGCGGCGTTATTGCTCTTCATATGTTTGGCGCCCTGCACCATCGCCGGTCACTCCTCTACAACTCAAGTTGTCTAAACAAATAATAGCCGATTAGCGAGCTTCTGCGGCGGACGACGCAGCCTGGCAGCATTGCACAGTGCAAGTATGGGCCCGCATTTGAGTTTTCAAAATGTCCCGAATCGGCGGGGCGATTCGGGATACAATAACTACAGGAAACGACGCACCCCGCGTAAGTACTTAGGAGCGCGGGCGACCAGTTTCCGACGTTGTTAAATGCCCGGGCTCCGAACCCCGGGCATTCTTATTTGCGCTTGTTGCGGCGCAAATGCCTTCTACCGTCCGCACCGCGCGTGCGCCTACGGACCTTAAACCGAACCTCATACGAGTCAAGAAACGCGATGACGAACGTGCCCACCGCCTCGAGGGCGGCGAGCGCGTTAAGGAATTTCAGCATATGGTGACCTCCGATCGAGTCGTCGGCCGCCCACGCACGGGATGCGTCGCAAGGGTATTTTACTGCGAGCACTCGCACTTACAGCTGATAAACGCAATATTTGCAAACATCTGTTCGATATTCATACGCTTGATCCATCGGGCAATGAATCCTGGCCGCGTTGTCCAAAAAGAACGGGGCAGACTCCAGTGCGGAGTCTGCCCCGAAAAAAGAATGGCAAAGCAAGAACGTGGATGGACGAGAAAAGTGTCCGCAAGTCTCATGGCCATCACATCCCACCTGCCAAAGGGATGGGTGAGCGAGCGTTACTCCTGCTCGGACTCCTCAGCCTGCTTACGGCTGCGGATGAGGTGCGCCACGCCGATGCACAGCACCGCGCCACCAGCGATCCAAGTGAAGGTCACGCCGTTAAGACCGGTCAGCGGGAGGCCAACCTGTTTGGTATCGCCAACGGTGATGTTGAAGTAGCCATCGGTGTCCTTCTCCGAGCCGGTCTGCATCGTTAGTTTGTTATCACCGGCACGCTTATCGGTAAGGCCAGCGATGACCTTGTCACTCTGGTTCTTGCTATTAAGCGTGCCAGAGAGCGCAGTAAGACCAGCGTTCGGATCAATGGCGTTCATGGTCGGCTTGATCTCGAAGGTGAAGGGTTCGACCTTGGTGTAACCATCGGGAGCAGAAGTTTCCGTGACCGTATAGACGCCAGCATCGAGACCGGTAAGCGTAATGACACCATCGGAGTCCATCGAAAGCTCAACCTTGCTGTCGCTCAAAGTGCCGTCACTCTTGACATATTTAACGTTTGCGCTGTTCTCGTCACCGTTAGTTGTGTCACCAGCTACGATGGTGAACTTAGCACCTTTCAGCGCCTTCTCAGTGCCAAGGTCAACCTTGTTGATCTTGAGGCCGTAGGTGTAGTCCTTGACCGTATCGGACTCCGAGGTGCCAGTGCCACCTGACATGGGGTTGTTAGAATACTCGAGCGTAACGGTGTTGAGGTTGCCATTCAGCTGGTTGTTGGCCCCTGCAATAACCGCCTTTGCGTTGAGCTTTGCCTTGTAGAAGACAACAATATTGGTGTTGGCATTGATTGTAAGCGTTCCGCCTTTTTTCGCGGTGGCCGACTTCAGACCCTTAGCACCGTTAAAGTCAACCGTCAAAACATGCCCATTTGACCCAGCAGAAACCTCCACTTTGTAGCTTTCCGAATTAATCTCGGTATATTCACCATCATTATTCAGCGCATAAACGCTGAGCGAGCCATCGACGAAGTCAAGACCCTGATCCAATGAATCCTTAAACTTGTAGGAATAAGAGTCGTAGCTGTCGTAGTTATCTGCCATCGTACCGGTAAGCCTATAGTTCACCTCCTGGCCAACCTGGGAGTCGGCAGCGTCCACCCAGTCAGTCTCGCCGGTAATGTCACCGCCCTTCACTTTAGAATTATCGAGAATCTTTTTCCCAACCGTGGGGATGCTGGTCTTCTCACAAACGGTCACAGCGTTTCCACCCACGACCGCGAAGATAGGAGACGTACCAGTGTTCTTATTGCCGGGCTTCAAGCTACTTCCGTCGGTCACAAACAAGTAGTAGCCGTTGCCATTCTCGGCGTCAGGAGACCAGGAAGTGCCGGCAGCGATACCGGACTTAACCGGCGTCTCATTCTTCACGGCATTCGCAACTGCGTAGAGAACATTGCCAGTAGCAACTCGCGTCCCCTTAGCCTGTTCATCAGCCGAACCTGCAGTTGGATTTTCCGCATGCGCCATGAGGAAGTCGGCCACTTCCTGGGCCGTAGGGTTGCTAGGCAGCTTATCTTCATCCTTCAAGTTGTGATCATTCTCCCAGCGATTAATGGCAGCAATCACCTTCGTGCCAACCGTATCGCTTGCCCACGTAATGTTCTGAGCGGTCTTGCCGCCGTTTTCAGAGTCGGTCACAGTGGCCTTAAAGATCTGGTACGCCTTGAACGTAGTGTTCTCGTTACCCTCAACTTTGCTGATCGTGATACTGTCCGTGCCGCCCTCAGCTGCAAACGCCATGGTCACCGGGGCCATCACGCCGCCGAAGCTCAGCGCTGCAGTAAGGCCGGCGGTTACTGCCAGGCGTGCGATGTTCTTGTTCATGCTCATCTTCTTTTCCTCTGCTTTCTGCTCGAATTCCATTTGATCTAAATCTGTCTGCCTGTGTCTTAGCATCTACTTCGCTACGTCTCGCCCCGCTCTCTGTGGGGCTGCCAGCTACTCTTTATGGCTGCCACCTCCCCGCTTGACCAGGAGCGCGACCACGATGAGCGCGGCTCCGGCGACCGCTGCGGCGGCCGCGGCGTACATTGCCATATCGCCAGTCGAGGGCATAAAGCCTCCGGTGGTAATGCTAGGGGGTGTGCCGGTGGGCGTGTTGATGAGCGACGCCTCCAGGCTGCCCGTCGACCCGTCCGCGCTGTCGGCGCGCAGGGGCGACTCGGCCGTGATGGTGAGCTTGGGCTTGGCGGCGGCCACCTGGTCGACGTCCAGACCCTCGGCCTTGACCGTCACGGAGCGCGTGCCCTCAAAGGCGGTGTAGCCCTTGGGCGCCTTGAGCTCGCGGACCTCCAGCTTGCCCGAGTCCACGCCCGAGACGGTCACGCGGCCGTCCTCGCCCGTGGTGACGGTGGCCTTGCCCTCCGCATCCCACGTGCCGTCGGCCGCCAGCGTACGACCGCGGTCGTCGGCGATGCTCAGGACCGCCCCAGCAAGCGGCTTGTCGCCATCGCTGCCGCGCTTGGTGAGCGCGAGATCCCAGGTGTAGGCGCACGCATCGTCGCTCGGCGTGTGGGTGAAGCCGGCGTCGCCGGACTGATCGGCAAAGGGAGAGCGCGGGTAGCGCAGGTAGACCTCGTTGGGGTTGCCCTTCGCGATACCGTGGTTGCATGCGCTGTTGAGCGGCGCGTTGTACACGGCGACCACGCGGGCGCCCGCGGTAAAGGCGTCGGCCCCGCCGAGCGCGGCGATCAGGTCGCCGGTGCGCACGGTGAAGGTCTTACCGTCGGCCGCTACCTTGGTGGCGCACTGGGCCGTGATGTCGGTCCAGCCCTTCGCGGGCTCGGTGCCGACGCGGCCGTCCTTGCCGGTCTGGACCGCGTCAAAGCCGCCGTCTGCGCCCGCCGCCACGTACACGCGCATGCTCGCGGCCACCTTGGAGGGGTCGAGCCCCGCGCTCATGGTGTCGACGAACCACACCGTATAGGTGTCGTAGGCGGTGAGCCCGGCCGGGACCGTGGCGGAGAGGCGCCAGTACAGGTCGTCGGCGACCGTGGCGTCGGCGGCCTTCTGCCAAGCGGCGGTGCTGTCCTCCAGCACGTGCTTGGCGACCTTGGGCGTCGCCGCCTTGGGCTTGACGGTGACGGCGCTGCCGCCCACCAGGGCCATGATCGGCGCGGTGCCGACCTGGTCCTGGGCGATGGCGTCGTCGTCGGCGACGATGAGCCAGTAGCCGCAGGGCAGCTCGGCCGTCGTGTCCGCGTTAAGGGCCACGGACACGGCGCCAGAGCTCTGGAGGGAACGAGCGAGCTGTGCGCTCAGCGCGCTCGCAAGGTGGGAATCGGTGTTGAGCCACTCGGCAGCTTCCTGCGCGGTGGTCTGGGATTTGGGCATGCCGGCGCTGTGCAGCACGGGCAGCGCGGCGTCGCGCACGGCGTCGCTTGCCCAGGCGACGTCGGTGGCGATCTTGGCGTCGCTGTCGCCGTCGACAACGTCGGCGCTAAAGATCTGGTAGGCATCGTAGCTGCGTGCCACGGTGCCGCTCACCGTGATGGAACCGGTCGAGGTCGGCGCGGCCTGCGCGGAAGCGGGGAACACAACCGCGCAGGTGCCGATCAGGAGGGCAAGCAGCGCAAACAAGATCGGGAAGGAGCAAACTTTCTTATTCACGACGCTTACCTCCCTTCGCATTCGCCTTGCGACGAATGTGCATCCAGGCCGCAGCAGCGCAAAGCACCGCCGCGCCGGCAAGGTACGTCAGAGTGACGCCCGACATACCAGAAAGGGGCAAAGAGGTGGAGTAGGTGTTGGTGAAGGTGGGGGTGGACTCGGGCTTGGTACTGTCAAAGTTAATGGGCTTCGGGTCGGCAATATCCTTGCCGCGGACGTCCTTGATCTTGGTGTAGGTTACATTCGTAGCCTTGATTGTTCCGTCTTTTTGGTCCGCCATCGTGACATCAAATCGATAGACCGACTTGTCGTACTTGTAGTGCGAGAACAGCGAACCATCGGTTTTCTCGCGCACAAAGTACCTGAAGGTCTTGGAAGCGCCACGGCCCGGAACATCAGTATCATTCTTCTTCAAGCTGTCAAGCGTGTAAGTAATCGCGGGGAAGTCCTTGGTCTGAGGATTGCGGCCACCGGCAGTGGTCGAGACGGTCTTGACGCTGTCGCCCGTAAAGCTCTCGTTATCCGCAAACTCGAGCGTAAACTCCTTCATCTCGCCACCCTTAACGACCTTAGTTGCCTTAGGGACCCAGGAACCATTCGAATCGTACGAGGTGTATACGTTGGTGAAGGTCTTACCCTCGCCGGGGCCGACAATCGAATAATAGCCCTCAGTAGTATCTCGTTTCACAACAACGTTCTGGGAGTAAGTTTCGCCCTTGGGATGCTCGACCGCGGTCACGTTTTCGATCTCGTAGTTATGGATTTTGAGCTCTGTGGTCTTGTTCGGATCGTTCCGAGTCGGAACATGCATGAGCACAGTCGTGTTGTCTTTGACTGTCACCTTAATCTCGTACACGGCGGGGTCATATGTGATGTCGGAAACCTTTCCGGCATTTTCGGCTAGGTAATATGTAATCGTGTCAGCCGTACCGCTCGCTGCGAACTGCTCACCAAGGTTAAACGTGATGTTGCCGTATGCATCATTATTTGCTGTTCCTACCTTAGTGCAAGCGTCGCGATTGAATGTCCCATTAGCGAAAGGATCATCCGAACCCTTGCGGTAGACCGTAAAGGAGAACTCCCCATCTTTGAGGTCGCGGCCGTTCAGCTCCTTTGACGCCTTCAGCTTAAGGCTCGGGTAGACATACGTATCCGCAGGCACGCCTAGGTACAAGTCGCCATTCGACATGATTCCGCCGCCATGGTCCCAGGAATAGTTGCCCGTGATGAAAGTTCCGGCAGCTTTCTGCGCTTTATTCGCTTCATCACTTCCAGCTGTGACACCCGAAGACAGACCGACGCTCCGATAAATCTTCACGCCGCCATTGGCAGGGATATTGATAGCCTCATAGAGTTCATTGTTATCACTGGGTTCTTTGTTATCACTGCGTTCTTTGCTTCCCCAATACTTGGCATCTCCGCCGCCGAGCATCTTGCCGATTACTGCCGCAATCGGATCAGTATGGCCAGCCTTTGCCGCAAGGAAGAAATCGGCATGACCGTTCTCGCGAAACACCTCCGAGTTGTATGCATCTTTATCTTGATTCTTGTCATTACCACCACCTGAAAGATGGGGCGTAACGTCATTGCCGGAATTGTTATCTTTTTTGTAAGGTTTATTCTTATGGCCTTCGATATCATACTCAGCGCCGGCAGATGAGTTGCCAAAGATTGCCGTGCCCTCAGTGTTCGTTACCAACGTCTTGCCCGTGGGGCAGACTGCAACGCCACCGCCGTAGCCACCGGCTGTATTGCTGCTTATATAGGAGCTATAGACAAATAGCCTGCCCGCATCAGATGGGGTCTCATTACAGCCCTGGACGAAGATGCCGCCTCCGCCCCAGTCAAAGCGAGACATGCAGTGGTTATTAGTGATGTAGACTTTGCTGTCTGGAGTGCCGTTAATCATCGCGTCAACCCTCTGGCCCACTCGGATGCCGGCACCTTCAGATCGGTAGCTCACGTTAGAGGCAATATATCCTCCCTTAATGTCGAGCCATGCCATACCTTCTTGCTTAAGATTGGTAACGTAAACGCCGCCGCCAGCTTCCTCGGAATAGTTGCCAGTAATCTGGCCACCGGAAATGGTGACATGGGCGCCGCTATTGGCAGCAAGCCCAGCGCCGCCATGACAACCATTGCCATCCTCACCACAGAATTTAGCCATTCTATTATTCGTGATATAGCCACCTGAAACGGTCACGATGCCGCCCTCGGCCATAATGCCGCCACCGAGTCCCTGGTTGAGTGTGCTATTACCGGAGATTATGCCATTAGTTATGGTGACCTCGGAATAACGGGCATACACACCACCGCCACTATAAGCGCTGTTGCCGGCAATTACGCCGCCATTCAGACTAAGGGTCGAGGCGACGCCTTTGTCGTTGGATACCATAATGCCCGCGCCGATACTCGAGCCAGAAGCGCCGCAAATGTATCCGCCCCTCATGTTGACGGTAGAACCGTTCTCGGCATAGATGAGGTTGCCGACGCCGCAGCCCTCTTTCTGCGTAAGCGTACCGCCCTGAAGGTTAAACTTGCCGCCCTCGTAGACGTTGATGAGCTTCAACGTGGACCCCTTGGACGCAGTTGAGACAATTGCACCCTTGATGTTGGCCTCATGTGTTTCAAGCGTTTCCGTTGTGCCCGTATCGTTAGCGGACGACTTGGTTACGTAATAGGTGAGCAGGGTCGGGATGTTATCTATGTCATAGTTGACCATGGCATTCTTGCCATAATAATCGCTAGTAAACTTCTGGCCTTGATCATCCAGCTTCTGACCGGGAGTGACCTTTTCAGCATCCTGATTAGAATCATCCTTGATTGTAAACTCGGCACCATTACTCACATTGAAAAGCGGCCTGTTCTGGTTTTCGCCCGAGTGCTTTATCTTGCAGCCATTAAGATCAAGGGTGATATTGCTACCGCTCTTATTGAGATTGATTTCGCCGTTGTACTCGATGTTCTGCATCAGCTTGAAACTGGCGGACTTACCCGCCTGAACACCCTGAAGTTTACTGCAAAGTTCTTCTTTGTTAGTTATTTCCCCGGCAGCCGCTCCAGTTTGCTCGTTTTCCGCAACCGCAGCAACGGTTTCACCATCCGAAGTCGTTGTGCCCTCGTTCTGCTGCTCTTCCTCGGGCTGCTCCTCAGGCTGGCTCTCGTCGCCAACTTCGTCGCCCTCAGTCTCGCCGCTATTCAGCTTTTCGGTATCCCCGTTGTTGGTGTTTTCTACATCAGTAGACTCAGTTGAGGAACCCCCCCCCATCACAGTTTTCTCGGTAGAATCTGTCTGGGCATCGTTGGCAATGGCCTGCGAGATTGGAGGCATGACGAGCGACAGTACCAGGCTTAACACGGATGCTCCGCACAAAACGCCTGCCAGTACACGGCGCGTCGCTTTTTTACTCTGCTTAGTTTTTTCTGAATTCGCTTTCATCGATGTCTCCTCCCCAAGAGACCGCGATCTTGCTCTTTCACTATCAAACGTATCTGCGCAATCTGTAATTGCGCACGCTTATAGTACATATTGTAACGATTGTTTGAACATCTAAGCAAAAATACCGATAGTTTTGTAGCGAATTCTCAATTCTCTTGACATTTGCTCGGATTTGCTTTCGTTTATTCGCTATTTAGTTTTTATTTCTGCTGGTAATTTAGTTGCCTATCATTTTTTAATAGCATTTTATTTATTTGCACAACATTTTGCTCAAGAGTAAACATCCTGTGAACGGTCGAAAATCGACCGTGGACGGTAGGTCATTAACCGGGAGGAATAGACTACCAAATTGATGGGAATATCTTTAACTCATCGGTAGTTAGAAGCGTAATGTTCAGACAACCATATCTGAATTTGCGCGCAGATTTTAGGTATCAATTCGCCCAAATCGCCTGAGGCCACCACAAAGGTGCCTGCCCCTTCGTGGTGGTTCTCCCCCGGCGCTACAGCAGATGCTCCTCGATAAAGATCGCGATGCCGTCTTTGTCGTTGCTGGCGGTTACAAAGTCGGCGGCGGAGCGGGTGGCATCGCTACCATTTGCCATGGCCACGCCCACGCCGGCGTCGGCCACCATGCAGGTGTCGTTGTCCGCATCGCCAAACACGCAGATGTTCTGGAGCTCCATGTCGTTGAGCTCCGCCACGCGCACAAGGCCGCGCGTCTTGGACACGCGCGGATCCATGAACTCGTAGAGCCGCTGCGTGGTTTGCAGAGCCGCCGCCTTAACAGTGTTATCGGCAAACGTCGACGCCCGCTCAATCACCCGCGGCATCACCTCGGGCGCCATGGTAAACATCACCTTGGGCTGCGGCTCGCGCAAGAACTCGGCAAAATCGACCACCTCGTAGGGCACGCCGTCGACGCGCGACAGGTGCTCGACGCACGCGTTGCTCTCGGGCACGTAGAACACGCCGTCTCGGGGGCAGACGGGCGTTGCCGGAAGGTCCGCCATGTGTTTGCAGATGCGCGCGATGGTCTCGCCCGGCAGCGGATAGCTCAGCTCGTTGACGCCGTGCGCGCGGTCGATGACCTCGGCGCCACCGCAGCCCACGAGCACGTCTACCAGGCCTTCGATACCCCAGAGCTCGTACATGGCCTCGGTCGCATGGGCGTCGCGCCCGGTGCACAGGCCAAAGAGCACGCCGCGCTCGCGCAGGGCGCGGATCGCCGCCACGGTGCGCGGGGACACCGTGTGCTGGCTCGTGAGCAGCGTGCCGTCGATATCGCAGAACACGGCTTTGATGTGGCTGAAGGTGGTGTCCATGGGGGCCTTTCTGGGTTGTGCGGCGGTGTGGGGTGTGGTCGGAAATGGTGTACATGGTATACCAAGGCACGGGCCGTTGGGACCCGATCGCCACAAAGGTGCCCGCCCCCCTTGTGGTGGCCGAACCCGAAGGGTGACCTGGCCCGGGGCGCAAAGCATCACAACATTCGACGTTTTTCGGCAAAAACGCGGTTTTCATCGAATGTTGTGATGGTTTTTACTGCTTTGCGGCACGATCCAAGTGCCGGCGTCCAAACAGCAGCAACGCCGCGGGAACTGCCGTCACGACCATGCCCGCACCAACGAGCGTCTGCTGCACGCCAAACGTCGCCGCCAGCCACGGGGCAATCGCCAGCGGGGCCACGCCGGCGAACATGTTGCCAAAGCCCATGACCGAGTTGACGCGGCCGAGCTGCTCGAGCGGAGCCGTCGTTTGCACGATGGTGTTGTGGAGCGGATTGACGACACCCCAGGCAACGCCCAGGGCGATCTGGCCGATGAGAGCCACGCCCACGTACGGCGTTCCCACGTAGAGCAGGCTTCCCAGACCCACGGACATGAGCGCCACAAGCAGCGTTTTGAGGCTGACGAAGCGCGGCGGCAAGCGGAGCGCGGCCACGGCGCCCAGCACCGCGCCCACACCGCTGGCCGACGAGAGCCAGCCCATCCACTCAACACCGACGTGCAGGACATCGCGGTAGAAGAACGACTCCAGCGGGTCGAAGGCGCCGTAGCCAAAGTTTGAAAGGAAAATAATGCAGAACAGCAGGGCGAGAACGCTATTGGTAAAGACCGTCTTGATGCTGGTCGCGAAGGTGACGCGGGAGGCCGTGCTGGGATTGGAGCTTCGTCCCGCACGCCCCCCTTCCTCTGCCGAATCGGCATCCGCATGCCCGGCGACATGACTGGTCTGCGGCCTAAAGCCCCAACCGGCGACGAGCGCCAGTACGGTAAAGATCATCATGAGCACGAACACCGCGCGCGACGACGCAGCCGCCGCGACAAAGCCACCCAGCGTGGGGCCAACGATGATACTCACGTTTGAAAACATGGCGATGGCGGAGTTGATGTCTTTGAGCTCGACGGGATCGTCGGTGAGATACGCCGGATAGGACGTAGCGATGGGCTGGGCGAATCCCATCACAAAGCCCAGGAGTACCGCGCCGGCAAGGACTGTTCCGGTCGCGCTGCCAAAGGCGAGGATTGCCGCGCCGGTTGCCAGCGTGCCCACGATGCTCAGCAAGAAATGCCGGCACGGACCCCAGACGTCGAGCGCCGCGCCACCCGCAAAGGATCCCAAGATCACGAATACGTTCATAAAAAGGACGGCCAGCGATGTCGCCACGACCGAGGCATCGTCTGCATAGGTGAGCGTTCCGATGACGCCGATAAAGTAGCTGGTCTGAAAACCGGTGTAGATGAAAAAGCGCATCGCCACCAGGCGCTTGGCCTGCACGGACAGCGATGATTGAGACTCTGAGAAAAGAGAGGCGAGCATGGAGACTCCTTGTTTCATACGAATGTGGACGGCGGGCATTCGCCACCGTCTGTCAAATCAATCTATCCGCATGAAACATTAAGGACGCATCGAGCCCCTTCTCTCCGTTTTTCGCCCGTCATGAACTACTTGGTAGATTGTAAGGCATGTCCCACACATGTACTAAAGCAAAAACCACCACAAAGGTGCCTGGCCCCTTTGTGGTGGAAGTGACGTTTTCCCAGATAAAACCTGCCGAAATAAACCTGTCCCCTTTTGGCAGGTTTTAGGCCAGATGGTCTTGAATCAGGTCGCAGATGGCTCGGGCGTCGTTGATGTTGATGGCTCGGGTCGCAAAGCCGGCGTCGAAGGCCTGACGCGCCAGGGCTTCGTTGCAGGCAAGGGCCAGCGTGTGACCGTCGACCAGGTCGAGCGAGCTTTTGCCGCGCAGACGGTCGACACCGGAGCGCGCGACGACGATGTTGTCGAAGCCCTCGGTCTTGTAGCCCTCGATGATCACCACGTCGACATCGTTGTAGCGCGACAGCAGCTCGCGCGCGGGCATCTCGTCCTCCTCGCGCGTGTCGGCGTACTCCGCCCAGCGCGTGGCGCAGATGAGGCCCACGTGCTTGGATCCGGCCTGGTGATGGCGCCAGGTGTCCTTAGCGGGCACATCGATATCAAAGCCGTGATGCCCATGATGCTTGAGCGAACCCACGCGCAGGCCGCGGCGGGTGAGCTCGGCAATGACCTTCTCGACGAGCGTGGTCTTGCCCGAGTTTTGGTAGCCGATAAACGCGATCGCGGGGACGGCCGGGGTCGGAGCTGCGGGCGCGACGGCGACGGGTGCGTTCGCGGGCGCGGCGCCATCGGCAGCGGCCTCAACAGCAGCGGCCTGACGCTCGGCACGATCCCACACGCCCGAGCGGCCACCCTCCTTGTGCAGCAGGCGCACGTCGACGATCTCCATGCCGCGATCGACGGCCTTGCACATGTCATAGATGGTCAGGCACGCGGCACTCGCTCCAGTCAGGGCCTCCATCTCGATACCCGTCTTGCCCGTCACGCCGGCCGTGACCAGTACGTGAAAGCCAACCTGCCCGTCCGCACGCGCCGGCGCCCAGCCCTCGGGCACGTCCTCGGCCGGCGTCCCCGCCGCAGCGATGGGCGCAATGTCGCACTTGCTCTTGGTAATGAGCAACGGATGGCACATGGGGATGATGTCGCTCGTGCGTTTGATGGCCATAATGCCCGCCACGCGCGCGCAGGCAAGCACGTCGCCCTTTTTAGCGCGGTCCTGCAGCACCATAGCCTGCGTCTCGGGGTGCATGAGGATGGTGCCCTCGGCGATAGCGATGCGATGGGTCTCGGCCTTGTCGGACACGTCGACCATGCGAACCTCGCCCTTGGCGTCCACGTGCGTCAGCTCGTCGCGACGGGCGTCGCGGGCGGGTTCGGTGGCAGCGCTGGCAGTCGGCTGCGCGGACGCGTCGGCGTTGCCAGCATTCGCCGCAGCCGTGACTTTGTGGGCAGACATCGCGGCCCTGCGAGCGGCCTTGGTGGCATCGGCGTACCTGCTCTTGGCCATATGATCATCCTCCGATTTGGGACATAAATCGTTGCGTGCCCTCAATTATCGCGTGTTCCTGCGGTTTGTGGGCCACGGCATCGCGCCAAATCGAAAGTACCTGCATATCATCACCACGGCGCAGCGCCTCACGCACCGAATATTCGGCATCGCTGAACAGGCATGGACGCACGTTGCCGTCTGCCGTCAGGCGCAGACGGTTGCAATTCGCACAAAAATGATTGGACATGGCGCTAATAAAGCCGACCGTTCCCGCCGCGCCCGGAAAGTGCCAATAGCGCGCAGGGCCCGCGCCGGCAGGAGCGTCGTTGATGTCGAGCGGCTCGAGCTCGCCCAGTCCCACCGCGGCGGCCCCGGCATTGATGCGCGCCCGCAGCTCGTCACTCGGCACGGTGTCGCTCGCGTCCCACAGCTCGGGATTGAGCGCGGGCGCATGCGGGTCCACAGCGCAATGCGAGCTCGTGCGCTCGTCGCCGATGGGCATGTATTCGATAAAGCGCAGGTGGATGGGGCGGTCGAGCGTGAGCCGCGCGAGGGCAGCCACATCCTGGTTGAGCCGGCGCACCACAACGCAGTTGACCTTAACGGGCTCAAAGCCCCAAGCCAGCGCCGCGTCGATGCCAGCCATGGTCTGCTCGAGTCGGCCCAGGCGCGTGATCTTTCCAAAGAGCGTAGGGTCGAGTGTGTCGAGCGAGATGTTGACGCGGTTAAGCCCCGCGTCTTTGAGCTGCGGCGCCAGCTTGGGCAGCAGGGCGCCGTTGGTGGTGAGCGAGATGTCCTCGATCTGCGGAATCGCGCGGATGTCACGAATGAGCGGAATAATACGGCGGCTGACCAGCGGCTCGCCACCCGTCAGGCGCACGCGGCGAATGCCCTCCCCCGCCACCAAGCGCACAAAGCGGGCGATTTCCTCGGCGCTGAGCAGCTCGTCGTGCGCGCGGGGCGCCACGCCATCGGCCGGCATGCAGTAAATACAGCGGAAATTGCACTTGTCGGTAACGGCAATGCGCAGGTAGTTGATATCGCGGCCAAAACCGTCATGTTGCACGTGCCCGTCCACGCAGCCCTCCCCTCACGCGGCGTTTTATTCTTCGGAAAACATAATACCCCACGAGAGAATCATGCCGACACCCGTACGACAGGACAGGTCGCTTCGAGCAAGACCGGCTTCCCAAGCCCATCCTCAGCATACAAACCATCACAACATTCGATGCTTTTCCCGTTTTTGGCGATAAACGTCGAATGTTGTGATGGTTTGCCTGCCCACAGTACCCCGTAGAAGGACCAAAACGCCCCTAAAGACCGCCATCCCAGTGCCGAATCACGAATTCTCGCAGGTCGTTCTGCCGTTTCTGGAACACCTCGCTTCGGTCGCACTTGAGACCCATAGCAAGCGCGATGGCATTCATCGCCCGGTGCAATTGCAGCTGGTGGGCAAACTGAGTCCCGGTGAGGACGATCATCCTAGAGCCCAGCGCGCTCAGCACGGTCATACGCTCCGCATCCGACGCGCTGCGCTGTTTATCAAGATGGTCCGAGCCGTTGTATTCAATCCCCGTACCGCTCGCAGGCGCATATACGTCGATCTCGAAATACCCGGCCTTTGCGAGATACTTGAACTCGTTGGGAACATCGACCCGATGGTTGAGCTCGATCTTGGCGTATCCCAGCCCGCCCTGGGAACGTTTTGCTACGACCATGATTGCGGTGGCCGTCTCCATGGGCGACCGCGCGCCATCGTGCACGCGCTTGAGCACGGCGGCCGCGCGTATAGCCCCCTGACGAGATCGGTTCTCATTGCAATAAGCAATCAAGTCGGCAACGGTGTACCTCTGCCCCATCTCGATATAATCGCCTGTCGACAGATGATTCAAATGGTATCGGGCACAGATTTCGTAGCCATATTCCAGCTGCTCGGGCTCACTCATCCACGAACCCGCTTGGACAAAGCACATGGCCTCATCAACCACCAGAAGGCCCTCTGCCACCTCGATAAGATGGCCTGGAGGTATCGGCGCTCCAAACACGTGGCACCTAAATCCAGCCGGCGTCGAGCGCTCAAAATCGAAGTTGACGAGCGTGTCGATATGATCGAGCTCTTCTCGTGGAATACCGAGCGAAACCAGATAGTCGGTAACGATCCCAACTGCCGTTGAAGCCCTCAGCCCCTTGGCATCGAGCCCCAATTTGGGCAGGCTCGCGGTCGGTTCCGCCTCGTTAGCAAGCGAGTCCTCATCGTATAGGCTGCTTGCTCGCGAGAGCGGCTCGGACGGGCGCGCCACGTTGTGGTACAGCCAGGCAGTCTTATGGGACAGGACGATCGGCAGGTCCATGAGCCCTCCAATGGAGTCGGATAACCAACCTTATTCCCCTGCCCACGGGTCCGCACACCTTCGCGCGCAAGAAAGCGATTCCACCCGGTCGAGCGGCAGAAAAACCATCACAACATTCGATGCTTTTCCTGATTTTGGCAAAAACCGTCGAATGTTGTGATGGTTTGAGGCGAGATGGGGGGCACGGAGGGGTCAAAGCATCGTGCTCGAACAGGTTAATCCAACTCTTTTAAGCCATGCGCCAGCTGCCAGTACTCGCCGTGCTGGGCGAGCAGCTCTTCGTGCGTGCCGCGCTCGATGATGCGGCCGTGTTCGAGGACCATGATGGCGTCGGCGTCGCGGACAGTGGACAGGCGGTGCGCGATCATAAACGTGGTGCGACCGCGCATGATGCGGTCCATACCGCGCTCGATGAGCTTTTCGGTACGCGTGTCAATGGAGCTCGTGGCCTCGTCCAGGATGAGCACCGGCGGATCGGCGACGGCCACGCGCGCGATGGCGAGCAGCTGACGCTGACCCTGCGACAGGTTGGCGCCGTCGGCCGTGACCGGCGTGTCGTACCCTCTAGGCAGGCGGCGGATAAACGAATCCGCGCAGGCGGCCTCGGCGGCGGCGAGCACTTCCTCGTCGGTCGCGTCGAGCTTGCCAAAGCGGATGTTCTGCGCAATGGTGCCGCTAAACAGGTGCGTGTCCTGCAGCACAATGCCGAGCGATCCGCGCAGGCTGGCCTTAGCAATGTGCTTGACGTCGATGCCGTCGTACGTGATCTCGCCGTCATCGACCTCGTAGAAGCGGTTGATGAGGTTGGTGATGGTCGTCTTTCCGGCGCCCGTCGAGCCCACAAACGCGATCTTTTGCCCCGGCTTGGCAAACAGGTTGAGATCCGTGAGCACACGGGTGCCCGGCACGTAGGAAAAATCCACGGCATGGAAGCGCACGTCGCCGGCAAGCGGGACCAAGCCGCACGTGAGCTCGGTGCCGTCGGCGGCCACCGCGCGGCCCGACTCATCAACGGCTGCCACATCATGCAAATGCCCGTACGCGCCCACGCCCTGGCCCTCGGGAATCTTCCACGCCCACGCGGCGTCGCCCGTCTGCACCAGCTCCACGCAGCCCTCGTCCACCTCGGGCTCAAGGTCCATAGCCGCAAACAGGCGCTCGGCACCGGCCAACGCGTTGAGCAAGAAGTTGCCAAGCTGCGTAAACTGGTTGATGGGCATGGCGGCCTGGCGCACAAAGACCAGGTAGCTCGCGAGCGCACCTACGTCGGCGAGCCCCTTGATGCAGAGCATGCCGCCCGCCACGGCGACGATGGCATAGTTGACGTAGCCAATCACGACAGTCATGGGCACCATGGAGTTGGCATAGCTCACGGCGGCGGTGCCGGTGCGGCGAAGCTCGTCGTTGCGGCAGGCAAAGCCGGCGACATTCGCCGCCTCACGGTTAAAGACCTTGATGACCTTTTGACCCGAGACCATCTCTTCGATATATCCGTCCAGGTCGCCAAGCGATGCCTGCTGGGCAGCAAAGAAACGCTTAGAGCGCGCGCCCGAGTAGCGCGCATACAGCACAATGGCCGCATCGCACACGAGTGTGATAATCGTGAGCTGCCAGTTAAGGATGATGAGCATAGCCGTGGTGCCCACAACCTGAATGGCGGCCTGAATCACGTTAGCAAAGCTGTTGTTGAGTGCCTCGGAGACGGTGTCGACGTCGTTGGTGAAAAAACTCATGATGTCGCCCGAGCGCGTGCTGTCAAAATAACTGAGCGGCAGCGTCTGGATGTGCGCGAACAGGTCGCGGCGAATATCGGACACCACGCGTTGGGCCGCACGCACCATGATCTGTGAGTAGCCCAGGGCCGAAAGCACGCCCGCAGCGTAGATGATCGCCGTCAGGATGACCTGCCTGGCAAGCAGTTCCTCCCCGCCCGTGGCCAAACCGTTAACGATGGGACGCACCATGTAGGTGCCGGCGAGGCTCGCGATGGCGGCGACGGAGGCGAGCACGCCCACCGCGAGCAACGAGAACTTGGCATGCCCCATGTAGGAGAGCAAGCGACGCACAGTGCGCTTGAGGTCGGCCGGGCGTGCTTGGGCTGCGGTCTTAGGCATGGCGCTCACCCCCTTCCAAGGGTGATCCTCCGGGGACGGAGGAAAACGGATCATTCGCGCAACCATCGTCGCTGCCGTCGCCGGCGTCCGCGTTCCCCGCAAACTCCATCTGCGAGGCGTAAATCTCCTGGTAGATGTTGTCGCCCGCCAGCAGCTCCTCGTGCGTGCCCACGCCGTGGACACGACCGTCGTCCAACACCACAATGCGATCGGCATCCATGACGCTCGCGATACGCTGGGCGATGATGAGCACGGTCGTATCGGGGATCCGAGCGATGTGCTCGCGAATCTTAGCGTCGGTCGCCATATCGACCGCGCTGGTGGAGTCGTCAAAAATGAGCACGCGCGGATGCTTGAGCAGCGTGCGCGCGATGCACAGGCGTTGCTTCTGGCCACCCGAGACACCGGCGCCGCCTTGGCCCAACTCGCCGTCCAGCCCGCCGATGCGATCAAGAAACTCGTCCACGCACGCTGCGCGGCAAGCCGCGAGGAGCTCATCGTCCGACGCCTGCGGATTGCCCCACTGCAGGTTCTCGCGCACGGTACCCGTAAACAGCACATTCTTTTGCAGCACAATGCCCACAGCGTCGCGCAAGGCGGCGAGGTCGTAGTCGCGCACGTCGTGTCCGCCCACAAGCACGGCGCCTTCGGTGGCGTCGTACAGACGCGCAATCAGCTGCACAAGCGAGCTCTTGCCCGAGCCCGTGCCGCCGAGGATGCCCACCGTCGAGCCGCTCTCGATGCGAAGGTCGATATGCTGGAGCACATCCTCGGCTGCATCCGCGCGGTATTTAAAGGAAACGTCGCGAAACTCGATACTGCCGTCAGCTGGCGCCGCAATCGCGAGGTCTCCCGCGGGGTTGGCGATAAAGGGCTCCTCGTCGAGCACCTCGGCGATACGGCCCACGCTCGTAAGAGCGCGCGTGAGCAGCAAAAACACGTTGGAAATCATCATGAGCGAATTCATGATCAGCAGCACGTAGCTCATAAAGCCCGTGAGCGAGCCCACGCCCAGCTTGCCGGCGAGAATCATGCGGCCGCCAATCCACAGGATGGAGAGCGCAGCCACGTACATCGACAGCTGAAACACCGGCAGGTTGAGCACCGCGCTGCCAAAGGTCTTTGTCGCAGTGCGCGCGAGCTCGGTATTGACGGTGTCGAACTTGGCCTCCTCGTGCTCGGTACGAACGTAGGCCTTGACGGCACGCACGGCGGTGAGGTCTTCCTGTACCACGCCGTTGAGGTGGTCCATCGAGGTCTGGAGTTGGCGGTAGAGCGGACTGACGCGATAGGTGATGACGCCCAGTACGATTGCCAGCACGGGCAAGATGATCGCAAAGACGGTGGCGAGCGGGCGCGACAGCATCAGCGCGTAGATAAGGCCGACGATAAGCGTCACCGGGCCGCGCACCATAGGGCGAAAGCCGTTGCCCACAGCATTTTGGATAACGGTGATGTCCGTGGTCATGCGGGTGACGAGCGAGCTGGCGTCGTAGTTGTCCAGGTTACCAAAAGCGAGCGTCTGAATCTTTTTGTACTCGGCCTCGCGCAGGTTAGCGCCTAGGCCCGAGGCAACGCGGGCGGACGTGCGGGCATAACCCAAGCCCAGTACCAGCGAAAGCGCAGCGCACACCAACATGTACGCGCCCTGCAGCAGCATGTAGTTGATATCACCCGCAGGCACGCCCACATCGATGATGTTGGCCATGATGACCGGGATAAACAGCTCGAGCACCGTCTCGACCGACACAAAGAACACGCCGAGGATGGCATCGCGACGGTATGCCCCTAGATAGGAAAACAGTATTTTGAGATTGCGCACGCAGGTTCAACCCCCATCAAACGTTGTTCGCAAACGCACGTATTATTGCGCGCCGAATAATGGTGTCAAGTATTCCGAAATCGTTTTCTGCAAGGTTAGCGCCGGCGGCGAGTTCTCGTGACGTGTGTCCATATTCACTCGGAATAATAGTGCACGCGACTTATTTCGCCCCACTGTCGACATAAACCTTGACTCTACAATCGTTGTAGGGTTTTCACTACACTGGTACGTAAACAAACCCAGCCAGAAAGCCCCGCCCATGGAACACGACCTCACACGCGGCAATGTCCTCAAGACCATCGCGGTCTTTGCCCTGCCCTATATGCTCTCGTACTTTTTGCAGATGCTCTACGGCATGGCCGACCTGTACATGATGGGGCAGTTTAGCGGCGCCGCCGGCATCACCGCCGTGGGCAATGGCGCGCAGATGCTCTATATCATAACCGTGACGCTCGTGGGCCTGGCCATGGGAACGACGGTAGTCGTCGGCCACGCCGTGGGCTCGCGCCGCTTCGACCGTGCCGAGACCGCCATCGGCAACACCATTACGCTGTTTATGGGCGTCTCGGTGGTACTGGCCGCTGTCCTGCTCGCACTGTGCCCGCAGATCGTGGCACTCATTGGCACGCCGGCCGAGGCAGTCGAAGGCACCGCCGCCTACCTGCGCATCTGCTTTGTCGGCATTCCGTTTATCGCCGCATACAACATCCTCTCGGCCATTTTTCGCGGCCTGGGCGATTCGCGCTCGCCCATGTACGTGATTGGCGTGGCGTGCATCATCAACATCGCGCTCGACTTTCTGTTCATTGGTCATATGGGGCTCGGCCCCGTGGGTGCGGCGCTCGGCACGGTGACCGCCCAGACGGCCAGCGTTGCCCTCGCGCTCGTGTGGCTCAAGAGCCGCCGCACGAACATCCACGTTAAGCGCAGCGACCTGCGCCCCCAGCCCGAGGTGCTCGGCAGCATTCTTAAGATCGGCGTGCCCGTGGCTGTGCAGGACGGCTGCATCCAGGTAGCGTTTATGTTTATCACCGTCATCGCCAACCACCGAGGGCTCGTCGACGCCGCCGCCGTGGGCCTGGTCGAGAAGATGATCAGCTTTTTGTTCATTGTGCCGAGCTCCATGGGCGCCACCGTCAGCGCGCTCACGGCGCAAAACGCCGGCGCGGGCAAGGGCGACCGCGCACGTCAGGTACTCAAGGACGCCATGACGATCTCGGTGGTGTACGGCTGCCTGATCACGGTGCTGATGTGGTTGGTGGCGCCGGCGTTTATCGGCTTTTTTGCCAAGGACTCTGCGGTGGTCGCGGCCGGCACCGGCTATATGCGCAGCTACATTTTCGACGCAATCTTTGCCGGCATCCACATTTGCTTTAGCGGCTTTTTCGCTGCTTACGGCAAGAGCTACATCGGCTTTGCGCACAACGTGCTGGCCGTGGCGCTCATTCGCGTGCCGGGCGCGTGGCTGCTGTCGAACGCCTATTCCGACACGCTGTTTCCCATGGGCATCGCTTCGCCGTGCGGATCGATTTTGTCGGCGGTCATCTGTGTTGTCACGTTTACCGTGCTCAACCGGCGCGGGGCTTTTGACAAGTTGGCAGCGTAGCGAGGCAACGCGAAATCACCCTCATCGACGACATCATCAGCGACGACCCCACAACCTACGTGACGCAGATCACGGTGCCCGTATCGCTAGGCTAGACCGAACCTCGTCTCTAGCTCGGTCAACGCCTCAAAAGCATCGCGAGACGCACCTGCCAAGCGCTCACGTTCCGCAATGCGAATTCGCGCCATCAGGTGCTCGTTTGCCTGCACTTGGTCGTGCTTCGTGCGCCCTTCCGCCTGCGAGCAATTGCGATTCTCTATATCCATTACGCCTCCGGCACCTGACCAGTAGCCAAGATCTGCTCGAGTGCGTCCTCGTCCAGCACGGGTACGCCCAGCTGCTCGGCCTTGGTGAGCTTGGAGCCCGCTTTGGGACCGGCGACCAGATAGCTCGTCTTCTTTGACACACTGCCCGAAACCTTGGCGCCGAGCACCTTGAGCGCCGCGCCCGCCTCGTCGCGCGTGCGGTTGACGAGTGTACCAGTGAGCACGAAGGTCAAACCCGCAAGCGGCTGTGCGTCGGCGAGCTCGCCCGCCACGCCAGCGTCGGCTGCGGCTTGCGCATGCGCGGCGCCCAGGTCGACCTCGAGCGAAAGGCCCGCTTGGCGCAGACGTTCCAGCACGGCTAGGTTCTCGGGCACGGCCAGGAACTGCTTGACGCTCGCCGCAATCTTGGGACCGATGCCCTCGCATTCGGCGATGTCCTCTTCGCTCGCCAAGATAAGCTTGTCAATCGACAGGAATCGCTCGGCGATGACCTCGCCCACGCTCTTGCCCACATGGCGGATGCCCAGAGCAAACAGCACGCGACCGAGCGGCTGGCTCTTGGACTTGTTGAGCTCGGCGATGATTTTCTCGGCCGTCTTGAGGCCTACCGGAATGGGATCGCCCTTCTTGACGCCCTTTTTGCTGTTGGAGCTGGCGTACACGCGCCCTGTGTCCAGGCCGGCGATGTCGTCGACCGTGAGCTGGTAGAAGTCCGCGACATCGTGAATCAGGCCGGCGGCGATCATCTTGTCGACAATCTCGTCGCCTAGGCCATCAACGTCCATGCAGCCGCGACTCACCCAGTGGAGCAGGCGCTCCTTGAGCTGCGCGGGGCAATCGATGGAGACGCAGCGGTAAGCGACCTCGCCGTCCTCGTGGACCACGGGGCTGCCGCACACGGGGCAGACCTCGGGCATGTGCCAGTCGACCGAATCGGCCGGGCGCTTGTCGAGTACCGGGCCCACGACCTCCGGGATCACGTCACCCGCCTTGTGCACGATGATGGTATCGCCCTCGCGCACGTTTTTTCGGCGGATCTCGTCGATGTTGTGCAGCGTGGCGCGCGCGATGGTGGAGCCGGCGACCGTCACCGGATCGAACTCGGCGACCGGCGTGAGCACGCCGGTGCGGCCCACCTGGATGCGGATTTCGCGCAGGATGGTCTGCTTTTCCTCGGGCGGGAACTTAAAGGCAATGGCCCAGCGCGGCGCGCGGGCGGTAAAGCCCAGGTCGAGCTGTTGCTGAAAGCTGTCCACCTTTACGACCACGCCGTCGATGTCGTAATCCAGGTCGCCGCGGTGCTCGAGGGCCTGGGCGCAGAACTCGTGAACCTCGGCGGGTGTGGCGCAACGGGCAACGTTAGGGTTGACGCTGAAGCCGGCGCTACGCAGCCAATCGAGGAACTCGCGCTGGCTGTGGACGTGCAGCGGATCGGTATCGGCGATGGCATAGATAAAGGTGGCAAGATCGCGGCGCGCCGTGACCTTGGGGTCCTTTTGGCGCAGGCTGCCGGCGGCGGCGTTGCGCGGGTTGGCGAAGGGGTCGCGCCCCTCGGCATCGGCCTCGTCGTTCAGACGCACAAAGCTGCCCTTAGGCATATAGACCTCGCCGCGCACCTCAATGGTGCGCTCGCGGTCGGCACCCATGTGGACAAGCGCCGGCTCGGACAGGTGCATGGGAACATCCTTGATGGTGCGCACGTTGAGCGACACGTCCTCGCCCGTGGTGCCATCGCCGCGTGTGGCTGCACGTACGAAGGTGCCGTTTTGGTAGGTAAGGGCCACGCCCAGGCCGTCAATCTTAAGCTCACAGGTATAGGTGACGCTGCCGGCGCCGAGCGCATCCTCGGTGCGCTGGAGCCATGCGTCGAGTTCGTCCAGATCCATGGCATCGTCCATGGAATACATGCGTGCCATGTGCGTGACCGGCGTAAACTGCTCGCTCACGTAGCCGCCCACGCGCTGGGTATAGCTGTCGGGCGTCACCAGATCGGGATAGGCCGCCTCGATTTCCTGCAGCTCAACGAGCATTTTGTCGAAGGCGGCGTCCGTGATCTCGGGTGCGTCGAGCATGTAGTAGCGATAGGCGTGGTAGTCGAGCTCGTGGCGCAGCTCGGCCGCGCGCGCTGCCGCCTGGGCACGGGCATCGGTCGGCGCGGTGGCTTCCGCAGTCGTAGACGTTTCGGTATCGATGTCCACGCCGTCACCAAACAGACTCGATTGCTCCATAGCGGCACTCCTTCGCTCGATTTCAAACGGATACAAGAGTACCACCGGTCGCAATGAGGCCGAATAGCGGTCTCGAACCGCACCGAATCGGCAGCCGCCAGACTGGAGTGGACAGTTAGTTCAGATACGTATAAATCCTAGAGCTGAATCAGGCACGAACACCCCTGTTTCAACTAATTTGGGCTCCTCGAGACCATGTAAACGTCCCGCTCTCCCTTCCAAACACCCATTCGAGCCCCATCCCAATCAAAAATTGCTCAAAACGCATCCCAAGCTGCCCCAGATTTATACGTATCTGAACTAACTGTCCAGACCATTCCGGACCAGGCCTCTTGTCAGCCCCAAGTGATCCGTTTTCCTCCATCCCCAACGGATCAATAAGAAAAGAGGGGCTGTCCCACACTTGGCGGGACAGCCCCTCTGGCATCGGTATGTGCGATACAGCTCGTTAGAAACCCTGGCCGTAGCCCTGGCCCTGGCCCTGCTGGCCTAGCAGCTCCTCCAGATACTGGCGCAGCTGCTCGTCGGTAATACCGCCGTTGCCGGTGTCGGTTGCGCTGTCGTCCTGCTGCTGGTTCTGCAGCTCCTCGTCGGAGCCAAGCTCGACGGTGACCTTCTTCTCGTCCTTGCCGCGCATGAGCGTGATTTCGACTTTCTCGCCCACCTCGTGGCTGCGCAGTGCGATGATCAGGCCATCGGCGCTCGTGATCTCGTCGTCGCCCAGCTTGGTGATGACGTCGCCCTCCTGAATGCCGGCCTTAGCAGCAGGACCATCCTCGACGACGCTCGCCACATACGCGCCGCTATCGGTGCTCAGCTTGTTGGTGCGGGCGTTGAGCGCGTTGACGCTCGAAAGCGTAGCGCCCATGTACGGATGCACCGGCGTCTTGCCGCCGATGATCTGGTCGGCAATGTTCTTGGCGTAGTTAACCGGAATGGCAAAACCCACGCCCGAGCTGGAGCCCGAGTAGCTCTCGATAAGCGAATTAATACCCACAAGCTCGCCATTGTCGTTGACGAGCGCGCCACCGGAGTTGCCCGGGTTGATGGCGGCATCGGTCTGGATCATGTTGGCATAGATGGTGTTACCGCTGGTAGAACTCATGGCCGTGGAGCGATACAGCGCCGACACAATGCCCGTGGAGACAGACTGCTCGTTGCCGAACGGCGAACCGATGGCCATAACCCACTCGCCCACGTTGAGCTTGGAGGAGTCGCCAATCTCGATCGGGGTAAGCTTGGAGGCATCGGCATCCTTGAGCTTAATGACGGCGAGGTCGCTCGAGGCGTCGTTGCCCACGAACTCGGCCTCGTAGGTGGCGCCGTCGTCCATGGTCACCACGTACTGGTCGTAACCATCGACCACGTGGTTGTTGGTGAGGATGTGGCCCTCGGTATCGAGCACAACGCCCGAGCCGACGCTACCCGAGCTATCCGACTCGTCGGCAGACTGCGAAAGCGAGCCATTCTGGCCGCCGCTCGAAGTGGCGGTGATGGAAACCACGGAGGGCAATGCCTTGGCAGAAACGGCCTCGGCCAGCGTGGTGTCCTCGGAATCAATCGTAATCTTTTGCGTCGACGAACCCGAAGCACCCGCCGTCACGGCATTCTTTCCGCCACCGATATCGAGCGTGCCGCTCATAATGAGCGCAATGACCAGCAGGGCTCCGCAGGCACAGCCGGCAAGCGCCGTAATAAAGATCGGCAGCTTTTTGGTCTTGGTCTTGACCACCGTGTGCTTGTTTACGACCTGTTGACCGCCCAGCGGCTTGCCGGTCTGTGTGTCGTAAGCCTGCACGTAGGGAATGTTGCTGCCGGCAGGCGTCGACTCCACCTGCACACGCGGCTGCTGCTGGGTCTCGCCGGCGTTGTCCGCGTCCTGGGGACGCTGGGAATCGTTCTCGCTCATGGCTGCGATCCTTTCGTCAAATAACCAAAGGCCCGCCAAACATGTGGCGGGCCATCATTGTTCACGTTGAGTTGTACCCCAATATGCGGGCGCAAGTGTATGAGAACGCAATCTTTTAGGAAGGCTTAAGTTCTGCTGCAGACCCAAAAGGACCCGGCCTACGGCAAAACCACCACAAAAGTGCCTGTCCCCTTTGTGGTGGAAAGCTAGTCCTTAAACAGATAGCCCACGCCGCGGACGGTGGTGATGTGTGCCGCGATCTGCGGGCCCACCTTGGAGCGGATGCGTCGAATGTGCACGTCGACGGTGCGCGTACCACCGCAGTACTCAAAGCCCCACACGCGGTGCAGCAGCACCTCGCGGCTGTAGGCACGGTTGGGATGCGTCGCCAAAAAGCTCAGCAGCGAGTACTCCATCAGCGTCAGGTCGATGGGCTCGTTATCGAGCGTCACCTGGTAGGTGGCCAGGTTGATCTCGAGGTTATCGATGTTGAGTACATCGTCGGCGGTGACGGTCTCCTCCTCGCCCATCAGGCGCTGCGCACGAGCCTTGAGCTCGTTGGGCGTCGCCGTGGGGCATACAAAGTCGGCATGCGCGTGATTGGGCAGGCGCAAGGTGCCGAGCGCCTCGTCGTCGACGATCACCAGCATGGGGACGCCACCGCGGTCGTCGAGCCATTTGGCAATCTGATCGATGCGGTCGCTGCGGATGCCATCGGAATCGAGAATCAGCAGGTCAAAGTCGTGCGCCGCAGTCGGTGAATCGGGAGTGGCCAGGCTCACCTCGACACCCAGGGTGGTCGTCAAGCTGCGGGCAAACTCGTGGAAGCGCGTCGTGCGCGCCATGAACAGGGCACTCTTTTCGGACATATCGGCCTCCAAAGAAATGAGCTCAATCGTACTGGAACAAGCCAGCGCGATTAGGAGTTCGCCAGGTAGTGCTTGATCTCCCACTCGGTGATCGTAGACTCAAACTTATGCCACTCGTCGCGCTTCTTTTTGAGGAAGAAGCTGTGGATATGCTCGCCGAGGGCATCCTTCATAAACTGCGAGTCCTCAAACACGTCGAGCGCCTCTTTGAGCGAACGCGGCAGCGGCGTGTAGCCGGCCTCGACCATCTGGCGGTCGGTGAGCTTGAGCGTCTCGGCCGTTGCCTCGGGCGGGAGCTCCAGCTTGCGCTCGATGCCGTCCAGACCAGCCGCCAGCGTGACGGCGTTGACCAGGTACGGGTTGGCCATGGGGTCGGGGCTACGAAGCTCGATGCGCGTGGACAGCTGCTTGCCGGGCTTGTAGACCGGGATGCGGACCATGCTCGCGCGGTTGCGTAGGCCCCACGTGGCGTACTGCGGCACGGAGTCGCCGCCCGTGGTGATGCGCTTGTACGAGTTGACCGTGGGGTTGGTGATGGCGCTAATCTCGCGGGCATGCGCCAGGATGCCGGCCATGTAGTGCTTGGCGACGTCGGAAAGATGGTACTTCTCGTCGTCCTCGCCCCAAAAGACGTTGTTGCCGTCGTGGTCGAATAGCGACTGGCACAGGAACATAGCGCTGCCGTCCTCGCCCGCCAACGGCTTGGGCATAAAGGAGGCGTGGCAACCGCTCTCGTAGGCCTGCTGCTTAATGATGAGTTTGGCCGTGGTGATGGCGTCGGACATGCTCAAGGCCTCGGCGTGACGCAGGCTCATGCCGTGCTGCGAGCGGCCGGCGGCATGGAAGGTGTACTCCACGGGCACGGACATCTTCTCCAGCGTGAGGACCGTGTTGCGACGCAGGTCGCGGGCGGCATCGCTCACCGAAAGATCGAAGTAGCCCACGTTGTCGAGCGGCTCGGGGGTGTGCTCGTCGGGGAAGTAGTAATACTCCAGCTCGGCACCAACGTTGAGCAGATAGCCCGCCTTCTCGGCCTTGTAGAACATACGGCGCAGGGCATCGCGCGGGTCGCCGGCGAAGGGTTTGCGATCGGGAGTGCACACGTCGCAGAACACGCGGGCGACGCCGTTGTGGCTCGGGCGCCACGGCAGGATCTGGAAGGTCGAGGCATCGGGAAACGCCAGCATGTCGGCTTCCTCGGGCGTGGCAAAGCCCTCGATGGCGGATCCGTCAAAGCCAATACCCTCCTCAAAAGCGACCTCGAGGTCCTCGGGGCTAATGGCAAAGTTCTTGAGGCGGCCGAGAATGTCGACAAACCACAGACGCACAAAGCGGATGTCACGCTGCTCTACGGAGCGGAGTACGTAATCGATGTTCTGCTGGTTCATGTCGCTCCCCTTTCTTTCGGGCGGGTTTCGACTGGTCTATATCGCAGATACTATCGCAGAAAAATGTTTCCGCAGAGTTAAAGCGTATCAAGCGCTCAAAAAACGTGCGCGCAGGCGGGTGCCAAGCATGAACAGACCGACTCGGACAGGCGGCTAGCGCGAGGTCGAAGCTCGGTGTTCGATGTGGCCGGGAATCTCGATGCGTTTGGGCGCCAGCTTTGCGGCCTCGCCCACCGTGGTGGTAACGACATCGATGCGCTCGGACAGGCGCTCGACCACGCGCTCGGCAATGGTAAGGGTGTCCTGCGCGGCCGTTGTCACACCGCCAAAGAGCACGTGGTTCCAGGGGTAGTCGTCAAACGTCGCGATTTTGAGCCCCGCCGGCAGCGAGGGACCAAGCTGCGCCAGCGCCTCGGTCAGACGCAGGAAAACCAGGCCGTTGACGGCGATAAGGCCGAGCCTTTTGCCCGCGTAGTCGCGGATGGTCTCGTCCAAGCGGCCGACGCCCGAGGCGCCACCGTCGGCCAGAGTGACGACCTCACCCGCAAGGCCGCGTCGCGAAAGTTCGTCGGCAAAGGCCTCGGCACGCTCGCGACGCACGGGGCTGTCGTCGCTTGCCTCGGTGAGCAGGCACAGGCGCTCGCTGCCAGCGGCGGCGAGCTCGTCTACCAAGCCGGTGACCAGCTCACGGTTGTTAGATGTCACTAGATCGACACCGCCGTCGGCAACGTCGCGGTCGAGCAGCACGACGGGCAGACGTCCCGCTGCCGCGGCGATCGCCTCGTCATTGCCTCCGCAGGTGTTGACGACCAGGCCGTCCACGCCAGCATCGATAAGTCTGGTGAGCGACTCCGCTTCCTTAGCGGGGTCGTTGCCGCTAATGGCCGTCATGAGCGAGCAGCCGCGCGCGGCGGCGCTGACGGAAAGCCCTTCGAGCATGGCGCTGGAGAACGGGTTGGCGATGTCGGCCAGGATCACGCCGATGAGGTTGGTGCGCGAGCTGCGCAGATTGCGCGCGGCGGCACGCGGGCGATAGCCGGTGCGCTCGATAACCGCCGCGATGCGAGCACGGGTTTCCTCGGTCATTTGCCCGGGGCGGTTGTTGAGGTAGCGCGAGACCGTGGCCGGACTCACGCCCGCCTCGGCGGCAATGTCCTTGATTCTCATCTGCGCCATAACGCACCCCGTTTCCCAATTGTCGGCGATCTGAGCCATTTTAGGCATTTTTTAAAAATCTCGGTTGCAAAACGCTGTAGGTGAGTATACTACAACTCGAAACGAAACCGATTTCGTAAACCGATTTCGGCGAGCGTTGGCACGCAGGTGCAAAGACGCACCCTACCGTCTTGGCACCTGCGTGCCAACGCCATATCAAAGGTGTACGCACGAGTAAAAGGAGCTGCGCGACCATGGGTAAAACGGTTCTTACCTTCGGCGAGATCATGATGAGACTCTCACCCAAAGACCACCTGCGTATTGAGCAGGCAACCGAGTTTGACGTCCGCTACGGCGGCGCCGAGGCCAACACCGCTCTTTCCCTGGCCTACCAGGGCGACAAGGCCGCTTACGTCTCCGTTGTCCCGGCCAACCGTCTGGGCGAGTGCGCCCTGCGTTCGCTGAAGGCCTACGACGTCGACACCACGCGCGTCGTGCGTCAGGGCGACCGCCTTGGCTCCTATGTGTTTGAGGTCGGTGCCTCGCAGCGCGGCAACGGCTGTGTCTACGACCGTAAGTTCTCTGCCATCAACATGGCCAAGCGCGACGTCTTCGACTGGAACGAGATCCTCAAGGGCATCGATGTCTTCTATTTCTCCGGCGTGACTCCCGCCGTCTCCGACGAGATGGCCGCCGCCTGCAAGGATGCGCTCACCGCCTGCCGCGCCAAGGGCATCACGACCGTGTGCGACGTGAACTATCGCGGCAAGATGTGGTCGCCCGAGAAGTCGCAGGCCACCATGAAGGAACTCCTGCCGCTCGTCGACATCTGCATCGCCAACGACGAGGATGCGCCCGCCGGCCTCGGTATGACCTGCGTCTCTGGCTCCCTTGCCCACGGCATCGAGGAGCGCGACACCTATGTCGAGATGGCCCGTCAGATCTGCGCCGAGTACGGCTGCAAGAAGGTCGCCTCGGTCGTCCGCAACATCTCCTGCGTCGAGCGCTCCATCTGGATGGGCATGCTCTTTGAGGCCGAGAGCGGCGAGCACTGGTTCTCCCCTGCTCACGACGTGCACGTACTCGAGGGTGTTGCCGCCGGTGACGCTTTCAACGCCGGCCTCGTCCATGCCCTCATCAACGACTTTGACCCGCAGGACGCTGTCAACTACGCGATTGCAGCCTCGATCCTCAAGCTCACTATCAAGGGCGATTCCAACTTGGTGACCGCAGACGAGATCGCAGCCGCGGCATCCGCCGCCGACGGTGGCACCCGCGTCGCGCGCTAGTCCGTCTCCATTCCGCGGGCCGCAGCTTTCCAATCCCATACCCCTGCGGCCCGCTCCCCGATTCCTCCGGCCGGGCAAAACCACCAGTCCCATTCCGGTTTTGCCTGGCATTCCCTACATGACTGGTCGAGCAGCCGGTTTTGGAATTGCTTGAACCCCAAGCAGTGCCTCCGATAACCAATCCAAAATCGGCTCCTGACCAGCACATTTGGCAATCACGCGCCCATGCGCGCCACACATCGAAAGGAACATCATGTTCGATCAGTTCCACACCACGCTTGAGTCCCTGGGCATCGTGCCGGTCGTTGTGCTCGACAAGGTCGAGGACGCCGCTCCGCTCGCCCACGCCCTTATGGCAGCTGGCATGAAGTCCGCCGAGGTCACCTTCCGCACCGCCTGCGCCGCCGAGTGCATCGCCGCTATGGCCGAGGCCGAGCCCGAGATGTGCGTTGGCGCCGGCACTGTCCTGACCGTCGAGCAGGTTGAGCAGGCCCGCGCAGCCGGTGCCAAGTTCATCGTCTCCCCGGGTTACAACGAGGACGTCGTGAAGCACTGCATCGACATCGACCTGCCCGTCCTTCCCGGCACCGTGACTCCCTCCGAGGTCACCGCAGCCGAGAACCTGGGCCTCAAGGTCACCAAGTTCTTCCCCGCGTCCCAGTATGGCGGCCTGAACACCATCAAGGCCCTCGCCGCTCCGTTTGTCGGTCACCGCTTTATGCCTACCGGCGGCGTGAGCACCGCCAACGTCGAGGAGTACCTGAGCTCCTCCGCCATCATCGCCTGCGGTGGCACCTGGATGGTCAAGCCGGCCCTGTTTGCCGACGGCGACTTCTCCAAGGTCGAGCAGATCGCCCACGAGGCCATGGACGTCGTCAAGAAGGTCCGCGGCTAGGTTTAGCTCTCTATCGTGAAAGGGGGCGTGCCCTAAACCTCGCCCCTTTTCTTTTAAAGCGGCTCGGAAGCGCGCCGTTTCCGTCACGAACAAGAACCGAAAACGTCTTGTATGCTGATAGAACGTGACGGAAGCGACACGCCTCCAAGCCGCTTTGCCTACTCGGCTGGCCGTCGCGCTCAACTAAGCCACTTCGACAAAAGCCGAGCCACCAAAACAGCTGCGGCGCCGTCTGGAGGAATGGACCCTTGCTTCCGGTCTTTTCCTCCAAGCGGTGCCGCAGCTTTGTGCCCCGGTTACGCCCCAACGCAGTTGCGGTGAAATAGGGACTGTTTGCGCCACCTAGGCCGCAAAACAGTCCCTATTTCACCGCAACTTATATGGGGATTGATTAGATGGCTGTGTCTTTGGACAGCTCAAAATAGTCGGGATGCAAGGCGATAACCGGGCCCTGCTCCTCGGGCATCAGGTGCAAGTGCGTCTCTGCCAGATAGCTCGCCGTGTCGGTATCGCCCCTCTTAATGGCCTCGAGAATCCGGCGGTGCTGCCAACGAATCGGCTCCCAATCCAGATCCTGCGACACCATACGCAACCAGTTGTATCGCTCAAAATGCGTATTGACGCTCTTCATCCAATCCCACAACATGTGACGGCCGGCAATCGCAAAACACGTCTCATGGAACAGGTTGTCCAGGTCAAAGAAGCGGCGCGTTTCGCCATGGTCGAGCGACTCTGACTCGGTAAGAATCTGCTCGAGCCGCTGCTTTTGCTCGGGCGTAGCAGCCGAACAACATTTAATGAGTACGCTTCTCTCGAGTTTCTCGCGCAAAAAGCAGGCGTTTTCGGCGCGTTCCATGCTGATCTTAGAGACGTAGGTGCCGCTTTTGGGACGCGTTTCCACCAACTCCTGCTCGCGCAGGCGCACAAAGGACTCGCGAATGGGCGTGCGCCCGATTCCCGTCTCCTTTTCCAGACCAATCGCCGAAAGGCGCGTGCCGGGTTTGAGCTCGGCATAGATGATCTTGGAGCGCAATGCGTTGTATGCCTGGTCTTGCAGGCTCTGATAATGCTGGTGTTGTTCCATAAAGCCCTCGGATAAGTCCTCGGTTAGTCGAATACCACCATGCAATACTATCGCATCCCCCGCCCCCTCATAAGTTGCGGTGGAATAGTTCCTGTTCAAGGCCTTCAGCAGCAAAAACAGGAACTATTCCACCGCAACTACAGCCAACGAGTTGTTGCGATTAGGTGAACGTTCACCTTTTTATTGTTTTTCTCTTCGCAAATAAAATCCCGTGCGTATACTTAGGCTCAAACGAAACCGATTTCGTTGAGCGTGGGCAATAGGATGCGAAGACACACCCTACCATCTTGGCATCTTATCGCCCACGCAATGCCATTTGCTTTCTTCCCGTCTCGTTGGACCTTTAGTCCCATTCCGACACAGCGAGACACTTCCTAGACGACTGACCGTGGGGCCGGCTTTTCTGCTTTTGCAGCAGTGCCTCCGATAACCCTCTTTTGCCGGCCCGGGTCAGCTTTTTCACTCAACCGAAAGGACGGGTAGCAACATGCGACCGCTCATCATCATGCATGGCGAGAACATCGACTGGTGCCATACCGTCATCAGAATGCTGATGTATCTTGTGGGCGTTGCAGTACTGGCACTCGGTATGAGTCTCCAGACGGCATCCGGCCTGGGCGTCGCCGCGCTCACGTGCTTTGCCACAACCCTATCCATGCTCACTGGCAAGACGCTCGGCTTTTGGATCACCGCAACCTACGTCGCCTACATCGTGGCGCAATTAGCCATCTTGCGAAGCGAGTTCCAGCCGCGCATCCTGCTCGAGTTGTTCTTCTCAACGCTGATTGGCGGCTTGACCGACCTCTTCAGGGCGGTCAACCCACTGCATCCCACGGCACTCCCCACACAGATTGCGACCATGCTGCTCTCCCTCGCTGTCACCGCATTTGGCGTAAGTCTCGACGTCAACATGGGCGTTGTCCCCAACGCGCCCGACGGCTTGGTGCAAGTCATTGCCGAAAAGCTTAAACGCCGCTTTGGTGACGTAAAAGTCGTGTTTGATTGCTCACATGTCGCCGCCTCGCTCGCGTTGTCGCTGATCTTTATGTACAACCTGGGCGGCTTTGGCGTCACGACCGCCATCTCGGCACTGTTCCTGGGCCATGTCATCAACGTCGCCAACAAGCTGTTCGCCCAGCGCTTTATCCGCGCGGCATTTGGAAAATAGCACCACCGCAAAACCCGCGAGTAGCGCTTACTTTGCTATATCTCACTATACTTTGCTATATCTTGCTATACTTTGTTATATCTTGCTATATCTTGAGCAAAGGTGGCTCACATGCAAACAAACCCTTTTAAGCCCACAGCAGGTAAAACACCTCCCACGATTATCGGCCGCGAAGATGTACTTGAAGAATTCAGTGAAGGCCTCACCAACGGGCCTGGTGCCCCTGGGCGCCTAATGCGCATAGCCGGCGTCCGTGGAACGGGCAAGACGGTCCTCCTTGACGAGTGCTCACGTTTGGCGCAAAGCCGTGGCTGGACGGTCATAAAAGAGGTCGCAACCGAGGGACTTTGCCAACGCATTCTCGAACAGCTGCAGCCCAAATTCCAGGCCAAACACGCCAGATTTGAGCCCACCGTAGCTGGCATATCCATCGGCAGCATAGACATTGAGCGAATCGGTCCATCGCTACGCGACGCCATGAGACAGACAATATCCAAGAATGAAAATGGCCTGCTCATCACTCTCGACGAGGTTCAAGACGCAGAGCTCGATGAGGTCCGAACGCTCTCCATTGCGATTCAGCAGGTTATCGGCGAAGACCTTGATATAGCCTTTGTTTTTGCGGGGCTGCCTTCGATGATTGAAAGCATCATCAACGGAAAGACACTTACGTTTTTGCGCCGTGCCCTCCCCTTTGACCTGAAGGCTGTGGCAGTAACCGAAGTGTCGTACTCCCTCGAGGAAACCATTGAAGCGTCTGGCATGGAGTTGCAGCCAGGTATTGCCGGCCAACTTGCCGAGGCAACGCAAGGTTATCCTTTCATGATCCAACTCGTTGGATACTACGCATGGCAGTTGGCAAGACGCGCACATACACCGATTATTGGAGAAGAAGAAGCCGAGCGCGGCATTGCAACGGCACGCGAACGCTTCTGTGCCATGGTGATTGAGCCCGCGCTACAGCGCATTCCGCCCACGTGCATCGCTTATCTGCTGAGCATGGCATCTTTGGGGCAGACGAGCTCGACCAGCATGGTTGCCGATGCCCTAAACAAAACGCCTCAACAGGTGAGTTCCGTCCGCAGCCGCCTGTTAAGAGAATCGATTATCGAGGCTCCCTCGTACGGCAAGGTCTCATTTGCCATCCCCTACATGCGCGACTACCTCTACGAGCACAAAGCCGAACTGGAAGTTGAACTGTAGAAACGGCAACTGCCCTGCAAGACGAAAACCGTTTTCGTACGGATTAAAGCAGACGTAAACGATTTTCGTCTTGATTTGCGTACGGAATTAAGACGTAAATTGCGCTTTCGTACGCTTATTACCAGACGCAAATTGTTTTCGTCCGGCCATGCGTCCCCAATCTAGACGAAAAGAGCCCCGAGCTCGTATTGAACTGCATCCCAATTCTTGGACGGGCGCCGATGCCCTGATCTCTGCCATGTCGAGGTGCGAGATCAAATCCTTGGCGCGCTCGCCGGAGTGGTATGCCTTGTTCGGCGCCACCTTCCTGTAGAGCTTCTTGAGCTTCGTCTTCCCCTTGTTGCCCGGCGGCATCTCCGTCTCAGGTGGCAGCCCTAGGAAGGACAGGACGCCGGGCAGGTCGCACAGCATCACGTCCTCGATGTCGGCCTTGGCCGCCAGGTCGACGACTCTCTGCGCTGTCGGCGAGATGTTCGGGGTGCTGCTACCGCCCGCTGGTTCGGAAGCTGGCGGGCAGTAGCGGGCAGTAGCGGCAGTAGCGGTGTGGCTCGATAGGCCCGAATATCCGTAAGGAAGGTGCTCGCTCTCATATGTGCTGATATGCCTCGCCTCGCGAACCTTGGGATGCTTCCTGAGGTAATCCCTCAATTCGAGCCACTCTTTATGCTCATAACGCTTCGAAATCGTTTCCCCGTCGACAGTTTCCTTCACATAATGGTATGTTCGAACGCCTTCGAACTTGCCGAACCCGTTCTCGACGCTGAAGTTTCTGAACCAGCGCGAAAACCCATTCAGGTCCATGAAGTTGACTTGGGGATGCCTGTCTTTCGTTCGTTCGAATGAGTGGACGAGCGGAGTGCCTTTGACTTGTTCCAGGCCGAAGGCTTCCATTTCGCGGGCCTGCTCCTTTTTCCAGAATTCGAGATACGACGTCAGCGTCTCGCTTATCGAGATCCTCCGCACGCTTTTCTTGCTTTTGGGCGAGCGAACGCTTCGATTGGCCGCGAACTGCTGCTCAATGAGGATGCTTCTGTTCTCGACGGAGACATCGGACCACGTCATCCCGAGGGCTTCTGCCCTTCTCATGTCGGTGTCGAGCATGAGCATCACGCATGTGATGTGCGCGTCCGGTTCTCGATTGAGTAGGATGTCGAGTAGGCGAGCGGCGTGATGGTTCCTTCGCGGTTGTCGTGGAACTTTTTTGCGTACGAGCCGACGGTGTCCCTCGATTTTTGGACGTAGGTGCCGCTGTTGAGTTCTGCCTTGTAGGCTTCGAGTGCGGCGTCGACCTCTCGGCTTTTGGTGGTATGTATGGTCTGCCACGGCGAATAGCGGTATTTGCCCGTGACCGGATCCTTGCCGAGGCTGTGACGGTAGCGCCACGTGTATTTGTCGCGGCGTTGCTTCGTTCCTTTGCCTATGACGAGAGGTCGGTCGTTCATCGTGTTCCTTGCCTGAAGTGCCTGAGAATCGCGCTCGGTTGCGCGGAATGGCGCAAAGGGCTGGGGCGGGTGGGCATTACCCTTGGTGGTGGGCCCTGCGTGGGGTCACACCCCAAGGGTAATGCTCCGCCTGACCGCTTTCAAGCTCGTTGTGGGTCGAATTTGGGTCGAATTATTCCGCGTACTTTTCTTTCGTAAATCTATGAAAACATCAAATGACCTGGAGTTATATTGACTTCAATTTGGGTCGAAATGTCTGAATGAAACAACGTCGTAGCGACCTCATAACCCGAAGGTCGGTGGTTCAAATCCGCCCCCGCGACCATGAAACTTCAGGTCGGAAGCATAAAAGCTCCCGACCTTTTTCTTTGTCTAGGGGTTTCGGCATCTCTCGTTCTTTGGGTACCTCGAGGCGGGCAATCAGATAGATGCTTACGAGTATCATAGGGTCTTTTTACGTCGCGGTCGTGTCTCGTACTGGTGCGCCGCTCTTTGTGGGACGTGTCACTTTGCCATAGGTTGTCCGGCGGCGGGGCGCAGGTCGTTCCCCGTGGCGTCGCTCCTTTCGACGCTACGCTGCCTGGCTACTCGTTCCACTGGTGCTTTTTCATGTCGACGCAGCCGTTGTCTCGGAAGGCGACTCCTTCCTCCGTCAGTAGTGCTCGCTGGTCGGGGAAGTTTGGCGCGAGGCGTCCCGCGTGGTTGACGACGCGGTGGCAGGGATAATCGCCGTAGCGATCCGCCTCGCTCAGCACCGCTCCGACCAGGCGAGAGTTTTTCTCCCTGCCGATGAGGCGCGCTATCTGACCGTACGAGGCGACGCATCCCGCCGGAATCTCTGCCACGACGGAGAGAATCTCATAAACCAAATCTTCGTCCAGGACTTTTCCCATCGTATCGCTCCCGTGTTCGCTTTTGCCTTCGGGGGCGCGGCGCCGATCACCCGTGCTGCGATTTTCGCAGCTCCCCTTACCGAAGCATCGAGGGAAAGCGCGTGCGTGTCAAGGTTGTCTGGTCCAGTTGCTGGCTCGATGCCTCGAGATGTTCGCCTCAAGTGCGACCTGCCCCTATTGGAAAAGGATGCCGAAGATGTATTTGGTGATGGCGGAGCGGCGGATGACCCCCACGAGTTTGCCCTCGTCATCAACCACAGGAAGCTTCTTGAACTTCTTCTTCGCCAGCAGCGCGGCGACGCGGGCGATGCTCTGCTCGGGACGGGCACACACTACCTGGCGCGTCGCGAAATCCATGACGCAGCGATCCTTCAGGTCTTCGATGCGCTGCTCAAGGCTCTGATCGTCGAAGTACAGCATGGACGCGTCGCCGCCCGTGAAGATGGTGTGAGCGCGATGCTGCGCGATGGCTCCCATGACATCGCCGTCGGAGATGAACCCGACCACCTGGTTGCGCTCATCGATTACGGGCATGCTGCTCACCTCGTTTTCGGCGAGCATGCGCACCACGTCGGAAATCGTGCAATCCTGCGTGCAGGTGAACGGCTCTTCAATCATGATGCTCGAAACGGGCGTCCCCTCGAGCTCGAGCGGGATGCGCTCGGACAGAATCTCGGACATCGCTTATGCCTCCTTCGTTTTCGGTGCGGTTTTCTTGGTGCGCACGCTGAATATGGCGCAGATAAGGGAAACGAGGCCGATTGCCGCGCACACCTTGTAAGCGACGCCCGCGCCCACGGCGGTGGCTACTTGGATGCTCGCATCGACGCCGGCCGACGCGGTGACGCTTGTCATGACCGTGATGATGAGCGCCGTGCACAAACCGCCGGCGACCTGGCGGCCGGTGTTCGCGATGGCGTTGCCGTGGGCGATCATGTCATTTTTCAAGGCATTGACACCCCATGTGTTCACCGGCATGTTCGCGAGCGACTGGCCGGCGGACTGCAGCATGCAGAACAGCGCAACCACCAAGATGGGCGTGTTTACCGTCGAAAGCGAGAGCAGGAACAGGGCGCCGGTCATGAGGGCCAGGCCGACGATCGAGATGGCACGCGGACCGAACTTGTCGAACACCACGCCGGAGATAGGGCTGATGATGATGCCCACCGCCGCGGCGGGAAGCATGGCCATGCCGGTTTCGAAGGCCGAAGCGCCAAGCGAGGTTTGCAGCAGCAACGGCAACAGCGTGTTGGTGACCAGGCATGCGGCGTTGATGAGCGTGACGATGATGGCGGCCACGCGGAACTCGCGCGTCTTGAGCGTGCCCAGTTGAAGCAGCGGGTCCTCGATTTTGCCCTGGCGTACGACGAACAGCACCAAGCACACGACACCCGCGACGATCGAGCCGAGCACCACGGGGTTGCCCCAACCCATCGACGAGGCGCTCGAGAACCCGTAGAGAAGTCCGCCGAAGGCGATGGTGGAGAGGACGACCGAGGGCAGGTCGAGCTTGGGGTTCTTCAGCTCGCCCACGTTTTTCAGCATGAACACGCCCAGCACCAGCACGAGAATTGCGAGGGGGACGATGGCGCCGATCATGGTGCGCCAGCCGTACGTGTCGATCACCGCGCCGCCTACGACGGGGCCGACCGCGGGACCCGCCGACATGACGATGCCCGCCATGCCCATAGCCGTTCCTCGTTTCTCGACGGGGAACACCAGCATGGGAACCACCGAGACAAGCGGCATGAGCACGCCTGAGCCCGCCGCTTGCAACACGCGACCGATGATGAGGAACAGGAAATCAGGGGCTGCGGCGCACAGCAGCGTGCCCAGCGCGAACACCAGCGTCGCCCCGAAGAATAGCGCGCGGGTGCTGAACTTGTCGATAAGGAACGCCGAAACGGGGACCATGATGCCGCTCACCAGCGGGTATATGGACATGATCCACTGGGCAGTCGAGGCATCGATGGCGAAATCAGACATGATGACCGGCAGCGCAGGCGACATCACCGTTTGGTTCAGTAGCGCCAAGAAGGCACCCAGGACGACGACCGCGACGATGC
This sequence comes from Firmicutes bacterium AF25-13AC, assembly GCA_963621725.1. Taxonomy (GTDB): domain Bacteria; phylum Actinomycetota; class Coriobacteriia; order Coriobacteriales; family Coriobacteriaceae; genus Collinsella. The sequence goes on from CAVFEY010000001.1 coordinate 99,046, forward strand.
GGATCTGGGTACCGGTAATGCGCCCATTGGCGGGCGCGACCGTACAATTATCAGACATAAGCTTCCTTCGTATCTATTCGATTCTTCGCCGAAGGCGCGCCGGCCCACGGGCGAAATAACATGCACGTGCTATGCGTGCATCAGATACGACAGGAAGAAAGCGGCTGCTCAGAGCGCACTTGGGGAACAACAGGAGAGGCCCCGTATACCAGGGGCCGCCGAATTGCGATGTATGCTTTGGTCAAATCCTTCATAGCGGGGAGGTATTCTAGCAGCCGTCTTCGCCCCTTTCAAGGGATGTAACCCAGACGTTGATTTTCTTTACCGAGGCGCCATCGTTGACGGGTGGCGTGCTTCTCTATCGCCACACCGCGGGGCGAGGGAACGCCGCGGCGAGCTTGTACATCGGCTATGTGTGCAGCTGCGAGCGTGTCGCCGGCGCGCGCTGGGCGCCAGTCCGATCCGGCCGACTCTTGCCGACGGTCGGTCGCCGTCCTCCTCCATCTCCGCCTGCTCTGTTTTTGCTCGGCTCCCTTGTCGTATCATGGACGGACGAGAATTGAGCGAAGGCGGTACGTATGAACATCCAGATATTCGGCACGAAGAAAAGCTTCGATACTAAGAAGGCGCAGCGCTATTTCAAGGAACGTCGTGTGAAGTTCCAGTTCATCGACTTGAAGGAAAAGGGGATGAGCAAAGGCGAGCTCGAAAGCGTGGCGCGCGCCGTCGGCGGGATCGACGCTGTGATCGATCCAAAGGCGAAAGATGCCGACACGGTTGCGCTCGTACAGTATCTTGCTGCCGACCAGAAGTTCGAAAAGGTGCTCGATAACCAGCAGATTCTTCGTGAGCCCATCGTTCGCAACGGCCGCCAGGCAACCGTTGGCTACGAGCCTGACGTGTGGAAGGGCTGGGAATAAAGTGAAGCGCCCACGCCCGTGGTTTTATTCACGGACGCGGGCGCTTGCGTAAGACGTCTCTTGTCGTTTGAGTGGAGCGCCCCGGCGGCGCTGAACAACGCGCCCCGGTGACGTGGCTCGGGGCTCTTTGTGCCGCACATCTATGAGAGGAGATATTTGATGCGCATGGGCGCTACTCCATGTAGCCACCCTGAATGGCGGAAACTGCATGCTCGGTAAAGAACTTGAGCGTGCCGGAGGTATAGCGATTAGCCTTGGGCTTCCAAGCGGCTCGGCGCTCGGCCAGGACGGCGTCGACCTCGGCCGGCTCCATCTCCTTACCGGCGATGCCCACGATGGACAGCGAGCGCTCGGGGATGTTGATCTGGATCAGGTCGCCCTCCTCGATCAGGGCAATCGGGCCGCCCACGGCAGCCTCGGGCGAAACGTGACCGATAGCCGGGCCCTTGGAGGCGCCGGAGAAGCGGCCGTCAGTGATCAGGGCAATGCTTGCGCCCAGCTCGGGGTCGCTGGCGATAGCCTCGGTGGTGTAGAACATCTCGGGCATGCCGGAGCCCTTGGGGCCCTCATAACGAATGATGACGGCATCGCCGGGCTTGATCTCGTGCGTCAGGACGGCGTGGATAGCGTCCTCCTCACAATCGAACGGGCGAGCCTTAAGCGTGGCCTGGAACATCTCGCGCGGAACAACCGTGTGTTTGACGACGGCACCCTCGGGGGCAAGGTTGCCGTGGAGGATGGCGATAGAGCCGTCGGTACCAAAAGCCTGGTCAAACGGGCGAATAATGTCTTCGCGCTTGAGGTTCCACTTCTCCAAGTAGCGGCCGCACTTCTCGTAGTAGCCGTTGTTCTTAAGTTCCTCGAGGTTTTCGCCGAGGGTCTTGCCGGTGACGGTCATGACATCGAGGTGAAGCATCGACTTGATCTCCTCCATGATGCGCGGCACGCCACCCGCATAGTAGAAGAACTGCGCCGGCCACTCGCCTGCGGGACGGACGTTGAGCAGGTAGTGGGCGCCACGGTGCAGGCGATCGAAGTCGTCGGCGGACATCTCGATGCCAAACTCGCGGGCGATCGCGGGGATGTGCAGCAGCGAGTTGGTGGAACCGGAGATGGCGCCGTGGACCATGATGAGGTTCTCGAAGGACTCCTTGGTCACGATGTCACGCGGACACAGGTTGTGCTCGGAGAGCCACACGGACTGACGGCCGGCCTCGCGCGCAAACTCACGCAGATCGGAGCTGGTTGCGGGCAACAGGGCCGTGCCGGGGAGCATAAGGCCCAGGGCCTCGGCGGTAACCTGCATGGTCGACGCGGTGCCCATAAACGAGCAGGCGCCGCAGCTGGGGCATGCGTTGTGCTTGGCAAACTCAAGCTCCTCGCGGGAGATCTCGCCGCGCTCGTAGCGGGCAGAAATCGCGCCGAGCTGCTCCAAGGTCAGCAGATCGGGACCGGCATCCATGACGCCGCCGGTAACGACGATGGAGGGGATGTTGATGCGGCCCATGGCCATGAGGTTCGCAGGCAGGCCCTTATCGCAGCTGGCGACAAAGACACCGGCGTCGAACGGGGTGGCCTTGGCATGGATCTCGATCATGTTGGCGATCATGTCGCGGCTGGGCAGCGAGTAGTTAATGCCGTCGTGTCCCTGGGCCTCGCCGTCGCAGATATCGGTGCAGAAGTAACGAGCACCGTGACCGCCAGCCTCGGCAACGCCAGCACGGACCTCCTCGACCAGATCAAACAGGCCGGCAGAACCCGGGTGCGAGTCGCCAAACGTCGACTCGATAATGACCTGCGGCTTGTCCAGATCCTCAATGGTCCAGCCAGACCCCAGACGCAGCGGGTCCATCTCGGGGCTGATGGTGCGAAACTTGCCGGAACGCGGCTGCAGCTTGGCAACCAGGTCGGCTGCCTCCTGCTGAATCTGTACCTTGGTCTTCTCGTCCATGATGCTCTCCTCTTTTGATTTGAACGGTTGTATCAATCGTTGGTTAATGAATCAGGTGTAAATGGGTACCGAGCGATGCACTCGGCAAAAGATGCTTAGCTACGCGAACTAGGCGAAGAACGAAATCACCAGGGCGCAGGCAAGACCCGAAAGGCCGATGAGCGTCTCCATAACGGTCCAGGACTTGAGGGTGGTCTTCTCGTCAATCTCCAGGAACGAGGAGCACATCCAAAAACCGGCATCGTTGACGTGCGAGAGGGCCGTGGCACCGCCGCAGATAGCAAGACAGATAGCGGCACGCATGAGCACCGAAGCACCGGCAACCGCGGGCATGGCGGCCATAATGCCCGATGCCATAGTCATAGCGACGATGGAGCTGCCGACAGAGGCACGCACCATGACGGCAATCAAAAAGGCAACAACCACCAAAGGCAGCGGTGAAGCCTCGAGCATAGGGCCAATAACCTGGCCCAAGCCGCAGTCCTGCAGCATCCAGCGAATGACGCCGCCGCAAGCGATAACCAGCAAGATCATGCCGACGGGCTTAAGAGAGCGGTCGAGCAAGGCCTTGAGCTCGGCGCCGGAGTAGCCGCGGCGCGCGCCCAGCAGATACATCGCGACGAGCGTGGCGAGCGTCAAAGCGACGAACGGCTTGCCCAGGAAGGCGAGAATCGAGGCGCGCTCGGCGGGCATGGGGATATAAGAAGACAGCGTGCCCAGCAAAATCAGACAAAGCGGCGTGAGCACGATGGCAAGCACCATGCCAAAGGAGGGAAGCTCCTTTTCGTCGCTCGCGCCCTCGGCAGAGGTAAAGTGCTCCGGAACATCGGTAAAGATGCGACCGCCCACGTTGCGGCCCCAGATGACGCCGGCGATCGCCATGGCGATGAAGGCGGTAGGGATACCGACGAGAATCATGGTGCCCAGGTCGACACCGAGCGTGCCGGCGACCAAAACCGAACCGGCCGAAGGCGGCACAAACGCATAGCCAGCGGCCAGTCCCGCGAGCAGCGCGATGCCGTAGTAGAGCGTCGACTTTTTGGTCTGCGATGCCACGCTAAACGCAAGTGGGATCAAAACGACCACGCCGGCCTCAAAGAACACCGTAGTGCCGATAACCAGACCGGTAATGCCCAGCGCCCAGCTGGAATGACCCTGCCCAAAGGTATCGATGAAGGTCTGGGCGATCTTCTTGGCGCCGCCGCTCTCCTCAAGAATCTGGCCAAACATCGAGCCGAGGCCAATGAGCAGGGCGATGTTTTGCAGCGTGGTTCCCACGCCCTTGGTGACAGTGTCCGCCACCAGGTCGAGCGGCATACCGGCGCCGATGCCGATCGCGAGCGCCGAGACCATCATCGAAAGCACAGGATGCAGCTTGAACTTAATGATGAGCGCAAGCAGCAGCGCGATGCCCACGATAGCGGCGATGACCAGCCTGGTGGGGTCGGCCATAAACGTTGGGTCTGACATCTTTCCTCCAATTCATCAGACCTTTTGAATTCGCCTTAGACTATAGCGTGTTTTCAATAGGTCTGATGTTTAAAAGGGAAACTTTTTTTCAAAATACATCTGATGTATTTCCTGAACGATCTGTTTTTGACGGTAAACGCCTACTTACAGCTCTCCATTGTCGGAGCGAACCACCGCGGCTTCTGTTAAATGAGCTAGAATAGCTCTGATGAATTCTTTTGATATGAGGTGAAGCGTGGCACGAGCCGATTCGGGACTCCCCGAGCAGATTTCGGAGAAAATTATTCAACTGATCCTGGATGAGCATCTTGAGCAAGGCGACCGCCTGCCCAAGGAGGCTGTGCTCGTCGAGCGCCTGGGTGCTGGCAGGAGCACCGTACGCGAGGCTATGAAGCTGCTGCAGTCGCGCAACATCGTGCGCATTAAGCAGGGCTCGGGCACCTATGTGGCATCAAACCCCGGCGTTGCCGACGATCCGCTGGGCTTTACCTTTATCGATGACAAGAGGCGCCTGGCACGCGACCTGCTCGAAGTGCGCTTTATGATCGAGCCGCAGATGGCCAGCATGGCAGCCGAGCACGCAACCAACGACCAGGTCGTCTGCATCAAAGAGCTCTGCGACGAATCCGAGCGCCTGGCCGAGGCCGGTGAGGATTACTCCGCCGCCGACACCGCGTTCCACAATGCCATTGCCGAGAGCTCCGGAAACCTCGTCGTTCCCCGCCTGATGGGCGTGCTCAAGGCATCCGTCCCCCTCTTTATCGACGTAACCGGCAAAAAGCTGGTTGAGGAAACCATCCGCACCCACCGTGGCGTGGCCGACGCCATCGCCGCGCGCAATCCCACCGCAGCGCACGACGCGATGTATTTGCATCTGGTGTACAACCGCAACATGATCGCAGAGGGAGCGCAGGAACAGAGCAAATAGACGTCCGCACGGCAAGGGCGAGACTACCGTTCGCCTTTTAAAAGTGAACGTTCACCTGATTTTAGGGAATAAGGGGTGGCTATTACGCCGCTTCACCTATACTGACCTTGTATGAAAAGCAAGACTTATATAGATGAACGTTTCTTTTGAAAGGATCGCTATGTCTGATCTTATGGACAGCTTCCGTCTGGACGGCAAGGTCGCACTGGTGACCGGCGCCACCTACGGCATTGGCATGGCCATTGCCGAGGCGCTCGGAGAGGCCGGCGCCAAGATCGCCTTTAACGCCCGTCACGCCGACAAAGTCGCCGAAGCCGAGAAGCACTACCGTGAGCTGGGCTTTGACGCTCACGGCTATGTTGCCGACGTCACCGACGAGACTGTCGTCGCCGAGCTCATCGCCAAGATCGAGGCCGACTTTGGCACCACGCCCGACATCCTGGTCAACAACGCCGGCGTCATCCAGCGTACCCCGATGCTCGACATGAGCGCCGAGGACTTCCGCCGCGTCGTCGATATCGACCTCAACGCACCGTTTATCGTGTCAAAGGCCTGCCTGCCTGGCATGATCGCCAAGGGCCACGGCAAGATCATCAACATCTGCTCGATGATGAGCGAGCTGGGCCGCGAGACCATCGCCGGCTATGCCGCGGCCAAGGGCGGCCTGAAGATGCTCACCAAGAACATCTGCTCGGAGTTTGGCGAGGCCAATATCCAGTGCAACGGCATTGGGCCCGGCTACATCGCCACGCCGCAGACCGCGCCGCTGCGCGAGACGCAGCCCGACGGCAGCCGTCACCCGTTTGACCAGTTCATCATTGCCAAAACGCCGGCCGCCCGTTGGGGCACGCCCGAGGACCTGAAGGGCCCCGCCGTGTTCCTGGCTTCCGACGCGTCGAACTTCGTCAACGGCCACATCCTCTACGTCGACGGCGGCATCCTCGCATACATTGGAAAGCAGCCTCAATAAGCGTCACCGCAACTGCCCACATCAGGTTTCATCCACTCGTTTTTCATTTGAGTTGCGGTGAGATAAGGATTGGTTTTGGCTTCTATCAGGCAAAACAGTCCGTATTCCACCGCAAGTTAGAAATAGGAAGGTAATTCGCAATGAAAATCGCTCTGATCAACGAAAACTCTCAGAACTCCAAGAACCCTATGATCGAGGCTGCCCTTAAGAAGGTTGTCGAGCCCATGGGCCACACTGTCTTTAACTATGGCATGTATGCCGATGCCGACTCCAAGCCCCTCACCTATGTGCAGAACGGCATCCTGGCCGCCGTGCTGCTCAACTCCGGCGCTGCCGACTACGTCGTGACCGGCTGTGGCACCGGCGAGGGCGCCATGCTCGCCTGCAACTCCTTCCCCGGCGTGCTGTGCGGCCATGTTGCCGACCCGCTCGATGCCTACACCTTTGCCCAGGTCAACGACGGTAACGCTGTCGCCATGCCCTTCGCCCTCAAGAACGGCTGGGGCCAGGAGCTCAACCTCGAGTACACCTTTGAGAAGCTCTTTGGCTTTGGTTCGGGCAACGGCTATCCTGCCGAGCGTGTTGAGCCCGAGCAGCGCAACAAGAAGATCCTCGACGGCGTCCGCGCTGTGACTATGCGTCCGCTCGTCGACGTCCTGGGCGAGATCGATCAGGACCTGGTGAAGGGCGCACTTGCCGGCGAACACTTCCAGGAGTACTTCTTTGCCAACGCAACCGACGAGGCCATCATCGCCAAGGTCAAGGAGATCCTGGGCCTCTAATCGCACGACTCATTGCAGCTAACGCAAGCGGCGGTCGTCCCATGTACGGGACGACCGCCGCTTTTTGCTATCTACCGACTGACGCCGCGGGGATAGGCCTCACATGCACCAAGGGGTTGACTAGAGCTCGCAAGCAACCTTGTAGCCATCGCCGATGGCGTCGCGGATGTTGCCGCACTTGTTGGCATCGCCCAACACGTGGGTGGTAACGCCGGCTGCAGCAAGGTTGTCGGCCAACTTGGTATTGGGACGATAGCCCATGGCAAGTACCAGCGTATCGGCACCGGTGATGGTGTGGACCTCGCCGTCCTTTTCGTAACTGATGGTGTCCTCTGTGATCTCGGTCACCTTGGCCTCGGTCAGCACGTGGACGCCCTTGGAGAGCATGCGCGTGATGAGCACCGCGCGACCGGCGCCGCCCTCGTTGGCGGCGAGCGTCTTGGTCATCTCGATAACGGTGACATCGCGGTTGGCTGGCGACAGGTCGTTGACCAGCGGGGCCAGGTAATCTGCCGTCTCGCAACCGACGGTGCCGCCGCCCACGATGACGATCTTCTTGCCCGGGAAAGCCTTGCCGCCCAGCAGGTCGTCGGCCGTCATAACCTGCTTAAAGCCCTGCATGAAGGCCGGAACGATGGGCTCGGCGCCATAAGCCAGGACGACCTCGTAGCCGGCGTAGTCGCGTTGAATGTCCTCGGCAGTAAGCTCGGTGCCAAATACGCACTTCACGCCGGCCTCGGCCAGGCGACGATACTGATACTTGATCACGCGGGTGAGTTCCTGCTTTGCCGGCGGAACGGCCGCGATGCGCATCTCGCCGCCCGGCTCATCCTGCTTATCCACGAGCACCACGTTGTGGCCGCGCTTGGCGGCAATGTAGGCTGCCTCCATGCCCGCAGGACCAGCACCCACAACGAGCACGTTCTTGGCCTCGGCGGCAGGCTCGTAGCCGGCTTCGTCGCGCTCAACATCGGGATTGACGGTGCAGGAGATGCGCTTGCCAAACATAATGCCGTTCAGGCAGCGCAGGCAGCCAATGCAGGGGCGAATATCGTCGGCGTTGCCGGCAGCGGCCTTGTTGCAGAACTCGGCATCGCACAGATTGGCGCGGCCCATCATACAGATGTCGGCAGCGCCGTCCTCGATCAGCTCCTCGGCGATCCAGGCCTCGTTGATACGTCCGACGGTGGCGACGGGAATGTTGACGTGCTTTTTGATCTCGCGCGAGCAGGCAGCGTGCGAGGCCTGCTGGGTACCGGCGGCGGGAATCGCGGAACCGCGCTTGATGGTGGTGCCGCCCGACACATGAATCATGTCGACGCCGGCCTTCTCCAGGCGACGCGAGACGTAGATCATGTCGTTGAGGGTCAGGCCACCATCGGTGTACTCGTCGCCCGAGATACGGACGTCGATGATAAAGTCCTTGCCGCAGCGCTCGCGAATCTCGGCGATAACCTCGAGCAAAAAGCGCATGCGGGCGTCGAGCGAGCCGCCGTACTCATCGGTACGCTTGTTATAGAGCGGGGTCAAGAAACCGCCGAGCATGCCGTGGGCGTGCGCCGCATGGACCTCGACGCCATCGACACCGGCCTTCTGCATACGCACGGCAGCGTCGCCAAACTGATGCGTGAGCTCGTGAATCTCGTCGACCGTGATAGGACGCGGTGCCTCACGGGCATAGGACGGTCCCACGAAGGACGGAGCGATCAGGCGCGGCGTGCCCGGAATGTTAAAGGCCATGTAGGCGGGGTGGAAGAGCTGCGGCATGATCTTGCAGCCGTACTCGTGGACGGCTGCGGCGAGCTTTTCCCAACCGGGGATAAACGTGTCGTCGTAGCAGCACATGTCACCCGGCAGATAGGTGTAGGTGGGCTCGACCGTCACGACCTCGGTAATGATGAGGCCCACGCCGCCCTTGGCGCGGGCGCGGTAATGATCGACCAAGTCATCGGTCACATAGCCATGATCGGCCAGGTTGGTGGACACCGGCGGCATAAAGACGCGGTTCTTGACCTCGGTCATACCGACCTTGATCGGGCTAAAGAGCATCGGGTAAGCAGAGGACTCCATACAGGCTTCCTTTCGTTTGAGCCGCTCGGCGGCAGTTGCTAACGTACCTATCGTATCAGCAACCGCCGCGTCCGTACCCGCTCGCACTCCCCACCTTCAATCCCGACCCTCAAAAAAAGTTGCGGTGGAATACGGAGTAGATGAGGCTTTTAACAGCCAAAACAGTCCGTATTTCACCGCAACTGATGGGCGGGGTGGAATTGAGGGCTCAGATAGTCAGTCATGCCCTCATCCGCCGCTCCCTCACCTACAGCGCGCCGTCCAGCATAAGGTTCACCTTGAGCACGTTGACCGTGGGCTCGCCGAACACGCCGAGGAAACGACCCTTGGTGCACGCGGCGATGATGTCGCGCACCTCGTCCTCACTTTTGCCCGTGGCTTTGGCAAGGCGCGGGACCTGGTACTCGGCGGCATCCGGAGAGATCTCCGGGTCGAGGCCGGACCCCGAACACGTCACCAGGTCGACGGGCACAGCGTCCATATCGGCATCGGGATTGGCGGCGCGGATCTTCTTCACGCGCGCATCTATCAGCTGCCGATACTCCTCACTCGCCGGGGACAGGTTGGACGGGGCACCATACGCCATGAGCTCGCCGTCTTCGCCTTCGACAATTGACACGTTCTGGATACGACCCCACATGTGGGCTTCGTCATCGAAGTTCTGGCCGATGAGCTCGGAACCCACAACCTTGCCGTCGACCGTAATAAGCGATCCGTTCGCCTGGTACGGAAACGCAAGCTGCACGACGCCGGTCACCACGAGCGTGTACCCCAGGCCGCAGACGATGGTAAACAGCGCGAACACGCCAAGTGCGCGCGATGCGATACCTTTGAACATACAAACCTCCACTTACATAATGCCGCAGAACGCGAGCAGCATGTCGATGAGCTTGATAAATGCGAACGGGGCAACGATGCCGCCCAGACCCCATACGAGCAGGTTGTGGGTCAGCAGCTGTCCGGACGGTACCTCGCGGTACTTAACGCCCTTCAGCGCGGCCGGGATCAGCGCGACGATAACGAGCGCGTTATAGATGATGGCCGAAAGAACCGCGGACAGCGGGCTTGCCAGACCGAGGATGTTGAGTGCGCCAAGGCCCGGGTAGATCGGCGAGAACAGGGCCGGGATGATAGCGAAGTACTTCGCCATGTCGTTGGCGACCGAGAAGGTCGTAAGCGAACCGCGGGTCATGAGCAGCTGCTTGCCGATACGCACGACCTCGATGAGCTTGGTGGGGCTGGAGTCGAGGTCGACCATGTTGCCGGCCTCCTTGGCAGCCTGGGTGCCCGTGTTCATGGCCACGGCGACATCCGCCTGCGCCAGCGCCGGCGCGTCGTTGGTGCCGTCGCCGGTCATGGCGACCAGGTGGCCCTCACGCTGGAACTCGCGGATCTTCTCGAGCTTGCCCTCAGGGGTGGCCTCGGCCAGGAAGTCGTCAACGCCGGCCTCGGCGGCGATTGCCGCGGCGGTGAGTGGGTTGTCGCCCGTCACCATGATGGTCTTGATGCCCATCTTGCGCAGGTCGGCGAACTTCTCCTTCACGCCGGACTTGATGATGTCCTTAAGGTAGACGACGCCCAGCACGCGGCAGTTCTTGGTCACGACCAGCGGGGTGCCGCCGGCCTTGGCGATGCGCTCGACGGCCTCGTCGCACTCCTGGGAGAACACGCCACCGGCTGCCTCCACATAGGTGCGCACGGAATCGGCAGCGCCCTTGCGGATCTCATTGCCCTCGTAGTTCACACCGGACATGCGGGTCGCCGCGGTGAAGGGGATGAACTCCATACCCTTATCCTCGAGTGTGCGGCCGCGCAGACCGAACTGCTCCTTGGCGAGCACGACGATGGAACGGCCTTCGGGGGTCTCGTCGGCCAGCGAGGAAAGCTGGGCGGCATCGGCCAGCTCCGCGGGATCGATGCCGTCGACCGGGATGAACTCGGCGGCTTGGCGGTTACCCAGGGTGATGGTGCCGGTCTTGTCGAGCATGAGGATGTCGACGTCGCCGGCGGCCTCGATGGCGCGGCCGGACATGGCCAGCACGTTGGCCTCGTTCAGACGGCTCATGCCGGCGATGCCGATGGCGGAAAGAAGGGCGCCGATGGTAGTAGGAGCCAGGCACACGAGCAGCGCCACGAGCGTGGTCACGGCCGTGGGGTTGTCCATGTCGTTAAGACCGACCGAGAAGCAGGAGTAACAATACAGGGCCAGCGTGACCAGGATAAAGACGATGGAGAGGGCCACCAGGAAGATCTCCAGAGCGATCTCGTTAGGGGTCTTCTTGCGCGCGGCACCCTCGACCATCGCGATCATCTTGTCCAGGAAGCTCTGGCCGGGCTCACTGGAGATCTTGACGATGATCCAGTCGGACAGCACCGTGGTACCGCCGGTAACGGCAGAGCGGTCGCCGCCGGCCTCGCGGACCACGGGGGCGGACTCGCCGGTGATGGCGGACTCGTCAACGGAAGCAGCGCCCTCGATGACGTCGCCGTCGCCGGGAATCTGCTCGCCGGCGCGTACGATCACCAGGTCGCCGCGTGTGAGCTCGGTGCCGGGAACGACGGTGAAGTGCTCCTTGTCCTCAACGGACTCGATGCGATGGGCCTCGACATCCTTCTTGGCCGCACGCAGGGAATCGGCCTGGGCTTTACCGCGGCCCTCGGCAAGCGCCTCGGCGAAGTTCGAGAACAGGTCGGTAAGCCACAGGATGACCGCGATGGCGACCACATAGTAGGTGGGCACACCCGCGTCCTGCACACCGAAAATGGAAGCGACGGCCAGGACGGAGGTCATGACGGCGGAAAGCCACACCAGAAACATGACCGGGTTTTGAATCTGGACGCGAGGATCCAGCTTGGCAAACGAGTCGCGGACCGCGCGGCCCATCATGTCTTTTTGCATAGTCATAAATCTGCGCCCTCCTTTACGCAATCATCTGGAAGAACTCGGCAACGGGGCCAAGCGCCAGGGCCGGGAAGAAGCTCAGGGCACCGATCAGCAGGACGATGAACACGAGCAGGAATACGAACATGCCGTTAGTGGTAGACAGGGTACCGGCGCTCTCGGCGACCTTGCCCTTCTTGGCCAGCGAGCCGGCGATAGCCAGCGTACCGATGATAGGCATGAAGCGGGCGAACAGCATCTCGAGGCCGAGCATGACGTTGATCCAGGGAATGTTGCAGTTCATGCCTGCAAACGCCGAGCCGTTGTTGCCGCCGCATGAGGTGAAGGCATACAGCGCCTCGGAGAAGCCGTGCGCGCCACCATTGTTGAGCTGGTCGGCAAGACCGGGCACCATGCAGGCGATGGCCGAGCACACCAGAATGGCAAACGGAGTTGCCAAGCACAGGACAACTGCCCAGCGCATCTCGCCCGGCTCGATCTTCTTACCCAGGAGCTCAGGCGTGCGTCCGACCATGAGGCCGGCGATGAACACTGTGAGGATGGCGAAGCCGATCATGCCGTACAGGCCGCAGCCCACGCCGCCGAAGACGACCTCGCCCAGAGCAATCTGGAGCATCTGGACAAAACCGCCCAGCGGGGTGTAGGAGTCGTGCATGGAGTTAACCGAGCCGTTGGAAGCAGCCGTCGTGAAAGCGGACCAGGTAGAAGAGGAGGCGATACCGAAACGGCTCTCCTTGCCCTCCATGTTGCCGCCGGCCTGGCCGTCGGTCATCTCGATATTGACCGCTCCGCCATCGGCCAGCTGCGGGGTGCCCGCATGCTCGTTGACGGCGATGATGCCGGTGAAGATCACCAGCAGGATGAACATGGCGGCAAAGATGGCCTTGCCCTGCTTGGTGTTCTTGACGCCGATACCGAAGGCGAAGCAACAGGCGGCCGGGATCAGCAGCAGGCTGGTCATCTCGATGATGTTGGTGAAGGCACTGGGGTTCTCATACGGATGGGCGGAGTTCACGCCGAAGAAGCCGCCGCCGTTGGTGCCGGACTGCTTGATGGCGACCTGAGGAGCCGCGGGACCCTGGGGCAGGAACTGCTCGGTAACCACGCGCGCGCCCTCGACAACCTTGCCGTCGACCTTGACCGTGTCGCCCTCAATCTGGGCGCCGTCGATGACGCTCCAGCCGCCGTCTGCATTAGGCTGAACAGCGACGGGCTCTACGAGCTCAGCCTTCTGAGCCGGCTGAAAATTGGAGATAACGCCACCGGCAGCCAGGCAGATGCCGAACACGAGGTTCAGCGGGATGAGCACATACAGGACGGTGCGGGTGAGGTCGACCCAGAAGGAACCCAGACCCTGCTCCTTGACCTGACGGAAGCCGCGGATCAGCGCGAACATGACCGCGATACCGGTGCCAGCGGAAACGAAGTTCTGCACAGTGAGACCCATGAACTGCACAAGGTAGGACAGGGTGGTCTCACCGGAGTAGGACTGCCAGTTGGTGTTGGTTATGAAGGAAGCAGCCGTATTGAACGACAGGTCCCATGACACACCCGGTAGGTGCTGGGGATTGCCTGGCAAGAAGGACTGAAGCGCCTGGAGTGCCACAAGAGTCACGAGGCCGATCCCCGAAAAGACCAGCACGCTCGCCAGATAGCGCCTACACCCCATCTGTTCTGCCGCGTCGATGCGAAGCAGACGATAGACGCCACGCTCCACAGGAGCAATCACAGGCGACAGGAACGTATGCTCACCATCCATGATATGGGCCATGAACCGACCGAGCGGAACGGCCAGGACGACGAGTACGGCAAAGTACAAGATGTACTGAATCGCAGCGTCCATAGTTTACGAATCACTCCTCATCAGAATGTAGATGTAATAGATAAGAAGTCCAATGCAGACGACTCCGATGATGGGAATGAGGATGTCCATTTACCGCCCCTTTCACACGCGGTCCGATGTCTCGGACGCCTGCCCTCGCAAGCGTCTGGGGACAGTAAACGCTTCTAGGGATTAAAGAGGCGTGAGGGCCGGGGCTCACGTCCTTAAGATGCCGTAAAGATGCAGGTAGAAAGCACTATTGCAGCTGCAGTGCGCCTATACTCGACCTCGCGAGCATACAGTGGTGTCTTCACCGCGTATGCACGCATGGACAACGCTTCAGAAAGGCTACGCTATGCAGCGCGACGCATCGGACACTCGCGTCAATCCAGACCTCATCCTCAAGGCAATTGAGAAAGACGGGGTCGCCGATGACACTCGAACCAGCCGGGGACACCTCAAAATTTTCTTTGGCTACGCTGCTGGCACAGGCAAAACCTATGCGATGCTTCAAGCCGCCCACGCCGCCAAGCGGCGAGGTGTCGACGTCGTCGCGGGATACATCGAGCCGCACGAACGTCCGGCAACTGCCCATCTTGCACAAGGGCTTGAGAACGTGCCCTGTAAACTCATCGAGCACAACGGCATTGCGCTCAGCGAGTTCGATCTAGATGCGGCTATCGAACGCGCCCCTCAGCTCATCCTTGTCGACGAGCTCGCCCATACGAATGCGCCGGGGTCTCGCCACGACAAACGCTATCAAGACGTCGAGGAACTTCTACATGCGGGCATCGACGTCTATACGACCGTGAACGTTCAGCATATCGAGAGCCTAAACGACATGGTTGCATCCATCACCAGCGTTGTCGTGAGCGAACGAATCCCCGACCGTATCTTCGATGATGCCGACCAGGTCGAGCTCGTCGACATAGAGCCCGAAGACCTACTTGAGCGCCTTCGCGCCGGCCTCGTCTACCGTCCCGCACAAGCCGACCGAGCGCAACAGCATTTTTTTACCGTCGAGAACCTCACCGCACTCCGAGAAATCGCGCTGCGCCGCTGCGCCGATCGCACCGGTCACCTCACAGACGCCGCACGCGTGCTGGGAAACCGTGACTACTACACCAGGGAGCGTATCTTAGTCTGTGTCTCCCCGGCGCCGACCAATCCCCGCATCGTCCGTGCCGCCGCACGCATGGCGAAAGCGTTTCGCAGCGAGCTCGTCGCCCTGTTCGTAGAGAGCCCGCGCACGCAAGCCATGAGCGATGATGAGCGCGCCAAGCTTGCAGCCAATATCGCCCTAGCCGAGCAGCTCGGAGCACATATGGAAACCGTCTATGGCGACGACATCGCGTTTCAGATCTCCGAGTTCGCGCGCCTGTCGGGTATTTCGAAGATCGTCATGGGGCGCACGGGCGAGCGCAGCAGCGTCCGTCAGGCCCTCTTCGGCCGCAAATCTCTCGTAGAACAGCTCATAACATTCGCCCCGAACCTCGACATTTACATCATTCCAGAACAGTCGACTCCGCCCTCCCGACCCAAAGGACGCCGCCATGCGCTCGCCCTGCAGCCGCCCAGCAGCCGAAACGTGCTTCGCACGCTGGCTCTCTCTCTTGCCGCCACGGCGATCGGCACGGCTTTCCGCCATCTGGGATTTGCCGATTCCAGCATCATATCCCTCTATATCTTCACGGCCCTGCTGACCGCCGTCACCACGACGGGGCGTATCTGCACGATCGTATCGAGCGTGCTCTCTGTAGTGCTTTACAACTTCTGCTTCGTCACGCCTCTGTTTTCGCTCGCCAGCTACGACCGAAGCTATCTGGTCACGTTCGGCATCATGTTCGCCACCGCTATGGTCGCCGGCGAGTTAACTGCGCGCATCGCCGACAACGCCCGTACATCCGCCGAGAACGCATTCAAAACGCGCGTACTCCTCGAAACGAACCAGCTCTTGCAGCAAGCCCATAGCGCGGAGGAGTGCGCCCGCGTCGCCATGAACCAACTCGTCAAACTGCTAAAACTCGACGTGGTCTTCTACCCCGCCGAACACGGCACGCTCGGCAAGGCGCTCTATGAGTCCGCTGGCACCGAAAACCGACCCGCGTCGCTGCTCACCGACTACGAGCGCGCCGTTGCAACCTGGACCTACACCAACAACAAGCGCGCGGGCGCAAGCACGCGGACCCTGCCTGAGGCGCGCTGTCTCTACCTCGCGGTTCGCACCGGCGACAAGGTATTCGGTGTCATCGGCATCGCCCTGGAGGGGCGCGAGATCGAAGCCTTCGAGCATTCGATCGTCCTATCTATCGTAGGTGAATGCGCCTTGGCGCTCGAAAGCGACCGGGCGGCGCAAGAGCGCGAAGAGGCTGCGGTCTTGGCGAAAAACGAGCAGCTGCGCGCCAACCTTTTGCGCTCCATCGGCCACGATTTGAGGACACCCCTCACGGCTATATCCGGATCTGCGGCAATCCTTCGGAAGAGCGACGAGAAGCTCAGCCTCGAACAACGCTGCGATCTTGCCGATGCCATCTACGACGACTCCCTCTGGCTTATCGATACCGTGGAAAACCTCCTCGCCATCACACGCGTCGAGGACGGCACCATTCGCCTCAACTTAACATCCGAGCTCATCGACGAGGTCATCGAGGCCGCCCTCAGCCATGTCGCCCAAGCATCGCATGGACGTGCCGTCACCATCGAGCACACTGACGACATCCTGCTGGTACGCATCGACGTCCATCTCATCATGCAGGTGCTTACGAATCTCATCATGAACGCCTTCAAATACACGCCCGAGGACTCGACTGTCACCATCAGCGCACGTCGCGAGGGTGAGTTCATCGTGGTGGACGTCGCAGACGATGGGCCGGGTGTAGCAGACTGCGACAAGCCTCATATCTTTGAGCGCTTCTTCACCTCAAGCAATACGCGGCCCGTGGATTCGCGTCGAAGCATCGGCCTTGGGCTGTCGCTCTGCCGCTCCATCGTGGAGGCGCATGGCGGCGTCATCGAAGTTCGCGACAACCACCCCCATGGGGCCGTCTTCCGTTTTACCCTGCCTGCCGAGGAGATCGAGATTCATGAATAATGCCGCTAAGCCACGCGTCCTCTTGGTCGAAGATGACCTGACCGTTCAAAACCTCGTTTCGACCGCGCTTGGCCTTCACGGCTATGTCGTGAGCAAGGTTTGCAACGGCCAGGCCGCCATCATGGATGCGGTGTCGCACGGCCCCAGCCTCATCATGCTCGACCTCGGCCTTCCCGACATTGACGGTATCGAGGTCATCACGAAGATCCGAAGTTGGTCGGCAGTCCCCATTATCGTCATTTCGGCGCGCACCGAAGATTCCGACAAGATTGCAGCACTTGACGCAGGGGCAGACGACTACCTCACCAAGCCCTTTTCTGTGGATGAGTTGCTCGCGCGCGTCCGTGCGAATTTGAGGCGCTCCTCGATGGCGTCGAGCGAGTCGACAGAAGCGAGCACGTTCGACAACGGTCCGCTGCATATCGACTACGCCGCGGGATACGCTACGAAAGACGGACGCGAGCTCTCGCTCACCCCAACCGAGTACAAATTGCTCGTCCTTCTGGCGAAAAACGTCGACAAGGTGCTCACCCACACCTTCATCACCCGCGAGATATGGGGCACGAGCTGGGACAGCGATCTGGCGAGCCTGCGCGTGTTCATGCGCACCCTGCGCAAGAAGATCGAGGCAGACCCCTCTCACCCCAAGATGATTCAGACGCACATGGGTGTCGGGTACCGCATGCAGCGTCTCTAGCCCGCCCAACAAAAAGTTGCGGTGGAATACGGAGTAGATAAGGCTTTTGACAGCCAAAACAGTCCGTATTTCACCGCAACTGATGGATGGGATGGAGTTAGAGGCCCAGGTAGCTGGTCATGCCTTCGACGGCGAGCTTGGCGCCCGCCACGGCATGAACCACCGTGAGCGGGCCGTTAACCACGTCGCCGGCGGCAAAGACGCCAGGCACCGTTGTCATGCCGTTCTCGTCGACCGAAAGAAGGCCGCGATGGTCGGTCTCCAGACCACCCGTCGTAAGCACAAGCTTGTCTTTGGGCACCTGCGAAGCCGCAATCACAACCGTATCGGCAGACACATGGTCAAGCTCTTCCTCGTAGCCCACCACGTTATTCTCCTCGTCGAAGATAGCCGTCTCGAACACCGGACCGTTATCGTCGATGGCGCAGATCGCCTTGCCGCACACAATCTCGGCACCGTCAAGCTCGGTCAGCTCGACCTCGTCGTCGATGGCCGAGATATGGCGCGAGCGTGCATACACAGTGACCTTGCGAGCACCCGAACGCAGCGCCGTGCGGGCCACATCCATGGCCACATTACCGGCACCGATGACCGCCACGTTCTGCCCGATCGCCACGCTCGAGGGATCGACCAGGTAATCGATACCAAACAGCACGTTGCCGCGCGACTCGCCGGGAATGCCCAGTTTGCGGGCACGCCAGGTACCGGTACCAACAAAGACCGCATCGTAGCCGTCGCGCAGCAGGTCGTCGATATGCAGCGCGCCACCGATGGTGGTCGAGGGGCGCACGCGCACGCCAAGCGAGCACATCACATGACGGTACTTTTGCACGAGCGCACGGGGCAGGCGGAACTCGGGGATACCGTATTCCAGCACACCGCCGATCTCGGGGCGCTGTTCAAATACCGTGACGGCACAGCCTAGCTGGGCCATCTTAATGGCCACGGTAATACCGGCGGGACCGGAACCGACCACAGCAACCTGTTTGCCGCACGACGGCGCAGACGTCCACTCCTTACGATCCAAATACGCTGTCGAGATATAGTTCTCGATGCTCGAGAAATGCACGGGTGTGCCCTTGCGGCCCTGGATGCAAGCGCCCTCGCACTGGCCCGAATGGTTGCACACCACGGAGCAGACCGCGCTCATGGGATTGTTCTGGAACAGCAGCTCGCCCGCCTCTTCTAGACGACGCTGTTTGAACAGGTCGATGACCTGCGGAATAGGCGTCTGAACCGGGCAGCCCTTAATCTGACAGAACGCCCTTTTACAACCTAGGCAACGATTCGCCTCTTCGACAATGTGGATAGCCACGCAACTCCCCTTTTAATGCAATCCAATGGGGGCGACGATAAAGACCCTTCACCGCCGCCCCCATACAGGTAATCTCAATCTGCCGACACAGCAAAAGCCAATGCTATAACTCGCGATGCGAAGCCCCGCAGCGAGCGGACATGTGCTCGAGTGTCGCCAGGCAGTCAGCCGCCGTCGCCGGCACGCTGTTCTCGACCACGCAGGGAATCCCAGGGCAGGCGGCGGCAGCCCAGGCCACCACGGGCTCAAAGTCATAGCGACCCGTCTCGCCCACGCCGTGGCACACCAGGCGCGAACCCGTACCGTCGCACCATCCGGCTTCGTCCTCGTTATCAACGACCTCAAAATCCTTGGCGTGCAGCACGCGGATCTTACTGCCGCATAAGTAGAGCATGCGTGCTGTGATTTCCTGCGCTTCGTCAACGACTCTGGGGTGCAGCAGCGATACCGGGTCATAGATCACGCCGAGCGACGGGCTCGAGACGCGCTCCAGCACCTCACGGCAGCGATCCGGCGTGTTGACCGTCTCGTTCCAACCGGGCTCGATCAAAATTTGCCCGCCCACGGCCTCGGCCCGATCGCAGACGCGTGCAAGCCCGTCTGTAAACGCTTCGAGTGCCCCATCGGTCATGCGGTCGTCAGCAACGCGGTTCTGCGCATTGGGGCGACCGGTCTCGGTGCCAACCGGGCATCCGCCGAGCATCTGGGCAAAGTTCAGGCATGCCTCGTACTCGGCAATGTTATCCATGAGCTGTTGGCGATCGGGCGTCGCCAAATTCTTATAGCAGCCGAGCACGGCGACCGAAACGCCCGCCTCGTCGAGCACCGCACGCAAATGGTCGGCAAGCTCGCGGGTCAGGCCGCCTCGATCGATCCCCATCGATGCGTAGAGCACCTTGCTCGGCAGCTGAATGCACGAAAAGCCCAGCTCTCCCGCCATGCGGATGCGTTCCTCGACGGTCCCCTGCGGAAGGTCGTGCAAACGCACACCCGGAGTAATAGCCCCCACGTTATTCACATCCCTTATGAGCGTTGATGCCCGGGGTGTATCCGCCAAACGGGTCCTCGATAGAGCACACGCCCGAGGGAGCAAGCGGGTCATGCCTGCCGGCCAGTTTGTCGTGATGCATGGTCTCGATATAGGCAAGCACCAGCGGCGCCACACCCTTTGCATCATTTTTGACCACGGGCTCGCTCATGTAGTAATCAAACGTGCCCTCGCGGTGCGCGGTGTTTCCCAAGCCCGCAACCAGGCAGATGTTGTCGAGCGCCAGCTGCCCGTCATACTCGGACAGGCAGGTCTCGCAGATGCCGTCGAAGGCGCGACGGCCGTACTGGTAGTAACGCTCGCCCAGCACGCCCAGACGCACGCCCTTCATGATGGCGTTGGCAAAGATGGCGCTGCCCGACTCCTCCAGGTAGTTGGGGGCGATATTGGGCAGGTTGATGACCTGATGCCACATGCCGGTCTTCTCGTCCTGATACGGCAGCATGGCGTCGATCAGGTCGTGGAACATCTTGCGAATCTCGTCCTTCTCGGCTGACATCGAAGGCGGCATGAGCTCCCAGGTATCGATGAGTGCCATGGCAAACCAGCCCTCGGCGCGCAGCCAGAAGTTAGCCGAAAGGCCGGTGACCGGGTCGCACCAGAACTGTTTGCGGCTCGCGTCGTAAGCGTGATAGTACAGACCGTTGAGGGGGTTGCGCATCAGGTCATGCACGACCTGGAACATATGGAAGCTGTCCGAGCAGGCACGACGGTTGTGGAAGCTCAGCTCGTACTGCATGTAGAACGGCTGGGCCATATACATGCCATCGAGCCAGATCTGGTTGGGATAGACGGCCTTGTGCCAAAACACGCCTTCTTTGGTGCGCGGCTGGGTCTCGAGCTGGCGGTAGATGGTGTCCATGGCGGCACGGTACTTGGGCTTGCCCACCAGGTCATACAGCTTGTAGAGGGTCTTGCCCGCATTGACGTTATCGAGGTTGTAATCCTGCGGGTTGTAATGCTTGATGGTACCGTCGTCCTGGACAAAGAAATCGATGTAGTCATCGGCAAAGGTCAGGTAGCGCTGCTCACCCGTGATCTCGTACAGCTCGATGAGCGCCTTGATCATGCAGCCGTCGATATAGTTCCAGGTGTTCTCCTTGCCGGCGCGAATCTTTTCGATATTCCAAGCCGGCGCCTGCGGCGTAGAGGTTTCGATCAACTGCTCGATATAACGGTCCAGGATTTGATTGCAACCCATTGCTGTCCCCTCTGACATAAACGATAGGTGAACGTTACCCCTAGTGTAACGCGAACGGGGGATATAGGGTGAACGTTAACCCTATATTCCCCGCAAACGGCAGACTTTTAGCGGCAAACGGCGGTGAGACCCGCGGCGATGCGATGCGCCAGGCGCTCATAGCCGGCAGGGCTGTAATGCAGACCGTCCGGCATATAGAGCTCGCGGTGCTCTGGCAAAAACGGGCTGATGCCACTTTGCGCATACAGGTCAATCACCGGAACGGAGTAGCGGTCACAGACCTCGAGCATCGCCTTTACGTAGGCGACCTGCGTCAACCCCAGGTGATTGAGCTCATCGCTTGCCGGGATATCCTTCTCGTGCTTACCGCTCGTCTTGCACGGCGTCATAAACACAAGCTTTGCCTGGGGCGAACGCGCCGTGATGGTGCGGATCAGGTAATCGAGTGCACCATAGAACTCGTGCACATCGGTACTGCCCAACTCGCCAAGCGGCACGTTGCGGCTAAAGTCGTTGACGCCGCCAAAGACGATGTAGATATCGGCCGCATCGTCGATACCGTCCAGGCGCTCGACAAACGAATCGCTGCGGTCGGCCTTGACGGCGATGCGCGAGCCCTTGATGCCAAAGTTCTCGATGGTTGCGCCGCCCAGTAGCGCGCCCAAGTGCGAGGTCCACGAAATGTCGTTGCCTCCCCCACCGCAGCCGTTATCGCCCCAGGTGGTCGAATCGCCAAAGCAGCAAATGGTCGATTCATTCAAGCTCTTCGTTTCCATAATCTTCTCCTCATCCGCCCATCGACGGTCATACAGGAACGTACCGTTTATTCGCAGCATGCCGAGGGGCTATGCACGGGCGCATTCCGCAACGTGCGAATCGAGCCATTCGATATCCTCGGCAAGATGTGCCACGCCCAGATGGTGTTCACCCGGACACACCTCGTGCCGCAGGCCATCTCTGCGACCCAGCAACTTGTAGGCATCGCGCACGATCTCGAGCTGCTCGCCAACATTTTTCAGCCCGCGCGAACCGTTCAGATGATCCTCTTCGCAGCTTTGCACCAGCAGCGGATGCGGCGCGATGAGCGAGGCAATATCGCCCATGTCGAGTAAGCGCCAAAGTCCGGGCGTGTAGTTGCAGCTGCAATTGCCATTGAGATGCAGCAGCGAATCGTCGACACCGTACAGATAGCCCGAGACAAACGCCTTGCGCACACGCGGGTCGAGTGCGGCCAGGTACAACGTCATGTAGCCGCCGCCCGAAAAGCCAAAACAGCCCAGGTCGTCCATGGCAATGTCGCCGCGCGCCTCTAGGTAATCGATCAGACGCATGTTATCCCAGGCGTTGAGGCCCGCAACGGTAAGTCCCAGCGGCTCGGCCATGCGCGCCTGGTTTAGGCACGTGCCGCGCAGAAAGCTGTTCTCGTCATCGCCCTGACCCTTCCAGTCACGACGGTATCCCCAACCGCGTGCGTCGGGGCAGACGGTCACGTAACCCATACGCGCCAAACGCAGACCGTAGTCGTAATTGAACTTACGCACAGCATCATCGACCGCCGGCACGCCCGTCACGCCCGCAACACTTGCGGCGCCTGCTCCCTGATGGCCATGCGGGCAGATATAGCAACGCTTAAGCCCCCGTCCATCAAGCTTCAGATGAGACGGCTCCAACAGGTAAAACGGCATCCACACATCGTGCTCAACCTGCAGCATCGCATGAGTACGCACAATGCCGCCGGCAACCCGCACGCGGCTGAGCTCACGAATCTCAATCGGGACGCGGTCCATAAGCGAAAGGCCCAAAACATCGTACAAACGAGTCCTGGTCGCAATCTTCCATGCCTCAAAATCTGCAGGAGTCTTGCCCGTAAAAGCAGCCGAACGCCCCTCGCGCTTCAGCCGGGCACGCAGCGCAGGTTCGTCTTCGCAGTACGTCTCGATGTGCACGGTGCGGCCGTTGGCAGACAGTTCAGCCGTCTCAACCGCATCACCGTCGCCGCCCTCGGGATCCCAGCCATCCCCACCGGCAAGCACCTGCTCGCGAGCGTACCCGGCGGCAGCCATCACATCGAGTTCATTCGCCCACGGCACCCAGCCGGTAGTATCACCCGCCGGCCCATGCAGAATCGCGCCAGCATACTGCACGCAGTTGTGTGCCGCCGGCTTATTCCAATCCCACCAGCCTTCGCGCTTGATATGTCGCCCCAGCCAGCAATCGATCAGCACAGTTTGCGCCCATTCGCGCCAAGGACGACCCAGGTAGACCGAATCCGGCGCCACGCCATCCGGAGCTGTAAACGAACAGCCGTGGAACACAAAGCCGTGCGGCTCGCCTTCGGGCGTCGACGCCGCCGTCACGTAGCCGTTCACGTCCATATCGCGGTTGAGCGAGCGAATCTCGCACCCCTCAAAGTAGGCACGCGCGCCGCCAAAGATAAAGTCGACATCGCCCTCGATCCGGCAACGTCGAAAATACTGGCGCCCCACCCGGCGCGGCGCATACTGTTTGGGTCCTATAAACCCGCCCGGTTTGGCCTCATGAGGCGGCAGCGGACCCAAAAACAGCGTGTCTTGGTGTCCCTTAATGCAGCAGGCATCGACAACCAGACGGTCGCCATCAGCATACAGGGCAATCGCTTGACCGACCTCGCGCCCATCGCCCGCATCGTTTTCGATCGTGAGGTTCTCGAGCCGTACGTCGTCGGCATCGACCAAAACGGTATAGGTCCTAAACGTGCCGAGCGTGCCGTCGACGCCCGAGCCGTCCTCCGAAGGCATCTTGGCACCCAGGCTGCCCACGATACGCACGCTGTCGGCCGTCTCTCCCTCAATCGTCACATGCGAGCGATGAATCTCGACCCGCTCGCGATACTCGTCCGGATCGACGTGAATCATCACCGGTTGCTCGGCATCCGGATAGAGCTGATCGGCTGCCGCCAAGGCATCGGAAATCGTTGGATACGCTCCTGCCGCAGCCCTCGAAACGCGCAGCGTATAGATACTTTCGCTCATCGTCCATCACGCTCCCAGGAAGCGAACTGTCCAGGCCAGCCCTGAACTTGTGGCTGAATATGCTCGGCGCAGCCCTTAAATGCCGTTAGGGCCGTGGCGAGCGATGCCCCATGCTTTCCATGCGGAAAGACATGTAGGCTAAAGCCAATCCCGTGGTCGGCAAGAGCCTGCGCAAGAAGGAGGCTATTTTGAACTGGTACCGATGCATCCTCGGCGGTATGCCACAAGAACGTACGGGGGAAGCCCTCGCCCACCATATTCTCGATCGACAACTTTTGAGCCAAAGCGCCATCGGCACCCGTTAGGTGTTCAAATGAACCACGATGAGCATAGGCCCCCGAGCTTACGACCGGATAGCCCAAGCAAAGTGCGTCAGGCCGAATCGACTCAGGAGATGCCGCAATCGACTCTGCAAGCCAGGGTTGGTCCCAAAGCGCCCCGAGCAAGCCAACTAGATGCCCGCCGGCCGAAAAACCCATGACCGTAATCCGATCAGGATCGACACAGTACTCTGCCGCATGGCTTCGGACGGTATCGACCGCCCGCGCGAGTTCTTGCAATGCCAGCGGATAGACAGCCGGAGCAACCGAATAGTTCAGTACAAACGCTTGGTAGCCCATCGCCAACAAACGGAGCGCTACCGGCTCGCCTTCGCGCGGCGAAACGTGATCGTAGCCGCCTCCTGGCACGACCACAACTGCAGGCAGCGGTTTTAAAGCATAAGCATCTTCGGTCGGGGCAAAAACATAAGACGTAATCGTGGCAGACGAGCCATCGACCCCGACAGGAATCGTTTTATTGAGCATGTATTCCCTTTCACCATGATGCGTAGCGCAGCGCACACGGCCGTATCGCACAAGGGCTGCATTGCCGATTTATCCGACAATGCAGCCCTGGTCATCACCCCGAGTTAGGAACGGATAACCTTGTCGACGTTCTGGAGCTGCAGCTCCTCGCCGTCCTGGCCCTCGATCACCACATTTTGCAGGTCGAGCACCTTGACGTTTTGCGCAATGATGCCCTGACGCACCATGGGCTCAACGCCGCAGGCCATGGCCGGGACAAAGGGCTCGGCATCGTCGGCAAAGGTAACGTGAACGTCTTGGAACGTCAGACGCGTCACCTTGCTCTCGGGCAGACCCGTGATATAGGCCGCGGCAGCATGGCAGTTGGTGGCCTCGATATCGCAAAACGTCGTGGCACCAAAGCCGGGCGTGCGGTCGTCGACAGGCAGCGCCTCGCGAGACTGCACGTAATCGGTCTTGCCGTCCTTGTCACAGAAGTAGAAGGAGTTGACCACGAAGGGCGTGAGCACCTCGTCCATGCGAATGTGCTCAAAGGTAATGCCCTCGTTGACGGCATCCTTGCCGCGCCCGCGGCGGGTCTTGACGCGCAGGCCGCGGTCGGTGCGTTCAAAGAGGCACTTGCTCACGGTGAGGTCCTTGATGCCGCCGGCAGCCTCGGATCCCAGCACCACGGCACCATGGCCGTCGTGCATGTAGCAGTGAGAGATCAGCACGTCGTGCGTGGCGGGACGAAGCTCGGGCTCAATGCCCAGCTTGCCGCTCCTGATGGCGATGCAGTCGTCGCCCACCGAGAACTGACAACCAAGGATGCGAACAAAACCGCAGCTCTCGGGATCGAAGCCGTCGGTGTTGTGGGAGTTCTTGGGGCCCTCGATGGACAGGCAGAGCGCATCGATGTGCTCGCACAGGATGGGGTGGATGTTCCACGCCGGGCTGTTGCGGACGGTGAAGCCAGCCAAGCTCACGTTTTGGCACTCGGACAGGAAGATCATGCGCGGGCGGGCGACCTCGCGGCCCTCCTCGGGACGGAAGATGTTCTTAAAGTCCTTGTTCCACCAGTTGTCCTCGGCAAAATCAGTCTGACCGTCGATCGCGCCGCGACCATAGATGCACACGTCGTGCACGCTCAGACCCGTAAAGGTAGAGCAGTAGGTCGAGAAGCTCTCGCCCTCCCAGCGGCCCAGGGGCAGCATATCGGTGCCAGCATACCCAGCACCCTCGTCGCCTGTGACCGTGCCCGGAATGTAGGCAAGCGCCGCGCGATCGTGACGGGCCAACAGCACCGCTCCCCCGGCGAGCTCAATGTTGATATTGCTCTTAAGGAAGAGGGACTTGATGCGATAACTACCAGCGGGGATCAGCACGCGCCCGCCCTTGGGGCAGGCCATGATGGCAGCCTGGATGTTGGTGGTGTCATCATGCTCGGCATCGCCCTTGGCGCCACAGTCGCGAACGTTGATGGTAAAAGGCTCAGCCGGCGTGGTGACACCTACGCTCAGCTCACGCTCGCCACAAACAAAACGAACCAGGTTGCGCTTGCCGGGGGTCAGGCCGTCGACATAGGTCTCGACCGTATTCGTGGTACCGGCGGGCTCGTCGTTGACAAAGATCTCCCACGTATCGGCACAGGTAAAGTAGCCGCCGTCGTCAAGCTCGATCACGGCCGCGCGGGCGTTGCGCCAGATAACGTTCGTCTCCATGGATTTCTCCCTCAAAAAGATGCTCTAAAGGCAAATTGTACGCTGTTGAAAAAGGGCCGTGCCTGCCGGCGGAATTCCGGTGGCACGGCCCTGTGATTTGGACGATATGTCGGCCTTACTCGGCGGGGGTTACGCTACCGTCCTGGAAGCCAACGTTGTTGTGGGCAAAGCAGTCCTCGTACTTAAAGCCGGAGAGCTCCTCGCAAAGCGCCTTGACCTCGGGCTTGACGTCGGCCATCTTGCCGCCCTCCTTGACGCGGCGGATCTCGTCGCAAAGGACGTCGCACTGCTCCTTGTCAATCTTGATGCCGCGGGCAAGGACAGCCGCGAGCAGGAAGAAGCCGGCGCAGCCGATGAGCATGTAGCCGCAGATGTACAGAGGCACGGTGGCGGGCTGGGTCACGGCGTCGCTGTTGCCGGCGGTCTGAATGAAGCCGGAGGCAGCAAGGACGATGGCCCATGCGTTAACGGCGATAGCCTGGGCGATCTGCTGGCAGAGCTGCTGAGCGGAGCTGTAGATGCCCTCGCGACGACGCAGGGTGATGAGCTCATCGACATCGGGGATGTAGTTGAGCAGAACATCGGGCAGGTACTGGAAGCCGACGTAGAAGAACTTCCAGATGGCGAAGATGATGGGGTAGGCGATCATGGCGATGGCGACCGTGGAGGTGCCATTGATCTGACCAAAGGCGAAGTAGTTGTAGGCGATGATGCACGCAGCGCAACCGACGTTGGCCAGGTACCAAGACTTGTGGAAGCCCTTCTTGGCCATGAGAGCGACCCAGATGGCGGTGCAGACGATAGCGACGACCTTGCCAGGCATCTCCATCACGGACTCGTAGGACTTAGGAATCTGCAGGCAGTAGACGATGAAGAAGGACAGGCAGGCAGACCAGCAGGCAGCAGCGAGCTTCGTGGAGACCTGTGCGTACAGGACCTTGCGGAAGGACTTGTTGCGGAAGGTGGAGATTACGTCGATGAAGAACTTCTTGATACCCTCGCCGACGCTCTCGATCTTCTCCTGAGCGACCTCCTCGGGGGTGTGCTCCCACGTGGACAGGTACACACAAAGCAGCGAGATTGCCATGACCGAAGCGTTGATCGTAGCGATGATGAAGTAGCTGAACGGGTTGGTCTCGCCGAAGGTGCCAAAGCCGAAGCCCACAAGTGCAGCCATCAGGAAGCCGGCGGCGTTACCAAAGAGATGCTTGTAGCCGGTGAGGTACGTACGCTCCTTAAAGTCGTCGGTCATCTCGATGGTAAGCGGCGACAGGTTGGCGGTGCAGAACGTGTACGCGACGTTGTAGATCAAGTACAGCACAAAGTAGTACGGGAAGCCAAACGGCGTAGCCACGAAGATGAGCGGCTCGGCGATCATCATCGGGATGGCCAGCAAGATCCAGAAACGACGACGACCAAAGATGCGGCCAATCTTGGTGGCATAGAAGTTATCGGCCACAAAGCCCATCAGCGGGCAAAGAATGGCGTTGACATAGATGGCAAACGAGCTGATCAGTGCAGCCTCGCCTGCGGACAGGCCACACTCCGTGGACAGGAACAGCACCATGTAGCTGTGCGTAAAGGTCAGGGCACCGGAATTGAGCATACCGCCCATACCAAAGCCCAAGCGCGTCCAGAATGTGATCTTACGCTTTTTTCCGATCTTATTAGTCATCGAGCTCCCTCTCTTTTCTCGATTGTCTTGCAGCAAGACATTGGAGTCCACACTGACATCTGTCTGCCCAGCGTTCAGGGTGAACGTTTAGTTAGATTATGCGCGATTGCTTACGACAGGTGAACGTTCACTTGAATAATATCCTTGAACGGTCGATTTTTACCGCTGAACGGACACAATTGAGATCCTCACACCTATTTTCTGCTGGTAAGGGTGCCATGCTGGACAGCCATGAGATAGGTGAACGTTTATCAGATTTTCCAACATATTCACTTAACCACGAAACGAAAAAGCCCCGCCGGGAACACTCCCGATGGGGCCGATGACATCTCGCTATGCTTGGGCGCACTTGCCGCTACAAGCAGACGCCGTCCTTCCAGATACTGATCTCGTGACAGCCACGGCGCTCAGCACTCGTGAGCTTACCGCTCGCCGTCTGTAGCACCAGCTGGTACAAATCGCGGGCGGCCTCGTCGAGCGTGCGCTCACCCGTGGCAATCACGCCGGCGTTAAAGTCCATCCAGTTGGCCTTGTGGTCGCACAGACGCTGATTGGTGAACACCTTGAGCGTAGGCGCCGGCGCGCCAAACGGCGTGCCGCGTCCAGTCGAGAACAGAATCACGTGGCAGCCAGCAGCCGTCAACGCCGTGGTGGATACCATGTCGTTGCCCGGGCCGCACAGCATGTTCAGGCCATGCTTGGTGACCTGACCGGCATACGGCAGCACGTCGACGATGGGGGCAGATCCACCCTTCTGCACGCAGCCGCAACTCTTGTCCTCGAGCGTGGTAATACCGCCGTCCTTGTTACCGGGACTCGGGTTCTCGTAGACCACCTCGCCATGGCTAATAAAGTAGTCCTTAAAGCCATTGAGCATGTCGGAGGCAGCGTTAAAGACCTGCTCGTTCTCGCAACGGTCAAGCAGGATGCTCTCCGCGCCAAACATCTCGGGCACCTCGGTAAGCACCGACGTGCCGCCGCGGGCGACGACCATATCGCTCACGCGACCGATCGTGGGGTTGGCGGTAATGCCCGAAAGGCCGTCAGAGCCGCCACACTTAAGACCAATGACCAGCTCGGAGGCCGGAATGGGCTCACGCTTTGCTTGCTTGGCCAGGTCAGCCAGCTCGGACAGAATCTTGTGCCCCTCGATCTGCTCGTCGGCGACGTCCTGGCAGGTGAGGAAGCGGACGCGCTCGTGGTCGAAGTCACCGAGCTCGTCGAGCACCTGCTGATGCGTGCAGTTCTCGCAACCGAGCGACAGGAATAGCACGCCGGCCGCATTAGGATGACGCGAGAGCGCCACCAGCAGACGACGCGTCTGGGCATGGTCGGCGCCGGTCTGCGAGCAGCCAAAGGGATGCGGGAAGTAGTAAACACCCTCCAGCGAGCCATCGACCAGATCCTGGGCCTGCTCACACATGGCACGGGCGACTTCGTTGACACAGCCGACCGTGGGGATGATCCATAGCTCATTACGCGTCGCGGCACGACCGTCGGCGCGGCGGAACCCCATAAAGGTCTCGGGCTCAACCGACTCAACGACCGGATGCGTGGGGTTGTAGGTGTACTCGACCTCGCCCGAAAGGTTGGTCTTCACATTGTGCGTGTGGAGCCACTGACCGGGCTGGACATCGCCCGTCACGTGTCCGATAGGAAGGCCGTACTTAATGACGTCCTCGCCGGCGGCAATCGAGCGCACAGCCATCTTGTGGCCTTGCGGAATATCCTCCGCAGCCACGACCTCGCCCACCCCGGGAACCGCGACGGCGGTGCCCTTGGCAAGCGGCGACAGCGCGACGATCACGTTGTCGGCCGGATTGATCTGGATAGTGTTCATTGCAAATGGTCCTAACCCTACAGGTTGAGCAGAAGTCGAGACGCGGGCACGCCGTCCCGCGCCCGCGTCTGCGCCGGAAATTTACGCCTGAGCGTTGGCGAAGGCCTGCTTGGCACCCTCGGTGCGCACGACGGCGAGCGCACTGACGACAAACTCCTCAAGACCGGCGATCTGCGTAAGGTCCTCGCCCCACATCTGCTCGTTGGTGAGCACGTCGTGCACCAGCTGGGCATCGTCGGCACCGGCGTGGGCGGCGTAGAAATCGAGTACGAAGGCGTCGTCCTGAGCGGTGTACTCGGTGCCGTCGGAGCGACGCAGGTGCAGGCCGTCGCCCTCGCGGGACACGAGCTCCTGCGTGTAGAAGGAGATGAGCGTAGCGAGGCTCGTCGCCAGGCACTTGGGCAGGTTGCCGGTCTCGGCAACGTAGTCCTTGAGCGTGGGCAGGTCGCGAGCGCGCCACTTAGCCGTGGAGTTGAGGCAGATGGAGAGCAGCGCATGATCAATAAACGGGTTGTCGAAGCGGTTTTCGACGGCGGCGGCAAAGGCCTTGCAGTCCTCGACATCCAAGTCGGCGGCAAGCGTCGGAATGACCTCGTCGTAGAGCATGGTGTTCATGAAGCCGCGAATGGTCTCGTCATGCATGCAGTCGCGCACGATATCAAAGCCGGCAACCCAGGAACCCGGAACGAAGGCGGTATGGGCACCGTTGAGGATGCGGACCTTGCGCTTTTTGTACGGGGTGACGTCGGGAGTCACAAAGACACCCGGAAGACCAGCCTTCACAAAGGGAAGCTTCTCGGCAAGCGACTCGTCGCCCTGGATGCCCCACATCTGGAAGGGCTCGCGCACGGCCAGGAAGGGATCCTCGTAGCCCAGACGCTCGGCAACCGCCGCGGCCTCCTTGGGATCGCGAATGCGACCCGGAACGATGGTGTCGACAAGCGTGGTGCAGACGGTGCAGTCGTTAGCCATCCACTGCGCAAACTCGTCCTCCCAGCCCCAGTCGCTCACATACTGGTTCATGATGCGCAGCAACTCCTCGCCGTTGTGATCGATGAGCTCGCAGGCGAGGACGATGACGCCCGGCTTACCGGCAGCCCAGCGGGTGTGGAGCACCTGGGCAAGCTTGGCGGGGAAGCTCGCAGGTGGCATGTCGTCGGCCTTGCAGGACGGGTCATAGGCGATACCGGCCTCGGTGGTGTTGGAGACGATGATCTCCAGGTCGTCGGAGACAGCGACCTCCATCATGGCGCGGTAGTCGTCCTCACGATACGGGTTAAGGCAGCGGCTGCAGGCGCTGATCACGCGGGACTCGTCAACCGTGTTGCCGTTCTCCTTGCCGCGCACCAGCACGGTGTACAGGTCGTCCTGGGCATTGATGCCGTCGGCAAAGCCAAAGGCACCGCTGATGGGCTGCACCATGACGACCTTGCCGTTCCAGCCGGTGGCCTCGTTGCCCATGTCAAAGAAGCGATCGACGAAGGCACGCAGGAAATTGCCCTCGCCAAACTGCAGGACCTTCTCGGGAGCATCCTTGGGCAGCAGATAGCCCTTGTAGCCGATCTTCTCGAGCGCATCGTAGCTGATGTTCTCCATCTATGTGTCTCCTTAGATGTCTGTTAGCGTGCAAGCAAAACGGGGCGCCGCGTGTGGCAACGGCGCCCAGGGTTCAATGTGATTCGATGCGGGCTTAGGCCTCGACGGTGTCCAGGTCAAAGCCAAAGTAGCGGACCGCATTGTTGTAGCTGATGTCACGCACAACCTCGCCCAGCAGCTCCATGTCGGCCGGGTACTTGCCCTGCTCGACCCACTCGCCGATCACGCTGCACAGCACGCGACGGAAGTACTCGTGGCGCGGATAGGACAGGAAGGAGCGGGAATCGGTAAGCATGCCCACAAAGTTGCCCAACACGCCCTCGTTAGCCAGAGCCGTAAGCTGCTCGCGCATGCCGACCTCGTTGTCGTTGAACCACCAGGCGGAGCCGTTCTGGATCTTACCGGCAGTCGGAGCCTCCTGGAAGCAACCCATGACGGTATTGATCATGGTGTTATCGATGGGGTTCAGGCTGTACAGGATGGTCTTGGGCAGGCCGCAGGTCTCCTGGATGGAGTTGAGGAAATCGGCGAGCTGGTCGGACGGCGTGTAGTTGGAGATGCAGTCGTAGCCGGTGTCGGGACCGAGCTTGGCGAACATGGCGCGGTTGTTGTCGCGCTTGCAGCCAAAGTGCAGCTGCATGGCCCAGCCCAGACGGACATACTCGCCGGCAACGAACTGCATAAAGGCAGTCTTGTACTTGAGGACCTCTTCCTCGGTAAGCGGCTCGGCAGCCAGACCCTTGGCAAAGATAGCCTCGATCTCGTCGGCGGTAGCCGGGACGTACATAACGTAGTCGAGTGCGTGGTCGGAGGCGCGGCAGCCCAGCTCGTGAGCAACGTCGTAGCGCTTGGAAATGGCAACCTTCATGCCCTCAAAGTCGCTGATCTCAACGCCGGCAACCTCGGAAAGGTGCTTGCAGTAGTCGGCAAACTCCTGGCCGCGCTCGATGCGCAAAGCGGCATCGGGGCGCATGGCGGGAACGACCTGAACGTCAAAGCTGTCGTCGGCGGCAATCTTCTTGTGCCACTCAAAGCTGTCGGCGGGGTCGTCGGTAGTGCAGATCATGCGGACGTTGGACTGCTTGATCAGGTTGCGGCAGGTAAAGCTAGCCTCAGCGAGCTTGGCGTTGGCAAGGTCCCAAACCTCCTGGGCAGTCTTGCCGTTGAGGACGCCCTCGTAGCCAAAGTAGCGCTTAAGCTCCAGGTGGCTCCACTCAAAGACGGGGTTGCCAACGCAGCGACCCAGGGTCTCGGCCCACTTTTGGAACTTCTCGCGAGCAGGGGCGTCGCCAGTGATAAAACGCTCGTCGACGCCGTTGGCACGCATCAGGCGCCACTTGTAGTGGTCGCCGCCCAGCCAAACCTCGGTGATGTTCTCGAAACGCTTGTCCTCCCAAATCTCCTTAGGAGAAATGTGGCAGTGATAGTCGACGATGGGCATGCCCTCGGCAAAGTTGTGGAACAGCTCCTCGCCGGTCTTGGTGCTCAGCAGGAAATCCTGATCGTCCATAAAGTTTTTCATCAAACAGCCCCTTTGCTGGCAAGGCGGGCGCACGGCGCGCTCGTTATCCTTTAGGTGAACGTTCACTATACTAATCCATTGCACCCCAAAAGGTGAACGTTCACCTAACCACCACGGGGTGAACGGTAGATTTTGCCCGTTCAACGGTTGCTGGGGATGTGACTTGCATGTATTGCGGACTGGTTGGCGTCCCCGAACACCGAACTTGAGCGCTTTTGCTCAGGTGGGTCATGTCCCGACGTACATTTTTGGGAGTATTCAGCATTGGAGCGCGCCGTGCGCCATCCTCAGCGTCCTATTTGGAACGCAGATAGCGCCCGATCGGCATAAAAAGTGCCCCCGATGGCAAATTACGCCATCGGAGGCACTTAAAACAGTCGTTCTGCACCTCATTCAGGGCATGCCAATGCTGAATACTCCCAAAAATGCACGTCGCAAGAGGGGGTACCTGCTCAATCGGCTAAATACCCGCAAGTTCGCAGTAGCGGTCGGCATTGCTGGCAAATACCATCTCGACGGCACCCTTCTGGACGGGCACCGTCGGGGTCCTTCCCCACAGCAGATAATCGCCCAGCGTCTTAGCGCCGCGATACGCCAGACTCGTCGGGTCCTTATAGACAATATTGGTAAAGATACCGCGGCGCAAGGCCAGAACACTTTCGGGAAACAGGTCGTTGCCGATCACCATGACCTGACCGGCCTTGCCGGTCGAGACGAGCGCGTCGGCAACCACTTCGGAACCAACGGCAAAAACGCTACAGATAAGTTCAGGGGCGTCCGGCGCACTCAAGCGCTTTTCGAGCTCATGCTCGAGTTGTTTGACTTGCGCATGGGCACCTGCAAGATCCTCAACCTGCCATGGAATATCACGTTCGCGCAGGTAATTGTGGAAGGCGCGGGCGGTTAGATAGTGCGAATCGGTATATGGGTCGCCTGTCAAAAGGAGCACGCGGGCGTCGGCCCCAGAAGCATGGACCAGGTTTGCCGCCTGCTCGGCCATAAGGCTGCCTGCCGTCGAATAATCGGCCAAGCTCGCACCCAAACGATTCAAATGCGGACGGTCGCCGTCGACAAGCTCAATCGTCACGCCCGCCTCGGCGATCTGCCCCAAAAGCTCAGTCGCACGATCGTCGCCCGGCGCATAGGCGAGCAAGCCATCAATCTTCTCGCCCACCTGCAGACGCTCGTCGATTTGCTCGAGTGCATCAGCGTAGCCGCCCACGCCAAATTCAACGCGCTCAACCGTAATGCCCCGGTCGATGACCTCCTGTTCAAAGCGATTGCAGCCTTCCCACAGGTAACGGAAAAAGTACGCTCCCTCGCGCGATGCGCGGGGCAGGCAAAACACCAGATTGATATCCTTGCGGCGCAGGCTTGAGGCACTTGTGTTGCGGTGATAGCCCATGGCCTCGGCCTTAGCGTTCACCTTGGCGCGCACGGATTCGCTCACGCCGGCCTTTCCCGTCAGAGCCTTGTGCACGGTATTGATGGAAACGCCAAGCTCGGCGGCTATGTCCTTCATGGTTACGCGAGCGCTCATGCGGTTACTCCGTTATAGATAAGTTGCCAATTAATAGTCCAGTTAACGATACCCCAAAAATACTCTTCGACTCGCCGTGCTCTCCCTCAAATGCACAAAGCGCCCCGCGAACGGATGCCCGCGGAGCGCTTGGATGTCCGGACCTTATTTGATACCGCGGCCCAAGTCTTCGGCGATTTTGTCGACGCCCTTAAGCGCGGCGCACGTCTTTTTGTTGGAGCAATGCCCCGTGCAAACGCCACCCTGAGCGCAGTCGGCACAGGTGCCCTTGCGGTAGATGCGCACACATACCGCGACAAACGCAATGCCGATAACAGCCAGTACAACAATATCGATAGGTGCCATAGCAAGCCTCCTCTAGTTAACCACCACTTACTTTACCCCATTCTCCACCTACCAAAAAGGGACAGGTTTGTTTTGGTTGGTTTTATCTGCGGAAATGCCACATCTTACTTCTGGAGCAAAGCAATCTATCCCCCCCATTGCGTCAAAAAGCCCGAGTGTCACTAAGACACCCGGGCTCGTGGAAAGGGGTTGATCCCTATTCGGACTTAGGCGGAAACTGCAGCGGAAGCAGTGTTGGTCTCGTCCTCGTCGGTCCAAGCGTGCTTGGGCATAGGACGGAAAATCTGGAAGAGCATCGCGACCAGCAGCACGATAGCCACAACCGTCCAGAAGCCAAACTGCCCAAGGACAAGCAGGTTATAGAACTGGTTGATGAACAGGCCGATCACCCAAGCGAAGGCGCACTCGTAACCGATGGCGATCGCAGTCCACTTGCCGGAATCCATCTGGTTGCGGATGGTGCCAATGGCGGCAAAGCACGGAGCGCACAGCAGGTTGAAGGCGCCGAAGGCAACGCAAGCGCCCATGGTGGGGAACATGCCGGCAAACGCGGTCCACAGGCTCGGGTCGGTCTCGCCCGCGTCGGCGACGGACAGCAGCGAGCCGGCGGTGGCGACGACGTTCTCCTTGGCGACGAGGCCAGAGACAGTCAGCGCGGTGGCCTGCCAGGTGCTAAAGCCGAGCGGGGCGAAGATCCAAGCGACCAGGTTGCCCAGCATGGCAAGCACGGAGTAGTCCATAAACTCCTCGGGGATGCCGTCCATCGCAGGCAGGAAGCCAAAGGAACCGTTATAGCTACCAAAGTTGGAGAGGAACCAAACGACGACGGTGGACGCAAAGATGACCGTGCCGGCCTTCTTGATAAAGGCCCAGCAGCGCTCCCACACGTGCAGCGCCCAGGAACGGATCGCCGGGAAGTGGTAGGCAGGAAGCTCCATGACAAACGGGGTCGGACGGCCGGCGAAGAGCTTGGTCTTCTTGAGCATGAGGCCCGAGGCGATGACGGCAAAGACGCCCAGGAAGTAGAAAAGCGGGCTGATCCATGCGGCCGTGGTGGAAGAATCGCCAATGATGGAGCCCATGAGCAGGGCGATGATCGGCAGCTTGGCGCCGCAGGGGATGAACGTGGTGGTCATGACCGTCATGCGGCGGTCCTTCTCGTTCTCGATGGTCTTGGTGGCCATGACGCCGGGGACGCCGCAGCCTGAGGACACGAGCATGGGGATGAACGACTTACCGGACAGGCCAAAGCGGCGGAACACGCGGTCCATGATAAAGGCGACGCGGGCCATGTAGCCGCAGTCCTCCAGGAAGGACAGCATCACGAACAGCAGGAACATCTGCGGCACAAAGCCGAAGATGGCGCCCAGGCCGCCAACGATACCGTCGCAGACCAGCGAATCGACCAGGCCACCGTCCTCGGTGCCACCCGCCACGAGGGCGTCGTGCACCATGGTGGTGATACCCGGGACATAGGGGCCGTACTGCGCCGGGTCGACCGAGTCGGCGTTGTCGCCCGCAGCCTCGACGGCTGCATCGTAGGCGTCGCGGCCCTGACCGAGCACGTACCAGCCGTCGGTGCCGAAGAGCTGGTCATTGGTGAAGTCGGTCACCGTGCCGCCCAGGGTGGAAACGGCGATGTAGTACACGCAAAACATGATGATCACAAAGATCGGCAGGCCCAGAATACGGTTGGTAACCACGCGGTCGATCTTCTCGGAAGTGCTCATCTTGGCCGGAGCCTTGGTCATGCACTCATCGATGATATGCGCAATGACGCCATAGCGCTCACCGGTGATGATGGACTCGGCATCGTCGTCGCAGTCCTGCTCGCACTGGGCGACCAGCTCCTCCACGCGAGCGGCTTTCTCCTTGGTGAGGTTGATGAGTTTGCAGGCGTCTGCGTCACGCTCAAACAGCTTGACGGCGTAATAGCGGCGCTTGTTGGCGGGAACGCTCGCCGGAAGGTTGTTCTCGATGTGCGTCAGAACGTCCTCGATGGAGGAGTCGAACTTGTGCTCCGGCACCTGCCCCTTGGAAGCAGCGGACTTTTTGACCTGCTCGAACAGCTCCGTGATGCCCTTGTTCTTAAGAGCCGAAATCATCATAACCGGGCAGCCGAGCTTCTTGGAAAGCTTGTCCGTGTCGATCTTGTCGCCGTTCTTCTCGACCAAATCGGCCATGTTGAGGGCAACGACCACGGGCAGGCCGGTCTCGATGACCTGAAGCGCCAGGTACAGGTTGCGCTCGAGGTTGGTAGCGTCGACCACCTGGACGACGACATCGGGCTCGCCGCTCATGAGGTAATCGCGCGAGCACTGCTCCTCGGGGCTGTAGGGGGAAAGCGAGTAGATGCCAGGGAGGTCCGTGATGGTAACGTTCTTGTCGCTTAGGAGCTTGGCTTCCTTTTTCTCAACCGTGACGCCGGGCCAGTTGCCAACGTAGCCGTTGGCGCCGGTGATCAGGTTGAAAAGCGTGGTCTTGCCGCAGTTGGGGTTACCCGCCAGCGCGACATGGATCTGAGAATCCGCCATTCAATCCTTCTTCCTTGTGTGCCTGCGCTGCTTTCTCCGCGCAGGCTGGATAATGTGCTTCAAAGATGCTGCATTAAGTTAGAAAAACCTAACTTTATCTGCAGAAATATGCGCCGCGAGTCCTTACTGGACCTCGACGACAGCGGCCTCCTCCTTGCGGATGGAAAGCTCGTAGCCGCGCACGTTGATCTCGACCGGATCACCGAGCGGTGCAACCTTCACGACCTTGAACGAAGTGCCCTTGATAAGCCCCAGGTCCATAAGATGGCGGCGAAGCGCACCCTCACCGTGAAGCTTGACGATGGTAGAGCTCTCGCCCACCTTAACGTCACCCAACGTCTTCATCCTCTTGTCCCCCTTTCGGTTTTTATGAAATGCTGCAGACTAGCCGACGGTCATGATGTGCATGGCAACCTTGGAATCGATACCAAAGCGTGCGCCCAGCACAGTGACGATGATATTGGCGCCACTCGAGCTCACCACGTGGATTTCGCTGCCCTCGACAAAGCCGAGGTCCTTGAGGTGGTGTTTCATGTCCTCATTGCCCTTTACACGGGACACGCGTACGGTTTCGCCCGCTTTTACCATCGAAAGCGGCATGGCCGGCATCTGCGGTCCGCAAGACATGAGTGGCTCCTAACGTCAGTTCGTCCTTAACATCGACACGGTAAAAGTTAACCACGCCTATGTTCGCTATAGTAAACTAACACGTGGTTAACTTTTTGGAAAGGGTCCCCATTCAGATTTCGAAAAAGTTTCCTATACGAAACAAAGGCGCCGCAAAGACTGTCTCTTTGCGGCGCCTTGCCATACCAATTGATGCAACAGAGGGGACTGCCCCTTTGTCACATTGTTGAGGTTAGAGCGAGAGGTTTCTGATCGACGTAACGCAGGAGGCCTCATCTACGCCCGAAACGCGGAAGATGATGTCCTCGCCGCACTCGCCGTAGAGAGCCATGAGTCCCATGACATCGCGGCCATCCGTGTGGCGATCGCCGATGCTGACTGACACGTCGCTACGATGCTTGGCAATGATGTCATAGAGCAGCGCAACCGGGCGGGCATGTAATCCCAACGGATCTTTAATCGTCTTTGTAAACTCGACCATGTCCCCTCCCACGACATCGCACATTCGGCCGGCAAAACCCAGCCACGTGGTAGCTATTGTAGCGTTAGATGCTTCTCGAGAGCTCCTCTGAACACCTCGTGGTCAAAAAGTGGCAAATATGAGTACTGTCACCAATTTAGTAGCAGCAAAATCGAGAGCAAATTGCCTAATTTGAGCGATTCGAAGAGGTTGAAAGCCGTCAAACGCCCTTTAAAGGGGGCTAGATAAATTGATTTTGAGCCCATTTTCGCTCAGAGCAGGCCGAAAAATATAACACCTCTTTTGCAACAGTACTCATATTTGGTATTTTTTGACCACAGGGTCCAAAACCATGCTCCAAAACACAAAAGGAGGGGCCTCGTAAGGCCCCTCCTTAGGAAAGGGAATCGATTTATTCCATAACCGTAGATTAATCCTAGCCGCTACTCCATCATGTCGAGGACGGAGGGGCGAAGCTCGTTCTCAGCAGCCTCGGGATCGGTTTCGCGCAGGCGGTTGATGTAGCGGTTGTACCACATCACGGCAAGGCCCAGGAAGACAACCACGCCGCCGACGTTGTAGACCAGCGTCAGCCACAGAGGCTGATCGAGCGGAATGGTGCCGCAGATAAGCACGAAGCAGAAGACCACAAGCAGGAATGCAGCAATAACCAGGCCAAAGGTGCGCGAACCCATGCGGAAGCCACGGGGAGCAGCGTCGAAGTTCTTGCGCAACATAAAGTAGGCAAGCAGGATCAGCAGCGGCGGGAGCAGAGCGGTGGCAGCCGTCATGTTGGTGACGATCATGAGCAGGTCGTCGAGGTTACCGGAGCCCAGGGCCGGGATGATCAGGATGGGGACGACGATGGCGAACTGCAGCCAGGCAGCGCGGGCAGGAATGCCGTGCTCGTTGAGCTCGACGATCTTGCTACCAAAGACGCCCTTGGGGATCTCGGTGAAGAACACCTTGATGGGAGCGGAGGTCCACATCATGAGGGAGCCCAGCGTAGCGGCGAGTAGGATCAGGCCGATGACGCGCGTAGACACTTCCATGGGAATGCCAAAGTGGGCAAAGACAGCGCCGAATACGTCGAAGATACCGGTGGAGATGGCAACGCCGCCCTCGGGGATGAACAGGTTAACCAGCAGCGAAGCGCCTGCATACAGAAGGCCGATGGTCAGACCGGCGATAACGACGGTGCGCACGAAGGCCTTGACGCCACCCTTAAGGTCGTTAAGGAACACGCCGACAGACTCAGCGCCGCCAACGCCCTGGATGATCCAGGCAAGCGTACCGAAGAAGCCCCACGCAGTTGCGAAGTTGCTCATGTCGGGAGCCATGTTAGCGGGAGTAGGAGCCGTAGCGAACTCAACGCCGCCAAAGGCAGCAGCCAGGGACAGCAGGATGAACACGGCGGTCAGGCCGAGAGCCGCGGTCGAACCGAAGGAGGAAATGGAGCCGATCCACTTAGCGCCCTTGGTCGAAACCCACGTGGCGATAGCAAAGACAACGATCTCGATAATGGTGATCCACAGCTGCGAAAGCTCGGCGTTGGCACCAAAGAACACGTAGCTCGCGTAGATGATGACGTTGGGCAGGACGGACGCAAAGAAGAACAGGTTAACGAACCAGTAGCTAAATGCCGTCAGGAACGCCCAGCGACCACCCATCGAGGTCTTAACCCATGCGTACACGCCCGACTCGGAGTCCTTGTTAAGGCCGACGAACTCGGCGGTAACCAGGGTATAGGGGACAAAGTACAAAAGCGTGGCGAAGAAGAACGACGGCGCGGCTGCTAAGCCGATGGCCGCGTTGTTGTTGATGATGTTCTTGATACCGAACACGGCGGCGACCGTCATGCCCAGCAGAGCGAACGAACCAATCGTTCCTCGTTTTTCAGAGCTCATAAGCCCTCCCAATCATCTATTAAATGTCATCTAAACCCGTCCGAGCTGCAAGTGCAAACACGGACGGCGCACCTGCTAAGGGGAATGGGGAAAAGGGAGTCAACAAAGCCATCCCCCTTAACGGCGCGAAGCAAACGTCCAGGCGGACGAATACTACTTGTTGGGGAAGGAATAACCTTCGACCGTCACGTGCAGTACCACGACGCGGGGATCCGCGGCATCGGCCACGACACGGTAGGCCTCGTCAATTTCGACGACGGCAACGCCGCCGGCGGGAATCGTCACGGTCTCCCCCGCCCCCTCAAAGCGCTCGCGATCATCGATATCGCTGTAAGCGCGGGTGCAGGTGAGGCCTGCCTTGGGGGCAACCTCGACGGTCAGGTCGCCGTCGAGCGGAGCGAGCACGGCATGGTAGCGACGGTGACCGACCAGGTCGGCGGTTGCGGCCTCGCGGGCATAGACCCACCAGTACACCAGCGAGTCGCCGATAGAGTACGCCACATCGTGCTGCAGTTCAGAAACGCCGTCGAGTGCTTGACCGGTACGCATCCACTTCTTGACGGACTTCATCTGGGCGTCGAAATCGGCACGCGAGTTAAAGATATGCATGACTTATGCCTCCTTAATGGGTGCCAGCGCCTGAGCCAGATCGGCAGACGTCAGCGGTCGCAGGGACACCTCAAAGCTGAAGCTCTCAAAACGGGTGCGATAGGAATCGAGCACCTCGGAACCCCAAGAGTTCGAGCCAAGGCCGAGCAGCTGGTCGTTGATGTTGACCGTAACCGTTTCGCCCGGGACAAGATCGTAGACATGCTTGGCGTTATCGATAGCCTCGCAGCTATAGGGCCATGCGGAGAACGAGAACGGATTGGAGGCAGCGTCAGCCGGACGCGTCACCAGCACGCCGTCACCGTGGCTAGAGCGCAGGGCAACCCAGCGGGT
The DNA here is from genome assembly GCA_963621725.1 of Firmicutes bacterium AF25-13AC. Lineage (GTDB taxonomy): Bacteria > Actinomycetota > Coriobacteriia > Coriobacteriales > Coriobacteriaceae > Collinsella. The sequence continues at coordinate 140,718 of CAVFEY010000001.1, forward strand.
ACCCTCGCGGTTGGCACAATCCTGGGGCATGACATACGGCGTGAACATGTCGTCGACCGTAGTGCGGTAATGACCGACCGGGTTGGCGCGCAGCGAGTCCGGATAGTTCTCGCCCGGGCCGTGGCCATACCACTCGACGGCACGATCGCAACCGGGGACCTCAAAGGAGATGCCGATGCGCGGGATGATATCCGAGTAATCGCCGTAGGGCTCGCCGGAAACCTTGAGGTCGACGCGACCGCTCGGAAGCACGGTGTAGACAAGCTCGACGCGCATGCCGAACGCACGGACGGGAGGAGCAATGCGTTGGCTCACGGTAACGGCGACCGCATTGCCGTCCTGCTTCCAAGAAACCTTGCGGGTGGACGTCTGCATTACATCGATGAAGTTGTCCTTCCACAGGGAGTCGTACTCCTGGGCGTGGTTGTCGACGAGCGGATGCCAAAAACCAACCTGGGGGCCAGAGGCCATGACGTCGCGGCCGGATGCCTTCCACTCGCTCACGGTGCCGTTTACCTTGCTGAAGGTCAGCTCGCCGTTGAGGGAGTGAATGCGAATCTCCTGCTCGGTCTCCTCGACCGTAAGCTCAGGACGAGTGGGAGCCGCAATGGCCGGCGCCGGATGGTTTGCGATGGCAAACTGGTTTGCGCCCAGTTGGAACATCGGCTCGCACCAGACGTGAGCGGCCATGGTGTAGGCGCGCACAGTCAGCAGGGTCTCGCCTACCGCGGCCTCGTGAATCACCAGCGGAAGCTGGACGGACTCACCGGGGGCAACCGCACCGGGCATGAGCGTCTTGCGGCAGACCACGTCGCCGTCCACCAGGGTCTCCGCCGACAAGCAAACATCCTCGAGGGTGGTAAACCAGCGCTTGTTGGTGACAGTCAGCTCGCCCGCCTCGGCGTCATAAGCCATGCGAACCGGGCAGATGACCTGGCCGTACTCGGTAAGGCCCGGGCTCGGCTGCTGCCAGGGGAACACCATGCCATCGATGCAGAAGTTGCTGTTGTTGGGGTAATCGCCGTTGTCGCCGCCATACATATCGTAGGCAATGCCGTCCTCGGTCACAGCAGCCAGACCGTGGTCGCACCATTCCCAGATAAACTGGCCTTGGATGCAATCCCAGCGATCGAAGACCTCCTGATACTCGGACAGGCCTCCGGGGCCGTTGCCCATGGAGTGACCGTACTCGCAGTTGATGCGCGGCTTGGGGAATGGATGCTCACCAAAGTCGTTCATCTGCGACACGCGGGAGTACATGGTGGAGATAACGTCGACGGTATTGGCGTTGCGATCCTCCTCGTAATGGACCGGACGACCATCGAGCTCGTGAGCCTTGGCGTACATCGCGCGGATGTTGCAGCCATAGCCGCTCTCGTTGCCCAGCGACCACATGATGATGCACGCGTGGTTGCGCTCCTGCATCACCAGGCGCTCAATACGGTCGACGTAGGCCGGCTCCCATGCCGGGTCGTCGGTAACCAGGGCGATGTTGCCGATATTCTCGAAGCCGTGGCTCTCCATATCGGTCTCGGCGACCAGCATGATGCCATACTCATCACACAGCTCGTAGAAGCGCGGGTCATTGGCATAGTGAGAGGTGCGCACTGCGTTGATGTTGTGCTGCTTCATGAGCTCCAGGTCGCGGCGCATGCGATCGAGGCCCACGGCGCGGCCCTTGTGATCGTCGTGATCGTGGCGGTTGACGCCATGCATCTTAAAGTAAGTGCCGTTGAGGTAGATATGATTGCCCTCGACCGTCACCTCGGCAAGACCTTGGCGATGCGGGACGTACTCGCTCACCTTGTCGCCGTCGTAGACCTCAAACGTAAGATCGTAGAGGAAGGGGTCCTCGGGATTCCAGAAGTGGGCATCGGTCACGCTGCACTCGGCATGGCCGTCGACGCACTCACCCGTAGCCACCACGTTCTCGCCATCGCTGAGCGTAAACACAACGCGGGAAGCGCCCTCGGCAACCGTATCGAGCGTGATCAGAGCGGCATCGCCCTCGCGGTGCGTGCGGAACCTAAAGTCGACCAGGTGCGCGGCGGGACGCTGCATAAGGTACACATCGCGGAAGATGCCCGAGGCCCACCACATGTCCTGATCCTCGATGTAGCTGCCATCGCTGTACTGCAGGACCTTGACCGCAAACAGGTTGTCGCCCTCGACGAGCGCGTCGGTCACGTCGAACTCGGCAGACAGGCGCGAACCCTTGGTCATGCCGATATACTGACCGTTGACGTACAGCTCGCCATAGCTCTCGATGCCGTCGAAGCGAATGATCTCGCGAGCGCCGGCAGGAACGGCGGGAAGGTTGACGATGCGCTGGTAGACGCCCGTGGGGTCGTCGGAGGGAACGAACGGCTGATCAACCGGGAACGGGAAACCCTCGTCGGTGTAGGCAAGGTTGCCATAGCCGTCCACCTGCCACAGGTGCGGAACCTCCACGTGATCCCACTCGGGCTTGTACGTGGAGAGTTCCTCGTTGGAGACGGCAGCGGGGCCCTCAAAGAGGCGGAACTGCCACGAGCCGGACAGCTGGACAAACCCGCGCGACAGCTCGCGGCTGTACGTTGCAGCGAGATCGGCGGTCTCATAACCCATAAAGTACGCATGGGGTGCCAGGCGGTTCCTATGGGTGAGCGCTTGGTTTTCCCAATCGTTAATGGTGTCCATGGTGATGCTCCTTCGTCATCGTAGTGATTCTTGTGCAACCGGTTGTCTTTATCTTACGGGCGATGCAAAAAACTGTGCAACCGGTTGTCCGCTGAACGGTCGATTTGGTCGGATTAACGGTGCAACCGGTTGTACAACCGCGACACTTATGTCACCCTGAGTATCGAAACTCAGCGCAAGACATCGTTCTCAAGCTTGTATGCAACCGCCACGCCCGCTGATATCTCACCCATACGAGACGTATTCGATTGCGGCTTGGTTGCAAAACGACACCGGTCACCGGATATCATGAACGCTGTTCAGGCGCACTATAGTAAGCTGTATCCGCACCAGCCCGTATCAGCGACAACATCGACCGCATTCTCCAGGAGACGCCATGACCCAATCAGTTCGCACCGCACCTACGCTTGCCGAGGTTGCCGCAGCTGCCGGCGTGTCGCGCTCCACGGCATCGCGCGCCCTCAACGATTCGCCCCGCATTAGCGAGGAAACCAAAAAGCGCGTCCGCGCGGCGGCCAAGGAAGTCAATTTTGTCCCCAACGCTCGTGGCCGAGCGCTCGCTGTCGGGCGCACGGAAATCATCGCCGTGCTCGTGACCGAGCCTCTGAGTGAACTCTTCAGCGACCCCACCTATAGCGAGTTTTTGAGCGGCATTACCGAGGAACTGTCGGAGTCGTCCTATCTGCCCGTTATCTTGCAGGCGTCTTCTACGCATGAGCGCAACCGCGCACGCGAGCACTTTGAGCGCCGCTCGTTCGACGCCGTGATCGACGTCTCTCCCTACAAAGGCAGCGAGCTGCTCGAGGTGCTGCGCGAGCTGGGCGTACCCACCGTGTTGTGCGGCCAGCTCGAGGGCCACCCCTATCGCGATGTGTTCTCGACGGTCTACTCTGACGACGAAGAGGGCGGACATTTTGCGGCACTCGCCATGAAGGATCGCGGGCGCAAAGATATCGTCGCCGTGTTGGGACCGCAAGACAACCCCGCTGTTGTCGACCGCCTGCGCGGCTACCGCGCCGTCTTGGGCGAAGACCTCCCAGACGCAAACGTTATCTATACCGGCTGGAACAGCGGAGACGGCTATCAGGCCATGCACCAGATCCTCGCGCGCGAGATTGCTTTCGATGGCGTGCTCTGCGGATCGGACCGTATCGCGGCTGGCGTCATCACCGCGCTCAACGAGGCAGGCCTATCCGTTCCTGCGGACGTTTCTGTCGTCGGCTTCGACGATCACGAGATTGCGGCGCGCTGCGTCCCCGCGCTCACGACCGTCCGCCAGCCCCTGCGCGAAGAAGGACACATGGCCGCCAACATTGCGCTCGACATGATCAAGGGTGCCGAGCCCACCACCTCCGTGATGCACATGCAGCTGATCCAGAGAGACTCGCTATAAGAAACTGGGGCAGGCTTTCTGCCAGACAGTTGTTGCGGAAAGCCTGCCCCGTTTTGAGCGCTCATTCTGGGGCACAGTTTCCGTTAGACAGCTCAACCGGAAACTGTGCCCCATTATTTGGCTGGATTCTGGGACGCAGTTTCCCAAAGGGGCCTGTTTGGGAAACTGCGACCCGTTCTGGACGCAAATTCTGGGACGCAGTTTCCGCGACGCCCGGTCAACCTATGCCCTCGCAACACCCACGCATAAAAAACGAGGGAAGGCACGCGTCCTTCCCTCGTTGCGGGCAATATGTAGCCGCTCGCCTACATCAGGCGCAGGCTGACGTCCTTGAGCTGGGCGCCACTAACGGCACTCGGGGCGCCCGACATAAGGTCGGAGCCGCTGGCCGTCTTGGGGAATGCCATGACGTCGCGGATGGAGTCGGAACCGGTAAGCAGCATGCATACGCGGTCCAGACCCAGAGCGAAACCGCCCATCGGGGGCGCACCAAACTTGAGGGCCTCCATGAGGAAGCCAAACTGAGACTCGGCGCGCTCCTCGGTAAAGCCCAGGAGCTTGAGCATGGACATCTGCATCTCGGCGTTGTGGATACGCATACCGCCACCGCCGGCCTCAAAGCCGTCCATGACAAAGTCGTAGGTGCACGAACCGGCCGCCAGCGGATCGGCCTCGATCTTGGCGATGTCGGTCTCGGTCGGCAGGGTAAAGGGCTGATGCTCGGCAGCATAGGCCTTGCGGTCCTCGTCCCAATGGAACAGCGGGAAATTGACGACCCACAGGAAGTCGTGGCCCTCGCGCTTGATCTCGAGTGCGTTGGCCATGTGCGAACGCATGCCGCCCAGGATCTCGTCGGAGAGCAGGCGCGGGCCGGCGGCGAACATCACAAGGTCGCCGGGCTCGACGTCCATGCGCTCGCGCAGAGCGGCCATCTCCTCGTCCGAGAAGAACTTGACGATGGGGCTGTTGATGGAGCCGTCCTCGCGGAAGGCGATCCATGCCAGGCCCTTGGCGCCAAACGTGGAGGCCACGCCGGCGAGCTTATCGATCTTGGCACGTGCCCAGGCACCGGCGCCCTTGGCGTTGATGGCCTTGACGACGGAGCCCTCCTCGTTTGCGGCAGTCGCAAAGACCTTGAACTTGGAGTGGGCGAAGATGTCGGTCAGGTCGACCAGGTGCATGCCATAGCGGGTATCGGGCTTGTCGGAGCCATAGGTGTCCATGGCATCCCAGTAGTTCATACGACGCAGCGGCGTGGGCATCTCGACACCCATGCGGCCGAAGGCATCGGCAAGAACCTCTTCGAGCGCGCTCATGACATCGTTCTGGTCCACGAAGGACATCTCGATATCGACCTGGGTGAACTCGGGCTGACGGTCGGCACGCAGGTCCTCGTCGCGGAAGCACTTGGCAACCTGGTAGTAGCGCTCAACGCCACCAACCATGAGCAGCTGCTTCAGAAGCTGCGGGGACTGCGGCAGGGCGTAGAAGTTGCCCGGCTGAATACGGCTGGGAACGATGAAGTCGCGGGCGCCCTCGGGCGTGGACTTGAACAGGGAGGGCGTCTCGACCTCCATGAACTCACGGTTGTGCAGTGCCTCGCGAATGGCAAAGGTAAAGTCGGAGCGCAGCTTGAGGTTGGCCATCATCTCGGGACGGCGGAGGTCCAGATAGCGATAGCGCAGGCGGGTGTCCTCGCTGGTCTCGATGCCGTCCTCGATCTGGAACGGCGGGGTGACGGACGTGTTGAGAACCTCGGCGTGGTCGGTCAGGACCTCGATCTCGCCGGTCGCGAGCTTGGTGTTGGTGGTCTCCTCGCCACGGGAGCGCACGACGCCGTGGATCTTGATGGGCCACTCGGGACGCATGGTCTCGGCGATCTTAAAGGCGTCGCCGTCGGAGTGCTCGGGGTCGAAGGTGAGCTGCGTGATGCCCTCGCGGTCGCGAAGATCGCAGAAGATAAGGCCGCCGTGGTCGCGGCGACGGCTCACCCAACCGGTGAGGGTGACCTCTTCGCCCACGTTCTCGCGGCGAAGCTCGCCGCAGGTACGGGTGTGCATGGAATGCTCGTCGATGGGACGGGTCTGGCTCATACCAGTGATCCTCCTTTATGGATCTGTGCCGCCCCGTGTCGTTCCGGGCGGCGTCGTACAGATTTGCCCAGCCTGCGTAAACCGCGCAGCCAGACATGGCGTTCTATCTTATCGCACCTGTGTCGATGTGCCGCGGAAAAGTAGCTCCTGCCCAAAGACTTGACGGAGACGAAACAATTGACGCACCGCGGCACCCGCCCGCGCTCGTCACGTGCGACAATATGCCCCAATAAAACAGCACTCGGAAAGGCCCGCCATGACTGCACGCCTCATCGTTATGGATATCGACTCCACGCTCATCAACCAGGAGGTCATCGACCTGTTGGGCGAGGAGGCCGGCGTAGGCGAGCAAGTGGCGAAGATCACCGAGCGCGCCATGCGCGGCGAGCTCGACTTTAAGCAGGCGCTCGAGGAACGCGTGGGGCTGCTTGCCGGCTTGGACGAGAGCGTGTTCGAGCGCACCTTTGAGCGCGTGACGTTTACCCCCGGCGCGCTGGAGCTTGTGCGCTCGGCGCACAGCAAGGGCTGGAAGGTCGGCGTGGTAAGCGGCGGCTTTCACGAGGTCGCTGACAAGATCGTGGCCGCCGCGGGCATCGACTTTTGCCTCGCTAACCGCCTGGAAGTCATGGACGGCAAGCTCACCGGCAAGCTGGCGGCAGACATCGTGACCAAGGAATCCAAGCTCATCCGGCTGCTGGATTGGGCGGTTGAGTGCGGCGTCGATATGGCACACACCGTGGCAATCGGCGACGGCGCCAACGATATCCCCATGATTCAGGCCGCGGGCACTGGCATCGCGTTTTGCGCCAAGCCCAAAACGCGCGAAGCCGCCCCGTTTGCCATCGACGAGCGCAACCTGATGCTCGCCATGGACATCATCCTGCGTGACTAGCCGATCCGTCTAACAATTGAATCAGTCCGTCCTATAGTTTCCGAACAATTTTGTCTTAGTGTTCGGAAACATACCCTTTGAGTGCTAGACTTTGCGCCGTCGAAGGGAACATATATGGATAAGCAAGATCTTGAGCAATTGCTGAGCGATGTTGCCTGCGGAGCAGTCACTCCGGCAGTCGCCCTCACGCGCATCCAGACGGCGCCAACCGCCGATCTGGGTTTTGCGCAGCTCGATCTTTCACGCGGGGTACGCCAGGGAGCCGGCGAGGTTGTCTACGGTGCCGGTAAAACCGCCGAGCAGATTGCCGCCATTATCGAGGCGCTGCGCGATGCCGGCCAGGAGCGCATCCTGGTCACGCGCCTGGACGCCGAAAAGGCAGCCCGTACCTCGGAGCTCCTCGACAACGACATCGACCTGGGATATGTCCCGGACGCGCAGCTCGCCCTCGTGGGCGGCAAGCCCTCCCCTACTGGCAACGGACGCATCGTCGTCGCCTGCGCCGGCACGAGCGACTTGCCCGTCGCCGAGGAAGCCGCGTTGACGGCCGAGTTCTATGGCAACGAGGTCGACCGCCTCTACGACGTAGGTGTCGCCGGCCTGCACCGCCTGCTCGCGCATGCCGAGGAACTTGCCCAGGCACAGGTGGTCATTGCCATCGCCGGCATGGAGGGCGCGTTGGCGAGCGTTATCGGCGGCCTGGTGAGCTGTCCGGTCATCGCCGTTCCCACCAGCGTGGGCTATGGCGCGAGTTTTGGTGGCGTAGCCGCGCTGCTCGCCATGCTCAGCTCCTGTGCCAGCGGCGTTTCGGTCGTCAATATCGACAACGGCTTTGGTGCCGCCTACCAGGCAAGTCTTATCAATCATCTGAGCGCCGGCACACCCCGCGCCCGTTAAGGAGCATTCCATGTCCAACCATCAGCACACGCTTATCATCGACGGCACCTCGGGCATCAGCGGCGACATGACCGTCGCGGCCCTGCTCGACCTGGGCGCCAGCGAGGAGCACCTGCGCGAACAGCTCGCCACACTGCCGGTCGACGGCTTTACGATCGCCGTCACGCGTGCAAACAAGCATGGCATCGACGCCTGCGATTTCGACGTCCAGCTTGCAGAGGAGCTCGAGAACCACGATCACGATATGGCCTGGCTCTACGGCAACGAAGCAACTGCCGAGCACACGCACGAACATGAGCACCACCATCATGACCACGACGAGCACGAGCACGAACACGAACACACACACGAGCATGACCATGAGGCCCACGGCCATGGCCACGAGGGCCATCATCACGCCCACCACCATCACCACCGTTCTTTGGCGGACGTCACCGCCATCATCGACGGCTCACAGCTAAGCGATGGCGCCAAGCGTCGTGCGCTCGCCATCTTTACCGCACTTGCCGCCGCCGAGGCCAAGGCCCACGGCAAAACGCCCGAAACCGTCATGTTCCACGAGGTGGGCGCCGTCGATTCCATCGTTGACATCTGCTCGGTTGCCATCTGCCTCGATGATCTGGGCATCGAGGACATCGTGGTCGAGTCGCTTTCCGAGGGCCACGGCACCATTCGCTGCGCCCACGGCTTCATGCCCATTCCCGTCCCCGCTGTTGTCAACCTGTGCCAGACAGGCAATATCGCCCTCACGCCTGCACCTGTCGCCGGCGAGCTCGTGACGCCCACGGGCGCCGCCATCGTCACCGCGCTGCGCACGTCCGAGCACCTGCCGGCACGCTACCGCATCGAAGGCGTCGGCTACGGCGCCGGCAAGCGCCCCTACGAGGGTTGCTCCGGCACGCTCCGTTGTCTGCTCGTTCACGTGGATGCATAGCCATGGATGCCCGCAAAGAAAAAAGCCGCGCTGCCATCGTCGCGGCGTTCTCCGAGCTGCTACGCGAAGAGGACTACGGCAAGATTACCGTCGGCGACATCATCGTGCGCGCTCACGTAGGCCGCGCGACATTCTACGGCCTCTTTAAGAGCAAAGACGACCTACTGTCCGAGCTCGTGAGCGATATCTGCACCCACGCCCTCGATGACGATGGCACACCGCTCGACGACCCACTCGTGCAGATCGAGCATATTCTCAGCAATCTCTGGGAGCGTCGCCAGGGCGTCCGAGCCCTCGTAGCCGGCGCCGGCTCACGCGTCTTCGCCGACTGTCTCCGCAAGACCATCATGTCGCGCGCAGCCGAAACCGTCCCCGCCAACCCCACAGGCCCCGCCGGCACCATGGACCGAAGCTTCTTACTACACCACATAGCCTCAAGCTTCGTAGGAATGGTCCAATGGTGGGCCTGGCATAACTTCCAAGCAGACAAAGCCGACGTAGCCAAAGACTACCTCTCGGCCATAAAGCCCCTCTTCAGCTAAGTAAGAAGCTCATCCCAAAGCATAGCCCCAACCCAGAGCGCCACGCATCCCAAAGTGCCACTCACGCTTCAATGCCCCCCAACAGCAACAAGCCCCTCCCATCCAAATCCAAATTCAGATTTATATGTTGGATTGCTTGCTCGAGCGCAGCAAAGACCCCGCAGCTGGCCGCATGGGGTAACTTCCCAGCGCGTCCTCGGACATGAAAGAACCCCCGC
>CAVFEY010000002.1:0-107674 GCA_963621725.1 Firmicutes bacterium AF25-13AC
GGTTCCCGGTTCCACCGGGCCGCGCGGCAAGGAGATATATTGCCAGACCGGAGGGCCCCCGGGGGCGGGAATCTGGCACTCCATATTTTGTTCACAAATGAATAGAACCCTCAGTTGCTTCACTGAGGCCGTATTCGAAGCAGCAGCTTCTGATATTGGCGATGACCAGCTGGTTTAAAGGTGTTAAGGCATCGGTCATCTCTGGAGCGCCACTTTACTCCAAAAGCATCAGCTATTTGTTTCCCGTCGGTAAAAGGCAGATTTTGTTCGCCAAGCGTTCTTATATATAGAGAAGTTCGGGTTCGAACCCGTGCCGCGGCAACAAAAAAGCGACCAACCGGAGTCGATCGCTTTCTATTCTATGGTGGAGCATCCAGAAGATGCTTCCGAACTCGTTTTCTCGGTGCCATTCATGCTTTCGAAGCATCGTTCGACCTTCGCAGCCTCATGTTTTGAGGATCTGCCGTGTTTATCACTGTTATTAATGAGTGTGCGGAAGTGATCCTCATACAGATACGTGCGATCCGCCAGAGAACTGAGAAGCATCTTTCTGCAGCCCTCGTTGTCTATCCTCACATCTCTCAGGTCTTCCGGAAATTCACAAGCAGTCTTAGGGTCAGTTTGTTTCTGCTTTCAGAGACTTGTTTGAGAGTTATTAAAGACAGTTCAAAACAATAAGTGAGACACCATAAAGCAGAGCAAGATGTGCCGGATAGAAAATGTAGAAGAAGTATTTCAGCTTCAGCCCTCGCTTGCCATTATAAAGATTGATAAGCAGCAACGAAACGACCGCGGCAGCAACATCAGGATTAAATACATTAGCTGTAGCAAACTCAAATCCGCCGCCAACTATATGGCATGACGAAAGGAGCACTGCGCATACTGCAGCAAAGAACATCTTGGCCTTGCTGTCGTGGAATAAATAGAATGCAGCCACAAGCAGAATGCCATACACGCCGCCATCTAGTTTAGTGTATTCAGCTGCCAGTGCTGTCAAAACAATCAGAGCAATTTCTGCGATGTGCCTCTTCCATTTTGAAAGACTTTGTATCTTTTCCAGAATAATCAAAAAGACCAAGGAAAGCAGGAGCTCGCACATAACATTTTGTTGCCGAAGGTCAAAGAGTTGCCCGGTTTGAACGAAATCGTATATGGGCTCCGCAATGATTGCGAAGACAAGCATATTTCGCAGGTACTTCTTTATGTCATGAGTATGCAAAAATCCCTCAACTATCAAAAAGCAAAATAAGGGAAATGCAATTCTGCCAAGAACATGAAGCACATCCGAAGCCTCGCTTAGAATCGCCCACTGCTCGTCTGATATCTGATTGTACGATGCGTGAGTCATGACTCCATTGGTCAGGACGATCCTGCTTACATGATCGAGAACCATCGAAATGGCCGCTATTATCTTTAATGTGCTGCCGCTAATTCCGTATCTATCTGTTTTCATTTCGTTTTCCTTTCTTTGGGTGGGCCGTCAGGGGTTCAGCCTGCTTCGCAGGCGGCCGCTGCGTTGCTTTCGCGCCTTGCGCGCTGCGCTGGCAAACGCTCACGCGTTTACTCAGCTCCGCGCCCCGACGGGTTCGAACCCGTGCACCGGCAACAAAAAAAGCGACCAACCGGAGTCGATCGCTTTCTATTCTATGGTGGGCCGTCAGGGGTTCGAACCCTGGACCTTGGGATTAAAAGTCCCCTGCTCTGCCAGCTGAGCTAACGGCCCGCGGGTGGCATTGTACCACGGTCTGGGACTATTCCCAACTCCATTGGCCGTTCTGGAAAATCACAACTTCACGTCCATCAGGCGTAATGCCCTTAATATCGATGTCGTCCGTGCCGATCATAAAATCGACGTGCGCGCTCGAGACGTTAACGCCATGCTCCAGGAGCTCTTCCTTGGACATGTCGTACCCACCCTCGATGCATTCGGGGAAACCGACACCTAGCGCGAGATGGCAGCTAGCGTTCTCGTCATAGAGCGTGTCATAGAACAGAACGCCGCTTTCGCGGATCGGAGTGTTCTTGGAAATGAGCGCGACCTCGCCCAGATGAGCGGCACCTTCATCGGTGTCAATAATGCTCGCAAGCGTCGCCTTGCCCACACGGGCATCGTAGTCCACTACGCGGCCGGCCTGGAACTTAATCCAAAAATCGTCAACCTTGTTACCGTGGTGAATGAGCGGCATAGCCGAATACACGATACCGTCGGCACGCATACGATCAGGCGAGGTGAAGACCTCCTCGGTGGGGATGTTGGGGAAGAAGGGGTGTCCATCGGGCGTCTTACCCTTGCCGCCGGCCCACTCGTGACCCTTCGTCATGCCAATCGTCAGATCGGTTCCATTTGCCGCGGTGTAATGTAGGCGGTCAAAACGATTGTCGTTCAGGAAACGCAGGTTCTTTTCGAATGCCGCGTCATGAAGCTCCCAGTCGCTCTCCGGGTCCTGGCCATCGGCACGAGCGGTGTGCAGAATCGCATTCCACAGCTTATAGATTGCAACCTCGTCGGCGTCTCCCGGGAACACCTCGCGCGCCCATGCCACGACCGGAGCGCCAGCGATGCACCACGGGTTGATGTTGTAGTCCAGTCCACGGCGGAAGACCTTGCACTGCGTATTCCTTGCCTTAGAAGCTGCAGCAGGCTTGGCGGGATCGATGCCCTTAAGGGCGGCAGGGTCCGCACCCTCGATAAAGATAAAGCAGGCGCCGTCCTGGGCCAGGGAATCCAGCTGCAGGCGCTTCCACTCGGGCGTCTGCTCAAAATAGCTTTTATCGACATGCTCGTACGTGAGCCTCGTCACGGCATCATCGGCCCAAATGACCGTCACGTGACCAGCGCCGGCGGCATAAGCCTCCGCGACCACCACGCGGGCAAAGGGCGCGCACTCGACCGGAGACTGAACGACAACCTCCTGGCCGGGCTTGACGTTTACGCCCTTGCGGACAACCAGGCGCGCATAGTTTTTAATCTTGGGCTCCAGGGCCTTCATGCCCTCCAGAGCTTCTTCGACCGTCAGGGCAGCTCGAATCATGTGCCACTCCATCTATCTATAGAACAGTAAAAAGGCGCGCCGCTAAAACGACGCGCCTTATATCTTAGCGATATGTATGAATACAAACGCTACTTCTTCTTGGAGTCCTTCTTGCCCTCCTCGGCAGCCGCGCGCTCAATAAGAGCGTTGAGCTTGTTCTCGGACATGCCCTCGGCCTGCGTGCGGTACATGTTGCGCAGGGGACGGATACGAACGAAGTCGTAGATAAAGTCACCCAGGATGATGACATAGGACAAAACGATGCCGACCATCTGGACGGGGCTGGACACCGTGCCGCCGGGAGCGAAGTAGAGCGAAGCCCAAATTGCCACGACGAGTACCATGCCGATGGCGAGCACGGCCCACCAGATACGACGGCGCTTGGTGTAGTCCTCATCCTGCTTGAGGAGGATATTCGACACCGTGTAGATGCGATCCTCGCGGGCACGCTGTTTGGCCTTGCGGGCGCGCTTTTCCTCCTTGGAAAGACCTTCCAGGTTTTCGCCCTTCTCGAGCTCCTTGCGGCGTGCCTTGGATGATGCCGGCACGACGCGAACGGAGCTCGCTGCCTGGCGGGCGGGCTTAGCAGATGCGGCGGACTTGCGCGCAACCCCGGTAACTTCGTGGGATTGCGTGCGCTTGTTCGTGGCGCTACGGGTACTCACTTATGCGTTCTCCTTCATGCTTGTGAACTGGGAGCCCGTGATGATCTGGAAGGCCTCGCGATAGCGCTCGGACGTGCCATCGATGACCTCGGCGGGCAGGTGCGGGGTCTCCCCCGTCATATCCCAGTTGGCTTTGAGCCAATTGCGGACGAATTGTTTGTCGTAGCTGGGCTGAATCTTGCCCTCCTCGTAGCTGGCGGCGGGCCAGAAACGGCTGGAGTCGGGCGTTAGGCACTCGTCGATCAGCGTAACCTTGCCATCAATGACACCGAACTCGAACTTGGTGTCGGCAATGATGATGCCACGGGTCGCTGCATACTCGGCGGCAGCCTTGTAAATCTTGAGGGACAGGTCGCGAATCTGCGCGGCGATATCCTCACCCACGATCTCGCAGCAACGCTCGAACGAAATGTTCTCGTCGTGGTCGCCGATCTCGGCCTTCGTGGACGGCGTGAACAGCGGCTCGGGAAGCTTGGAGGCCTCGGTCAGACCCTCGGGCAGCTGGATGCCGCACACGGTGCCGTTCTCGTCATAGGTCTTCTTGCCCGAACCGGTCAGATAGCCGCGGACGATGCACTCGATAGGAATCGTCTGGGCCTTCTTGACCAGCATGGCGCGGCCTGCGAGGTAGTCACGATACTCGGCAAACTCCTCGGGGAAATCCGCCGGATCGATGGAGACGAGATGGTTGGGAACAATGTCGGCAAACTTATCGAACCAGAATGCCGAGATGCGGTTGAGCACCTCTCCCTTAAACGGAATCTCGTCGGGGAGAATGAAGTCGAACGCAGAAATGCGGTCGGTGGCGACCATCAGCAGGTTTTCACCGGCATCATAGATATCACGAACCTTGCCACGGGAATCCGGACGACGCTCCATCGTTGTCACGTGAGTCACTCCTTACCAAAATACGACAGTAATGCGGGTTCTTTCCCACACGTTTTCGCAAACTCGGAGCGGCAGGGACGAAAACCCCTCCTTCACCGAATAGCGAAAAGCTAGTGCTCCATTGTAGTAGATGCCGCGTCCGCCGTGTGCTCACGAGGCAGATGAATCGTAAAAGTCGTACCCTTTCCAAGCTCCGACTCCACGGATATGTAGCCGTGATGACGCTCGACAATCTGCTTGGTCACGGCGAGGCCCACGCCCAGACCACCCGCCTCGCGGGCGCGACTGGCGTCGGCACGCCAAAAACGACCGAAGATGCGCGACAAATCATCCTTGGCGATACCGATGCCCGTATCCGAAACCGCGATATCGACGTGCTTGCGGTCGCTGAGCACCGAAACCACGACCCAACCCCCCTCGGGGGTGTAACGCATGGCGTTGCTCATGAGGTTGATAACGCATTGCGTGATCATGTCGGGATCTGCCTCGACCACGTCATCGTGGCCCTGCGTCTCATCTGCAAAGCGCAAACGCAGGTCACGGTCGGCAAACAGGCGCTCCTGGCCATTCACAATCGAACGCACAAACGGCACCATATCCACCGGCTCCAGGTTGAGCGGCGCGGTACTGTTTTCCATGCGCGACAGGTCGAGCATCTGCTGAACCAGACGGGCCAGACGACGCGTCTCGGAAGCGACCGTCTCCAGATGCTCGTCGTCGGTGGGATACACGCCGTCCTGCATGGCCTCGACCGTTGCAAGCATGGCCATGAGCGGCGTACGCAGCTCGTGGGCAACATCAGAGGTCAGGCGCTTCTCGTGCTTCATATCCTTTTCGAGCGAGGTGGCCATCTCGTCGAAGGTCTCTCCCAGCTGATCGATCTCATCATCGCCGCGCAAGCCCGTACGAGCGGACAGGTCTCCATCGCGAATCTGCTTGGCGGTGCTGGTAATACGATGAATCGGCTTGGTGAGCATGCGCGACATGAGCGCTCCGATAACGACCGAGATGCAGACGGCCACAACCGCGGCAAGGGCCATGGCGTTAAAGGTCTTCTCTCTGAATGCTGAGTCTGCCCTGGTGAGCAGGGCATCGGAGCCAATCGCCCACAATTTGACCTGACCCACGTGCTCGCCGGAGGACGTCACGATCTCAACGTTGGCAACACTATTGGAATCGGTGGGAGCAGACGAGACTGGACTGTGCGATGCCTTCTTTCCGCTCGTACCGTCGGTCATCGCCTGATTTTCGCGTACATCGGCAGTAGCGCTTGCCGAGGGCCACGAGTCGTCGTAGACGATGACGCCCTTTTTATTGACGACCTGCATACCAAGATCGTCGGACACCAAGCTCGATGTCGCGACCGTACGCAGCTCCCCCGCGGTCCAAGAACCGTTTTCCTCATATGACGTTGCCAACTTTTCGGCAGCGGAATTGGCGATTTCGACAATATTGGAGCGCGTGTAATCCGTAAAAACCGTGCCCCATACAACGGAGACTACGCCCACCAATACCAATACCGTCATGAGCGATGTCAGGGCAAAAGCCAGGGCCATGCGCGAGGGATAGCTCATCGTCGGCCGTGAATCGGAACGAGGCGTGTTCCAACTAGCCTTGGAACCCGCCTCGTTCTCCTGCTTATGCTTTTGCCCGATTTCAAAGCGCGCAGGTGTCATATGTGATTTCCTTTATTTCTCGTCCGACTTATCGGTCTTGGTCGGAGCCTCGAAGCGGTAGCCGACACCGTGGACGGTGTAGAGCCACTTGGGCTTCTTGGGGTCGTCGCCCAGCTTGGCGCGAAGGTTCTTCACGTGGCTGTCGATAGTGCGCTCGTAACCCTCAAAGTCGTAGCCGAGCACCTTCTCGACCAGCTCCATGCGGTTGTAGACGCGGCCGGGGTGACGGGCAAGCGTGGTGAGCAGCTTGAACTCGGAAGCCGTCAGGTCGACTTCCTTGCCCTCGACCAAAATCTTGTGGCCCGAGATGTCAATGACCAGATCGCCAAAGTCGAGCACCTCGACGGCCGGCTCATCGGCCTGGTGGGCACGGCGGAACAAGGCGCGCACGCGCGCGACAAGCTCGCGCGGCGAGAACGGCTTGATCAGGTAGTCGTCGGCACCGAGCTCGAGGCCGATAATACGGTCCTCGATCTCGCCCTTGGCCGTCAGCATAATGATGGGGACATCCGAGGTGTCGCGAATGGTGCGGCAAACGCGCTCGCCGGGAATCTTAGGGAGCATGAGGTCGAGCACGACCAGGTCGAACTGATGCTTCTCGAACTCCTCGATAGCGGACTGGCCGTCGCCCACGCCCACAACCCAATAGCCCTCGCGCTCGAGATAGGCAGCGACAGCGTCACGGATTGCCTTCTCATCCTCGACCAGCAGAATCTTTTTTGCATCTGAAGCCATAACACGGCCCCCCTGTCTCAATTAGCTAAGAACAAGCTCATTTTAACGCACCTGAGCCCACCGGGTATCGCATGGGTGCGATAGCTCGGCGGGCGGTACTCATAGTCACAACGCGCTTATTCCCCTGTCGAGCCCTTTTTAACCCCTCGGAGACTAAAGAGAGAACAAGCGAGCGGTAACCGTCTCGGGAATTCCCTGGCTGTTACGCACCGTTGCGTACGTTAAGAACGAGTTCGATTTACCCGCCGTAGCAGGATAATCGCCATACTCCAAAGCTCGGTCGGGCGACAGAAGCGAGCCGTAGGTCTTAGCCGAAGTGTCAATCAAAAAATGAGACGCCTGAACTTTAACTAGGTATTTGTTTTTCCTTCCCGCAGCGCACGCGAGCGGCTCACGCGAAAGGAAGAGATACGGCCCGCCCTCGTTACCGATATAGGTGCCCATATTGCCCAGGCTACCCACACCGCTATACGTCGCCTCAATGGAGAACACGAAGGTGTCGCCCATATACACGGCCTCGAAAGGCGAAACCGACGAAGGAAGCACCAGCTGAGCTCGCTTCGTGTTGTTGCCGTCAGTCAGGTCGATCGCCGTCATACCGTAATAGACACCCTCATCATTGTGCACGCGGGGCGAGATGGTCAGGATGCCGTCGCTCACACGCGGGGCGGATGCGAAACGACCCGTCGACTTCCAAATAGTCTCAGGCTTGGACTCGCTGGGCGACTGACGGTAGCAGTACGAATCGTTACTCGTCTTGGTGCCGCCGGACGAAGGCATCTTATACCAGATGACCGACGACCCATACGCTGTGAAGAGCGGCGGATCGTAGTTCTCGCCACCGCGGTCGAGCTCGACAGCGTTGCCGGTAAGGGAGGAGCCTGCAAGGTTTTGCGCATAGAGTTTCCAAGACGCATTGGCAAAGTTCATCTCGACCCACGCGAACACGCCATCACCCGCGCGAACGTCGTAAAACGCATAGCCGGTTCCCTCAATGGGATCCTCAATAAGTGTGGTAAGCGAGCCATCGCCCAGATTGAGCACACCAAGCGTATTGGCATGCAGGGCAGAAGCAGGCGCCATCATCGCGGCAGCGTAGTCGCCATCGCAGTAGTACAGCAGCGTGCCCAGCGGCAGCGTCCACGAGGCCGCGGGCTCAAGATCGATATCGACAGCTTCGAACTCATCAGTGATCGAGACAATCTTCGAATCGTCCTTGATAACCTGCGGCTCGCCAGCGGCGTCATCACTCGTGCCCGTTTTTTTCGAGCAACCGGCCAGTACGGCAGCAGCACCGGTAGCGGCGCCACCCAGCACAAAACCTCGACGCGTTATTCCATTCTTAAAGCGATCAGCGATGCTCATTAGGCGATCTCTGCGCGAGCGGCCTCGATAGCGCGCGTAAGCTGATCGGCGCATGAGGTCTTTTTCATACCGCAGGTATTACCGGCGAGAACCTCGATTACGCGATCGGCGGGAGCGCCCTCGACCAGCCTGGAGATGGCCTTGAGGTTGCCATCGCAGCCGCCAGTAAACTCGACGCCCAGCACCTTGCTGCCATCGTCAGAGAGATTGAGGTGAATATTGCGAGAGCATACACCCTGAGGCTTGTAGTCAAAACTAATCATTGAGATCCCCTCTCAGAAAGAAATTTCAGACGTCTATTATCCCCGCCTGGACCGACTTATTATCGCAAGCACCGATTCAACATCCTACGATGCTTGGACTGGTGGGGGCAAGATTAGCAGTCCGCACCCTGTGCGTGAACCATGCGCTTCTCCCGATACATATTGTGGTCGGCGTCACGATATACATCGGCCAGCGTATTTCCAGCCGTCTCGACGGTCGCCACGCCAATCGATGCGCTGACCGTCAAGGCCTCATCGCTTACCGCGGCAAGACCGAGACGAAGATCCTGTTCCAGCCCGAGCGCAGACTCGTTGTCAGTATGGGGGCAAACCAGCAAAAACTCGTCGCCGCCAACGCGCATCGGCAGGTAATCCGCACCAGCCACCCGCCGCAGCACGGACGCCGTCCGTCGCAGCAGTTCATCCCCCATCTCGTGACCATAGATGTCGTTGGTCCGCTTGAGATAATTGCAGTCCACCATAATCACGCTCACTGGCAAGCCCTCGTTTACCAGGCTATCTCCGCGCGATTCAAGATAGTTGCGGTTGCGAAGCCCCGTCAGTTTATCTTGGTATGACAGCTCCTCGGCATGCTTGACCATCGATATGTTGTGCGTCGCCACGACGACCGACTCCAGCCGGCCTTGCTCATCGCGATGCTGGGGGACAACCTGTAGCGAATACCAAGCACCTCGACAATCTCGCACCTCGGCAGCCAAGTACGGTACGCCCTCCATACGTTCACGAAGCGTACTTATATCTACAAGTCCCACAACCGCTTCGCGGCTTTCGGGGCTCACGATATCCCGGCAGACCGTGTCCATAAAGTCATATGCCTCGTTGTGCTCGGCAAATATCTTCGCTATCGCCGGCGACATATTGATTCCCTCGATCTCGAGGGTGTCGAGATGCAAAAGGAAGGTCGAATCGTAGATGGCGCTTATGGCATTGATAATGCCGAGCTGTTTATCCTTTTCGACCAAATTGCGGTGGTCAACGATATTTCGAGCCAACAGTACCACGATCCAAAACGCAAGGCACACCAAGACGCCGGCGGCGATAAATGAAATCCTGTCAGACATGACCTCAGATTTGGGATATAGCGCAAACAGGCGATAGTCCTTATATGCCGCACGCACGGCATATAAGGTGGTCCCCCGATATTCGATACGTGTTATGCCCTCGTCTTTCCAGTCAATTCCGCTATCGGCGAGAAGCCGGGCAAGGGTTATATCGACGGTCGAATCGTTTGAGGAAACAATTTGCGCATCGCGCATCACAAGCACTGTTGGACTCTGATGGAACGTGTTGTTCACAAGGATGTCGGCGATCGTGTATGAATAGTCATCGGCGGGCTCAGCCGCAAGGGATCGATACCCCAACGCTACGCCATCACCGTACGGAACGGCACTCACGGCAAAGTCGACACCGCGGCGCTCGACAGCGGTCGAGTAGGAAACTTTGGAACCTCGATACATCGATGCGATCGACGAACAGGCCAGCTCCTCTCGCCACAGCATGAGTGGATCGCGGCCGTCGATATCGTAATGGGCGACCATATGACCATCGGCGTCCATGACCAACATTCCCGAAAGGCTCTCGGTATGGACATATTCCTCGACCAGATCGTCGTTGACTTCAAATCGATCAGGCGGCAAGAACGTCGCAAACGACTCGAGCGCCGCATCCAAATTGTGCGTCGCCTCGGTTTTTCTTCCCTGTTCATATCGGTCATATTTTTCGCAGGCATTTTTTAAAAACACCATGGTTTCCCGGCCGAACCCAAGCGTTTTATCAAGGCAGCGATGCGTGCCAACCATATAGAGCAGACTCAGTAGGGCAACGCTGGCCACGATGCCGATGCCCACTGCGGCTAAACTCTTTCGGCGAAAGCGGCGCTCGTCATTTGTCATGATTCCGCTCCTTGCGCGCCTGTCGTCGCTCCTGCCTTGTAATTGTCCACAATGTGCTCTATCGTGCCGTCTCGATCCATGTCGGACAGTGCGGTATCGAGGTTTTTGACGTACTCCCCCTCATAGCTATCATCAAACGCGACGCCCAGGTCAACCGTCATAACGTTGTCGGCGAACACACGATAAACGCCAGGATACTGGGCAACGAGTCGATCAAGCGACTGAACGTCCGCCATCCAACAGTCGACATACCCTTTGGCGAGGGCGGCTTTGCAGAGTTCGGCAGAACCATACGATTTGATTTGCACGTCCGGCGAGATATCCAGATCCCCTGCGAGCAATCGGCGTTCGCTCACCGAGCCCGCAATCACCGCAATGGTCTTGCTTCCATCGAGATGCGCCAAGGACTTGATGCCACTCGTTTTCTTGGCGGCGACCGAAACCGTCAGGGTCAAATACGGCTCAGTCCAGTAATACTTATCCTCACGATAACAGGGAGAATAGTCGCACCACAGGCAATCGATATCGCCGTTTTTGAGTAGGCGATCGCGGTCATTCCAAGATATGTCGATAAATTGCGGCTTGATCCCCGCACGCTTGCAGGCCTCGCGGGCGATGTCGATATCGATACCGGCGTAATCGCCCGTGGTATCGACATACACATAGGGGTCGTTATCCGTAACGCCGATTTTGAGCACCGGGAGGTCTTTGTCGGCTTCGTTCGGGGAGGAAGAACTGCTTCGAACGGTATACGTCAGGACGCCCGCACAGACGGCAACAAGGAGTATGAGCGTAAACGAGACGATGGCGGCTCGCTTGATGCGTCCGGGCACGCGCCTCCCTTCATCGAAACAGCAGTCGGATTTCATTTTATACCCGGGGCTGAGCCGGCAATAAAAAAGCGCCTCACCCAAAATGGGCAAGGCGCCAAAGGTTGAAATGCATCCGCAAGCGGTCGAATTAGGCTAGCCCTACTCGAAGTTCAGCTGCTCCAGGCGGTCGAAGACCGTGTCGATACGGGTGAGGAAGTCCCACGGATCAAAGATCTCGTCGAGTTTTTCCTGGCTAACGGTGCAGCGCGGATCGGCCTCGAGACGCTCCTTAAAGGTGGGGCCAGAGACACAATCCTGCACCTCGTGCCAGGTGGCCATGGCATTTTCCTGCACGATAACGTAGGCGTCCTCGCGGGTGATGCCCGTATCGACGAGGGCCAGCAGGACCTTGGAGGAGAAGATGAGGCCGCGGGTCTTGTTGAGGTTGGCCATCATGCGAGCCGGATACAGCTGCAGGCCGTCGATAACGCGGATGAGGCATTGGAACATGTGGTCGAGCGCGATGAAGCTATCGGCCTGGGCGACACGCTCGGCGGAAGAGTGCGAAATGTCGCGCTCGTGCCACAGGGCAACGTTGTCAAAGGCAACCTGCGCGTTGGACTTCACGACGCGCGACAGGCCGCAGACCTTCTCCATGGTGATGGGGTTGCGCTTGTGCGGCATGGCGGAGCTGCCCTTTTGGCCCTTGCGGAAGGGCTCCTCGGCCTCGAGCGTATCGGTCTTCTGCAGATTGCGGACCTCGGTCGCGATGCGCTCGCAGGTGGCCGCTGTGGTGGCAAGCACGCCGGCAAGGTAGGCATGGTGATCGCGGCTGATGACCTGCGTGGACAGCGGATCGTGGACCAGGCCCAGGTGCTCGCAAACGTACTCCTCGACGAACGGCTCGATGGAACTGTAGGTGCCGACGGCACCGGAGATGGCACCGAAGGCAACGTTCTTGCGAGCGTCCTCAAGACGATCGAGATCGCGCTTGAGCTCCCATGCCCAAGAGCCAAACTTCATACCGAAGGTCATCGGCTCGGCATGGATGCCATGGGTGCGGCCGGCGCAGAGCGTATTGCGCTCCTCGAAGGCACGGCGCTTGCAGATCACGCCGAGCTTCTTGACGTCCTCGATAATCAGGTCACACGCCTGAGTAAGCTGATAGCACAGAGCCGTATCACCCAGGTCGGAGCTGGTCATACCGTAGTGAACCCAGCGGCTAGGCTTGGGCTCGCCCTCGGGAACATCGGCGTCGATATATTCCTTCATGTTGGTCAGGAAGGCGATGACATCGTGGCGCGTGACCTCCTCGATCTCGTCAACCTTCGCCTTCTCAAAGTTGGCGTGGTCGCGAATCCACTGGGCCTCTTCTTTGGAAATACCGATCTTGCCGAGCTCCGCCTGAGCCTCGCAGGCCAGGACCTCAATCTCCTGCCAAATGGCGTACTTGTTCTCGAGGGAGAAGATGTGTCCCATCTCCGGGCGGGTATAGCGATCGATCATAGCGGCTCCTTTTTGGTTATTGGCACGTTGGTCGTAACCCAACCATTGTACCGTGCGCGGGTGCAAGTAACGATAACGGGCATTAACCTAACATTTTGTAGCATAGAGTGGCCATGAGGGCGTCCGCGTATTTGCGAAGCAAATTCGCACCGGCTGCGGGCGGCATGCCACGGTCGGCGCGCATGCACGGGTAAAGCGGGTTGAATCCGATGTTCCCGAGACCTCCCATGCTCGATGGAGCGGGCAACGGGACGTCTGCGTATTTGCTTCGCAAATCCGCACATGCTGCGGTCGCCTATCGGCGACCTTGCCTGCTCGCTATAAACGCTTCGCGTTTATTTAACGCTCGCACCCTGGCGGGTTCGAGTCCCGGCACTTTATTGAAAAAAGCACGGCACCGTGATGGTGCCGTGCTTGTGCTTTTAACTGGAGCGGGCAACGGGACTCGAACCCGCGAGTGTCAGCTTGGGAAGCTGATGCCTTACCACTTGGCGATGCCCGCTTGTGTGTTGGCTAGTATAACGCGGTTGTCTTGTTCGATACAAGGGTGTCGATGCTTGTTTTAGCTGTGGAGAATCGTTTGAAAACCGCGCCAATTGTGGAGATGAGGACCTTTGTCTTCCTGTTCTCCCTATCTTCTACCTGCACTTTTGCTTGATTGTTGTATTTGAGCTCAATTTGTCAGGAATTGGGCAAGCTTTTGGTCAGGCTCCGGTACTTACCCGCATGAACCTCGGGGGTAGCCTCATCCTACGCGTCGCAGCCTCCCCGTGCGGCGCACGAGGGATAAGGAGCAGCCATGTCCAACGCACCCACGCACTCTGTCCACAGCGCAATCGCAACAGGTCCGCTGCTCCTGCTCCTCTTCCTGCTTTTCGGCTGCCTGGCACCGGGAGCCGCATTTGCCGTCGATGGCTACGACCAGCTCGGCTTCCGCGCTATTAGCGATGATTGTGGGCCCTTCCTCATCGGCAAGTATGAAGCTCAAGACGCCTCGATTGCCTACTGCATGAACCAGGAGCGCCCCGGCCCCACCAAGCCGGGCGGCCCATGGCTCAACTTTGATCAAGGCTGGGTGTGGCTCGACGACGAGTTCGCGGCAATCGTTTGTCACGGATATCCTACCGCCACGTCGTTTGGCGGTTACCATCTTTCACCTGATCGTGCCCGCGCCGCAACCCAGCTTGCCGTATGGATGCTCAACGGCACTACCCATGTCGACGGTACCTACTCTTACACGACCGCTCAGGGCAAAACCAAGAGTGGGCACTTTACCGCCGACAATGAAGTCGTGGCGGCGGCGCGGTGGCTCCACGACAGCGCAAAATCAGGAAGCATCAAAGCCGCTCCGCACCGCGCGCGGCGCTATCTAGGAGCCGTATCGGGCGGCAGCAAACGTCAGGACATGCTCTATGTACTGCCGGCGGTCTCTGTTTCCTTCCAAAAGCAGTCTGCAAACGCTGCCATTACCAGCGGAAACAATACTTATCAGTTTGCCGGGGCAACATTCGATGTTTTTGAGAGCGCCAGCGACGCACGTGTTGGCACCATCCAGATGGACAGCAACGGTCGGGCGCAAGCAACACTTCTGCCCAACACAGCATACTACCTAGTTGAAACGAAGGCGCCGGCCGGCTATGTCCCCCGCCACGATCGCATCGCCTTTACCACGGGGAATGACGGCGGGCGGGTCGCCATTGATGAACAGCCCGGCACCATCAACCTGCGTATCGTAAAACTCGATACCGCGACGAATGCCGGCCCCCAGGTAGGTTCCTCACTCGCAGGAGCAGAGTTCACGTGTGTGTCGCAATCAACCCCTGGATGGGCGCAAATCCTCACGACCGACGAAAGCGGTCAGGCCACCCTCGCCGATGTCCCCTTAGGAACCTTTACCATCTACGAATCAAAAGCCCCCGAGGGCTACCTGCCATCCAACGACAGCTGGACCTATACCGTTGGAGCCGACCAGCTCGGCGATTCAGGCGTGGTCGAGATCGAATCTCGCATTTCCGATATCCCCATTGCGTTTGACCTTGAGATTTCCAAATTCAAGGATTACGGCAATAGCGACCAATCCGGCCTGGAGCAGCCGGCGGAAGGTGTTGTCTTTGAGGTTGTCAGCAACAGCTCTCAGCAGGTTGTTGGCACACTGACCACAAACATCTATGGCTTTGCCTCCACCAAAGATCAGCCCGAAGCATGGTTCGGCACAGGCAAGCGACCCGCCGGTGTCCACGGAGCCGTCCCATACGACCGTGCCGGCTACACGATTCGCGAGGTTCCGGAAACCGTCCCCGAGGGTTTTAAACGTGCAGGGGAATGGACCGTCGGGCCCAATCAGATTTCCAACGGCGCCGAGCTTCAATATATCGTGGACAACCACGCTCTGTCGACGCATCTCCAGATTGTAAAACGCGATGCCCAAACAGGCGCTTCTGTTCCACTAGCCGGATTCACCTTCCAACTCCTCGACAGCAATCATGAACCTGTCTCACAAACTTGCTGGTATCCAGCACATAACGTAATGGACACCTTTACGACTGACGCGACCGGGACCGTCACACTGCCCGAATCGCTCGTGCCGGGCACCTATTATGTACGCGAAACCTCGGCCAAAGAGCCCTATCTTGTCGACGAAGAGATCGAGGTAAACATACCCGCCGACATGAACCTAACGCCCGTTGCAATCGCCTCGTATTATGACCACGCCGCGACCGGAAACATCAGGATCGTTAAAACCGATGCCGTAGACGGCAGCAGCCTCGCGGGCGCCATCTTTGAGATCCGTGCCTCGGGTGATATCGTGCGCCCCGACGGTAGCATTGCCGCGCTCGACGGTGAGACTGTCGCGACCGTCACGACGGATGAAACTGGAGAAGCACGCGCGGACGACCTCCCGCTGGGATCTGGCACCGCACGCTACGAGGTTGTCGAGACTCAAGCGCCGGCAGGCTTCTTGCTCGATCGGACAACCCATATTGTCGACCTTACTTATGCCGACCAGAAAACACCCGTTGTAGAAGCACGGCTTAACGTATCCGACGATTACACCAAGGTTGATATCTCCAAGGTCGATGCAAGCGGAGAGCAGGAAGTGAAAGGCGCACAACTCACCTTATATGGTCCCGATAAAACCGAAATAGACTCCTGGACCTCACCCGACAAGCCGCACCGCGTCGAACATCTTGCACCCGGCACCTACTCGTTGCGCGAAATGATGTCTCCGCGGACCTATGACCTTGCCGAGGAAATAACGTTTGAAATAAAGGATACGGGAGAAGTCCAATCCGTCGCGATGAAGGATGCGCCCATCGAGATCAAGGGACAGGTCGACAAGCGTCAGGAACTTGTCCAACCTATCGAAAAGGGCCTGTTGACTAACGGCGATGGTAAAAACCGCGCCACGACGCAAACCAATAGTGATGGGCTTTTCTCCTATACCATCGATGCTCGAAACGATTCCGCTACTTGGGTTGATGAGTTTACGATTACCGATGATCTTGAGTGCGCCAAAGACGGCACAGCGAGATTCATCTCAATCGAAACCCCCGTCGCCATCGGCGACCTCAACGGTCTGTGCAACGTATGGTATCGCACGACGCCGTTGGACTCGACAGACGTCGATGAGCCGGCAAACGCGACACTTGACGATGGGCACGAAAATCCTTGGCTTGAGTCCGACGAAGTAAAAGAGAGCCTGGGTGAGGACTGTCGCCTCGTCGATTACGACGGTTGGCACCTCTGGAAGGCGGATATCTCGACCACGGAATCCACCACACTCGAGGCGAAAGAACTCGACCTTGCATCCAATACCGTCGTAACGGGCATTCGTATTGAATACGGTGCGGTAGCCGCCGACTTTACGACTCGAAGCGATGCGGATTCTTGGACCCGCGATGATCTCAAAGATGAGCACGACGACCTTGACGATGCCAAAGCAATCCTTGGCACAGACGCTCGGGGCGCAGTCGCACACATGCAGGCAACGTCGGCTTATACGCCCCAAACCGCACTCACCAACAGCGCGCGCGTCGATCTTTGCCGCAACGGTGGCGGCGATAAACTTGAGTCACATGACGAGGACAGCGTCATTCAACGCTGTACCCTACCGCAGGACCTACCGGCAACAGGATCAGTTCCCATCGCCGCTTGCATCACCGCGCTCCTGACCTCGGGTGCCGCAGCCCTATGGTTCGCTCGCCTTAGGTCGATCCCAAAGAAGCGCTAGCGCGATGAAAAAGCGGGCGAGCCAGTCCCCTGGCTCGCCCGCTTTCAATCATGTAAATCGCCGTATCTACTCTGCAGACGAAGATCCACCATCAACGATTGCCTGCTCGGACTCAGGAATCCCATCGGCACCCGTGCTCTGTTCTTGCTCCACCTCTTCGCTGATTGCGGAGGCGGGGGTCGAGCCCTTCGCACCCACGATGTAGGCGGCCCCAAATCCTAACGCAATGGCAATCAAGGTCAAAATCACGTAGACAGGCCAATGGCGCTTAATATACGAAAACACGTTGACTCCTTAGAGCTCCGTCTACGAACGGCGGATAACCTCGGTCACAACCTCGGATACCGTGGCAATGTTCGTCGGGTTGACATTGTGGGGCAGGTCGTCCTCGGTACGAGCGCAAGCCAGGCGCGTGCCGTCCACGCCGGCGATGGTGAGGGCTCGGCGGCTCGCCTCGAGCGCGGCATAGGCATCGGTCTTGGCATAGGGCATCTCGAGCGCGCCACAATCGACATGGAACGACTTGCAGACCTTGCTGACCAGGTTCATGATGCGGCGATCGCCCTTGAGCAGTTGTTGTTCGCCCTCGACCGTCACAACCGAAAGCCTACCGGCGCCGACGGATTCAAGATTGATGAAGAATACGCCGCGGAGCTTATCGCGATGCGAAGCCAAGAAGGCCTTCATGCCGGCGCCATCACAATCCGAGGCGCCCGTTGCCACAAACCAGATATCGTGACCGAGCAGCTCATCATCGCCCATAGAGGCGACAGCCGAGAGCATATCTTCGGAAGAAGCGCCATCGGAAGACGTAGCGCCGCCCTTCCAGCCATCGTTATCGTCCTCGAAGTTATCCCACGAACCGATACCGCGACCGGACTTCTTGGCATCGTAATCGTCTTCGACGCCCAGCCAGTCACTCATGCTGTCCTGCTCGTTTTTCTTTTTACGACCGAACAGGCCACCCAG
Source organism: Firmicutes bacterium AF25-13AC (assembly GCA_963621725.1). Classification (GTDB taxonomy): domain Bacteria; phylum Actinomycetota; class Coriobacteriia; order Coriobacteriales; family Coriobacteriaceae; genus Collinsella. The sequence continues at coordinate 18,056 of CAVFEY010000002.1, forward strand.
GCCGCGCTTACGAGACTTGGGTGCCGCCGGGGCGGGAGCCGAAATGGTCTCGATCGGCTGCGCGCCCGACGCAACGGGCATGGGAGGCGCAACGGGTGCCGATGTGGGTTCGGGACCTTGGGCGGTAGCAAAGGGGTCGTTGACCTGGGCAGAGGGATCGGGAAGGTCGAACAGCGACGTGCGAGACGCAACGTTTGCCTGCTTCATAGACGGCAGCGACGGATCGGGGACCGAAGCCAGCGGAGACGAGGAGGGTGCAGGCGACGGTGCCGACGCCGGATCGGGAACATTCATCTGCGGACGCGGCGATGCTTGGGAGGAAATCTGGGCCATAAGGGAATCGACCGTTTCGTCCTGGGTGGGAGCGACATTGGCAACCGTGGCACCGGAACCACTCGGGGTCGGCATGGTGAAAATCTGCGTGGAGTAAGGCCTCGACTCATCCGTTTCGAGAGTCTCGGAAACCACAGACACTTCCTCCTGCTCGGCCTCGGTCGAATCATCTTGCTCGGCTGCCGCGTATTGCTCTTCGCCAGAGTTGGCCTCGACGGACTCGTCCTCGGCGGCATCTTGGATTTCGGCAGCATCAATAGGCTCGTCATCGTCTGCCGCGTCGCCCTGTTCATCGGAAACAGGAAGGGGCTCGGCAATCGCGGTGCCTTGCTTTTCAAACGTTATCGTGGAATCGAACTGCGCGGCATCAAACGACATGGTGCTATCGACATGCTGCTGGGCCTCGAAAGACGTCGTCGCCTCAACAACATCCGCGGACGCCGGTTGCTGGGACTCAAAGGACGTTGTAGCTTCGGCGGCGTCGACGGGCGCGGACTGCATAGCCTCGTTCTGCTCGAACTCTTGCGCCGCGTGCTCACGTGCCGCCTCGGCTGCCTGCTGCTGAGCGATAGCCTCCTGCTCGGCAGCCTCGCGTGCGGCAGCGCGCTTCTCCTCGAAATCGTCGACAAATTTCTTGCCCTTTGCAAGCGCACCCTTAAAGAAGTTGGAAGCGCTGGCGCCAATCGACGAGAACGCGGATGCAATGTCGGCATGGGGCGTTGCCGCGGGAATCTCGGCCGAGAAATCAGTATCGCTCTCGTAAGACACGCGCCTCGGCTGTTCAACGTAATCGTCGTCAGACTCGTCCGCAACGTCTTGCGCCGGCGCGGCGGGAGCCAAAACGTCCAGTCCTGCCGCGGGATCGATCGCGGACACCGCCTCGGGCTCGGCAACGGCAGTGGCAACCGCGGCAGACTCATCATCCACGGTGACAGCGGGCGCAGGTGCAGTCACGACGGGGGCAGGCTCGGGTTCAAACGTCGGCTCCTCGCCCTCCTCGTAATCGAGCGTGCAGGACTCGGGAAGCATTCCGAGCGCACGGATGGCATCCGAACCAAAGCGGATGTTGCCGGCGGCATTGCGATAGAGCTTGGGCTCGGGCTCGGCCGCGACAGGCTCCTCCACCGGCTCGGCAGCGGAAACCTCGTCATTGAACTCTTCAGCCTGGACAGCCTGATTCTGATCCTCGGGCACGATGGCGCCAATCAGCGTCTCGTCGGCAGACGCACCCTCAAAGCCCTCGATCTGCTCGTCGAAAGCCTCACCCTGTTCGGGCTCGGTCTGAGTGTCGGGAGCAATCGGCTGACCGAACTCGTCCTCGGCGTAGGTAGGCTCTTCGTACTCGATGGTGTTGCCGTAGTCGTTTTGCTGCTGGGCCGCGGCATACTCCGCCGCTGCACGCGCCATTTCCTCGGCACGACGCTTTTGCTCCCCAAAATAGGTATCGAACGGAACATCGTCGGGAAACTCGTTTTCGCCCTGGAAGGGAGCAACGTTGTCCATAACGCCGAGCATAGCGGCGACAGAAGACTTGTTGCACACCGCGCCGGACGTATAGGGAAGAATGTGGCGGTTAGAGATGATGTTTGCCGCGTTGGCAAGTGCAACGAGGGAAGCGAGGATCGCGACAATCCACAGCAGAACCTTGAGCGCGCCGGGGAGCGGCAGGATACGCAGGATGGCAACGGCAGCAGGGGCAACCGTGGCAACAGGCAGCAGCTTGGCGATGAGCGCACGATACGAAGCATAGGGCTCGCGGGCGAGCAGCTCAGCACGGGGAGAGTCGTAGTGTGCGACAACGACCACCGGGCGGTTACGCGGGGACGCGAGCGAGCCCGAGGCCTTGTGATAGGCGATGACATTTTGGCTCACGCCTGTCTTGCCCAGGCGCGAAACCACGGGGTGCCCTGTGCGCTCGAGCACGTAAAGAACGGCGCCGACAATGGCCAGCAAGGTGCCGACCAAGCCGATACCGCCGCCGATGCCCATCAGCAGGGCACCGGCAAACGCAAGAATACCGGTAACGGCAAATGCCAACCTACTGGGCGCCGGGGCATTGAACTCCTGAACCTCGGGATCAAAGCCGTGGTTGCGGAAGATCTGAGCGATATCCTCGGCAGCCAAGCGCTCTTCTTCGCTGCACGCCGGCGTAATGCCGGTGTTCTGCAGCAGGTGGTTAATATAGTTCTGGGTGTTCGCCATGTGCGCTCCACATCCATAATCCGACAAATAGGCCCAATGCATGCACATTAGAACCGTATATAGTCGAAAGTATACCCCGAGCGAGCGCAAACGACCGAATTCGGGCCATCTTAACGCCCCGAGCGGACAAGGATATAGCCTAATCTCCATATCGGACTAAAATCATGGCAGCAAACCACCTTCTCATGCGAGGACCCTATGACGGCAAGCAACACGACCGAGACAATTAAAAAGGGGAATTCGGAGCCCAGTTTCGATAAAACGGCTCAGCGCATCCTCAATCTTCTCTTTGTGCTCAATAGCTCCCCCGAACCGCTGACGACCGAGCAGATCGTCTTGGATTCTGACCTGGGATATGGCTCGGGCAATATCGACTCGGATAAGCGCAAGTTTCGACGCGATCGTGACAAACTGCTCGAACGCGGCATCTTAATCAAGGAGGTTCGCCCCACCGGCGCGCAGGAGACCGAGGAAAGCTCGTGGACAATCGACCGCGAGCACACGTTTGCTGCAGGCGGCCTCATCACCGCAGACGACGCCGATATCCTGCTCAACGCCATCGACCAGACGCTAGCGGCCGGCTCATCCACTTTTGCCGCACCGCTTGCCGATATTCGCTCCAAGATTGCCTACCTCACCGGTAGGACGACGGTGGACGAAGCACCGATCCGCCGCTCTCCCACCGTCGATGCGGTATGGAGCGCCTTTGCCGAGCGATGCGCGCTGCGATTTTTATATCAGAACGGACGCGGTGAGCAGAAAGAACGTACCGCCTGCGTCTACGGCATGTTCGAGCGCGAGGGCGTGGCGTACTTCTGCGGCCTCGACAACGTCACCGGCGACATCAGGACATTCCGCTGCGACCGTATCGTTCGCGCTTGGCGTCCTTCGAAGGCCTACGTCATCCCCGCGGACTTCAACCTCAGCGACTACCTGTTCTTTGAATTCGATTTTGCCGACCGACCGCCCGTTGCAGCCACGTTCTCATTCGCCCCTCAGACGCAGATCGATATGATCAACGGCCTCACGCGTGGGCGAGGTGAGCTCGTACACACCGATGTGGGATGGACCTGGACCGTTGACGTGCGCGATCTTGAAGCCGGCGCCTCATTTTGCATGGCCCACGCCATGGACGGCATGAGGCCCGTGGCCCCCAAATCGCTCAAACAGGCGTGGAACCACCTCATTGAAAGGACGGTGCACGAGTATGCCCGTGCGTAAACTCACCAGCGAGCAGAGACTCTCGCGCGCCATCGACATCATGGAGGCCCTCTACGCCGCCGGCGAGAGCGGCATGACACGAACCGAGATTTGCAGTCGCTTTGACATCACGGGGGTATCGCTCGACGAGATTCTCGAGATCGTCTCGACGCTCGCGAACCGAGAATCGGGCGCGCGCATCATCTGCGAATGCCGCGGCGAGCGTGTGGTCCTCACCGGTGACGCCGGGCGTGTGCTACCGCTGCGCTTGAGTGCCGCCGAGGGCGCTGTGCTCAACCACGAACTTGAATCGTTGGGGATCGATCCCCAGGCGGCAGCTCGGATTCGACATGCCCTTCTACCCGAAGAGCTTGGCTATAACCAGCGCGTCTTTGACACCGTCAACCACGGGTCGCACTGGCAGCAGCTGAGCTGCGCCATTCAGGACGGCGTTCGCTGCCGCATCTCGTATCGCTCGATGGACGATGCACGGCCACGCGATCGTCTGGTCGACCCCTTGCGCATTACGGCAAACGGCGACCAAACATACCTGATTGCCTGGGACATCGCGGTCGATGAGCAGCGCACCTATCGCATGGATAAAATCGAGGGACTCGCCTTGACGGAAGACTCCGTCGTGCCTCACGCACCGGACGTCGCATCCCTCCACGATTCCCTTGCCCGGACGCAGCGCAGCGCAAAGCTCCTGATGCCATTCGATATGGCGGAACATCTGGACTGGGCCGGCATCACCCTAATCGAGCGCAGCGGGGCAGACACGGCAACGGTAACCGTGCATTACGGCTCCGAGCGTTGGCTGCTGAGCCAGATAATCGCAGCGGGCGGAGCCATCCGCATCTTGGATGACCCCACCCTGTCAGAGCGTCTGTGCGATATGGCAAAATCCCTCGCCTGTCCGCTTTAGCGGCACCGCTCGTGGCGTGCGCGCCACAGCTGTAGATAGTGCCCGATTTGTGCCGACTCGATGCGCTGATAGGAACTCGTGGGCAGCGACGTTAAGAATTTCTTGCCGTAGCCCTTCGTCACCAGGCGCGGGTCGGCCAAGATGAGTACGCCACAATCGGTCGATGAGCGAATGAGGCGACCGGCTGCCTGCTTGACCTCGAGCACGGCCTCGGGCAGCGAATAGCGCGCCCAAGCGCGGTCTTCGCGCAGATTGCGCTCGCATGAGAGCGGGTCTGTGGGGCTCGAGAACGGCAGCTTGGGGATGATGACGCAGCGCAGCGTCTCGCCGCTGGCATCAAACCCTTCCCAAAAGGCCTTAAGTGCAAAGAGCGACGAGGTCGGTTCGTTGATAAAGCGATCGCGCAAACGACGAGGAGACGAGTTGCGCTGCTGGCAGTTGAGTTCCAGACCCGCACGAGCCATCTTGGGCTCGACGCGAGCGTACAGCTCCTCCATGTCACGCCTGTTGGTGAACAGCGTAAGCACCGAGCCGCCCATGGCAAGATGAGCGTCGACCAGCACACGCTCGAGCGCCGAAAGATAGCCTTCACGGTCGCGCGGATCGGGGATATCGCCCGCAACGACTACAGCCATATTCGAATCGAAGTCGTAGCTCGAATCCAAGTGCAGCGACGATGATGTCGAGGCACCGATGCGATCGAGGCCGACGGCGTGGTTAAAGTGCTCAAAGCTCTTGGAAACCGTCATGGTCGCCGATGCAAAGATAGCCGTGTGGACCTCGGGCAGCCACTCGGTTGCCAAGGCCTCGCCAATATCGATGCGCTCCGCAGTCATCGACTCGCCGCCGGCACGCAGCCTGCGATTGACTTGCAACGAGTACACGTAGTGTTCGTCGGTACCGTCAATGATGAGCTTGAGGTTCTCGGCCAGCTCATGCAGGCGGCGCGAGATATCACCCAGGTCGACAACAACCTCGGGCTTGTCGGCGGCGACGGCTTGCACCAGCGCGTCGACGCTCTTGTCAGCTTGTTCCAATGCGTCGATGGCAGTGTAGGCCGACTGTAAGAAATCATGCCAGTCGTCAGATTCGCGCAGCTCGGGGCCAATCCATAGGTTCGCATTGTCATAGCCCCCGCGGGCACGGCGGCCAAGCTCGCGAACGCCGTCAAACACGTCGGCGATTGCCATACTCGCGCGCGCAACCGTCGACGTCGCCTTGGCGGTTAGACCCAAGTAGAGCGTAGAGCCCTCCGAGGTTGCCAAATCGCGGGAAACCTGGCTCAGCGCGCCGGTGCTCGAGCCACCCAGGCGCTCAAACAGAACGCGCGATTCATCCGCCGACACCACGCGCGCCCATTGACGGCGCGCCTCGCGCTCGATGGAATGGGCCTCGTCGATTACCCAATGGCGAATCGGAGGCAAGATTCTGCCCTCGGCCGCAACATTGCGGAACAGCAGGGAATGGTTGGTGACCACCACATCGGCATGCGCCGCGCGACGGCGGGCGCCGTGGACCAGGCATTTATCGGGGAAAAACGGGCATAGACGACGGGCACACTCGCGCGACGCCGTCGTAAAGTCGGGACGGTTGACGCTGCGCCAGCGAATGCCGAGCGAGTCGAGGTCGCCATCGGCCGACTGACACACGTACGCCATGATGACCGCGACTGCCGTAAGCGTGTCGGCAGGATCGCGCTTAGTCGTAATTTCGACTTGGCCGCGGCTCATGCGCTCAAGCTTGCGCAAGCATGGATAGTGGTCATAGCCCTTGAGGGCGCAAAACGATAGGCCTCCGTCCAGCTGCTCGGCAAGTTTGGGCAGCTCATGATACATGAGCTGGTCGGCAAGATTATTCGATTTAGTCGCGATACCAACCGTGATGTTGTTGCGGCGCGCGGCCTCGGCAAAAGGCACCAGGTAAGCCATCGATTTGCCGACGCCCGTGCCCGCCTCAATCACGCGATGCGTTCCCGTAACGAGTGCGTCACGGACCTCGAGCGCCATCGCGATCTGCTCATCGCGCGGCTCGTACGTGGGATACATGCGATTAACCAGGCCGCCCGGGGCATAGTCCGCCTCGATTTCCTCGCTGCTCGGCATCTTAAGGACCGGTAGCTCGTCCGCATCAACGCGATCATCGGCCCGATCGGCCTTGAGTACGTCGGCGCGGGCGGCGCTGAGAGAGAAGATGGAACCGGGGTTCTGCCCCGCCAAGAACGAGAAGATAGGACGATAGGACCAGGGTACGTCGGGGTGCATGTCGGCCAGGCGCGCCATTAAGCCCTGGGGCAAGTCGGTGAGCGCCACGAGCAACACGCGCCATACGCCACACAGGGCGTCGACATCGGCATTGGCGCGGTGCGACACCGAGTCGCAGCCAAACAGGTCGGCCATGAAAGACAGCTTATGCGATGCCAGACGCGGAAGCGCGATGCGCGACAGTGCCAGCGAATCAATCCAGATGTCGCTGACGTTGACACCGCCCTTGACCGACTCGATAAACGAGCGGTCGAAGGTGGCGTTATGTGCGATCACCGGGCAGCCGCCGACAAAATCGGCGAGAGCGGCCACGGCATCGACGGCCGATGGGGCATCTGCCACATCGGCGTTTGTAATGCTCGTGAGCTCGGTAATCTCGGCGGGAATCAGCTGCTTGGGATGCACGAAGGTATCGAAGCGGTCGACGACCTCGCGGCCCGAAAGGCGGGCCGCCGATATCTCAATAAGCTCGTTGTCCTGCACCGAAAGACCCGTGGTCTCGGTATCGAGGACGATAACATCTTCCTCGATGAGACCAAACGATTGGGTTTTGGCGCGCTCGGCAAGCGTGGCATAGGAGTCGATGACAAACTGCGGCGTTCCCGTCGAAACAGCGTCCTCGATTAGCATGCAACGCCCGCTCGACGAAGACCCATACGAATCAGACTGTCACAGACCTGCGGGAACGTCATGTCGTCGGTGTGGCGAATCTCATCCGGATACAGCGACGTATCGGTCATGCCGGGAATCGTGTTGGTCTCGAGGATGACGGGGCCATCCTCGCTCACGATAAAGTCGCTGCGCGAAATACCCAGGCAGCCGAGTGCCTTATGGGCAGCACAGGCGAGCTCCTGAGCACGAGCGTAGTTCTCGGGCGAAATCTGTGCCGGAATGCGATGGATGTCTGTAGGGTCGACATACTTCACGTCCAGATCGTAGAACTCGCAGTCCTCAGGCTTACGGATCTCAACGATCGGCAGGGCGCGCACGTCATCCTCGCCGTATACGCCGACGGTGATCTCGGTACCCTCGATACACTTCTCGACCAGCACTTTGTCGCCGTACTCAAACGCCTTGGCGATTGCCGCGGGAAGCTCGGAGGGCTCATGGACCAGGGAAATGCCATAGCTGGAACCGTTTACGGCCGGCTTCACAAAGCAGCGCTCGCCACAAACCTCGACGATATGATCGATATCGACTTCATCGCCCACTTCGAGCGCCAGGCCGGGGGCAACGGGAATGCCCGCCTTGGCGTATAGGAGCTTCGAGACCTCCTTGTCGGCACCGCAGGCGCTCGCGAGCACACCCGACGCCGTGTAGGGGATACCCAGGGTCTCCATGGCACCCTGCATGGCACCATCCTCGCCGCCGGCACCGTGCATGGCGATAAACGCCACGTCAAAGCCGCCGGTCGCCATGGTTACCATAAAATCATCGGCAGCTGTGTCGAGCAGCTCCACCGAAGTGTAGCCGGCCTCCTTCAAGGCCACCACGACGTTCTTTCCCGAATTGAGCGAGATCTCGCGCTCGGCGGAATGACCGCCCGCCAAGACCGCTACGTGCATGTTCTCTAGGCTTTTTCCCGGCATGGGCAGACTCCTCCTCTATAATTTCTGCAGCTGATACCATATTGTAGCGATACCCTCTACGTTTCCCCAAAATCGAAAGGCTTCCATGAATCCCAGGACTAAATCTCAGGACATTCGCGACTTGAGCCAAAACGATATTCGCGAGCTTGTGGCCGAACTCGGCCAGCCCGCCTTCCGCGCGAAGCAGCTCATCGAATGGGTCTTTGAGAAGAACGTTTGTTCGTTTGACGATATGACCAACCTTCCTAAGGCTTTCCGCGAGCAGCTTAAAGAGGCTTTTGCCTTTGACACGCCGACTGAACTCACCAAGCAGGTTTCCAAAGATGGCTCGCGCAAGTATCTGCTCGAGTACCACGACGGCATTTCCGTCGAGACTGTCGGTATGCCCCGTCGTAACAAGCTTTCCGTCTGCGTTTCCACCCAGGCAGGCTGCGGCATGGGCTGCGCCTTTTGCGCTACCGGTCTCAACGGTCTCAAGCGCTCTCTGACCGCTCAAGAGATCGTCGACCAGGTACTTCATGTATCCAACGACTTTGGCGAGCGCGCCACGAGCGTTGTCTTCATGGGCCAGGGTGAGCCGTTTGCCAACTACGACGAGGTTCTCAAGGCGCTGCGAATCCTCAACGACCCCGATGGCATCGGTATCGGCGCTCGTCATCTCACCGTCTCTACCAGCGGCGTTATTCCCGGTATTCGCAAATTTGCCGACATCCCCGAGCAGTTCACGCTTGCCGTTTCCCTGCATTCCGCCATCCAGTCGACGCGCAACAAGCTCATGCCCGGTGTTAAGAAGTACACGCTGCTTCGCCTTCACGAGGCGCTTCAGCTCTACACCGAGAAGACTGGCCGCCGCCCGACTTATGAGTATGCCATGATTGAAGGCGTCAACGATACGAATCCCGAGATGCAGGCGCTCTGCGACTTCTGCGAGGGAACGTTGTGCCACGTTAACCTGATTCAGCTTAACGACATCGAGGGCAGCCCGCTCAAGCCATCGCCGATTCATAAGGTTGAGGATCTTCAGCGTCGCCTTGAGTCTCGTGGCATCGAGACCACGATTCGTAACTCCCGTGGTAACGATATTGACGCCGCTTGCGGACAGCTGAAGCAGCGCTTCAAAGTTCAGAAGAACGCATAGGGGAGTCGCAACCCAAAACGTTTCATGTGAAACATCGAACGGCCACGGTTGCAGGATATGCAACCGTGGCCGTTTCATTTATTGACCTTAATTTTGAATCAGCTGCTACCTGTCCCATTTTTTACGGCCAAAATAAGGGGTCCTTGCCTCGTGAATCAGACAAGAACCCCTCAAAATATGCTAAGTAATTGTTAGGTACCTAATAGCCTACATTTTCCCATTGGTTGCTAACCCAACCTTGATTAATCTTGGGATTCTTCGTTACCTGAGCAGTGCGCATGGCAACATCTTCTGTCATAACATCCATTTTCTTCTTGGATGTATCGACAATATCTTGCGCGCTACGAAGCAAACGACCTCGAAGCTCATCGTCTGTCGCGATCTTATAGCCAGCAAAGACACCAACCGCGACAGTCGTCGCCAATGCAATCCCAGTTAAAATCCTATTCCTCATCTTGGCCTCCTTGATCAAACTGAATCATTTCGCCAAGAATACGAGAGAGCTCTTCCTCGTCTTTAAACTCAATCTCAATCTTATTCTTTCCTCGCGAGCTCTTCACACGCACGTTGGTATTAAAAACCTGACGAAGCACGCGGGCAGCCTTTTTAAAAGACTGAGGCGTTGCAGGCCTCGGAGTCTTAGGTGTCTCCCCGGCAGAAAACAACGGAGCAAGATTTTCTGTCGCTCTTACGGAAAGGCCCTCTGCAACAACCTTCTCAGCAAGTCGAATTCGAGCATCCTCATAGGGAACTGCAAGAATCGCACGTGCATGACCAGCAGTAAGTTTACCCTCAAAAATCATCTGCTGAACTACTTCGGGGAGATCAAGAAGGCGCAGCGAGTTTGTAATTGCAGAGCGTGACTTGCTTACAGCCTTTGACAATGCCTCCTGGGTCATACCGCTGGCATCTATGAGCTGGCGATAGCCATTAGCCTCTTCGACAGGATTCAGATCAGAACGCTGAAGGTTTTCGATAAGTGCAAGAGCAAGCATCTCTTCATCATTAACATCTTTAATGATGACAGGCAGCTCCTCAAGACCAGCAAGCTTTGAAGCTTGGTAACGACGCTCACCAGCAATGATCTCATAGCCGTTTCCATGCTTGCGAACCAAAAGCGGCTGCAAAACGCCGTGTTCTTGGATTGACTCGCTTAACTCGCGAAGTTCAGTTTCGTTAAAATGAATTCGTGGCTGATTAGGGTTGGGAACGATATCCTCAATAGGTAGTTTTGTTTCAGATGCGACATTTGAACCCGATGCAGCCGAACCACCGGTCTCATACTCGGCCTCTGAGACCAAAGCATTGAGTCCACGTCCCAATCCGCCACGTTTCTTTACACTAGGCACGCTTGATCACCTCTTTTGCAAGGTTCATATATGCTTTTGCACCCTTATTTTGAGGTGCATAGGTAATTACCGGTTCTCCAAAAGACGGAGCTTCGGAGATTTTAACCGTACGGGGTATCAACGTCTTAAACGCCTTATCACCAAAGTACGATTGAACCTCCTCAACAACCTGATTCGATAGAGAAGTACGCGAGTCATACATGGTCATAAGCACACCGTAGGTGTCTAAGCCCTTGTTCAGACGAGATTTGACCATCTTCATTGACTCAAGCAGCTTCGTAACGCCCTCGAGTGCGTAATACTCGCACTGGATCGGAATCAAAACGCTGTCTGCTGCGGTCAAAGCGTTGATAGTAAGCAGTCCGAGCGAAGGAGGGCAGTCAATGAAAATAAAATCGAACTCGTCCTGAATCGGCTCAAGCAAATCTTTGAGGCGGGTTTCACGAGCAATTGCGCTTACGAGCTCAATTTCGGCGCCTGCAAGCTGAATTGTAGCCGGAATTACGAATACCTTTTTGCAATTTGTATCAAGAACCAGCGATTCTGCCGGCACATCATTCAACAACGCATCATAGATGCAGTGATCAAGGTCTTCTTTTTCAATTCCGAATCCACTGGTGCTATTTCCTTGCGGATCAAAATCGACAATCAGTGTCTTACGACCCTGCTCACCCAGTGCTGCTGCAAGGTTTACAGCTGTCGTTGACTTACCGACGCCGCCTTTTTGATTGATGATTGCAATGATACGCGTGTCTTTTGCGCTCTTAGAACGCTTAACGTCGCGAAATCCCACGGTCCCTCCTGGTGTGTCTTAAAGCTGTCAAACGGAGGATGTTTCACGTGAAACATTCCGATTCGATATCAACCGCCATGTTTCACGTGAAACACTGCAAGTTGTTAGTATCCATTATGTTTCACGTGAAACATCTAGGCAAGCGGATTCTTCTTTGCCATGCCATTTGCACGAGGCAATGAAACAGATGCTGGATAACTCTTCTTAAGAACAATGAACTCCCTGTGGCCCAAGTCCTCAGGCAAATCGATTGCGTCATTCAGAAGCAAAGTGAAGCCGCAAATCTTAGCTGCTGACATGCCGGAAGCAAGCTCCTCATCCGAAGGATTGCCCTTGGTTATAACAAATAGCCCTCCATCCTTCAGATACGGAGCCGCATACTCAACAAGAATCGGTAGAGGGGCCAGTGCGCGGGCGGTTACAACAGAGAACTGCTTCTTATGGCTTCGAGCATATTCTTCAAGACGATCATAAACCGCATGAGCATGTTTCAATCCAAGAGCATGAACAAAGGAATTTACCGCATCAACCTTCTTGCCAACAGAGTCAATATAAGTAGTTTTACGATGCGTTGTTATGGTTAATGGAATACCAGGGAAGCCCGCACCTGTTCCCATATCCAGCAAAGCTCCCTCAGGAGCCTTGTTGATATAGGGGAGCAAAACAAGTGAGTCGAGGATATGAAGTACTGCAGCATCTTCTACGTTAAGAATACGGGTGAGATTGGTTGTCTTATTTGTTTCTAGAACCAAATCCAAATGCTGAATACATTTCCTCAGCTCAACATCAGTTACGCTCAAGGAATACTCTTTGCAATAGAAAGCTAGACGACTCAACATCTCGTCAGCTTGCTGATCAGTAAGTACTAACAACGAAAGCTCCTTTCTGACAAAAATCAGTGTATCGAGAACTTTTGACAAAAAAAGGGGACGTGGAAACCACGTCCCCTTAGCATAAGCTCGAGTAGATTATCGAGCAACAATCACCACATGGCGATCAGGGTCTGAACCCTCAGAATGAGTATCGACGGCATCATTGCCACGAAGTGCGATGTGAACCAGTCGGCGCTCGTAGGCATTCATGGGCGGAAGCGAAACACTCTTATGAGTGCGAATGGCACGCTCGGAAGCAGACTGAGCCATGGAGGCAACCTTGTCCTGACGGCGGCTCTTGTATCCCTCGACGTCCACTACAACCGGATACCTAAAGCCAAGTTTGCGGCTCACCAGCAAAGAGAACATAACCTGAAGGGCATCAAGGGTGCGACCATGACGGCCAATGAGAACAGCAAGGTCGGGAGCCGTTACATCCAAAATCAGCTCACCCTCGTCGCCCTCATACTCATCGATAGGAGAGTTGGCGGCATCGAAGTGCGAAAGGATGGAACGCAGGATGGAAATCGCAACATCGGCAATGGTGTCGAGCTCCTCATCGGTCAGCTCTTCACCAGCCTTGTAGCGCTGTGCAATCTCGGGATAATCGCCCGCGACCTGCGGGGCAACCTCCTCAAGCATATCCTCGATGATCTCTTCAGACATAACGTACTCCAAAAGTTAGGTACCTAAATAAGATTGATATCCCACTACTTCTTCTTGTGCGGACGCGGCTTCTTCTCTCGACGAGTGACCTCAACCTGCAGCGGAGCGTTCTTAAGACGCTCCTCCTCATCGGCCTTCGCCTTGTCGATGACCTTCTGCGTCACAAAAATCTGCTGGATAACCTGCCAAGCAGACGAGACGTCGTAGTACAGCAGAACACCAACGGGAAGGCTCCAGCCCATCCAAAGCATCATGACCGTCATGACAACGGCCATCATACGCATGCTCTGAGCCTGCTGGCCGGTCTGGTTGCGCGACATATAGAGCTGCGGAATCAGGGTCAGGACGGCGAACAGGATCAGGCAAACCAGCGCAGGCAGTGCAACCATAAAGCCATCGGCAAAGGAAGCGCTCGGCGTGGTGGTCAGGTCGGGCAGGATGTTGAAGAACGAGAACGTGCCGTCGTTAAAGTACTGCGGCAGGTTGCGCAGCAATGTAAACAGGGCGAACAGGATAGGCATCTGAATCAGCAGCGGTAGACAGCCAGCCATGGGGTTGAACTTGTTCTCGCTGTAGAACTTCTGCATCTCCTCGGCCTGACGCTGGGGATCGTCGGCATAGCGCTCCTGGATCTCGAGCATCTTGGGCTGCAGCACCTGCATGCGAGCCGTCGACTTGGTCGACTTGAGCATAAGCGGCGTCAGCAGCAGACGGATGATGACCACCAGAATGATGATGGACAGGCCCCAGTCGACCGCAAAGGTCTGGATGAGCTTGAGCAGCTCGAAAAGGATGTTAACGATCCAATCCCACATGTAAGTTTTCCTCCGATAGCGAGTGCCCGCTAGGGCACAGGGTCATAACCGCCGACGTGCAGGGGATTGCAGCGAGCGATGCGCCTCACGGCAAGCCAGCAGCCTCTCAAAACACCGTGCTTCTCAATCGCCTGGATGGCGTATTGCGAGCACGTTGGGTAATAAATGCAGGCGTCAGGCAATAAGGGCGAAATAACCTGTTGATATATGCGAATAGGAGCGATGGCAACACGTCGCAAAACGTGATTGCTCATCGCTCCTCCCCGGCAACGCCGGCGCGCTTCATAAGCGAACGCAACGCCTTGTCCATCTCCTGCGGCGAGGAAACCCTCGTCTTGGGAGTTGCAAACAAGATGATGTCATAACCCGCAACGGGAAATCCGCAGCTGCGGGCGGCCTCGCGCATCACACGCTTAGATCGGTTGCGCACGACGGCACAACCGAGTCGCTTAGCACCAACGAAGGCGACCCTTCCGGAGTCGCCTTCGCCAACCGATTCACATATGGTCATTCGAATCAGAGGGTGATTGAAACGACGCCCCTGACTGAACACATGCTCGAAATCTTGCCGAGACTTAATAGTCTTCATGCGAGATGTGTGTATCGCTGCTAGACAGTGAGACGCTTGCGGCCCTTGGCACGACGACGGGCGAGCACGGCACGACCACCCTTAGTGGCCATACGGGCACGGAAGCCATGGGTCTTGGCACGCTTACGCTTATTAGGCTGATACGTACGCTTCATCTTAAGTTCCTCCTGCTGCATTTCGAGTGTCCGCGGGGACGCGGACGCAGATATAGACACGTGAGCTTGAAGATTGTAGGGAAATCAATGTTCAAATGTCAAGAAATCAAAGGTAAAAGGTTGCGCAGTTCACACGGTTCCCCCATAAGCACAACCGAAATTTGCGCCTCATGGCAACCTTTCACGATATTTCATCGAGTTTTCAACAGGTCATGTTGGCAATGTTGAGAACTTTTCGCCCGTTTTCCAAAGTTTTCAACAAGTTTTGAAAAGTTGTCGAAAGATGAGAAACGTTGCACGGTGAGCTACTATTTGTTCGAAACCTTTTGAAAGATTGCGAGCGGCATGTCTGACGACTTTTACACCATGGTCGATTCCGGAGACCCGGCACCCGACAACGAGCACATCACCGGCGTGCGCGAAGAGCGTGCGGAAGGCGAGCAGACGACCACGCAGGCGCCAAAAGCCATGTACGCCGCGCGCATCGCCGTCTATGACGACATGCTGTCGACACCGCGGGTGATCGTCATTGATCCGCAAGATGTCCGCACGTATTTGGAAGAGACGACCAACACCGTCTACCAGTGCATGAAAGAACAAGGTGGCCATATCTCGCTCATGGTCATCCGCGAGATTGTCGAAAACTTTATCCACGCGCACTTTGCCGAGCCCATAATCTCGATTCTGGACGGCGGAGACACCATCCGCTTTGCCGATCAAGGACCCGGCATCGACGACAAGGAGCGCGCTTTCGACTTTGGCGTTACCAGCGCAAACAGCAAGATGAAGCGCTATATCCGTGGAACCGGAGCAGGGTTTCCCATGGTGCAAGAGTATTTGGAAAACGCCGGCGGTGCCGTATCCATCGAGGACAACATGGGCAACGGCACCGTGGTTACGGTAAGCCTGAACCCTAAACGCGTGCAGGAAATCGAGCGTGCCGGCGGACGCGGTGCTGCCGTGCGGCCCGAGACGGAGCAGCTCACATATCCCCTGCCGGGAGCTTTTGCGCAGCAGCCCATGGCAACGCAGCAGATGCAGCCCCCCGTGGGGCAGATGCAGCAGCCCGGAATGCTTCCTACACAAGAGCCCCAGGCGACATCGATGTCGATGCCGCCAAACATGCCAGAGACCATGCCGCCGGCGGATCAGGATGCAGCAGCAATGCAGCAGGCGACGGGGGCACCGGGTGGCCAGCAAATGGGCTATCAGCCGTACCAGCAGGGATATCCATATCAGCAGATGCCGCCACTGGGGTATAGCCAGCAGTTCCCGCAGCAGTACCAGCAGGGATATCAGCAGCCGTACCAGCAGATGCCGCAGCAGCAGTACAACCCCTGGGCCCAGCAGATGCCTCCGCAGCCTTACCAACAGTGGCCTCAAAGTTTTCAACAGCAAATGCCGCCGATGCAGAGTTCTCAACAACCAGCAGCTCAAATGATGTATCCTAATGCAGCAAATCAGCATGCGCAGCCACAACCGGACGTGTTCGTAAGCGATCGCGGCAACGCCGCGCTGGGCTATCTGGCGCAAAATCAAGCGTGCGGTGCAACCGATCTGGCGAGAGCGTTTGGAAACTCGGCCCCCACTTGGTCACGCACGCTCAATGACTTGGCGCAGGCCGGCTTGGTCATCAAGCATGGCCAGAAATACCATCTGACCGAACTCGGCGCCGCTCGCGTGCGAGCTCAGAGCTAAAGAACGGGAGAGACAGTGGACGAGGAAGCAAGCATCATCCTGGGGGATGCCATCGCCTTTTGCCAGCGCGACGGCCAAGATGCACGCCTCATCAACATGCTGGGGCAATCGCGGGCCATAAGCCTGACCGAAGATACGCTCACGATCGAGGCCCCCTCGCGCTTTGCCATCGCGCAGCTCAAAAAGCATCAGCCGACTATTGAGGCCTATCTGGAAGAAATCGCCTTTGCACCGATCGCGCTCGACGTCGTGGCACCACAAGGCGCCGCGACGGAATCCGCTGCCGCGACGGCGCCCGCCGCTTCCCCGGCGGTGCCGGCCTCCGCAGGCGACGCGTCGACGGTCGAGCACCGGCCCAGCGATGTTTCCCGTGAAACCATGGCACCGTTGCCGACCGCGGCGGCGGCATCAACGAGCGCACCCGTCACGCACATGCCCATCGCTCACGACGCAGCGGCGGGCGCGGATTCTGGCATTGCAATCAAGAACACGCTCTCGGCCGACGATTTTCGTCGCATGATGAACCAGATGAAGGGCGGAGCGCCAACCAAATCCACGCAAGCTGCGACCCCCACTTCACCCGTGCCAGCACCGACCGTGCCGGCCGAGCAGAATACGGATGGAGCCCCGCTCGCCGCGAACTCAAAATTTACCTTTGAGAACTTTGTCTACGGCCCCGAGAACAGCCATGCCTATCGCTCGGCACTCAAGTTTGCCGCCCTCGCGGACGAGCGCGGCACGTGCACATCGCTGTTCATCTACGGCAAATCGGGCCTGGGCAAGACGCACCTGCTGCTTGCCATCAAAAACGAGCTCGCCGAGAAATCGCCCGAGATCAAGGTCAAGTATGCCAACTCCCAGGCATATCTGGACGACCTGATGACCGAGTTCGACCGCCAAAAGAAGAGCAACGCTCCCATCATGCAGGCGTACCACGGCGTGGACGTGCTCATCATCGATGACATCCAAAACATCATCGGCAAGCGCGCGAGCGTGGACTACTTTTTCCAGCTCATGGACGAGTTCATCCGCAACAACAAGAAGGTCGTCATCGCGGCAGACCGCGCCCCCAAGGACCTGAGCATGGACGAGCGTCTGACCAGCCGCTTCAACGCCGGAATGCTCTGCCTGGTCGCAGAGCCCAGCTACGAGATGAAATACAAGATCTTGCAGCGCTATTACGAGAACACTATCGTCGCCGCTCCCGAGGCAGGCGACGACTCGCTGCTGGCGGCCTATGGGGGCGACGGCGGGCACCTGACCGACGAGCACTTTAAACACATGGCCGAGGTCTCGGGCACCAACATCCGCGAACTCGAGAGCTTTTGCGAGCGCTGCGCCGGCGAGGCGGGCGACCGCGAGCGCGAGGGCGGGGAGCTCACCTTTGACGATATCGACGTCATCGCCAGCCAGTACTTCGACACATCGGCCAAAAAGATCAACGTCCAGACGGTTCAGTCCGTCATCGAAGAGCAGTACGGCGTGACGCACGAGGAGCTCATCGGCCCGCGTCGCAACGCCAATATCGCCAAAGCACGCCATATCGCTATCTACCTGGCCATCGAGATGTGCGAGATGACGACCACGGCGGTGGGCGCCGAATTTGGCAACCGCAACCACTCGACCGTCAGCACGAGCTACAAAAAGGTCCAGAAGATGATCCAGGAAGACCGCACCGTCACCGAAGACCTCAAGTCGC
Organism: Firmicutes bacterium AF25-13AC; assembly: GCA_963621725.1. GTDB lineage: Bacteria > Actinomycetota > Coriobacteriia > Coriobacteriales > Coriobacteriaceae > Collinsella. The sequence continues at coordinate 36,340 of CAVFEY010000002.1, forward strand.
TGCGCGATAAAATTACACTGCGCTCGTAGGGAAATAGAGACACCTGTTGAAAACTTGTCGAAACCACGGGCATAAGGTGTCTAAAACCCAACCCGCGGTGATGAAAAGTTTTGCGCAGGTTTTGAACGTGGAAAACCACCCCCGTTGCACACAGGTTGCTGTCGATTCTCTTTTTGGGTCTGACCTGCGTCTTTGGGAGTAATCAACAGTTTCGTCAGTGCTATTACTATTATTAAGATATTTATATCTATAGAAAGGTATTAAAAGATGAAGTTCACCGTCAGCCAGAGCTCGCTTACACAAGCCATCGGCGTCGTTATGAAGGGTGTCGCTTCGGCATCCACCCTCCCCATCCTGTCGGGCGTGCTCGTTAAGGCCCAAGACGGCATCTTGGAATTCCAGACCTCTAACTACACCATCTCGATCCGTCATCGCATCGCGGCGCATGTCGAAGAAGAGGGCGAGATGGTTATCCCCTGTAAGATGCTCTCCAATATCACCAAGACCCTCCCCGATGCCCCGGTCACCTTTGAGCTGTCCGAGCGCCAGGTGCTGATTGGTTGCGAGAAGAGCTCTTTCCGCCTGAACACGCTCGATGCTAATGACTTCCCCGAGTTTCCGGCCTATGCCATCGAGAGCGCCGTGGAACTGCCGACCGATATCTTGTCCGAGATGGTCGGCCGCGTGTGGCGCGTCACCTCGACCGACAAGGCCCGCCCCATCCTGGGTGGCGTGCACATGAAGGTCGAGAACAACACCGTGCGCCTGGTGGCGACCGATTCCTTCCGTTTGGCCGTGTGCGATACGCAGGTCGAGACCTCGACCCTCGAAGGCTCCTTTGAGCTCAACGTTCCGGCTGACGCCTTTAACGACGCACTGAACATCATGGCCAGCCAGGCGACCATCATGATCGGGGCTACCGACACCCAGGTCGTCTTCGAGGCCGGCAACACCACCTACGTGTCGCGCCGCATCGAGGGCGCGTACCCCAACTACAAGCAGCTCATCCCCGATTCGTGCGTGACGAGCGTCAAGATCGACGTCGCCGCCTTTAACGCCGCCCTCAAGCGCGTGGCCGTTATCGCGAGCGCCAACCCCGCCGTCAAGTTCGAGATCGATGTCGAGAACGGGCAGATGGGCCTGTCCTCCATCTCCAATGACCAGGACCTTGCGCAGGAGACGATCGATGTCGAGGCCGAGGGCGAGTCGGGCACCATCGCCTTCAACTACCACTACATCTTCGGCTGCCTCAATGCCCTGTCCAAGGAGAAGGAGATCACGCTGGAGCTCAAGAGCTACTCGCAGGCGGGCATCTTCAAGTCCTACGACAAGATCAACTACCTGTACCTGGTCATGCCGGTTCGCATCTAGCGCTGCGCCATGACCATGTTCGCCCGCGATCTTTCCGTCGCGCACTACCGCAGTTTCGAGAGCTATCGTCTTGCCCTGGACGAGGGCGTGACGATACTTGCGGGACCCAACGCGGCGGGAAAGACCAATCTCATAGAGGCGCTGCAGCTGCTGACGAGCGGCGCCTCGTTTAGGCATCCGACCGCAGCCGAGCTCGTCCATGATGGCGTGGGCTCGTGCAAGATCGAGCTGAGGCTCGAGGGCGACGGCCGCGTACTTGATATGGGATTGAGCGCGGAGGACGGTAAACGCTCGTTTAGCCGCAACGGCAAGAGATGCTCTGCCGCCGGTGTGCGCGGGGTTCTGCCGAGCGTGCTGTTTTGCCCCGACCATCTGGACATGGTTAAGCGAGGCGCCAGTGTGCGCCGCGCCGCCCTCGACGACTTTGGCATGCAACTGAGCGCACGCTATGCCGATCTTGCGAGCACCTATGGTCGCTGCGTGACCCAGCGTAACGCCTTGCTCAAGGAGGCCTGGTGCTGCCGCGAGATGCTCGGCGCGTGGAACGATTCGATTGCCCGCGCGGGCGCGGCTCTGCTCGTGCACCGGTTGGCCCTGCTCGACCGGCTGGCGGGCCATGTGCGTACTGCCTACGGGCAAGTGGCGTCCGGTGAAGCCGCCAACGTGTCCTATGCGTCCACGCTGGGGGATTTGCCCCAGGTCGAGGATCGCGAAGAGCTGAAGGGCTGGGCGTACGAGCGCATGCTGGCTGCCCTTGATGGGCACGCCGACGAGGAAATTCGCCGCGGCGTGACGCTGGTGGGACCGCATCGCGACGAGATTGAGTTTACCGTTGCGGGTCGCTCCGCCCGTTCATTTGCCAGCCAAGGACAGCAGCGAACGTTGGTACTGTCCTGGAAGGTGGCCGAGGTGGCCGTGGCTCGCGATGTCCTGGGCACCGCCCCGCTGCTGCTTTTGGACGACGTGATGAGCGAGCTCGACGGCGAGCGTCGCGGTGCTTTCCTGCGGCTGATCGGCGATGATATCCAGACGGTCATAACCACGACCAACTTGGGGTACTTTACCGATGACCTGCTTGATCGAGCCAAGGTGGTGAGCATGGGTGAGACGTGCTAATTACGAGCGCGAGAGCGAAACGGTTGCCTTCAGTGGATTTTTGAACGCAGAGCGCCAGCGCATCCTGGCGGCTGCAACACCTGAGCGCCGCGCGCAGATGGAGGCTGCCGAGGAGTCGCGCGCGGTCTATCGCGCGTGGAACGCGGTGTGCTCGGGCACGCGCGAGGGGCGGCATGTGACGGGCCTGCGCTACCTGCCCGAGTCCAATGAGCTGCTGGTGTATCTCGACTCGCCCTCGTGGACGCAGGAAATGACGCTGTTGCGCGAGATCATCCGCGCGCGCATGGAGCGCGCCGGTGCGCATGTGGATGGCCTGGTGTTCAAAACCACCGCGCCCGGTCACACGCCGCCCGCCGCCAAGCAGCGCCTGCGCCCGGCGACGACCGAGCGCCCGCCGGCCCCGCACGCCGACCTAAGTGAGGCCGAGCGCACCGAGATTGAGCGCCAAGTGGCGCCCATCGAAGACCAAAAACTGCGCGAGGCCCTCGAGAATGCCATGAGAGCCAGTGCCGAGTGGGCCAAGGGCGTGCAAAGCAAAAAAGAGCCTTAAATCGCATCTGGTGGCCTTGTAGAGCCAAATACCCTCGTTCCCGAGGGTATTTTTTTACGATAAACTAGTAAGGCTGTACACATTTTCTTGACTGAAGGAGGACGTGTGGCAAACGAAAACGATTACGATGGCGGCGAGATTAAGATTCTCGAAGGTCTCGAGGCCGTTCGTAAGCGCCCGGGCATGTATATCGGCTCGACGAGCGCCAGCGGTCTGCATCACCTGGTGTGGGAGATCGTTGACAACTCCGTCGACGAGGCCATGGCCGGTTTCTGCACCGAGATCAAGGTGACGGTCCACGCCGACAACTCCATCACGGTCGTCGACAACGGGCGCGGCATCCCCGTCGACGAGCACCCTGTTAAAAAGATCCCGACGCTCGAGGTCGTCATGACGATCTTGCACGCTGGCGGTAAGTTCGATAACTCGGCCTATAAGGTCTCGGGCGGCCTGCACGGCGTTGGCATCTCCGTCGTCAACGCACTGTCCAAGCGCGTGGTCGTTCAGGTTCGTCGCGACGGCAACACCTACGAGATGGAGTTCTCGCGCGGCAAGACCGTCAAGAAGATGGAGGTCGTGGGCACCTCGGATTCGACGGGCACCACCGTCACCTTCTGGCCCGACGACGAGATCTTCGAGACCTGCATCTACGATTTCGATACGCTGCATAACCGTCTGCAGGAGACGGCGTTCCTCAATAAGAACCTCAAAATCGTGCTGACCGACGAGCGCGAAGCGACTCCCCACGTGGAGGAGTTTTGCTACGAGGGCGGCATCATCGACTTCGTCAAGTTCCTCAACGAGGGCAAGGACGTTCCCGAGGCCTTTAAGGAGCCCATCTACATCGAGGGCAAATCGGACCCGGACGCGCCTGTGGCCAAGATGGGCGAGGTCGAGGTTTCCCTGCAGTGGAATAGCGGCTACGGCGAGAACGTCATGTCGTTTGCCAACGACATCTACACCCCCGAAGGCGGCATGCACCTTGAGGGCTTCCGCACCGCGCTCACCCGCGTGATCAACGACTATGCGCGCAAGCAGAACCTGCTCAAGGAAAAAGACGCCAATCTGACCGGCGACGATGTGCGCGAGGGCCTTTCGGCCGTTATCTCGGTCAAGCTGCCCGATCCGCAGTTTGAGGGCCAGACCAAGGCCAAGCTCGGCAGCTCCTATATGCGCGCGCTCACGCTCAAGATTGTGACCGACGGCCTTGTCGATTACCTCGAGGAGCATCCCAAGCCCGCTCGCGAGATCGTCAAGAAGGCGCAACAGGCCTGCAAGGCGCGCAATGCCGCCCGCAAGGCGCGCGAGGCGACCCGCCGCAAGAGCCTGCTCGAGACGGCGTCCCTGCCCGGTAAGCTCGCCGACTGCTCGGTGCGCGATGCCGAGCTGACCGAGCTCTTCATCGTAGAGGGCGACTCGGCAGGCGGTTCGGCCAAGGACGGCCGTCGCCGAGACATCCAGGCGATTCTGCCCCTGCGCGGCAAGATTTTGAACGTCGAACGCGTTGGTGACCATCGCGCGTTCTCGAGTGACACCATCCAGTCGCTGATTACCGCGATCGGTTGCGGCGTCACGACGAGTGCCGGCGACGGCGGCGATTTCGATATCACCAAGGCGCGCTACCACAAGATCATCATCATGACCGATGCAGACGTCGACGGCGCGCATATCCGCATCCTGCTGCTGACGTTCTTCTACAAGTACATGCGTCCGCTGATCGATGCCGGCTACGTCTATGTTGCCTGCCCGCCCATCTTTGGCATTAAGGTGCGCAACAAGATCCACTACGTGTATCCCAACGGCCGCCAGCCCGAAGACGAGATCCTGCGCGACACCATCCAGAGCCTGGGCCTGAACCCCGACGATAACGACGAGGACGGCAAGGCCAAGGACGGCAAGATCACCAAAAAGCGCAAGGGCTATACCGTCCAGCGCTACAAGGGCCTGGGCGAGATGGACCCCAAGCAGCTTGCCTCGACGACGATGGACCCCAAGACCCGCATCCTGCAGCGCGTGTCGATCGAGGACGCCGTGGTGGCAGACCGCGCCGTGCGCGAGCTGATGGGTTCCGAGGTCGGCTATCGCCGCGAGTACATTGAAAAACATGCGCATGACGCGCGTTTCCTTGACGCTTAAGAGGAGGTAACGTGGCAGACGATATCAACAATAACGAGGGTATGGACGAGGCCGGCGATGCCGGTATGCCCGATGATCTGAAGCGCCTGCTTGCCCGTGCTGAGCAGGGCGAGGACGGCGATCCGGACGCCTATAACCCCGATGCCGATGATGATGAGGAAGAAGACGACGCCGAGCTCGAGGAGAGCTTTGGCGAAGTCGATCGCGGCGCCTCGGCCGGCGAGGATATCAACGGCGGCCAGCTCCAGATTTCGGAGTTCGGTCGCGAGATGAAGCAATCGTTCATCGAGTATTCGATGTCGGTCATCACGGCGCGCGCCCTGCCGGACGTGCGCGACGGCTTAAAGCCGGTGCACCGCCGCATCCTGTACGCGATGAACGAGAGCGGCATCTACCCCAACCGCCCGCACAAGAAGTCAGCTTGGACGGTCGGCGAAGTTATCGGTAAGTACCACCCGCATGGCGACTCCGCGGTCTATGAGGCCATGGTCCGCCTGGCGCAGTGGTTCTCCATGCGCACGCCGCTCATCGACGGTCACGGCAACTTCGGCAACATCGACGGCGACGGCGCGGCAGCCATGCGTTACACCGAGAGCCGCTTGGCAAAGCCCGCCATGGAACTGCTGCGTGACTTGCAGAAGGATACCGTCGACTGGCAGCCCAACTACGACGAATCGCTCGCCGAGCCCGTGGCGCTGCCTGCGCGCTTCCCCAACCTGCTGGTCAACGGCAGCCAAGGCATCGCCGTCGGCATGGCCACCAACATCGCTCCGCATAACCTCACTGAGGCGATCGAGGCCACCTGCTACCTGATCGACAACCCCGACGCCACCGTCGACGAGCTCATGCAGATCATGCCCGGTCCGGACTTCCCCACCGGCGCCATCATCATGGGCAGCGCCGGCATTAAGCAGAGCTACGAGACCGGCCGCGGCTCCATTACCGTGCGTGCCAAGGCACATGTGGAGTCCACCAAGACCGGCCGCAGCCGCCTGGTCTTTACCGAGATTCCCTACATGGTCAACAAGGGCACCCTGCAGGAGAAGATCGCCCAGCTCGTCAACGACAAGCGCATCGAGGGCATCTCGGATATGCGCGATGAGTCCAACCAGAAGGGCATCCGTCTGGTCATCGAGCTCAAGAAGGGCGTCATTCCGCAGGTCGTGCTCAACAATCTGTATAAGTACACCTCGCTGCAGACGACCTTTGGCGCCAACAACCTGGCACTCGTCAACGGCGTTCCCAAATGCCTGAGCCTGCGTGAGATGCTGCAGCACTACATCGACCACCAGGTCGACGTCGTCACCCGCCGCACCCGCTTCGACCTTAAGAAGGCCCAGGCCCGCGCGCATATCCTCGAGGGCTACCTGATGGCCCTTGACCATATCGACGAGGTCATCAGCATCATCCGCTCCTCGCAGACCGACTCCGAGGCCAGCAGCCGACTGATCGAACGCTTTGGCTTTACGCCCGAGCAGACCACGGCCATCCTCGAGATGAAGCTGCGCCGCCTGACCGGCCTGGAGCGCGACAAGATCCAAGAAGAGTTGGACGGCCTGCGCCGCGCCATCGCCTACTACGAGGATCTGCTGGCGCACGAGGAGAAGATTCTGGGCGTCATCAAGGAAGAGATGCGCGAGATCTCCAAGAAGTTTGGCGACAAGCGCCGTACCGAAATCAGCCAGGTTGAGAAGGACCTGGATGTCGAGGACCTCATCGCCGACGAGGATATGGTCGTGACCATCACCCACACCGGCTACGTTAAGCGTATCCCAGTGGCTGCCTACCGTGCCCAGAAGCGCGGTGGCAAGGGCGTGTCGGGCGTCAACCTCAAAGAGGACGACGTTATCGATGAGATGTTCATCGCGTCCACGCACGAGTACGTGCTGTTCTTCTCGAGCAAGGGCAAGGTCTATCGCCTGAAGGTGCACGAGCTGCCGGTTGGTACGCGCCAGGCGCGCGGTACCGCGATCGTCAACCTGCTGCCCTTCGAGGAAGGCGAGAAGATCGCGAGCGTCATCAGCTGCCGCGAGTTCCCGGCCGACGAGTACCTGATGTTTGCCACCAAGAACGGCATGGTCAAGAAGACCGTGATGAGTGCTTACGATCGTAGCCGCCGTGATGGCCTGATTGCTATCAACCTGCGTGACGACGACGCGCTGCTGAACGTGCGCCGCGTGCGCGAGGGCGACAAGATTATCCTGGCCACCACCGCGGGCAAGGCGATCATGTTCTCCGAGGAGCAGGTGCGCGCCACCGGCCGCGATACCAGCGGCGTTCGCGGTATCGGTATGAAGGACGGCGTGAGCGTTCTGGGCATGGAAGTCACTAACGGCAACGGCGATCTGTTCGTCATCACCGAGCGCGGCTACGGCAAGCGCACGCCGGTCGCGGACTACCCGGAGCAGAATCGCGGCGGCCAGGGCGTCTACACCATCCAAATGACCGAGCGTAAGGGTAACCTCGCGGCCATGAAGACGGTGGGCCCGCAGCACGAGCTGTTCATCGTGACGGAGGGCGCGACGGTCATTCGCGTCAAGACCGACGAGATCAGCCAGACCGGCCGCGCCACCCAGGGCGTCAAGATGATGACCGTCGACGACAACGACCGCATCTGCGCTGTCGCCCGTATGACGGCAGCCAAGGAAAAACCCGAAGGCGAGGGCGCCGAGGCCGCAGCCGACACCGAAGAGGCTCCAGTCGACCTAGGCGACGGCAACGACATGCCAGAGGATCTCCTCGACGAGTAAGTAGTCCTCTCCGGTCAAAAACATCAGACCCCATATATCGGCGGTCGGCGCACCTGCACGCCGACCGCTTTTTTGAAAACCTTGGGACCCCATGGTCGCTGGGCTGGCGAGATGGTTTTGGTTTGTCGCGAGTTCCGCACGCAAAGAAGGCCACTTAATGTGGCCTTCGTCTTGCGCAGGACTGTCCGAGCAGCAAACCAAAACCATCTCGCCAGCCCAGCGACCACCCCTCCCAAAGATTTTCAAAAAAGTTGTTGACGCGCGCGTAACGACTCGTCTAATATATCCCTTGCGCGATGGACCTGTAGCTCAGTTGGTTAGAGCGTCCGGCTGATAACCGGGAGGTCACAAGTTCGAATCTTGTCAGGTCCACCACTTTCTTTCGCAATAAACACCCCAGCGAGAGCCGAGTCGCCGCTGGGGTGTTTATTACTGTCTCCGTGGGGGTTTAGCTCAGCTGGGAGAGCGCGGGCTTTGCAAGCCTGAGGTCAGGGGTTCGATCCCCCTAACCTCCACCATGATGGACCTGTAGCTCAGTTGGTTAGAGCGTCCGGCTGATAACCGGGAGGTCACAAGTTCGAATCTTGTCAGGTCCACCATCAAAACTGTGAAGAGTCCTGGGGCGTTGCCTCGGGGCTTTTTTTCTTGTCTGCGATAAATCTCATTTTGGTTTTGTGTGCTGTGCGAAAGATTGGGTAGTATAGCTATTCAATGCGGCGACCTTGCCGCGTGTTAACCGCTACGCACCGGAGGTGTTCCATGGTTCGTGTCGACATAGAGACCATCGTCATGGCCGCCGGTCCCGTGCCATCGCTTATCGTGCTTCGCGAGCGCTGCAGCAAATCGGACTCGCCCGCGCCACTGCGTTCCCTTTCCATTCAAACTGGTTCGTTTGAAGCTGCTGCCATCAGCCGCGGCATCGATAGCGGTCGCGCCGAGCGCCCGATTACCCATGACCTGTTGCTCGATACTGTTGGCGCCCTGGGCGCCAAGCTCGAGCGCATCGAGATCGTTCGCGCCGAGCCGCCGGTGTTCTACGCGACGATCGTCGTACTGGCCGATGGTGGCGAGCGCAAGATCGACGCCCGCCCCAGTGATGCCATTGCCCTTGCCGTGCGCAGCAATGCCCCCATGTTTGTGGAGGACGACATCATGAATCGCCTGGGCACTGTTTCTACCCACGCCGAGGAAGTCGACGACGAGCAGGAGTTCGAGAAGTTCGACGAGTTCGTCCATACGCTCTCCCCCGATGACTTCTAAATGCGGGGCGTCCAGGTTGCGGAGCGTTCGCTGATGGCCGGCGGTATGTCGGCTGAGGCGGCTGCGATCGCCCGCGAGGCCCAGATGCGCTCGGAGGCTTCTGAGGCGGCTCGCATTGCCTATGTGACGCAGGCCCGCACGCTTCGCGAGCGCCGTGGCTCGTTTATCAAGATGGTTGTCGTCTCCGTCCTTGTCGCGGCAATCTGCTCGCGCCTTCGTGGTACAGTTGGTGCGCTTGGGTTTTCGATCTCTACGGGCCTTGTGATCTGGGGTGTGATCGATGCGGTAATGCTGACCAGTCAGATCAAGGTGCTCGACAAGCGCGCAGCGGACATGATGCGCGCCCGCGACGCTGCCGCCAGGATCGCCGCCGAGGCACAAGAACTGTAACGACGCCAGACTCGATGGGAAGGTCTAAAGATGGCACAGGATATGCAGGACGCCGGTAACGTCTCCGCCGAGCTCGACGCCATGGTGTGCGATCTGATCGGCGCGTTCTTGGACGACCTTGCCGCCGGTGAAAACCCTGGCGTAGTTGTGGCGATTGAGGACGCTGCTTCCAACCGATATCTGGCGGCGCTCGACGAGGACGGCGAAGAGGCGTGCCTCGAGGCGGCCACCAACTTTATCTCCGAGCACAAGATGGGTCTTAAGGACGAGGGCCTGGGCCGTATCGCCCGCTATGCCATCGGCTACACCGGCTGCGTCGAGATTGACGGCGGCTATCACGATGCTCTGCTCGTGAGCTTCTTCGAAACCACGCTCGAGAGTGGTTTTTCGGCATATGTGCTGTATGAGGGCATGGGCGCCGGCGATGGTTTTATGTGGAGCGACCCTGAACCTGCAGGTGAGGAAACCCCTCTCATCTAAAATCGCTAAAATAAACGAGTTTTCGGTAAAAGGCTCAATATTCCCGCCGAGCGTTGCATTGCTGGGTGGGTCGCATACGCGTGCCGGTTGTATATAGATAGAAGATAGGGGAACTACATGCGCGTAGACAATCTGAGGAACATCGCCATCATCGCTCACGTCGACCACGGCAAGACGACGATGGTCGACAAGCTCCTGCGTGCCACGGACGCCTTCCGTGCCAACCAGCAGGTCGAGGACCGCGTCCTGGATTCCAACGACCAGGAGCGCGAGCGCGGCATTACGATTCTCGCCAAGAACATCTCTATCGAGTACAAGGACGTCAAGATCAACGTCATCGACACCCCGGGCCACGCCGACTTTGGCGGCGAGGTCGAGCGCGTGCTGCGTATGGCCGACGGCGCCCTGCTGCTGGTCGACGCCTTTGAGGGCCCCATGCCCCAGACCCGCTTCGTGCTGCGTCACGCTATCGACACCGGCCTTAAGATCATGATCGTCATCAACAAGATCGACCGTCCGGGCGCCAACCCCGAGAAGGCCTACAACGACTGCCTGGACCTCATGGCCGACCTGGGCGCCACCGACGACCAGCTTGAGTTCGCCATGGAGCACGTGGTCTACGCCAGCGCCATGAACGGCTTTGCCCGTCTTGACCCCAACGACGGCAACATGGACATGTACCCGCTGCTCGATATGATTATCGACGACATGCCCGCGCCCGAGGTTGACGAGAACGCCCCGCTGGCCATGCAGTGCGTGACCATCGACCACTCCAATTTCGTCGGCCGCATCGGTATCGGCCGCGTGTACTCCGGCACCATCCACCAGGGCGACCAGATCCTGGTTGTCAAGAATGACGGTTCCAGCGCCACCGCTACCGTCAAGCAGCTCTTTACCTTCGACTACCTGGGCCGCACCGAGTGCCAGGAAGTCGGCGCCGGTGACATCGCCGCCGTCGTGGGCATCGATCGCACCGATATCGGCGATGTCTACACCGACCCCGAGAACCCCGTTGAACTCGAGCCCATCGAGATCGACCCGCCGACCCTGTCCATCGTCTTTGAGGCTTCGACCTCTCCGCTCGTCGGTCGCGACGGCGACATCGTGGGCGCCCGTCAGCTCAAGGAACGCCTGTTCAACGAGGCCGAGAACAACGTGACCATGAAGATCGAGGAGCTCGAGGACAAGAGCGGCGTCGAGGTCTCGGGCCGCGGCATTCTGCACCTGTCCGTTCTGATGGAGTCCATGCGCCGCGAGGGCTTTGAGTTCCAGGTCGGCCGTCCCCGCGTTCTGTTTAAGAAGGACGAGGACGGCAACAAGATGGAGCCTGTCGAGCAGGCCGTCGTCGAGTGCCCGGACGAGTACTCGGGCAAGGTCGTTGAGGTCTTCGGTACCTCCGGCGGCATCATGACGAGCATGGACACCTCGGGCATCGTGACGCACCTCGAGTTCAAAATCCCGACGCGCGGCATCATGGGTCTTAAGAACCGCATCATGAACGTCACCCACGGCGAGGGCGTGTTCTACCACACCTTCCTGGAGTATGGTCCCTATGCCGGCGAGATCGGCAATCGTCAGAACGGCGCCATGATTTCTATGACCACCGAGAAGGCCGTCGCCTACGCTCTGGGCACGCTGCAGGAGCGCGGCCAGCTGTTCGTTGAGCCGGGTACCGAGTGCTATGAGGGCATGATCGTGGGCGAGCGCAGCAAGGCTGGCGACATGGTCGTCAACATCGCCCGTACCAAGAACCTGGGCAACCAGCGTTCCTCGACCTCCGATATCTCCGTCCAGCTGGTGCCGCCTCGCACCTTCTCGCTGGAGGAGGCGCTGGAGTATATCGCCGACGACGAGCTGGTCGAGATCACTCCCAAGAACATCCGCCTGCGCAAGCGTCTGCTCAACGCCACCGACCGCAAGAAGGCTGCCGTCCGCGCCGGTCAGGTCAACAAATAAGCGCTGGGCTTTATAGCGTCTAACAAGAAAGGGCGTCGACCGCAATGGTCGGCGCCCTTTTTGTGCACAGGGACTGAGCTGGTCTGCACCGCTACAAAGGTGCCTGGCCCCTTTGTGGCGGTTGGCGGCTAAGCGGTGGGGAGTTCTGGCGTGTTAGCCGGCTGCTGCGGTTTGAGGTGGGCGTTGCGCCAGATGATTTGGATGATGTAGCCGAGTGTAAAGACGAAGGTCACGCCGCTGATGAAATCACCTACGAGGGGGATTGCCGTAAGCGCGCCCGCGGCGATGCCACCTACGGCCGCCATGGCGTAACGGTTCTGGCTGTGTCCGACCATGCGGGCGATCGCACACCCCGCAAAGGCACTCGACACCAACGCGATGCCGATAACGCCGCACAAGAGGGCTCCGGCAAGCGACAGACCAGCGATAGAGATAATCAGCAGTAGGACGGCGGGGACGATAGCAATCGTGCTCAGAAGACCGCTCACCCACAGGGGCATGGGGCGCTGGTGGAGCATGCCGGCGGCGCTGGCGGTCGCGCGCGGAAAGACGAGCTCGAGCAGCAGAGCGACAAAGCAGGTCGAGAGTGCCGCGGCGACGATACCGCCGATGACATCGTTAACGGTGGAAGTATCCTCGTTCTCGGTGCGGTCGATCTTGAGCGCGCCGACCTCGGCTCCCGCGGCACGCTCGGGGTCCTCGGAGACGTGCGCGTTCACGGTGCCGGTGATGTGGGCGTTCTTGCCCAGGATGAGCTTGTCGGCCCAAACCTCGACATCGCCCTCGACGGTGCCATCGATGGTCACCGTGTTGCCCGCAAGCGCTGCCGACTTGGTAGAGCCGCGCAGGGCAACCGTCTCGCCTATCGCGTAAAAACAGTTGGCGGTGCTGTCGGCGTTGAGAACAACGTGCTGGCCAGCGACGGTCACGCTGCCATCAACCGTGGTCTGGGCGATATCAATCGTGCGCGCCGCAAGACGAACGGCGCCGCCCACCGTGCAGTCGCGAATTGAGAGGGTATCGCCCGCGGCGATGATATCGCGGTCGATGGACGTATCGTCCAAGTTGAGGGCCTGACCTGCCCAGTACAGGTCACCTTCGACGCCGGACGAATTGGCGTCATTGTCGGTCGCAAGTACGTTGCCTGCGGTGTCCGTGCCGGCGAACGACGCCGTGGGAAGCGCAGTAATCGCCAGTGCGATGAGCGCGAATGCCATAAGCAGGCAGCGACGCATTTTGTGTGACGGCGCCGCCGCGGTTTGATTGAGAGCCATGGTTGATCCTTTTGTTAGGTGTTCGGCATATACCTAACAGGGTACCCAACGCGTGGGCGCTCTAAAAGAACCTCTCGGTTGCATTTCGAAGGGTCGTGCCGTGCTGTCTACTTTTTACGGTGCAAGAAGCGTGCGATGTCTTCTTCGGTGGGGCTTTTGATGTCAAAGCGCAGCGAGAGCCAGCGCAGACCCATGGTCACGACAACGCATACGACCAGCGCGGCGACATTGCTCATGATGCCGCTCATAACGAGACACACATAGCTTGTCGATCCGGCGATGGCGGCGATGGCATAAAAGTTAGTACGTTGGAAAATGCCCGGAACCACGCCCATAAAGCCGTCGCGCAACATGCCGCCGCCCACCGCGGTAAAAAAGCCCATCATGATACACACCGCCGGCGCAAAGCCGTAGACCAGTGCCTTGTCCGCGCCGGTTGCGGCATAGATGCCGACCGAGATGATGTCGAGCAGGGGAATGAGTTTTTCGGGCTTGTCGACGATTGCCGGGAAAATGTAGATGATGGCTGCCGTGGCGATGGAAAGCGGCAGTGCCATCGGCTGGTTGAGGATGTAGACGTTGCCTACCTGCAGCGTCATATCGCGCAAAAGACCGCCGCCCAGACCGCAGACCACCGCGAGCGCAACTGCACCCACCAGGTCGAGTTTGTGCTCGCGCGCAACCAGCACACCCGAGATCGATGCAGCGACAACGGCGAACATCTCGAGCCAAAACGGAATAGCGACCATGGCATCCGAGGCATGTGAGGTAATGGTTATGGCGGCGACGACGGGCAAGATGGGGTCCTTTGGATTGTGGGTTTAGACAATGTCCGTACATAGTACATGGTTGGCGGGCCTGGCGACCCTATTGCTCGGTAAACGGTCGGGGCCGGGTGGGGGCGTAGGTACCAAACATGTACATCAGCCTCCAAAGATGTCGAAAAATGTCGGTTTTGGAGGGTGACGTACATGTTTGGGGGTCTGGGTTGATGCTGAACGCGATGGGGGCGTGGCTGAATAGGAGGGATGTCTAAATTTTGAGCAGCGCTCAAAATTTATCCGATCGGCTTACGCCGACCGCGCTGCGCTAAAGACGCGCCACTGGCGCGTCTTCTTTACGCTCCGCGCCCTGGTGGGTTCGAATCCCTCCTCCTGCGCGTTATTGAAATGTACCCAAAAAGAAAAAAGCCCCATTGCTGGGGCTCATACCATCTAATGGCGGAGGAGGAGGGATTCGAACCCTCGTGACCTTATACAGGCCAAACGGTTTTCGAGACCGCCGCATTCAACCACTCTGCCACCCCTCCGCGTGGGGTAAAAACAAAGCAGGCTCGAAGGCCTGCTTTGGAATTAACTGGCGGAGAGTCAGGGATTTGAACCCTGGAGACGCTTTTGACGCCTACACGATTTCCAATCGTGCTCCTTCGGCCACTCGGACAACTCTCCGTTAAATGCGAAAGCCAGTATACACGAGGAATCGCAAAGTGCAAACAGAAAAGTTGGAATTTTTTAAAACGCTTTGCCGCGCTTGGCGTTGCAGTGGGGTTTGAGGTGCCAAAAAACGGCTTCCGACCAGCGTGGTTGATCAACTCAATTGTTCAAAAGGGGTATTCATAAGCGACTTGGCGATGAATTCAAAAATCTTTGGATGGTGCTGTGGACCACTGGTATGCATTTCGCGACCACAGCCTTGTACCCGTTGACCTGCGGCTTAGCTCAGCTTGTCCCCACGGCACCGTATCTTGTCCACAGATCCGTCAAGCTCTTGGTCGGCATTTGGTTGGAATGCGCATGAAACGTCGTGCGAGTATGGGCATATGTGGAGGTCATGAGGTTGTAGCTGCAAATTATTGCAGCCTAGGAGGTTGAAAGATATTATTACCAAGTCTTTTCCTGCTTCAGGCGCACCTTCACGACCTGAAGCCACATTTGCCCAGAGGAGGTGACAATATGAAGGCTTATGAACTGCTGTTCTTTGTTGACCCGTCGCTCGACCCCGAGACTCGTCTCGCTGTTATGAAGCGTATCGATACCACGATCGCTGAGGGCGCTGGCAAGGTCGACTCCGTTGACGAGTGGGGCAAGCGCAAGCTCGCCTACGAGATCAACGACCTCACCGATGGTGACTACACCCTCATCAACTTCCACGCAGATCCTACCCAGATCGCCGAGCTTGATCGCGTCCTGCGCATCACCGACGCTGTGGTCCGCCACATGATCGTCCGTCGCGACGACCAGGAGTAAGACTGTCGTTTTGGACTGGGCTTGTGCCCCAAGAGGAAGTAGTGAGTTATGAGCATCAATCGAGTGAACATCACCGGTAACCTCACCCGCGATCCCGAGCTGCGCGCCACCGCCGGCGGAACCCAGGTTCTGTCCTTTGGCGTCGCCGTGAACGATCGTCGCCGCAACGCGCAGACTGGCGAGTGGGAGGACTATCCCAACTTTGTCGACTGCACCATGTTCGGCACCCGCGCCGAGGCCGTGAGCCGTTTCCTGGCAAAGGGAAACAAGGTCGCGATCGAGGGCAAGCTGCGCTACAGCTCTTGGGAGCGCGACGGCCAGCGCCGGAGCAAGCTTGAGGTCATCGTCGATGAGATCGAGTTTATGAGCTCCCGTGGTGGCCAGGGTGGCTACGATCAGGGCGGTTACGCCCCTGCAGCTCCCGCGCCCGCAGCACGTCCTGCCGCACCGGTGGCTACGCCGCCCGCGGTCGACGTCTACGATGAGGACATCCCGTTCTAAGGGTTGTTCACCTATTTTTGAGTGAGAGGCGGCTTCGGTTCGCCGAAGTTGCCAAATGAAAGGTATTTTGACATGGCTAATGATTTTTCTGCACGTCAGCCGCGTCGTAAGTACTGCCAGTTCTGCAAGGAGAACACTGAGTTCATCGACTATAAGGACACTCAGCTTCTCCGTAAGTACATGACCGACCGTGGCAAGATCAAGCCCCGTCGCGTCACTGGCGCTTGCACGCAGCATCAGCATGACATCGCCAACGCCATCAAGCGCGCCCGCGAGATGGCTCTCCTGCCGTATACCGTCCCCGTGGTTTCCTCTCGTGGCAACCGCGACCGCGGCTAAGAAGGGAGACACATCATGAAGGTTATTCTTCTCGATGAGATCAAGGGCAAGGGCGGCGAGGGTGACGTCGTAGAGGTCGCTCAGGGTTACGCTGAGAACTTCCTGTTCCCCAAGAAGCTCGCTGTTGCCGCCACCAAGGGCAACCTCAAGCAGCTTGACGAGCGTCGCAACAACATCGCCAAGCGCGAGGCCGTCCGTCTGGCTACCGCCAACGAGACCAAGGCTGCCTTCGAGGGCAAGACGGTCACCGTTGACGTCAAGGTCGGCGACGAGGGCATCCTCTTTGGCTCCGTTACCGCCGCTATGATCGCTGACGCCATCAAGGCTCAGCTCGGTATGGACATCGACCGCAAGCGCGTCGAGCTCGGTAAGCCCATCAAGGTTGCCGGTGCCCACACCGTTGCCATCTCGCTGTACCGCGAGATCAAGGCCGAGGTTGTCGTTCTCGTCGGCGTTACCGCCGAGGAGCTCGCTGCCGAGGCTGAGGTCGAGGAGGCCGCTGAGGTCGCCGAGGCCGAGACCGCCGAGGTCGAGACTGAGGCTGCTGCCGAGTAGCATTTGCTGCAACGCAACAATCTTGTTCTAAGAAGGGCGCTCTGGGAGACCAGGGCGCCCTTTTGTTTTTTGCGCTGAGTTAGTGTCATGGTGAACGTTGCGTCGAAGTCCTATATACAGGACCGTTCATCCGTTTGGTTCGGTGATGATTGGCGGCGCGCGGCGCGTTTTGGGACCGTGGCTGATACTATGGATGCTCGCAAGCGATATGAATGAGGATGCTCATGGCATATGACGATAGGGAGACCGGGCTGACGGTTGAGGACCGCGGCTCAAAGTTGGGTCTTCCCCAAAACCAAGATGCAGAGGCCAATGTACTGGCCGCTATGCTGCTATCGCCCGAGGTGGTTGAAGAGGCCCAGGTCGAGCTGCAGCCCGATGACTTCTACCGCCCCATTCATAAGACCATCTATACCGCGATGGTCGATATGTACAACAGCCGCATTCCCATCGACTCTATCTCGCTGATCGATTACCTGCGAAGCATCAACAAGCTCGATGCCGTGGGTGGCGAAGCGTACATTTTGGAGTTGATGGGTCAGACCCTGTCGCTCGTGAACTGGCAGCACCATGCCGCCATCGTCCGTCGCGACTCGATGCTGCGCGAGCTGATCGGCGCCACCAACGAGATTAACGCGCTGGCCTATAACGCCCCCACCGACACCAAAGAGGTCGTGGAGCTGGCCGAGAGCAAACTGCTCAAGGTCACGGCACGCGAGGTCAAGTCGAGCTACAAGACGCTGACTGAGTTTATGGTCGAGGCCTATAACGAGGCCGAGGAAGTGTGCCAGGCCGGTGGCCAGGCTGCGGGCGTGCCCACGGGCTTCCCGTCGCTCGACCGCATGCTCATGGGCTTCCGCGAGGGTCAGCTCATCATCATCGGCGCCCGTCCTGCTGTAGGTAAGACGTCGTTCGCTCTGAACCTGGCGCTCAACGCTGCCGCTGCTGGTTATACCGTCGGCTTCTTCTCGCTGGAGATGTCGGGCAAGGAAATTGCCCAGCGTCTGATTTGCGCCTACGCCATGATCTCGATCAGTGACTTCCGCATGGGCCGCATTAGCCCCGAGCAGTGGGCCAATATCAACGAGGCCACGCAGACCTTGTCCAAGCTCGATATTCTGATTGACGATACGCCCGGCACCACAGTGACCGAGATTCGCGCCAAGAGCCGCCGAATGCTCCATAACAAGGAGAAGGCAATCATCATTCTGGACTACCTGCAGCTGGTGAGTCCTCCGCCGGGACGCCGCTCCGAGAGCCGTACCGTCGAGGTTTCGGAGATGTCGCGTGGTCTGAAGATCATGGCCAAGGAGCTCAAGATCCCGCTCATCGCGCTGTCGCAGCTTTCGCGTCAGGTTGAATCCCGTACCGGCAAGCGCCCGCAGCTTTCCGACCTTCGTGAATCGGGCTCCATCGAGCAGGACGCCGATATCGTTATGTTCTTGGACCGCTCCGCCGACGAGGCCGAGGCCTCGCGCGACGATCGACCCGACGAGGGCGTTACGCGTATCGTCGTGGCCAAGAACCGTTCGGGCCCGATCGGCGACGTCGACCTGATGTTCCTGCCGGCATCCACCAAGTTCTATGAGCTTGATGGGGCACATGCCGAGGAGTAGGACAGGCGCCCGTTGCACGGGTATACTGGGAATGTTTTGTGCTTCTGCGTGCCGGCGTGGCGCGTAGACAGGCCATGAATGTAAGGAGTAAACATGCCGTCAACCGTTTTGGTCGGTGCCCAGTGGGGCGATGAGGGCAAGGGTAAGATTTGCGACCTGGTCGCCGGCGACTTCGATGCCGTCGTGCGCTACTCGGGCGGCAACAACGCCGGTCACACCATCGTCGTCAACGGCAAGAAGTACGGCCTGCACCAGGTGCCCTCCGGCATCATGTATTCCGACCACGTGTCGGTGATCGGTAACGGCTGCGTCGTCAACCCCAAGGTTGTCCTTGAGGAGATCGACATGTTCGAGGCCGACGGCATCACCACCAAGAACCTCAAGATTAGCGGCAACGCGCATGTCATCATGCCGTACCACATCGATCTGGATGGCGCCTTTGAGCAGAAGCTCGGCAAGAAGAACATCGGTACCACCAAGCGCGGCATCGGTCCGTGCTATCAGGACAAGATGGCCCGCATTGGCCTGCGCATGCAGGACATGCTGGACGAGGCGTTGTTCCGCGACAAGCTGGAGACCACCCTCGCCCGCGTGAACCCCGAGCTCGAGCTCATCTACAACCTGCCCACCTACACCGTGGACCAGATTTGCGACGAGTACCTGCCGATGGCCGAGCGCCTGCGTCCCTACATCACCGAGACGAGCCTGCTGCTCAACAACATGATTGACGAGGGCAAGGACCTGCTGTTTGAGGGCGCCCAGGCGACGCTGCTCGACATCGACCACGGTACCTATCCGTACGTGACGTCTTCCAACTGCACCGCCGGCGGCGCCATCACCGGCTCCGGCGTCGGTATGAAGAACGTCGACCGCGTACTGGGCGTCATGAAGGCCTATATCACCCGCGTCGGTTCGGGCCCCATGCCCACCGAGCTTTCCTATGAGTCCGAGGCCGGTCACACGCTGACCGAGGAGGGCTACGAGTACGGCGTGACCACCGGTCGCCGTCGTCGCTGCGGCTGGTTCGACGGCCCCATCGCCAACTACGCCTCGCGCGTCAACGGCCTCACCGATATCGCCATGACCAAGCTCGACGTGCTTTCGGCTTTCGACACCATCAAGGTGTGCGTGGCCTACGACGTCGATGGTGAGCGCTATACCAGCGTGCCCGAGCATCAGGTTCGCTTTGAGCACGCCAAGCCCATCTACGAGGAGCTTCCTGGCTGGAAGTGCGATATCACCGGCTGCCGCAGCTTTGAGGAGCTGCCGCAGGAGGCTCAGGACTACGTGGCGTTTATCGAGGATCTGGCACACACCCGCGTGACGTTCATTGGCGTCGGCGCTGGTCGCGAGCAGATCATCAACCGATTCTGGAAGTAATCGGGACTATTTGGTTATTGCGATATACCCCTTTGCAGCCCGGACGGGCGGCCGAGGGGTATATTTGCTTACAAAGGGCTCGCGCGGAGCGGGCCGTTCATCCATAGAGGAGGCACCCTTGAAGGCGGACACTCAAACCATCGACATCCTGTTGTTGGGCAGCGGCGGCCGTGAGCATGCTTTGGCAGCTAAGCTCGCAGCATCACCGCGCGCCGGCAAGCTCTACATCGCGCCGGGTAACGGCGGCACCGCGAGCTGCGGCGAGAACGTTGTTCTCGACGACTGCGATCCTGCGGCCGTGGCGGCGTTTGCGCAGAGCCACGGATGCGGACTCGTGGTAATTGGCCCCGAGGCTCCGCTCGTGGCGGGCGTGGCCGACGCCGTGCGCGCGGCGGGTATTCCCTGCTTTGGCCCGGGTGCCGAGGGCGCCCAGATGGAGGGCTCCAAGCTGTTCTCCAAGCAGCTCATGGAGCGTGCGGGCATTCCGACGGCAGCCTATGGTTCGTTTACCGACGAGGCTTCGGCTCTCGCCTACGTGCGCGAGCAGGGCGCCCCGCTGGTCGTGAAGGCCGACGGCCTTGCCGCGGGCAAGGGCGTTATCGTGGCGACCGAACTTGAACAGGCCGAGGAGGCCGTGCGCGAGTGCTTTGGCGGCACCTTTGGCGATGCCGGCAATACCGTGGTCATCGAGGAGATGCTCGTTGGTCCCGAGTGCTCGCTGCTGGCCTTTACCGACGGCAAGACCGTGCGCCCCATGGCCACCTCGCAGGACCACAAGCGTGCGCTCGAGGGCGACAAGGGCCCCAACACCGGTGGCATGGGCGTCTACAGCCCGGTGCCCATCGTGACTGACGAGGAGCACGCCACCATGGTGAAGGTCATGGAGCAGACCGTGGCCGAGCTCGCTGCCGAGGGTATCGACTACCGCGGCTGCCTGTACGGCGGCTTTATGCTCACGCCTGCCGGCCCCAAGGTGCTGGAGTTCAATGCCCGCTTTGGCGACCCCGAGACGCAGGTCGTTCTGCCGCGCCTTAAGAACGACCTGGTCGAGGTCATGTTGGCTTGTGCCAACTGCGAGCTCGACCAGATTGAACTCGACTGGCGTGACGAGTGGGCCGTGGCCGTTGTCCTGACGAGTGCGGGTTATCCCGGCAGCTACGAGAAAGGCAAGGTCATTACCGGTATCGCCGATGCCGAGGCCATGGAGAACGTGACCGTGTACCACGCGGGCACTGCCGTGGTGGACGGCCAGCTCGTGACCAATGGTGGCCGCGTGCTTGCCGTGACCGCTCTGGGCGACACGTTCGAGAACGCTCGCAACCTTGCCTACGAGGCCTGCGAGAAGATTGATTTTGAGGGCAAGACCCTGCGTCACGATATCGGCCTGCGCGCGCTGCGCGGCCGCGACGCCTGGGATGCCTAAAATCCGAGAGGAATGAGACGGATGGACGAGAAGAACGAAGAGCTCGTGGACGCGCAGATCGTCGAAGAGGACAGCCGCATGTATGGGCACGCCGAGGGCGAGCCTGGTGGCGAGGTCGCTGACGAGCCGGCGCTGGTGCTGGGCGACGACGACCCGCACGATGCCGAGCTGCACGAGAAGATTCTTTCGGAGGAGTGCGCCTGGAAGGGCAAGATCCTCGACGTCCACCGTCTTGAGGTTGAGCTGCCCAACGGTCACCGCAGCGCCCGCGATATCGTTCGCCATCCGGGTGCGGCGGCCGTTGTGGCACTGACCGAGAGCGGCAAGATCGTACTGGTGCGTCAGTACCGCACCGCCATCGACCGCGTGACGGTTGAGATTCCCGCCGGCAAGCTCGATCCAGGCGAGGACCCGCTCGATTGCGCCAAGCGCGAACTGCACGAGGAGACGGGCTTTAGGGCTGGTCGTATTCGCTTTTTGACGTCGATTGTCACGTCCTGCGGTTTTTGCGATGAGATCATCCACATCTACTTGGCCACCAAGCTCGAGTTTGATGCGCCCAACCCCGATGATGACGAGTTTGTCAACGTGGACCTGGTGCCGCTGCACGAGCTGATCGACGCCGTGCTCGACGGCAAGATCGAAGACGCCAAGACCGTCGTGGGCGCGCTTGCCTGCGACAGCATCGCGCACCGCTTGGGTGGGGCCGAGCTCTAGGTTACGCGGTTTTACCAAACCGCGTAACGGGTCGACGCTGCAAACGCCCCTAAGCGGCAATCTGCCTTTCAATCGTCGCTCGCGTACCGAAGTACGCGTCGCTCCTCTTTCAAGGTACCTTGTTCGCTTAGGGACGTTTTCGCTGACGCTGCCAGAACATCGGCGTTATGCTTGTTGGGACGCTTTGTTTTCAGCCCGACCGGTTCAACCGGATTTCTCACACTATTTATTTCTCTCCGAGGACTGCATGTTTAAGAGGTTTCTTTCGTATTACAAGCCCCAGATGGGGCTTTTTGTTGCTGATACTGTTTGTGCCCTGGTGCTCGCCGCCATTGACCTGGCGTTTCCCATTATCCTGCGCAATTTGACCGGTGGGCTATTTACTCAGGGTCAGGCTGCCATTATGCAGGCGCTCGGCATGATCGCGGTGGGCTTGGTGCTGATGTATGCCGTCCGCTGCGCCTGCCGCTACTTTGTGAGCTATTGGGGCCACGTGATGGGCGCGCGCATGGAGTCCAAAATGCGCGAGGACCTGTTCGACCAGTATGAGCGCTTTAGCTTTGCGTACTTCGACCGCAACAGCTCGGGTGACATGATGAGCCGCGTGGTCAACGACCTGTTCGATATCTGCGAGGCGGCGCATCACGTACCCGAGTGGATCATCATCTGCGGTATCGAGATTATCGGCTCGTTTGTGATCCTCTTTACCATCGCTCCGGTGCTGGCGCTTGCCATGGCCGTGGTGACGGCGGCGTTTGCGGTCGTCATGTTTTGGCAGAACATGCGCATGCGCGAGGTCTTTAGCGACAACCGCAAGAAGATCAGCGGCATTAATGCACAGCTGCAGGATTCTCTGGCGGGCATGCGCGTGGTCAAGAGCTTTGCCAACGAGGAGACCGAGCGTGCCAAGTTCCGTGCCTCTAACGACCGCTACCTTTTGTCCAAGGAGAACATGTATCACGCCATGGGCGTCTATACCGCGACGTATGGTCTGCTCTCGGGTGTGCTCTATGTGATCGTGGTGCTGCTGGGCGGCTGGCTGGTCGCCAAGGGACAGCTGCAGGCGGTCGATATGGCGACCTTCGCACTCTATATTTCGCTGTTCTGCACGCCGCTTGAGACGCTCGTCAATTCGGCCGAAACGTATCAGAAGGCTATCGCCGGCTTTAAGCGTATGGACGAGGTGCTCTCGACGGCGCCGGATATCCAGGACAAGCCGGGCGCTACGGATCTGCAGGTGACTGCCGGCGCCGTGGAGTATCACGACGTGTGCTTTAACTACGAGGATGTTGAGCTGGGCGAGGGCGATGCCGACGAGCGTCCTGTTATCGACCACATGGACCTGTCTATCAAGCCCGGGCAGACCATCGCGTTGGTTGGCCCCTCGGGTGGCGGCAAGTCCACGACCTGTTCGCTGCTGCCGCGCTTTTATGACGTGGCTACCGGATCCATTAGCATCGACGGTCAGGATGTGCGCGATGTGACGCAGCAGAGCCTGCGCCGCGCCATCGGCCTGGTGCAGCAGGATGTCTATCTGTTTGACGGTACGATTGGCGAGAACATCGCCTACGGCAAGCCGGGCGCTACGGCAGAAGAGATCGCCGAGGCCGCCCGTCGCGCCAACATCGATGCCTTTATCGAGTCGCTTCCGCAGGGCTACGACACCGTGGTGGGCGAGCGCGGCAGCCGTCTTTCGGGCGGACAGAAGCAGCGCATTGCCATCGCGCGCGTGTTTCTCAAGAACCCCAAGATCCTGATTTTGGACGAGGCGACGAGTGCTTTGGATAACGAGAGCGAGGAGGCGGTGCAGGAGTCACTCGAAGAGCTGGCACGCGGCCGCACCACGATTATCATCGCCCACCGTCTTTCGACCATTAAGCATGCCGATGAGATTGCGACCGTTGAGCATGGTCGCGTTGTGGAGCGTGGCACGCACGAGGAGCTTCTCGCCCGTGGCGGCACCTATGCCCGTTACTATCGAATGCAGTTCGAAGGTGCGCGTGCGCACGAGCTCGACTGATTGATATGACAGGAAGTTTATGGCTGACAAGAACCCTTTGACTCCGGAAGAAGTGACGGAGTTATTCTCCGAAATCGATGCATCCGGTGTCTTGGATCCCACGCTTGCCAAAAAGCGAACTGAGCGCATGCGTGAGAAGGAGGCCGCGGCCAAGCGCGGTGACAAAGCGGCGCTAGCGCAGCTGCGCAGCGAGGACCGCGCGAGCCAGGCAAAACATATCGACCCGCTGTCCGAGGACGATCCTTCGGGCTCGCAGGTGAGCCATGCCATTACGAAGACCGCGATGGCCGTGGTCATCGGTATTTTGGTGCTGATCGTGGGCATGCAGATCGGCTACGGCGTGATGCGCCGTCTGAATACCGCCAACCTGTCCGAGAGCGTTTCGGTTGATACCGTTTCGACGGCGCTGAAGGGCGGCCTTGAGTGGGGCAACGGCTTTACGCAGTTCCCGCTCGACTTTACCGTCGATGAGGCCGATGAACGCACGGGCACGGTCGAGGTGACGGTGTTGGACACGTCTTCTGCCAACGAGCTCGAGCTGTTGTCCAACGGGCAGATTCAGGCCGCGGCGCTTGCGACCAACGCGCTGCTCAACGATAAGATCGACCGCGTGGTGTATAACGTTCACGCCTATATCGACGAGGATAGCAACATTCAGCACGATTCCTTCTTTGGCATGTTCCCCGCGCGGGGCCACCAGAGCGCCATTTTGACGTTCGTGTGGACCAAGAGCTCATCCAACGCCACGAGTATCGACTGGAAGATGCGCATCGTGAGTATGGATGACACCATCGCCGAGCGCATTCAGAAGCAGGTGAACTCGGTGTCGTCGTTGATTGAGGATCCGGTGGTGAGCCAGACCAAGATTGACGAGGAAAAGACCGAGCGTGACTTGGAGCATCGTCTGCATGGCCGCGAGATTTTCCGCGGCGGCAAGCCCGATCGCACACCGTCCGAACTGCTGGAACAGGACAAGAAAAAGTAAGACGCCATCATCCCGCGTGAGCCACAAGCCCCGCGGGATGATTTTTTAATCCCCGTCCCAGAGAAATCATTATGCATAGAAAGTCATAATTATCATTTCGTAAACATTTCGATGAAATTAACGCCATGAGGCATGCTTGCGGTTACAATACCGCGAGGCCTAACTACACACCTTTAAGCCGGTCCTGTGAGACCGGGAAGGAGAATTATGGCGAACAACCATACCGCGGGCGCTGCCGCCCGCACCTTCGCGCCCAGCGAGCTTTGCCAGCGTATGCTGGCCAAAACCAGCAAGGGCACCTGCGGTCCCTGCATCCTGTATCTTGAGGATGGGACCATTTTTTATGGACGTGCATGCGGCGCTGAGGGCACCGCGACCGGCGAAGTCTGCTTCAACACCTCGCTCGAGGGCTACTTTGAGGTCATGACCGACCCGAGTTATGCCGGCCAAATCGTAACCATGACCTATCCGCAGATCGGCAACTACGGTATCGACGAGACCGACGTCCAGTCGGCCTTCCCCGGCGACGCCGTGCGCCCTGCGAGCGCTCCGGCTATGCGCGGCATGATCGTTCGCGACATGTGCACCACGCCTTCTAACTGGCGCTCGGCCGTCAGCGTGCCGGAGTATCTGCGCGCCCACGGCATCGTCGCTATCGAGGGCGTCGACACCCGCGCTCTGGTGCGCCATCTGCGCGACAATGGTTCCAAGATGGGCATTATCTCGACCGAGATCTTCGACGTCGACGAGCTTGCCGAGCGTCTGGCCGCAGCGCCCACGCTGGTAGGCGAGAACCTGGTCAAGACCGTAAGTTGCCCCGCGCCTCATGAGTTTGTGGCTGCCGACCTGCCTGCCACGCATGACTTTGCGCTTTCGGCTGCCGCTCCTGCCCGTCACAAAGTGGTCGCCTACGACTGCGGTGTGAAGCGCGGCATTCTGGAGGGGCTGGTCCGCGCCGGCTGCGATCTTACCGTCGTGCCGTGGGACACGCCCGCGAGTGAGGTGCTCGACATGAATCCCGACGGCGTCTTTTTGTCCAATGGCCCCGGCGACCCCGACGCCGTGGTGGAGACCTACGAGCAGGTGCAGCAGCTGATCGGCAAGGTGCCGGTCTTTGGTATTTGTCTTGGTCACCAGATGATCAGCCTGGCCTGCGGCGCCCAGATGGAAAAGCTTAAGTTCGGTCACCGCGGTGGCAACCAGCCGGTTATGAACCTGGTAAGCCGCCGTGTGGAGATCACCGCGCAAAACCATGGCTTTGGTCTGCTGTTCCCCAGCTTGGGCAAGCTTGTCCCCGAGCTTTCCGGCGGCGAGACCGAGCATGCGGCCGATGGAGATCTGCGCATCTGGGTGCGCCGCGGAATCGCGCCGGTCGTGATGAACGAGCGCTTTGGCCGCATTCGCCTAACACATGTGAACCTCAACGACGGCACCGCCGAGGGCATCCAGCTGCTCGACGCCCCGTGCTTCTCGGTCCAGTATCACCCCGAGGCCTCGCCTGGCCCCACCGATGCCCACTATCTCTTTACCGCCTTTACGCGACTCATGGACGGCGAGGAGAACTACCTGGACATCGACACCGCGAAGGACCGCCTGGCTGGCTGGAACTTTGCCGAGACCGCCGCGACCGAGACCGAGGAGAACTAACATGCCGAAACGTACTGACATCAAGCGTATCCTCGTTATTGGTTCGGGCCCCATCGTTATTGGCCAGGCCTGCGAGTTCGACTACTCCGGCGCCCAGGCCTGCAAGGTGCTCAAGGAGGATGGCTTTGAGGTCATCCTGGTCAATTCCAACCCGGCGACCATCATGACCGACCCGGGCTTGGCCGACCGCACCTATGTCGAGCCCATCACCGCCGAGTTTATCGAGCGCGTAATCAAGAAAGAGCACCCGGACGCGCTGCTGCCCACGCTGGGCGGCCAGACCGGTCTGAACGCCGCCGTCGAGCTGGCGAAAGACGGTACGCTCGACAAATACGGCGTCGAGATGATCGGCTGCGACCTGGCCGCCATCGAGCGCGGCGAGGACCGCAAGCTCTTTAACGAGGCCATGGCCGAGATCGGCCTGGAGGTCGCGCGCTCGGGCTATGCCTACAGCGTGGCCGACGCCGAGGCCATCGCCGAGCGCGTGGGCTATCCCTGCGTGCTGCGTCCGAGCTTTACCCTCGGTGGCGCCGGCGGCGGCATCGCGCATACCCACGAGGAGCTCGTCTCCATCGTGAGCCAGGGCCTGGAGCTCTCGCCTGCCCACGAGGTGCTGGTCGAGGAGTCCATCGAGGGCTGGAAAGAGTATGAGATGGAGGTCATGCGTGATCACGCCGGCAACGGCATCATCGTGTGCTCCATCGAGAACCTCGACCCCATGGGCGTGCATACCGGCGACTCCATCACCGTGGCGCCGGCGCAGACCCTCTCCGACCTTGAGTATCAGCGCATGCGTGTCGCCTCGCTCGCCATCTTGGAGAAGATCGGCGTCGAGACCGGCGGCTCCAACGTGCAGTTTGCCGTGAACCCCCAGACCGGTCGCTTGATCGTCATCGAGATGAACCCGCGCGTGAGCCGTTCGTCCGCGCTGGCCTCCAAGGCCACGGGTTTCCCCATCGCTAAGGCCGCCGCGCGCCTGGCTGTGGGCTACACGCTCGACGAGATCGTCAACGACATTACCAAGGCAACGCCTGCCTGCTTTGAGCCCACGATTGACTACTGCGTTGTCAAGGTGCCGCGCTTTGCCTTCGAGAAGTTCAAGGGTACCGACCCCACGCTCACCACGCGCATGAAGGCCGTGGGCGAGATTATGGCGATCGGCCGCACCTTTGAGGAGGCCTTTGGCAAGGCCATGCGCTCGCTGGAGGACGGCCACCAGGGCATTTGCGCCGGTGGCAAAGAGGGTGCCGACAAGCTGAGCGACGACGAGCTCGCTCAGGCCGTGGCAACCCCGACCGAGCATCGCATCTTCTTTGTGGTCGAGGCCCTGCGCCGCAGCTGTGACGTTGCGCGTATCCATGCCATCTGCGGTATCGATCCGTGGTACCTCAACCGTATCAACGACATGGTGCAGGTCCAGGAGAGCATCCGCGGCCTGCGTGTGGAGGATATCGACGCCGATGCGATGCGCCTGCTCAAGCAGTACGGCACGAGTGACGCCGAGATCGCCGCGCTGACCGGCTCGGACGAGCGCTTTGTGCGCGCTTACCGCAAGGGCCTGGGCGTGGTTCCCAGCATGAAGACGGTCGATACCTGTGCTGCGGAGTTCTCGAGCGCCACGGAGTACCACTACAAGACGTACGAGAACATCTACCGCACGAGTCCGGATGCCAAGAAGTGCGTGGCTCCCGACGAGACCACGCCGGCGGACAAGCCCAAGGCGATGATCCTGGGCGCCGGCCCCAACCGTATCGGCCAGGGTATCGAGTTCGACTACTGCTGTGTGCATGCGAGCTATGCGCTGGCGGCCCGCGGCTTTGAGACCATCATGGTCAACTGCAATCCTGAGACCGTTTCGACCGACTACGACACGTCCGACCGTCTGTACTTTGAGCCGCTCACCTACGAGGATGTCATGGATGTCATCGATGTTGAGCGACCCGACGGCGTCGTGGTGACGCTCGGCGGCCAGACTCCGCTTAAGCTGGCGCGCATGCTCGAGGAAAGCGGCGTGAACATCATGGGCACCAAGCCCGATGCCATCGACTTTGCCGAGGACCGCGAGCGCTTTGCCGCCCTGCTCGACAAGCTGGGCATTATGTATCCGCCGGCGGGCCAGGCAACCTCGTTTGAGGAGGCCGAGGCCGTCGCCGCGCATATTGGCTACCCGCTGCTGGTGCGTCCGAGCTACGTGCTGGGCGGCCGCGGCATGATGATCGCCTACGATGCCGAGCATCTGCGCGATTACATGGCCGAGGCTGCACGCATTAGCCCCGACTACCCGGTGTATCTGGATCGCTTCTTGGAGGGTGCGATCGAGTCCGATGTCGACGCCCTGTGCGATGGCGAAGAGGTCTACATCGGCGGCATTCTGGAGCATATCGAGGAGGCCGGTATTCACTCCGGCGACTCTGCGACCTGCATCCCGCCGTTCAGCTTTAGCGAGAGCCTGCAGGCAAAGCTTCGCGAGACCACGCGCCGCATCGCGATGGCGCTGGGAGTCCGCGGCCTGGTTAACGTGCAGTACGCCATCAAGGGCGAGACCGTTTACGTGATCGAGGCCAACCCGCGTGCCAGCCGTACCGTGCCGTTCATCTCCAAGGCCACCGGCGTGCCGCTGGCCAAGTGCGCGGCGCGTATCATGGCGGGCGATTCCATCGCGAGCTTGGGCCTGCCGAGCGACGAGCGTCAGCTGGACTGGTTCTGCATGAAGGAAGCCGTTATGCCCTGGGGCCGTTTCCCGGGCGCCGACGTTATCCTGGGGCCCGAGATGAAGTCGACGGGCGAGGTCATGGGTATCGCCAAGAGCTATCCCGAGGCATACGCCAAGACGCAGCTGGCGATCGACTACAAGCTGCCCGACCCGAGCGCCGGCAAGGTGTTCATTAGCGTGTGCGACCGCGACAAGCGCCATATCCTTTCGGTAGCCCGCATCCTGCGCTACCTGGGCTTTGACATCTGCTCCACCGAGGGCACGGCGCGCGTGCTGCGTGGAGGCAACGTGACGTGCGAGGTCGTGGAAAAGATCAGCGGTCCGCACGACGGTGAGCGCCCCAACATCGGTGACCTCATCGCCGACGGCAAGATCGCGGTAATCATCAACACGCCGTACGGCCCGGGTTCGCGTGGCGACGGCTATCTGTTGCGTACCGAGGCGGTGCGCCGCGGCGTGACCTGCGTGACGGCGATGTCTGCGGCCAACACATACGTGAGCGCCATCGAGGCGGTGCGCGAGGACCAGCAGGGTCACGGCAGTGCCAACGACATGGGCATGGACGTCATCGCCCTGCAGGACCTGCCGCAGTACACGGTGTAGTGTGACCTGTCCGGCCGGGACGGAGGGGGCCGAGTTTCCCCCTTCGCTCCGGCTGCAAGCAGAGTCGCTCAGTGGGAAACTCGGCCCCCTCCGTCCCGGCCTTCGGTGACTCGGGTGCACCGTGTGCTGCCGAAGGGGCTTTGCGCGATGACTAGGGCTGAATAAAAAAGTGAGTGTGGGATCCGCCGTTCATTCGAACGGCGGATCCCACGTTAATATTTCAGCCAACGTACGTCATGGCAATTCCCGGTAGGTCCCCGGGTGCCCCGCGGCGGGCTGGGTTTATTGTCTGAGCGACTTTGCGAAGCAAGGGGAGCGAAGATAAAAACCCAGCCCGCCGCGGGGCACCCGGGGACCGCAGGGACGGGAGCAGCTATACTACTCTCAGTAGTTAAGGGTCGCGGATTCGCCGCGTCACCGCTCTCAACAGGAGGTCTTTGTTTATGGCAGATCAAAAGCCGGTTGTCGGGATCATCATGGGCTCCAAGTCCGATCTGGGCGTTATGGAAGGTTGCACCGCCGAGCTCGAGGCGCTCGGTGTGCCCTATGAGCTCGTCATTGCGAGCGCACACCGCACGCCGGCGAAGGTCCACGAGTGGGCCTCGACTGCTGCCGATCGCGGTATCAAGGTGATTATCGCCGCCGCCGGCAAGGCCGCTCACCTGGGTGGTGTCGTGGCTGCCTTTACGCCGCTGCCGGTTATCGGCGTGCCTATGAAGACGAGTGACCTGGGCGGTATGGATTCGCTGCTGTCGATGGTGCAGATGCCTTCGGGCGTGCCCGTGGCCTGCGTTGCCATCAACGGCGCCAAGAACGCCGCCATCTACGCCACGCAGATTCTAGGCGCTTGCGACCCCGAGTACCGCAAGGTTATCGAGAAGATGAAGCAGGAGATGGCCGACGCCTAGGCGTTCCGCCGTTTCACCGCAGTATAAGGAGAGCCATGTCTGACTATCAGGGAAAACGATTCAAGGCTTCTCAGATCCCCGATCCGTCGAAGCCGAGTGCTGCCCATGGGGCACAGCAGGGTCGGACATCCTCTCCTCAGCAGCCGCGCGCGCCGCGCCCCGTGACGCCGGCGACGCATCGTCGACAGGACGCGCCAGCCGCATATCGACCTTCATCTTATAGCAACGCTAAGAAGCCGCCCCGGTCTTCATCGCATGCCGCGCCGTCGGATTACACCGAGCCGCCGCGCAAAAAGCGCCGCTCCATTATTCCCATTCTGCTCATCATCATCGGCATCGGCCTGATTGTTGCCGCCGCTGCCATCTTTATCAATGCTCAGATTGGCTATAAGCAGGCAAGCGATTCGTACCAGAAAATCGAGAAGCAATATGTAAGCGATAAGGACGCCAGCGGCGTGCCGATTATCGACTTCGATGCACTTGCCCAGACAAATCCCGAGGTTGTGGGTTGGATTTACGCGCCGGGAACCAACATCAACTATCCCGTGGTGCAGACCAATAACAACTCCAAATACCTCAACACGCTGTTTGACGGTACGTCCAATGCATCGGGTGCGATCTTCTTGGACAGCGACGACACCGCGCCGGGAATGGTTGACCAGCAGACCACGATCTACGGCCACCACATGAATGACGGGTCGATGTTCAACGTGATTTCGGACACCACTGATCAGGCAACGTTCGATAGCATCGAGTTCGTGTATTACATCACACGGGATGCTACGTATAAACTGCGACCACTGGCGACCAAAGTTGTCGAGGACACGTATGCCAAGGCGCGCACGACCAATTTTGAGGGCGACGACGGGCTCAAGAACTACCTGTCCGAGATGCTCGACGGGGCTTCTGCCGTGGCGAGTGATGCCACCGATCGTGCTGCTTCGGCAACCAAGGTCGTAACGCTTGTGACCTGTCGTTCGTTATCGCTGAGCAACACGCGTGCCGTCATGGTGCTCACGCCGGTCGAGGAATAAGTTGTTCGAGAGTAGCTAAAAAGCCCCGTTTCAAATTGGCTACTCGACGACGGTAAGGGAGAAATGATGCTCGAGAATGGCAAAACGATGCCTTCGGTTGATGCTTGGCTGCGCGAGGCCAAGGCCGATTCGTCGGCACCTGCGTGCGGTATGTATCTGACACATAACGGTGTGGTGCGCGCGACGCCCAAGGCCGAGGCGCGCGGTGTCGAGACCGATGGCGTGGCGCCGGGCCACAAGGTGGGCGGCATGGTGTTCGGCTTCGATGCTCAGAAGGTGCAGGCTGCTATCGAGGCCACGAGCGCGATGCCGGGTATCGGCTATGTGCGCGTGTGGCTGGCAAGCGGCGAACTCGCCGTGGGTGACGACATCATGCTCGTGCTCATCGGCGGGGACATTCGCCCGCACGTGGTCGATGCGCTGCAGGCGCTCGTTGGCACCATCAAGAACGAATGTGTGAGTGAGGTCGAGCGCGAGGCGTAGAGGCTTGCGTCGATAGAAGACTCGTTTATAAAAATGCCCGCCGGTACGTGTGATACCGGCGGGCATTTTGCGTTTTGGACGCGGTTGGCGCTACACGCGCGTCGCATCCTTGGGGCTCATGGTCATGCTCTGGAAGCGATTCTCCATAAAGTCATTATCGAAGTACTTGCCGTAGAACTGCGCAACGGGAATATCCGGTTCCGTGCCGTTGACGCGCTGATACCAATAATCGAGCGACTGCAGCGTCATAACGCCATCGACCAGCATAATGATGGTGAAGATGACAGTAGCCGAGTAGCGACTCTTCCACGGAATCATGTTGATGAGCTTGAGCAGCCTCGGCAGCAGCAGCTTGATCCAGATGAGTCCGCCCAGGCCCCACAGGCAGGCAAAGCCCGTGCAGGTACGTCCGCCGGTAAGGACGGCGAGCGGATCGGGCATGCCAAAGAGCTTCATATGCGAGTAGCTCCACGAGACTACGCCAAACGAGGTCTGCATAAACCAGCCCACGAACACCTCAAAGCTTGCGCCGAGCAGCGCGCTCACCAAAAAGATAATGATGGGGTTCTTTTTGTAGAAGCGGTTGAGCACCATGGTCATGAGTACGGCGCCAAATCCATAGATGGGGCTGAAGGGGCCAAACAGCGTGCCGGCGCGGTTCTGGTAGACGCCCGGGTCGTCGACCGTCATGTGCCAGATGTCCTCGGCGATCAGGCCGAGTATGCAGCAGACAAAGAATACCCAGAACAGGTTGAAGTAGTTGAGCTTGATGTAGCCTTCGCCGGTTTCATCGCGCCCGAGCATGCCCTCGGCGGCGGCGTCGCGATCGAGCATCTCCTGCAGGCGGCGCTGCAGCTCGCGCTCCTGGCGCAGCGTGGGGTCGACGGTGGTCGAAAGCGCGACGAGGATGCCGAGCTGGATGGCAGGGCGCAGCAAGAAAGGCCCGATGCCCTGGAGCATCACGTCAACCAAAAGCTCGACGACGGTCAATGCGATAAGGATATAGGACAGACGGGCGGCATTGCGGCGCTGGTTTTTGATAAGGTCCAGGCCAAAGATGATCAGGATGACGGCACTGGCAGCCGAGAGCATGATGCCGGCGACAATCAGTCCGACCGCGACGAGCGTGTTGTCGCCGAGCTTGGCGGCGGCGTTGCCGTTGATGAGTGCGGTGATGACCTGCCACATAAAGGCGCCGACCGACGGGAGCGTGCCCACGCCGGACAGGATGCACAGGACGGCGTACACCTTAATGATGAGGGGGATCTTCTTGACCTCCGTGGCGCTGGGGACGCTGGGGTCGAGTTCGTTTCGATCCATATAGAACCTTTCTCGTTTTGCTGTAGGTACAAGGATACGCCGCCGACCTGCTAAAAGACAGGACAAACGACCCAATTGCAGCAATGTAAGCCCTAGCGGTGGACGAGACGCGTCGCGACGGAAGCATGCGAGATCGTCGGCCCCGAGGCGGTTGCCCAATAAAATGTTTGGCTGCAAAACGGATTATAAGCTCGGTGGGCTTTTAAAAAGCGCTGTTCATGCGCAGGAGTGCTTGTCTTGCCGTGCGTATAATAGGGCAGGTAACGCCAAATAACGAGGCTCTGAGGGGATGCCATGTCTCAAGAAACCATCCGCGCGGCCGAGCGTGCCGCGGGACAGGTGAAGACCATGTCGACGTATGATCCGGACTCCGACCAGCTGCATGAGGAATGCGGCATTTTTGGTGTGTGGGCACCCGATCGCGATGTGGCTCGACTGACGTACTTTGGTCTGCGCGCGCTGCAGCATCGCGGCCAGGAATCGGCGGGAATCGCCGTGGGTGATGGCGGCACGGTTATGGTCCGCAAGGATCTGGGCCTGCTCGACCGCGTGTTCTCCAACGCCGACCTGTCGACACTCTCCGGCCAGCTGGCCGTGGGCCACGTGCGCTATGGCACCGCCGGCGCCAAGAGCTGGGAAGCCTCGCAGCCGCACCTCTCCACCATCAACAGTGTCATTATCGCGCTCGCGCACAACGGTACTCTGGTCAACACCGACGAGCTGCGCCGCCAGCTGATCGAGCTGGGCGTGCCGTTCCTCTCCAATTCGGATTCCGAGGTCGCGACCAAGCTTATCGGCTACTTTACTCAGCGTACAGGCCATCTGCGCGAGGGCATTCGCAAGACCATGGAGCTCGTGCGCGGCGGCTACGCCATGACGCTCATCAACGAGCAGGCGCTCTACGCATTCCGAGATCCGCACGGCATTCGCCCGCTTGTGCTGGGCAAGCTGGTGGACGAGGGCCTGGACCAGGCCGATGCCGCATCCGTTTCGCAGCTGCCGTCGCAGGACGGCGCCGCGACGGTCGACTCCGCCGTCCGTGTCACGCGCGCCGGCGGCTGGGTCGTTGCTTCCGAGACGTGCGCACTCGACATCGTGGGTGCCGAGTACGTCCGTGACGTCCGTCCCGGCGAGATCTTGCGCATCAGCGCCGAGGGTCTGGTATCCGAGCAGGGCGTGCCTGCAGCCGAAGAGCCCGCAAACTGCATCTTTGAGCAGGTCTACTTTGCCCGCCCCGACTCCATCATGAACGGCAAGAGCGTCTATGCCTGCCGTTACGACATGGGTCGTCAGCTGGCACACGAGGAGCCCGTCGAGGCCGATCTGGTCATCGGCGTGCCCGACTCCGGCCTGCCGCCCGCGGAGGGGTATTCGCACGAGAGCGGTATTCCCTTTGGCGAGGGCCTTATCAAGAACCGCTACGTGGGCCGTACGTTTATCGAGCCCACGCAGGAGCTGCGCGCCATGGGCGTGCGTATGAAACTCAACCCGCTGCGCGACAACATCGAGGGCAAGCGCCTGGTCGTCATCGACGACTCCATCGTGCGCGGCACCACCATGGTGCAGCTCGTCAAGATGCTACGCAACGCTGGCGCCAAGGAGATTCATATCCGCATCAACTCGCCCGAGGTCATCTGGCCGTGCTTCTACGGCATCGATACCGACGTGCAGTCGCAGCTTATCAGCGCCAACAAGACGGTCGACGAGATTTGCGAGTATATCGGCGCCGATTCGCTGGCCTTCCTTTCGGTCGAGGGCCTGCTTAAGGTCATGCCCAAGGGCGGTTACTGCGATGCGTGCTTTACCGGCCGCTACCCCGTGGCGATTCCCGAGAGCTTTGGCCGCGACAAGTTCATGGAGGGCTTTAAGCCCCGCAACCTGGACAAGCCGCTGCACTTTGATGACGACGCCGTGGTCGAGAAATACGACGATCGCAGCTGGGAAGAGGAACACGGCGAGGCCTAAAACCTGCCATGTAGGGACAGGTTTATTTTGGTAGGTTTTACCTGCTGTTTTGTTGATATGACGGCGCGCGTTGTTATGGCGCGCGCCGAAATGAACGCAACTATGAGCACCGTTTGGCGCCCGCGCGGCGCCACGGTAGTGGGAGAGGAAGGCTCAGATGAGCGACAGCAAGCATGTGACGTACGAGGACGCCGGCGTCGATACCGCCGAGGGCGGCCGCGCCGTCGACGCGATTAAGCAGATGGTCAAGGATACCAACCGCCCCGAGGTCATCGGCGGCATCGGCGGCTTTGGTGGCCTGTTCTCGGCCGCCGCGCTTAAGGATATGGAAGACCCGATCTTGATCAGCGGCACCGACGGCGTGGGCACCAAGCTCGTGCTCGCCCAGATCATGGACCGTCACGAGACGGTGGGCCAGGACTTGGTCGCTATGTGCGTCAATGACATTTTGGCTTCGGGCGCCGAGCCGCTGTTCTTCCTGGATTACGTTGCCATCGGTCACATCGAGGCCGAGCACATGGCAAAGATCATCAAGGGTGTGGCCGACGGTTGCAAGCTCGCGGGCTGCGCGCTCGTGGGCGGCGAGATGGCCGAGCACCCGGGCGTTATGGCTCCTGCCGACTACGACCTTGCCGGATTTACCGTGGGCGTCGTCGACCGTCCCAAGATGCTCGACCCCGCAAACGTCCGCCCGGGCGACGTGATTCTGGGCCTGCCTTCCACTGGCGTGCACTCCAACGGCTACTCACTCGTGCGTAAGGTCATCGGCGTCGACGGCATTAAGCCGGGCACGCCCGAGGCCGCCGCTAAGGCCGAGGAGCTGAGCCGTCCGCTCGAGGAACTCGGCGGCGCATCGCTGGCAGACGCCCTGCTGGCTCCCACGCGCATCTACGTCAAGCCGATTCTGGAGCTGCTGCGCGGCGGCGCCAACGTGCACGCTATCGCCCACATCACTGGCGGCGGTATTACCGAGAACCTCAACCGCGCGCTTGCCGACGACGTCGACGCCGTGGTCACCCGCAACGGCGCCGAGATGGGTTGGGACGTTCCGCCCGTCATCACCTACGTGTCGCGCCAGGCCGAGCTCGCGCCCAACGAGGCATGCAAGACCTTCAACATGGGCGTTGGCCTGTGCCTGATCGTCGCCCCCGAGGACGAGGCTGCCGTGACCGAGGCCCTGGTCGCGCTGGGCGAGAAGCCGTTCCGCGTGGGCGAGTGCGTCGAGGGCTCCGGTAAGGTCGTGTACTCCGATGAGCGCTAACGAGCAGATGACTGCTGCCGAGGGCCTGGATTTTGTGCCCTATACCCGTCCGACCGGTACCGATACGGCCGAGCCGCTCAAGATCGGTGTGCTCATCAGCGGTTCGGGTACCAACCTGCAGGCGCTGATCGATCTGATCGCTGCCGGCAAACTCAACGCTGCGATTGAGCTTGTGGTGTCGAGCCGTCCTTCGGCTAAGGGTTTGCAGCGCGCTGAGCGCGCGGACATCCAGACGCTCACGCTGTCTAAGGATGTCTACGCCGACCCCATCGCCGCCGACGAGATCATCGCGCACGAACTGCTCGAACGCGGCTGCGAGTATGTGGTCATGGCCGGCTACATGCGCATGGTGCACACGCCGCTGCTGGCGGCGTTTCCCAACCGCGTGGTCAACTTGCATCCGGCGCTGCTGCCGAGCTTTACCGGTGCGCATGCGATTGACGATGCCTTTGCGCGCGGCGTCAAGGTAACTGGCGTGACCGTGCATTTTGCCAACGAGATCTACGACAACGGTCCCATCATCGCCCAGCGTGCGCTGGCTGTTGAGGAGGGCTGGGATGTCGACACGCTCGAGGAGCACATCCACGCGATTGAGCACGTGCTGTATCCCGAGGTCGTGCAAATGCTCGCCGACGGCCGCGTCCACGTGCTGGAGAGCGGCAAGGTCGCCGTGGATCCTGTGAAATAATTACCCGCTTGTAAAGGCGGTTAGGCATATCGAAGACGCCTAACCGCCTTTTTTATTGCGCTTTATGCTGCTTGATTTAGCTGGAATTGAATAGGCTGCTCTTCTTGCCTGTCAATTACAGTAGTCGACTCTCATGTGGAATGCCGAGCTTCCGGCATGAGATTATCTGGGAAAACGACCAGAAAACTTGGCATTCGGCTTCAAATTGCGCATAATTCTATTTATCATCTATTTAACATTTTGTTATCAAAAATGAGCGCAAGGAGGCTGGCTCAATGGGTGAAGCAGATGGCATGGAGCTGATTTATTCACTCGTCGGTTATCCTGATGAAACCGAGTGGCTTGAATTTAAAGAAGGCAATAGCGATCCCGTTAGAACGGGGCGTGACATCTCGGCGCTTGCCAATGCTGCCGCTTACTGCGGCCGCGCATATGCCTATAAGATCTGGGGCGTGAGCGACGGTACGCATGAGCTTGTGGGCACCCAGTTCAACCCATATCACGCAAAGGGTAAGGGAAACCAAGAGCTTTTGATGTGGCTCAAGCTTGCGCTCTCAAACAATGCGAATTACGAGTTTGCGGTTATTGATCATGAGACAAAGCACTTTGTGGTGTTGAAAGTGCACGCCGCGAGCGCTCAGCCGGTCTATTTTGATAAGACAGCCTACATTCGAGAGGGCTCTTCGACGGCAGAACTGGTTCCCGGTAGTGCACGAGAGGCGGAGCTGTGGCGTCGCTTACAGTCAGGGAACGCGGAGCTCGCTGTAGTTGAGAGAGATCTGACATCTCGAGAGGTCGCCGAAATACTAGATGTTGATGCGTATTTTGAGTTGTGCAGATTGAGAAGACCTGTCGATTTGGACGGAGTGATGCTTGCTCTTTGTGAACAAGAGCTGATTCGTCGTCAAGATAACGGCCGATATAGTGTGACGCGCTTGGGAATGCTTCTGGTGGGAAAAAAGCTCTCTCGCTACCCGGAGCTCAGGAAACGCATGCTGCGAATCGTGCGATATGCGGGAAAAGGCAGTTTTGACATTGTCGGGGATACTGAAATCGACAAGGGCTACGCTTTGGCGCTTCCACAGGCTGAACAGCTGGTCATGTCGATGATTCCGGCTGTTGAGGCACTGGATGGCGCATTTCGACGTATTCAGACGGCTTATCCTCAAAGGGCGATTCGCGAGTTACTATCAAACGCCGTGATTCATCAAGACATTGCTGACAATACGGCGGGGCCTCTTGTTGCGATTTACGACAATCGCATTGAGTTCTCTAATCCCGGGACAACGCTTATTCCGGCAGAACGAGTGCTCAACGCCCAGCCGAAAACGCGAAATTCGATGATAGCGTCCCTCATGCGCCAAATGGATCTTTGCGAAGAAGGCGGTACAGGCTGGGATTTAATCGTAGATTCGCTCGAAAAAGCCGGCATGCCTTCACCGGTTATCAAGAGTGAGGGCGGGCTGGGAACGCTCGTGACGCTCTATTGCGACTGTCCGTATACTCGAATGAAAAAAAGTGAGCGAAAAAACGCCGTGTACTGGCATGCCTGTCTTTTGTATGCCCAAGGTGAGTCGATGAGCAATCAGTCGCTGCGAGAGCGTTTTGGACTTTCCGATGAAAAGAAAAACACGGTGGCGATGTCTCGTCTAATCAAAGAGTGCCTGGAAGAGGCATTGATAAAGGAAGAGGACGAGGACGCGGGTTCCAAATACAAAAGGTATATTCCGTATTGGGCCTAAAGACAGGGAATGAAAAGAAGGAGGCGGCTTATGTCTGGTAATAACGAAGCGCTGTTTACGCCTGAGTTGGTGTTTTTTGATTGGGAGTGTGCGACGCCGGATGAGGTGTTCGCGCGGCTTGAGGGCGAGCTTGCACCACATGGCTACATTGCATCCGGTTGGCTCGATGCCGTCCGCACGCGCGAGGATGCCTATCCCACGGGTCTCGCTATGCCGGCGGCAAACATTGCCATTCCGCATACCGATCCGGGGTTTGTGGCCAAGCCCTATATCGCGGTGGTGAAGCCCGCCGCGCCCGTGACATTTAACGCTATGGCTGGCATGGGCGCTCCGGTGCCGGCGCAGATCGTCATCAATCTGGGCATCGCCGAGCCGGGCGGCCAGGTCGAGGCCCTGCAGGCACTCATGAACATCTTTATGGGCGCCGATGCCGCAGCCGACGTGCTCGGCCAGACCACGCCCCAGGGCATGGTCGACGCCATCCGCCGCCACTTCTAAGGTGGGGCTGAGTCGGCACTTGGGGACTGTCCCTAACTGCCGGCTGCCAGAGCTGTCCCCTTTGCACCAAAATGGTGCAGATTAATCTGTCCCCAATGCACCAAGCGTGCCGCGGGGGCTGCGTTGTGACACAATGGCGTTTGTTCGATTCGTTATGCGAAAGGCCAACTATGGCAAATAAGAAAAAGAACTCCGAGGCCGCGCCGACGCCCGAGCAGCAGGCCCGCGCTGCCTCCAGCTCTCGCAAGAAGCAGCGCAAGACGTACGTGTCTAAGACCGTCAAGATCGTTCTGGTGGTCATCGGCGTGCTGGCGATGCTGCTTTCCGTCTCGGCGATGGCGTGCTCCGGCCTTATGTCGCAGGCTGAGGACACCTCGGGCTACAAGCTGACCGGCGGTGTTGCTGCCACTATCAACGGCACCAACCTTACCGAGGACACCGTGACCAAGCAGATCATGAGCATGCGCACGTCCTACGGCTACACCAAGGATGAGGATTGGGCGCAGTATCTGGTTGACAACGACCTCACGCCCAAGAAGTACCGCAAGCAACTCATCGACTCCTACACGCAGCAGATTCTGCTTCAACAGGCACAGAAGGAGAACGGCGTGACGGTGTCGGACGAGGAGGTCGAGAAGGCTTGGAAGGACGCGTGCAAGAGCGCGGGCGGAGCCAAGGCCTTTAAGAAGACCCTCAAGACCTACGGCTATACCGAGGACACCTACAAGGACTCGCTCAAGGAGAGTCTGGCGCAACAGAAACTCAAGGATGCCGTCGCGCCCACGAGCAAGCCCAAGGACAGCGAGATTGTCGATTACATCAACGAAAATCTGTCCAGCTACAACGACGCCCGCCGCTCGTCGAACATCCTGATCAAGGTTGATTCCGACGCTTCCGACGAGGACAAGGCTGCCGCCAAGGCCAAGGCACAGGAGTGCCTGGACAAGATCAACTCCGGTGAGCTGAGCTTTGAGGACGCCGTTGAGCGGTACTCCGAGGACACCGGTTCCAAGGAGAAGAAGGGCGATGTGGGCTGGGATAAGCTCACCACTTTCGTCGACAGCTACCAGACGGCGCTCGAGGGGCTCAACAAGGGCGACGTGAGCGACGTCGTCGAGTCGACCTATGGTTACCACATCATCAAGTGCACCGACTACTTCCATGTCGATAATCAGGTCGATGACATCAACCAGGTGCCCAAGGCCATCAAGAAGTACGTTTCCAATGTGGTGAAGACGCAAGCGGCCAGCACCGCGTACAGCGAGTGGCTGGAGCAGTACAAGAAGGATGCCGACATCACCGTTAACCCCATGCCCAAGGACGTGCCGTACAACGTCAGCCTGAAGGGCGTCACCAAGAGTTCGACCGACGATTCGTCGACGACTGAGTAATCATGGGGCGGCGCTCGTGTGAGTGCCGTCCGCACTATTGAGGAGGATTTGCAGATGACCAACGAAGAGCTGCAGAAGGAAATGATTGCGGCCATGAAGGCCAAGGACAAGGTTCGCCTGTCCATCATTCGCCAGGTCAAGGCCGAGGTGAAGAATATCGAGGTCAACGAGCGCCGCGATGTGACCGAGGAAGACGTCAACAACATGATCAAGCGTCTGATTAAGCAGACGAGTGAGACACTGGAGATGTCCATTAAGGCCGGTACCGACCAGGAGCGTACCGACAACCTGACCGAGCAGGTCAAGATTCTGGAGAGCCTGCTGCCCGCGCAGGTTTCGGGTGAGGAACTCGAGGCCCTGATCGAGCAGGTCATCGCCGAGCTGGGCGCGACCTCTAAGAAGCAGATGGGCCAGGTCATGGGCGCTCTGGGTAAGGCCACTGGCGGCAACTTCGATAAGCCGGCAGCAGCAAAGATCGTCGGAGCAAAGCTTGCGTAAGGGCCGAGCGGTACATAGTTGATGTTGAGGGGGCGTGGCCGTCATGGTCGCGCCCCTTTTTGCTGGACTGGGCGCTCATTGGGGACAGACTTAAATGAGTGCCCAATGAGTAGGCACTCATTTAAGTCTGTCCCCAATGAGTGAGTGGAAGGTTGCGGGTTCTTTACGGGAATGTAGTGTGGGCTGCGGAAACGTGGTTCTTTCCGTACAATAGTTCAACTCGTGTAAACGCAGGGAAGGGACATTCATGGCAGACATGATCGAGATCAAGCATCTCAACAAGTACTTTGGCGACCTGCATGTGCTCAAAGATATCAATCTCACCGTCAAGCGCGGCGAGAAGCTCGTAATGATCGGGCCTTCCGGTTCGGGTAAGTCGACGCTCATCCGTTGTGTCGATTATCTGGAGGAGCCCACGTCGGGCGAGGTCGTCATCGACGGTACGACGCTCACCAAAAAGAACCACCTGGAGATGGCTCGCAAGTATAGCTCCATGGTGTTTCAGCAGTTCAACCTGTATCCCAACATGACGGTGCTCGGCAACCTGACGCTCGCGCCCATCAAGCTGCAAAAGAAGAGCAAGGAGGAGGCGACCGAGATCGCCATCGCCGCGCTCAAGCGCGTTGGCATGGCGCATAAGGCCGGCGAGTATCCGCAGAATCTCTCGGGCGGTCAGCAGCAGCGCATCGCCATCGCCCGTGCCCTGTGCACCAAGCAGCCCATCATCCTGTTTGACGAGCCGACCTCGGCACTCGACCCCGAGATGGTCCAGGAAGTCCTGGACGTTATGATTGAGCTCGCGCAGGAGGACATCACCATGATCTGCGTGACGCACGAGATGGGCTTTGCGCGCCAGGTGGCCGACCGCGTCATCTTTATGGAGGACGGCCGCATCCTGGAGGAGGGCACGCCCGAGCACTTCTTCGATAACCCCGAGAACCCGCGCTGCCGCGAGTTCCTGTCCAAGATTCTGCACTAGGCGCGGTGATGGACATGACGGATATGACGAGGGCGGCCGTGTCGCGCCGTCACTTTTTGCAGCTGGCGGGCGCCGGCATGCTCGCGCTGACGGGGGCCGCGCTTACCGGTTGCGGCAACTCCACCAGCGGCGAGGGTTCCGACAAGGGGTCCAAGCTTGCGGCCATTAAGTCGCGTGGCCATCTGAATGCCGGCGTTAAGAAGGACGTTCCCGGCTACGGCTACTACGACACCGCCAAGGGCAGCTTTGAGGGCATGGAAGTCGATTTGTGCTACCAGATCGCCGCTGCCGTCTTTGGCGTGAGCTACAAGGAGGCTCGCGCTCAGGAGCTTGTCGAGTTTACCGACGTAACGCCCAAGACGCGCGGCCCGCTGATCGATAACGGCCAACTCGACGTGGTCGCGGCGACCTACACCATCACCGACGAGCGCAAAAAGAGCTGGGATTTCTCGACGCCGTACCGCACCGACTACGTGGGACTCATGGTCAAGAAGCGTTCGGGCTTTACCTCGATTGAGGATCTGGACGGCAAGATTATCGGCGTGAGCCAGGGTGCTACCACACAGGGCCTCATCGAGCAGATGATCAAGGACAACGGCTTTAACTGCAAGCCCGAGTTTAGGGCCTTTAGCGGCTACCCCATCATCAAGAGTTCTCTCGACGCCGGCAATATCGACGTCTTTGCCATGGACCGCTCCACGCTGGCCGGTTACATGAACGAGACCGTTGAGCTGTTGCAGCCCGAGGTCAAGTTTGGCGAGCAGGGCTACGGCGTGGCGACCAAGAAGGGCTGCGACCTTTCGGCCGTGGTCGATCAGGTGATTTGCGATCGCCTGGCCGACGGCTGGCTCGACCAAGAGGTCAAGACCTGGGGTCTTGTATAGGCGCATCGTCCAAGGAAGGAATCAAATGCTCGAAGGATTATTTGACGCCGACCGTTGGTCGACGACATTTCAAAACATGGGGCCCTTCTGGGAGGGCTTTGGCGTGACGCTGCAAGTGGTCGTTGCCGGTCTGCTGCTGTCGCTGGTGCTGGGCACGCTGCTGGGCGTGTTCTCTACCACTCGCACGCGCGTGCTGCGCGCCATAAGCCGCGTGTACGTGGAGTTTTACCAGAACACCCCGTTGCCCGTACAAGTGCTCTTTATGTACATGGCCGGTCCGCAGTTTTTGCAGGCCATAACCGGTGCCGACCAGCCGGTGCGCATCGCGCCGTTCGTGCTGGGCTTCTTGGGCGTGGGTCTGTATCACGCGGCCTACATTTCGGAGGTTATCCGCACTGGTATCGAGGCGGTTCCGCGTGGTCAGATGGAGGCGGCCCAGAGCCAGGGCTTCACCCGCGCCCAGGCGTACTGGTACATCGTGCTGCCCCAGACATTCAAGATCATTCTGCCGCCGCTGTGTAACCAGGCGCTCAACCTGGTCAAGAACACGTCGGTTCTGGCGCTTGTGGCCGGCGGCGACCTTATGTACCGTTCCGACAACTTTGTGAGTCTGTACGGTTACCTGCAGGGATACATCGTCTGCTGCCTTATGTACTTCATCATCTGCTTTCCGCTCGCCATGCTGGTGCAGTGGCTCGAGCGCCGCTCCAAGGAGCGTCCGCGCGGTGTGAGCCTGGCCGAGCTGGGGCTCGACAACGTAGAGGAGGCCTAGCGCATGGAAATCTTCAACGCGACCAACCTGC
This sequence comes from Firmicutes bacterium AF25-13AC, assembly GCA_963621725.1. GTDB lineage: Bacteria > Actinomycetota > Coriobacteriia > Coriobacteriales > Coriobacteriaceae > Collinsella. The sequence continues at coordinate 80,822 of CAVFEY010000002.1, forward strand.
TCTACATTTGGGGCGGCTTTGTTAAGACCATAGAGATCTCGGCGCTGTCGATCTTTTTCTCGCTCATCTTTGGCACGGTGCTGGCGCTCGTTAAGAGCTATGCGCCCCGTCCATTCCGTATTTTGGTGAGCGCCTATATCGAGCTGTTCCGTTGCACGCCGAACCTGCTGTGGATTCTGTTTATCTACTTTACGGTGCAGGGTTTGGACATTGTGATTTCGACCATCGCCTTTACGCTGTTTACCAGCGCTGTTATGGCCGAGATTGTGCGCGGCGGCCTCAACTCGATTCCGCGCGGCCAGTTTGAGGCAGCGCAGAGCCAGGGCTTTGGCTTCTTTGCCACCATGCGCTACATTATTCTGCCGCAGACGTTTAAGACGATCATTCCGGCGCTGTTTAGCCAGTGCACGACCGTCATCAAGGACAGCTCGTATCTTTCGGGCATTAACGTGGCCGAGCTCATGTACACGGCAAACGTCGTGATGGCCCACGCGATCGACCTGTCGCAGGTGCTTATGCTCTACGGCCTGGTGTTTGCGATGTACTTTGTGCTCAACTTTGGTATCTCGCTGCTGGTTCGCGCATATCAGAGGCGAATGGTGGCAGCGTAGAATGTGGCAAAGGGACAGCCCCTTTGTCACATAGAGAAAGGAATCGCGATGAGCGATCTGGAGAATAAGAAGAATCCTGTGGTCATTACCATCGCGCGCGACTTTGGCGCCGAGGGCCACGAGATTGGCCGCATGCTTGCCGACGAGTTGGGGATTCCGCTGTACGATAACGAGCTGCTGGTACGTGCGTCGCTGCGCGCGGGCGAGTCGCTCGATAAGATGGCCGCCTATGATGAGCGTCTGGCCGTGGAGAACATGGCGTTTCTGCCCGACCGCTACGATGCGCGTTCGTACTCGGACAAGTTGTTCCAAAAGATGAGCCAGGTGATTTTGGATCTGGGTGAGACCGAGAGCTGCATTATCGAAGGCCGTCTGTCCGATTACCTGCTGCGCAACAACCCCAACCACATTGCCGTGCTGGTGACCGCACCCTTTGAGGACCGCGTCGAGATTGTGCGCAAGAAGCGTGGCCTTAACAAAAAGAAGGGTGCCAAGCTGGTCAAACAGCAGCAGAAGGCGCGCGAGGCGTTCTATAAGCGCTACAGTGCCGGCAAGTGGAAGATGACGAGCGGTAAGGATATCGTAGTCAACCGCGCCAAGCTGGGCCGCGAAGGCTGCAAGGACGTCATCGCCGCAGCCTACCGCTACAAGGTGGCCCAACTCGAAGGCTAACCAGTTGAAACCACCACAAAGGGGACAGGCACCTTTGTGGTGGTTTGGGCGGCCGGCATAGAAAAAGTCCCCGCCGGGCGCGTGCTCGACGGGGACTTTGCCGTTTGGTGGCTAGCGCTGCGGGTGATTACTCGCCCAGCAGGCTCTTGGTGATGGAAGCGGCGGCCTTCTTGCCGGCGCCCATCGCCAGAATGACCGTAGCGGCACCGGTGACGATGTCGCCGCCGGCCCAGATGCGGGGATCGGTGGTCTGGCCGGTCTCCTCGTCGGCAACGATGTAGCCCCACTTGTTGAGCTCCATCTTGCCGCCGATCTTCTTTGCGAAGGGGTTGGCGTTGGTACCGATAGCCGAGATCGCGACGTCGCAGGGGATCTCCTCGATGGCGCCCTCGATGGGCATCGGGCGACGACGGCCGGACTCGTCAGGCTCGCCGAGCTCCATCTTCTGGACCTTGACGGCGCACACGGAGCCGTCCTCGCCAGCGACAAACTCGAGCGGGGAGACGAGTGGCAGAACCTCGACGCCCTCGGCCTTAGCATGGTGCAGCTCGGCGCGACGGCAGGGCATCTCGTCCTCGGTACGACGGTAGGCGATGATAGCGTGCTCGGCGCCCAGACGCTTGGCGGTACGGACGGCGTCCATAGCCACGTTGCCGCCACCAAAGACGACGACGTTCTTGCCGTGCTTGGTGGGGGTGTCGTACTCGGGGAACTTGTTGGCCTTCATCAGGTTCACGCGGGTGAGGTACTCGTTCGCGAAGAAGACGTTGGGCAGGTTCTCGCCGGGGACGTTGAGGAACTTGGGCAGGCCAGCGCCGGTCGCCACGTAGATGGCGTCGAAGCCCTGCTCGAACAGCTCCTCGGCCGTGGCCATGTTGCCCACGACGGAGTTGTACTCAAACTTGACGCCCATGTCCTCCAGGCCGTCGATCTCGCGCTTGACGACTGCCTTGGGCAGACGGAACTCGGGGATGCCGTAGACCAGCACGCCGCCGCCGGTGAAGAAGGCCTCAAAGACGGTAACGTCAAAGCCGTTACGGGCGAGCTCGCCGGCGCAGGTGATGCCGGACGGGCCGGAGCCGACGACGGCGACCTTCTTGCCGTTCTTGGGGGCCATCTTGGGCGTGGAGGCGAGCTCGGGGCGGTCACCCAGGAAGCGCTCGAGCTGGCCGATGGCCACGGGCTCGGACTTCTTACCACGGATGCACTTGCCCTCGCACTGGTTCTCCTGCGGGCAGACGCGACCGCAGATGGCGGGAAGCATGGAGTCCTCGCGGATGGTATCGAGGGCGCCGCCGAAGTCCTTCGCGCGGATTTGCTCGATAAAGCGGGGGATGTTGATGTTGACGGGGCAGCCCTCAACACAGAACGGCTTCTTGCAGTTGAGGCAGCGCTCGGCCTCGGCCAGCGCCATCTCCTCGGTGAAGCCCTTGTCGACGGGGCGGAAGTCGCAGGCGCGCTCGGCAGCCGGCTCCTCGTTATCGGGGGTGCGGGGCGACTTCATATCGGCAACGAAACGACCGTTAACTAGTGGCATGCGCAGCTCTTTTCCTCATAGGCCTTGAGGGACTCGCCCTCTTCGGAACGGTAAGCGGCCTGGCGGGCACGAAGGTCATCCCAGTCGACCAGGGTGGCATCGAAGTCGGGGCCGTCGACGCAAGCGAACTTGGTCACGCCGCCCACCTCGACGCGGCAGCAGCCGCACATGCCGGTGCCGTCAACCATGATGGGGTTGAGGGACGCGGTGATGGGGGTGTCGTACTTCTGGGCGGTGAGGGTCGAGAACTTCATCATCGGAACGGGGCCGACGCAGAAGACCTGGCTCACGGCCTTGTCCTGCAGCAGGCGCTCCAGCGGAGCGGTGACAACGCCCTGCTCGCCGTAGGAGCCGTCGTCAGTGGTGATGTGGATGTGGTCCTCGTCGAGGAGCTCGCGGAACTGGTCCTCCATAAGCAGGAGGTCCTTGGTGCGGGCGCCCATGATGGCGTGCACCTCGTGGCCGGTCTCGACCAGGTGCTTGGCGACCGGGAAGGCAATTGCCAGGCCGACGCCGCCGCCAATGACGGCGCAGGGGCCCTCAGCCATCTCGGTGGGAACGCCCAGCGGGCCCACGACGTCGCGCAGCGACTCGCCGGCCTCGTAGGTGGAAAGCATCTCGGTGGTCTTGCCGATCACCATGAAGATGAACTCGACCCAGCCCTCGTCACCGTTCCAGCCGGCCAGGGTAAACGGGACGCGCTCGCCCGTCTCGTTGGCGCGAACCATGAGGAACTGTCCAGCGTGCGCATGTTTGGCGATTGCAGGCGCCTCGATGCGGAACTTGAACACCTTCTCCGAGAACTGCGTCTTCTCCAGGATCTTATACATAGAACCCCTCTCTTGTTAGGGCCGCCGAACCGTGCCTCCACGGAAATGGACGGTAGCCCGAATAAAACCGTACGCGCACAGGCGTTGTGCAGACATACGGTGCAAATTATACCCTCATGGACATGTCACTTACGTGTGTCTTCGGCGGTTGGGAGCAGGGTTTATCCACTTTGGCCTACCAAAGGGGGAGAGGTTTATTTTGGTCGGTTTCATCAGGCAAAACGGCAAAGGGGGCCGGCCTCGGGTTGTGATGAGGCCGGCCCCCTTTGGGGCGCTATGTGTGTATGGCAGTGCGGGGTTTATTGCGGTGCGGCCGCCGCGACGTTTCCGTAGATAAAACCTGCCAAAATAAACCTGTCCCTAAATAGTAGGTTTAGTGCTTGCCGTTGGCGGAAGCGGCGCCGTTTACGTGATCGCGGGCGTAGATTACGCCGTGGACGATGGCCAGACCGGCGGCATCTGCAGCGCGGGCGCAGGTGTCCTGGAAATCCTCGGCCTCGCGGGCGCGCAGCTGTTTGAGCACGTAGTCTGCCACGGCCATCTTGCCGGGAGGGTTGCCGATGCCGGTGCGAATGCGACTAAAGTCGCGGCTGCCCATCTTGTCGATGATGGAGCGCAGGCCGTTGTGGCCGGCGTGGCCACCGCCCACCTTAACACGTACGTCGCCGGCGGGAATGTCGAGCTCGTCGTGAATCACGAGCAGTTCCTCGGCCTTGATCTTGTACTCACGGCAGAGCTTGGAGATGGGCCCGCCCGAGGTGTTCATGTACGACTGCGGCTTGACCAGTACAATCTGGCGCTTACCGCCCTCTTCCTCGGGATCGTTGATGTTGATGAGCGCGACCTCGGCGCCGGCCTGGTTTTTCCAGTACGTGACGCCGGCCTGACGGGCCAGCTCGTCGATCGCCTTAAAGCCGGCGTTGTGGCGGGTCTCGGCATATTCCTCGCCAGGGTTGCCAAGTCCGGCAACCATGCGAATCTTAAGCGGCTGTGCAACTGCCATGTTTGTCCTCCGTTACGTAAATAGTTCAATCAACGACAAAGGCTACCACGCCCGCCGAAGGCGAGACTTCGTTTCAGCGAAATCCCACCAGACAAAAGCGCGGCCGCGGCAGGGCGAGCCGTCGGAACAGAAGAAACCCCCGCGCGACCTTTGCGAAGCAAGGGGGAGCGCGGGGGTTTCTTCTGTTCCGACGGCGATGCGCCGGGTTACAAGGACGATGCGATTACAGCGCGAAATCGCCGCCGACGAGCGTGGAGACGGGCTTCTCGTGGTAAACGGCGGAGATGGCCTGAGCGAACTCCTCGGCGACCGAGATGGTCTTGATCTTGCCGCCGACCTCGACGGGAATGGCGTCGGTGACGAGGCATTCGACGATCGGGGCGTCGTTCAGACGCTCGATGGCCGGACCGGAGAAGATGCCGTGGGTGGCGCAGACGTAGATGTCGCCAGCGCCCATAGCCTTGAGCTCCTTGACGTTGGCGCACAGGGTGCCAGCGGTGTCGATCATGTCGTCGTTGATGATGCAGGTCTTGCCCTTGATGTCACCGATGATGCCCATGACCTCGGCGGCGTTGTGGCGCGGACGGCCCTTGTGGGCGATGGCCAGGTCGCAGCCGAGCATGTCGGACAGCTTCTTGGCGGCCTTGGCACGACCCACGTCGGGGGAGACGACAACCAGGTTGTCGGTGTCGAAGTTCATGGCGTTGTAGTACTGGCCAAACAACGGCAGTGCGGACAGGTGGTTGACCGGGATATCAAAGAAGCCCTGGATCTGACCCTGGTGCAGGTCGAGGGTGATGATGCGGTCGACGCCGGCGCGCTCGAGCAGGTTGGCGACGAGGCGGGCGGTGATGGGCTCGCGCGGGCCGGCCTTGCGGTCCTGGCGGGCATAGCCGTAGTGGGTGATAACGGCGGTGATGGAGCGGGCGGATGCGCGCTTGGCAGCGTCGGTGGCGATGAGCAGCTCCATGAGCATGTCGTTGACGTTGCCGCCGGCCACGGATTGAATCAGGAAGACGTCGGCGCCGCGGACGGTCTCGTCGTAGCGGGCGTAAATCTCACCGTTGGCGAACTGCTTTAGCGTAAGGCCCGAAAGCTCGACCCCAAGGTACTCAGCAATCTTCTGAGCGAGGGGACGGTTGGAGGAACCGGAATACACGCGGATGGACTTGCGCATATTCTCCGACTTCTCGGGATCATTAATCGGCATTACCCTTCTCCTTTATACATCGAATGCCATATAGATGCCTTTTTGCATTGTAACCGCGCGACGGGGCTTATCGGGTCTTGATAACGTCTTTACCGTCAACGGACACGAACCGACCACTCATCCGGTTGCGCAGGTCACGATAGAAAAAGGAGCCGCCCCCCATGGAACAGCTCCTTAGATGCTTGGTAAAACGTTATACCTCGTCGTCCTCGTGCAGACGGCGGCGATAATCGGCGGCCCAGCCCTCAATGTTTACCTGACGGGCGCGGCCCAGGCCGAGTGCGTCGGCCGGGACCGGCTCGGTGATGACGGAGCCGGCGGCCACGAGCGCGCCGTCGCCAATCTGGGCGGGCGCGACCATCATGGTGTCGGAGCCGATGAAGGCATCCTTGCCGATGACGGTCTTGTGCTTGTGTACGCCGTCGTAGTTGCAGGTGATGGAGCCCGCGCCCACGTTGACGCCGGAGCCCATGGTGGTATCGCCGATGTAGGACAGGTGCGGCACCTTGGAGCCCTCGCCGATCGTGGACTTCTTGATCTCCACGTGCGTGCCGGCTTTGGAGCCGTCGAGCATGTGAGTGCCCGGGCGCAGGTAGGCGCGCGGGCCGCAGTCGACGCCGTTCTCGATGACGGCCTCGATGGCGATGGTCTCGTCGATGACGCAGCCGCTGCCGACGGTGGTGTCGGTGAGGCGGCTGTTGGGGCCAAGCTGGCACTCCTCGCCCACGGTGACGTGGCCGATCAGATGCGTCTGCGGCCACACGACGGTGTCGCGGCCGATAACGGCATCGGGGCCGATCCAGGCCTGCGTGGGGTCGATGAAGGTAACGCCCTCGGCCATCCAGTGCTCGTTGATGCGGTCGCGCGCGATGGCGGTGAGCTGCGCGAGCTGGATGCGGCTGTTGACGCCCAGACCGTCGCGGTAGTCATCGCAGTGGAAGATGGAGACCGCCTGGCCGTGACCCTTGAGGATCTCGAGCATGTCGGGCAGGTAGTACTCGGACTGCGCGTTGTCGTTGCCGATCTCGTTGATGTGGGCGGCGAGCTGCGCGCCGTCGAAGGCGTAGCAGCCGGCGTTGCACTCCAGCAGCGTGGCGGCCTGCTCGGGCGTGCAGTCCTTCTGCTCGATGATGCGCTCGATCTGGCCGTCGGCGCCCAGCTTGATGCGGCCGTAGCCGAAGGGGTCGGGCGGGGTCATGGTCATGACGGTGCAGGCGAGCTCGCCGGTAGCGACGGTCTGTGCGAACTTGGCGACGGTGTCGGCGGTGATGAGCGGCAGGTCGCCGTTGAGCACGACGACGGGGCCTTGCGTGATGCCGCAGGCCTCGAGCGCGACCTTCACGGCGTGACCGGTGCCCAGGCGCTCGGCCTGCTCGACGCACTCGACCTTGGTGGCGCTGCTGGCGTAGGCGCCGTCGATGAGGGCGCGCATCTCGTCGGCGTGGCTGCCGATGACGACCACGACGCGGCTGCAGCCGGCCTTGATGGTGGCGTCGACGATCCACTGGACCATGGGCTTGCCCAGGATCTTGTGCGAAACCTTGCAGTGGTTCGACTTCATGCGGGTGCCCTCGCCGGCAGCGAGGATAATTGCGGTTGCGTCCATGTGATCTCCTGTTACGTTATAGAGACGTGTGTTTGGAAACGATACACGGCGCAATATGATACCGCAGGCATATGTTGAGCGCGTAGCGATTGGTTTGCGGCGGTTGAGGCTCGCGCCGCCGGCGTGGCGTTTGCGCTGCTTGCGTGCGGCGTTGGCGGTGCTGCGGAGCTGTCGTTTGAGCGAGGGGACGGGGGTGCCCGTGGACAACATACAAGAGGAGCTTGGCGGCGAGCCCGTCGCGGCGTTCTCGATGTCGCATCCGGCTGTGCCGGCACTCTATATAGTGCTGACGCTGGGGCTCACCATGTTCTCGATGCAGCCGGTGCTGATTGCGCTGTCGCTTGCGGGCGGGCTGGCGTATGGATTTGTGACGCGTGGGGCTGCCCGCACGCTGGGCGCACTCCGCTGGCAGTTGCCGGTGATTTTGATTATCGCGCTGGTCAATCCGCTGTTTAGCGCCTCGGGCTCGACGGAACTGTTCCGTATTGGCATGCGCGCGGTGTATCTGGAAAGCATGGCATACGGCCTGTGCATGGGCGGGCTGTTTGTGGCGAGCGTGCTGTGGTTTGAGGCCGCGGCGTCGATGCTCGAATACGACAAGGTGCTCGCGCTGCTGGGCAATGCCGCACCGGTGATTGCGCTCATGATCTCGATGTGCATGAGGCTTATCCCGCAGTTTTTACGCCGCGGTCGTACGGTGCTGGCGGTGCAGGATGCGATTGATGTGCCGGGCCGCGCGCCCACCGATCCCGTGCGATCGCGCCTGCGGGCGTCGAGCGTGTTGATGGGCTGGGGCATGGAAGATTCGCTGGAGCGCGCGGACGCGATGCGCTCGCGCGGGTGGGGTGCCGCGACGCGTCGTACGACGTATGCGCGGTATCGACTGGGGCGCAGTGACGTTGCCGCGCTGGTCGGGCTTGCGCTGTTTGGTGCTGCCGCGGTGGCGGTGGCGTGGACCGCGACGACGCAGTATTCGTTTTATCCGCAGCTCTCGGTGCCGGCGCCGTGGCCGGGCTATGTCGTGTACGCTGCCTGGATGGTGCTGCCTTGCGCGTTGCGCGCGATTGATGAGAAGAGGTTTGGCTGATGGCTCGGTTTGATAGGAGCTCGGCGGCGGGTGTGGCATATGGCTCGGCCGCGCCGGCGATTGAGGTGCGAGGCCTTAGTTTTGCCTATCCCGGGGTCAAGGCACCGGTGCTCGAGGGGCTTGATTGGCGTGTTTCCCAAGGTGCGTTTGCACTGCTTGTTGGCGGTACCGGTTCGGGCAAGTCGACGCTGCTGTCGCTGCTCAAGCCCGAGATCGCTCCAGCGGGCGAGCGCACTGGCGAACTGCGCGTGCTGGGCGAGAACGTTGCCGACATGAACGTGCGGGCATCGGCAGAGCGCGTGGGTTATGTGTTTCAGGATCCCGAGAACCAGATTGTGTGCGAGACCGTGTGGCACGAGATGGCGTTTGGCCTAGAGAATCTGGGTGTGTCGCGCGACGAGATGCGCCGCCGTGTTGCCGAGACCAGCTATTTCTTTGGTCTGGAGGACTGGCTTCATCGTGATACTGACACGCTTTCGGGTGGCCGCAAGCAGCTGCTGTCGCTTGCCGCCGTCCTGGCGCTGCGCCCGCGCGTGCTGCTGCTCGACGAGCCCACGTCTCAGCTCGATCCCGTTGCTGAGAAGAATTTTCTGCACGCGCTGTTTCGTGTGAATCGCGAGCTGGGTTGCACGGTTGTTGTGGCGACGCATCAGCCGCGCCCAATGCTCGAATACGCGACGTGTGCGTACCGGATTGAGGACGGTCGCGTGCGCGAGGTGGCGGATATGGCTTCTTTGGGACGCCGAGAATCGCTGTTTTCCGATGACATGTTGGGGTGGGGTGCCATCCGATGTGCAAATAAAGGAGTATTCAGCAGGCGTGAGGACAATTTTGGCTCTCCAGAGCCGCCCGGGGACGTATCGAGCGCGAAAAAAAGTTCAGAATTGGACAAATCGTCAGAATTTGTGGCACAAACGTCGCTCGAAAACGGCTCGGAAGCTTTCCCGCGCACGGATGGAAGCAGAATACTCCAAAAAATGCACGGCGGGTCGGCTACCACCCTGTCGGAAGGCTGGTTTCGCTACGATCGCGCGGGCGGTTGGGTGCTGCGCGGGCTCGACGTGGCGTTTTCGGCCGGTGCGGTGCATGCGATCGTGGGCGGCAACGGATGCGGTAAGTCGACGATACTCTCGGTGCTGGCGAAGACCGCCAAGCTGCAGCGCGGCCGCATGGTGCGCGGAGCGGCCTCGGCGGCGCTGCTGCCTCAGAATCCCAAAGCATTGCTGGTTGCCGAGACGGTTCGCGATGAGCTGATGGAATGGGCCTCGACCTGCGGATATGACGAGACCGTGGCGCGGGAGCGTGCGGTGCAACTTGGACTGGACGGCCTGGAGACGCGCCACCCCTACGACCTCTCGGGCGGACAGCGCCAGCTGCTCGCACTGGCAAAGCTGCTGCTGATCGGCCCCGAGCTGCTGCTGCTTGACGAGCCCACGAAGGGCTTGGACCTGGAGAGCCGCCGCATTATCGCCCGCGCCCTGCGTGACCATGCGAAGGCTGGCGGCACCGTCATCATGGCCGCGCACGATCTGGATTTTGCCGAGCAGGTTGCCGATGACGTTGCCATGATGTTTGACGGTGAGATTGCCTGCATGGAGCCGCCGGCCGACTTCTTTGTCGACAACGTGTTTTATAGGGCGTGATGGGATGACGGATTATCGCGTCGCGCGCCTGCTCGCAAAACTGGAGATCCCGCTGCTGCTGGCGGTGCCAGCCGTGATGGCTGCGGCGTTGCTGGCGGGCGTTGAGCAGGCGGCACTTGCCATGCTTGTCGTGGTGGCGCTGGTGCTCGCGCTGTTCTTTGCGGGCTACGAGGCGTCGCGCCCGGGCTTACGCCAAATTATGCCAACGCTGGTTCTGGCGGCGTTGGCTGCGGCGGGGCGCATTCTGTTTGGCCCCATTCCCGACTTTAAACCGGTGAGCGCCATCGCCATTATCGCGGGGGCGACGCTTGGTCGCCGCAATGGTTTTATGGTCGGTGCGCTGGCGGCGCTGACCAGCAATTTCTTTTTTGGACAGGGCATGTGGACGCCGTGGCAGATGTATGCCTGGGGTCTGGTTGGCTATGTTGGCGGCGTGCTGGCGCATGCGGGCGCGTTCGACCGTGCGGATGGAACCGTGCGCATGCCGGCGCTACTGACCTACGGTTTTGCTTCGGGTTTGCTATACGGCGTGGTAATCAACGCCTACGACATCATCGGTTTTGTGCAGCCGCTCACGTGGGCGGGAGCCGTGGCGCGTCTTGCCACGGCAGTGCCGTTCGATATCACACACGGCCTCGCGACCTGCGTGTTCTTGGCCGCCTTGTACAAGCCCTGGTGCCGTCGCATTAACCGTGTCGTCGTGAAATACGGGCTGTAGGGCATTTTGCGTTCCCTCACGAACTTGCGGTGGAATAGTTCTTGTTTTTGGCTATTTGCTGCCCAAACAGGAACTATTCCACCGCAACTTATAGGGGGAGAGGGGTCACATGATCTGTTTTCCTCTGTCCCCCCAGGAATTGCTTGGCGCTAGAGCTCTAGCGTGAGGGTAACGGGGCAGTGGTCGCTGCCAAAGATGTCGCCGCGGATGCCGGTGTCGCGTACGTTGTCGGCGATTGCGTCGCTTACCAGGAAGTAGTCGATACGCCAGCCGGCGTTGTTCTTGCGGGCATTAAAGCGGTAGCTCCACCAGCTGTAAACGCCCTCGACGTCGGGGTTTGCCGCGCGCCAGGTATCGGTAAAGCCGGCGTTGAGCAGTTCGGTAAACTTGCCGCGCTCCTCGTCCGAAAAGCCTGCGTTGCCGCGGTTGGACTTGGGGTTCTTAAGGTCGATCTCCTCGTGCGCAACGTTAAAGTCGCCGCAGGTCACGACGGGTTTGCCGGTCTCGCGCTCGAGCGCGCTCAAAAAGTCGCGGTAGGCATCGTCCCAGGCCATGCGCACGTCGATGCGGGCGAGTTCGTTTTGCGCGTTGGGAGTGTAGACATCCACAAACCAGAACTTGTCGAACTCCAGCGCGCAGACGCGGCCCTCGGTTGCGGCTTGGGCGACGAGCTCGGCCGCCTCGCCTTCGCCGGCGTAGGGTAACAGCGCGTCGGCGTGCAGCACGCGCAGCGGTTCCTGGCGGCTAAAGACCGCAGTGCCCGAATAGCCTTTACGCTCGGCGTAGCTCCAGGTTTGGCGATAGCCGGGCAGGCCAATATCAACCTGGCCTTCTTGCAGCTTGGTCTCTTGCAGCGCCAGGATATCGACGTCGAGTTCTTGCGCGATCTGGATAAAGCTCGGGTCCTTTTTGAGCACGGCGCGCAGGCCGTTAACGTTCCACGAGGCGAAAGTGTAAGTCTGAGGCATGGTGTCCTTTCGACGGGGTTGGCAGGCTTAAGATTAGCGCAACAGGGGCGTGGTGGGCTCCGCGCATGCTGACTTAAAGGCCGCATGCTGGGACGTCGTCCAACGCTGCCCGACTAACAAGGACGGAGGACTCATATGACGCAGGCAATATCGGACCCCAGGCAGGCCTCCGCCGCGCTGGCTGATCTGTTTGACACCCACAAGCGCGTGGTCTTCTTTGGCGGCGCGGGTGTTTCCACGGCGAGCGGCATCCCCGATTTCCGCAGCGTGGACGGCCTGTATCACCAGCAGTTTGCCTATCCGCCCGAGACCATGCTGTCGCATAGCTTTTACGAGGCGCATCCTGCGGAGTTCTTCGACTTTTACCGCACCAAGATGATCGCGCTTGGCGCCAAGCCCAATCGCTGCCACACCAAGCTGGCCGAGCTGGAGCGCGCCGGCAAGCTAAATGCCGTGGTGACGCAAAACATTGACGGCCTGCATCAGATGGCCGGCTCACAGCGCGTGTTCGAGCTGCACGGATCGGTCCATCGCAACATTTGCCAGTCGTGCGGCGCGGTCTATAGCGCCGAGTGGATTTGCTCGCGCGAGCACGAGGACGCCGCGGGCGTGCCCGTGTGCCCCGCGTGCGGCGGGCGCATTAAGCCCGATGTGGTGCTCTACGAGGAGCCGCTCGATGAGCATGTGCTGACCGGCGCCGTTGCCGCCATCGCCGCGGCCGATGCCCTCATTGTGGGCGGGACCTCGCTCGTGGTGTATCCGGCGGCGGGCCTTACGCGTTACTTTACCGGCGATACGCTGGCCATTTGCAATCTTGCTCCCACCGATCAGGATGCAAATGCCGACCTGCTGATTTCTTGCGACATCGCTGCCGCGTTTGCGTTCTAGCCCGCGCGCGCGGATACAATAGAAAGACTGAGTGCAAAGCGACCCCGCCGCCAGCTCCCCAAGCTCGGCGGCGTGGGCATTTTAGGAGGATGTTCATGGCGAACGACAGCAAGACATGGCGGTGCGGAAAGTATGAGCTCAGCTTTGACCGTCCGCGCATCATGGGCGTCCTCAACGTGACGCCCGATTCGTTTAGCGATGGCGGGGAGCACTTCGACCCGGATGCCGCCATCGAGTACGGCCTGGCGATGCTCGACGCCGGCGCCGACATCATCGACGTGGGCGGCGAGTCCACGCGCCCCGGCTTTACCCCGGTCAACCCCGACGAGGAGGCTCGCCGCGTGCTGCCCGTAGTGCGCGCGCTGGCCAAGGAGGGCGCCATCGTCTCGATCGACACGCGTCATGTGGCGGTTGCCAAGGCGGCCGTGCGCTGCGGCGCCTCGATCGTCAACGACGTGACCGGCTTCACCGATTCCAAGATGGTCGAGTTTGTTAAGACGAGCACCTGCGGCGTCATCGTGATGCATGCCGGCGAGGTCGCCGCGCCCGCACGCACGCACGCAACGGTGCAGCTCGATACCTCGGCAGCGGCGTTTGTTGCCGAGAAGGCGCGCGAGGCGGCTGCCGAGGCCGCGCGTGAGGCCGAGAAGCCGGCTCGCCGCCGTCGCGGCAAGTTGCTGGGCGAGCCTAAGCCGGAGACCAAGCTTCCGGGCGGCGTGGTGCAACCCTCGTTGCCGTTTGGCGAACCGGAGCCCACGTCCGAGTCTGCAACCGAGCTGGGGCAGGAGACGCCGGCCGCCGAGCAGGCTGCTGCCGCCGAGACCGTTGCGCCCGCGCCCGAGGCTGCGCCCGAGGCCACCGAGGCCGCATCGGAGTCCAATGACCGCCTGGCCGCCATGATGCGCCGCAGCGCCCGCCGCGAGGAGGCCTACGTGCCCACCTCTCAGCTCCGCCGCTTTACCCTGCCCGATTCGGCGCCCATCATGCGCCGCGTCATGGGCTTTCTGTCCGACCAGGCCCGCACACTCATCCATGCCGGCGTGTCGCGCGACCGCATCTGCATCGATCCTGGCCCGGGCTTTGGTAAGTCGGCTAACGAGGACATCGTCATCCAGCGCGAGACTGCCAAGATGGCGTCACTGGGCTATCCGCTCATGTGCGCCGTGTCGCGCAAGCGTTTTGTGGGCGCTGTCTCGGGCGTGACCGAGGCCGCCGCGCGCGATGCCGCCACGTTTGGCGTGTGCCTGGGCGCCATCCAGGCCGGTGCCAACATCGTGCGCGTGCACGACGCCGCGGGTTTTGCGCAGTTCCTGAACGGTTACTGGGCCGTCGCCAAGCCGCAGCCGCGCCGTGCGTTTGTGGCCGTGGGCTCCAACCTGGGGCATCGTTGCGACAACATCCGCGCCGCGCGCGACATGATCGCCGAGATTCCGCTCACCTGCGTGTCCAACTCCTCCAAGATCTACGAGAGCGAGCCGGCCTACGAGACGCGCCAGGACGCATTTGCCAACGCCGTCATCGAGATTAAGACCGAGCTGGCGCCGTTGGTGCTGCTCGACGAGCTCATGAAGATCGAGGCTGAGCTGGGCCGCGACCGTTCCAAAAAGGCCAAGGCCAACGGCCCGCGCACCATCGACCTGGACCTGCTGTGGATGGACGGCGAGACCCACGGCGGCAAAAAGCTGCGCCTGCCGCATCCGCTCATTGGCGAGCGCGACTTTGTGCTGGTGCCGCTCGAGGACCTGATGCACGACCCGGCGCGGTTCTTCCGCTACAACGGCGTCGAGGTCAAGGAGCCCGCGGACCGCGTGGGTCATATCGTGGGCGAATTGGGGCGTATGTAGATGATCGAGATGAATGCTGTTGCCGCCGGCACCGAGCTCGACGCGGCGCGCGACGCGGGCCGCGAGGGCGTGTCCGCGGGCTGGTGCGCGTGGAGCGCGGGCGATGCTTCGCTGACGTTTTCGCTGGTCGTGCGTCCGGATGTGAACATGCATGCCTTCCACGGCCTGCCGTTTGTGGCCGCGATGGGCATGATGGACGCACTCGTGGGCACGGCTTCGACGCCGGGGTTGGGCCTTGCCGGTAAGGTGGGTATCCAGTGGCCGAGCGATATCGTGTGCGGTGCGCCTGCGTTTGAGACGTCGCTCGCGCGTGTTACCGTGAACGGCGGTGCCGGTGCTGCGGGCATGTTCGGTGCCGTGACGGTGGATATTGAGCGTTCGGCGCTGAGCGAGCTTGGTGTGGACGTAGCTGACGAAGCGCTGGTCGAGACGCTGGCCGCCGCCGTGCTGGCCCGCGTGGATGCCTGGGCGGTTGTTGCCAACACGCCGCAAGGCGCCGCAGGGCCGCTGGCTCCCGTGCTGGGCGAGTACTTCGACATGGTGCCGCTGCTGGGCCGCCAAGTTGCGGCGGTGTCGCCCAGCGGTTTGCCGCTTGCGGTCGGTGTGTTTGCGGGCCTGGATATCTGGGGTCGTGCGACTATCAAGACCGATGCCGGCGAGCAGGAGTTTCCGCCCGAGGCCGTACGAATTCGCGGGCTGTAGCGCGGGGCGCCCGCGCTCAAAGATAACGATGACAACAAGACCCTCCTCGGCCTGTGTGAGGAATAGGCTTGGCGAGCCTTTGCGGGGACTGTGGCATCGGGCGTGCTCGACTTAAGCCCCTGCTCTATCCCAGCTCCTGCATGCGGCGGTAGATTTCGCAGATACCCTTGATGGTGAGCTGTCCGTCGACCACGTCGAAGGCATCGGTCGAATCGGCGACGATGCTGGCGAGACCGCCCGTGGCGATAACGGTGGCATCCTCGCGGCCCAGCTCGCGCTTCATGCGCGCGACCAGGCCCTCGGCCATGGCGGCGGCGCCCGTTACGGCGCCGACCTTAATGCACTCCTCGGTATCGCGGCCGATGGCGTGCTCGGGCGCCTCGAGCGGCACGCTGGCGAGCTTGGCGGCACGGGCGGCAAGCGCGTCCATGGAGATGCGGATGCCCGGCGCGATCGCTCCGCCAATGTAATAACCGTCCTCATCAATGACGTCGATATTGGTCGCGGTGCCAAAGTCCACCACGATTGCCGGCGCGCCGTAGAAAGTTTCGGCCGCAACGGCGTTAGCGACGCGATCGGCGCCTACGGCCTGGGGACGCGCCGCGCGCAGCTTGGTCACCGCGGCCGTCTGCGGCCCAATGACAATGGCGTCTGCGGCAATGCGGTCGGCCACGGCGTGCCATTCGCGCGAGAGCTGCGGCACCACGCCCGCAAAGGCGATCGCGTCGACCGCGTCGAGCGAAAGGCCGTACATCTTAAAGAAACCCATCAGGCGCACATGGATCTCGTCGGCGGTATAAGAGCGGTCGGTGGGCATGCGCCACGACTGCACCAGCTCGTCTCCGTCAAACAGGCCCATGGCCGTCTGCGTATTTCCCATATCGATAGCGAGCAGCATGTCTACTCCCAGTGTTGGCATAAAAGGACGCGCACCATTGTATACGTGCCGTCGACGGCGCTCGGCTGCGATTCGTTTACGGTGATAGGGGCTGAGGGGTTTAAATATGAAGGAATTATGCTCTACGAGATTTTCCTTGCCGTTTACCGAACTCCCGCGTAATATTCTTTCTTGCGCACATGAGGCGTCCAGACATTGCGGGGTGGAGCAGTCTGGTAGCTCGCCGGGCTCATAACCCGGAGGTCGTAGGTTCAAATCCTGCCCCCGCGACCAAGACTTTTAGCAGCTCGGAAGCAAAATTGCTTCCGAGCTTTTTTTATCGGTTTACTTTGCGGGTGAATCCTGAGTCAATTTATTATGTGAAGCAAATAAACCATTGATAATCGCGAGCCGGTCGGCTTGACTTATCGACCGATAAACTCCAATTGGGAGGAGTTCCGGCGGTCCTTAGCTAATAATAGTGCCGGGGATGGACCGCGCCATCCCCGGACCCTGCGCTCCAAAGGGACAAGTCCCCTTGGAGCCCCGTCTACTGCTCTCAACACGGAAACAGGGGAGAGGGGGATACAGGTCGTAGGATGCCGACGGGCGAGCGCTATGCTGTCTCAAGTCCGCATGTAGCTTGTTCGGAGGCCGTCTCTGCGTCTCAAGGCGGGCAGTGAATTCTGGCAATCGAACTTCTTCGTATCTGTTCGCTGAGACTTGAGCGATGTGCTCCGCACAAATAATGTTGCCGAAGCATGCGGAATATCAGAAGAGAGATTGCAGGGCGTAAGTCAGCGTATGAAGAGCTGCCCGTCGTTTTGATAATGACATAATTAAGTGACAAACTAAAGCGATCGGAGCGACCATGATTCTTGACAGCCTGCGTAACAGCGCGTCTTTTAATGAAACCGACCGAGCCATTGCTACCTATCTGCTCAATCATACCGGCGACCTTAAGACCCTCACTATGGCAAAGCTCGCACAGGAGACTTACACTTCGAACGCGACTATCATCCGCTTTTGTAAGAAATTGGGCCTAAGCGGCTATCGAGAGTTGATCATGCAGCTCATCCAGGAGATAAGCGGAGACTATCTTCTGGCTGCCACTGTCGATCACAATCGTCCTTTTGGCAGTACCGATTCAATTGAGGCCATCGAGGGCAACCTTGCAAATCTCTTGAAGGGCGTCATAGATCAAACGAAAATTGAGCTCGATAGCGCCAAATTGAGCATAATCGCCAAGGCAGTTCTTAGCGCCCCGCGAATTTACATCTTTGCTAAAGGGGAAAGCTATCTGGCGGGATGTATCTTTCGCAACAATCTTCTCAAGCTCGATCGTCATGTCACCATGGCAGACGACGGGGGCCTGCAGACACTGCACGTTAAGAACGGTAGGCCCGGCGACCTGTTTTTATTCCTAAGCTACAGCGGCATTCACTATGATTATTCCAAATACGCCGCCGCTCTTTCCGAGCGCGGAATCAAGCCGTGTTTAATCACGGCGTTTTCTGATTCGGCGCTCGCCAGGCAATGCGATACTGTCCTGCTCATTCCAAAATCAGAGCGCGTGATTGGAAAGGTTGCCAATTACTCTTCCATGATCTCGCTCACGTATACGCTTCAGGTTATTTATTCGCTTATATTCAATCAGGATTATCAAGAGAACTATCGTGTAAAACACGAGGCCGATTCGTTCATCTTTACGAGCTTTGCGGAGATTTAGTCATACAAAAGGTGACCCCAAAGCATTTTTGCCTTGAGGCCACCTTTTGTGCTTTTGCTATTTGGATGGTTTCTCTACTTCAGTTCAGGCCAATAGCCCTTGTTCGCCTCAATCATGTCGTCCAAGACTTCCTTAGCCACGCGCGCTGAGGGGATCGTGCGATTGAGGGTGAAGGCCTCGAGTGCCTTCTGGTAGGAGCCTTCAATAACGGCTTCGACCACAAGGCCTTCGCAGGCATCCTGCTGTTCGATAAGGCCCTTGTAGAAGCGGGGGATCTTCCCGACGCGGACCGGTTCGGCTCCTCGATCGGTGATGTACGCCGGAATCTCGACGGTCGCGTCGTCCGAGAGATTCTCGATTGCGCCATTATTGGGCACAATTACCAGCTGGCGATGTCGCAGGTCATGCGCTAGAGACTTGACGACATCGACAATGAATCTGCCGTGGACGCCTACATAGAATTGCGTGAGATCGACCTTTTCACCGCGCTTAAGCGCCGCAGAAGCATCAAAGATCCGCTTTTCGCGGCCGTTTACGACCTGCATGCCACGCGTGTTATTGATGTCCATGTATTCCACGCAGGCATCGGGCAACAGGTAGTACTGGTAATAGGTGTTGGGGAGGTAATCCTGGAATAGCGTGGAAATCGCCGCCGCAATCTTGAAGGTATGGGCCCAATCGGGGTCCTTTACCAAGGCGTCATTGAGGCTTGCCTCGGAAATGTAGCCGAATTTACGCACATGCTCTTTGAGCTTGTCTGTAACGTCGACGCCCTTGCAACGCACGTTGGTAAACCACCCAAAGTGGTTGAGGCCGAAGTAGTCGACTTCAATGTCGCTGAGTTCGCAGCCCAAAATCTCCGCCATGCGGGCTTCAATCTCTACTGGCATATCGCAGATGTCGAGAATGCGAGCGTTTGGACGTAGCTTGTGCATCGCCTTGGCTACGATGGCAGCGGGGTTGGAGTAGTTGACGATCCAGTAGTCCTTGCAGGCGTACTCCTCGCAGAAATCGACAAGCTCGCACATGGGGAAGATGGTCCTCATGCCATAGGCCATGCCACCTGCTCCGCAGGTCTCCTGGCCGACTACGCCATGGCGCAGGCTGATCTGCTCATCTTGGATACGCATCTTGAGCCCGCCCACGCGCATCTGCGCCATAACAAAGTTCGCATCTGTAAATGCTTCTTTGGGGTCGACAGTTACATGCAGGGGAATCTCGGGAGCAAGGTCATCGATAACTGCCTTAACCACCACAGCGACCGTGTCCTGGCGTTCCTTGTCGATGTCATAGAGCCAAAGCTCACGAATCCCCAGTTCGTCCTTTTGATCAATCAGGTCTTTGACGATACCGGCGGTATAGGTGCTGCCGCCGCCGCAGATTACAATCTTGTATCCGTTCATGTTGTTCATGCCTTTCAAATCAAATCGAGCCGCAGACAATCCTGGTCGCTATCTGTATGAAGTAAGTAACGATGTTGATAACGGCCGCCATGCCCGCAACGCTGCCCGCATCCGCATGCTTTCCTGAATGCCGGGTCCAAACCGCAGCGAGTAGACCAAGGAGTGGCCAGATAAAACCGCATACGAATGCAGCCATCAGAGCGAGAAGACCCCTTGTCGACTTTTCTTTGTACATGTTGAGCAAGCGTTCGAACATGCCTCGGATTGAATGTAACGTTTTGGTCAACATGAGGTCTCCTTGCTTGTCGTCTGTCGATCAGGCGACTGTTAATCTTCCAGATTAAGGATGGGACGAAGCAGGTCGTAGACGGAGTGCACGTTGGTTCCCACGATAATTTGGACATTAGTGCCGTTCTTAAATAAGCCCTTGTCAATAGCCTTCTTGATGATCTCTTCGTTGACCTTGTTGGGATCCTTGACCTCGACACGGAGGCGAGTCATACAGCAGCCCATGGTGTTGATATTGTCCTTACCGCCAAGGCCGTCGATGATGTTTTGCACCATCTCCTGCTGTTTTGCGTCGACTTCCGGCGTTCCGGAAGACTCGAGAGCGTTGGCATCGCCAGAGACCTCGGCAGACCACTCTGCAGAACGACCGGGCGTCATGAGGTTGAGTTTCTTGATCACCATCGCCAGCACGACGAACGAAACGGCGGCAAACACGATGCCCAAGACGATGTAAATCGGGAACTTGGTGACGCCCATTGGCAAAGGCAGGCTGAGCGTGAGCAGCTCGATGCCACCGTACATGTTAAGCAAGCGGACTCCCAGGACAAACAGGAGCATCTCGCCCAGTCCGTAGAACAGGCTGTAGGCAACCCAGAGAATCGGAGACGCGAACAGGATCATGAAGTCGAGCGGCTCAGTGATGCCGGAGAGCATGGCGGTGATGTAAATTGGCACCAGCATGGCTGCGACGGCTTTTCGATTCTCCGGACGGGAAGTTGCAATCATTGCGAGCACGGTGCCAAGGGTTACGAATTCCTTGCCAAAGCCGAACATGGCAAAGCGGACAGAGGGGTCGACTGTGGTGAGGGATCCGTCGGCGATATGGGGAAGCTCGGCATAGAAGATGTTTGCTGCGCCGGAAACGCTCTGGCCGGCGACGACCGCCGTGCCGCCAATCGCGGAGTAGTCAAACGGCATCCACATAAAGTGGTGCATGCCGAGAGGTACGAGGACGCGGTTCAGGAAGCCGTAAATGAAAACGCCCAGACCGCCCGAGGCTGCGATGAATGAAGACGCGTTGCTGATGGCGTTGGCGATAGGGGGCCACACGACAGTCGCTCCGATGCCAAAGACAATGCTCAGCGGGATCATCGCCAGAAGTGCCAGGCGGGGTCCGCCGTAAATCCGGATATAGTCCGATACCTTTACGTCGATCAGTTTGTTATAGAGCCAACCGCAGAAACATCCGATGAGTACGCCGCCGAAGACGTTGACATCGGTAACTTGAAGACCCAGTACCGTTGCCTGGCCAGTGCCATACAGACCCATCGCGCCGGCTTTTGCCAGCTGATCGGTGAGCGTCAGGTAGGCGTTGTTGACATACAGGAACATGAGGTAACTAATAAGTCCAAACACTGCCGCGTTGGATTTTTGCTTCTTTGCGAAGCCTGCCGTTAGGCCGACTGCGAAAATCACCGGCAGGTTGCCGATCACCGCGGAGTTGGTTGCCGCGGAGAGCAGCGTGCCCAGATCCGCGACAACTCCGCTGCCGAGCGAGCATACCGTGGCGATGGCCAAAATGATGCCCGTTACCGAAAGGTACAAAATAGGGTCGACGATAACGCGGCCAAAGTTCTGGAAGGCCGTTTTGACTTTATCCATCTCTTCCCCTCTCCTAACTAATCTCGGGGGTTTGCCCCTTAGGCAGAGGAGGCACCCGCATGCTTGCCGGCGTTGGATGTTGATGTCCGCCTCTGTTTACTGGATTCATGATAGTTGGGATGTCTGCAATTGGGGCGGGCTGGAACAAACGGTGCTTAAAACGAGCTTGACTAGTCTTTTTCGTTGTTACCGTATTTCCATTTCGGTCAACGGTATTCATTTTTAGGCAAATGGCTTTGGGTGCGAGTGGCTAGCCGTGTCTTGATTTGCCAGGTCTGTCTCTATTCGCATTAGGCTTGCGTGAAGTTTGGATATTGAGGGGACGTTCCGAATCTTGCCGTCCGGGCATCCTGGAGGAAAGGAGGAGGAGCCGGATAAGGGCGCACTACGTGCGCTCGGGATTTTGCGGCGCAACTCGGCGTGCCGAGTTCGTTTCCACTGGTAGCGTGGTCAGATAAACCGGAAGGCCGTCAAGGCCCGGCGTCATACGCGCCCCGCGTGCCGTAGCTGCTTGCGCCCGCTGCGCATGTTGTCGTTGAGCTAGGACTCGATCAGGGGCCTGTACGGGTCGAGCTTTGAGCCCTGCGCCCGCCTCGCGGGCGGCTCGGGGCTGAAGTCGTCCATGTCGCGGTACTTGTAGACGGTGTCCCGGCTCACGCCGGTCTTGCGCTCGACCTCGGCGACGCTGTCCCCCTGCCGCCACAGCAGGCGTATAGAATTCTTGTCGGTCATGCTGATCATTTCCTCTCCGGGCCTCCTTTGGTAGATACGAAGCACCACCAAGATGGCCCTGCGATCTGGTCAGCATGCCCCTTGCGGGAAGTTTCGACTTTATGCTGCCGTTTTTGTCGATTTAGATGTTACGGAAAACACTCGGCATCGAGGTAGGCCCCGAGCCTCTGGCCCTCGGGCCGCGAGGCGTCGATGGCGCGCAGCATCTCGGCGCGGTCGTGGGCCCGCTGCTCATCCTCGGGGCGGACATCCAGTATCCCGGTGGGCTCCCAGCCGGGGTCGTACTCCGCCCGCAGGCGCTCGGCGATGCGCCACCCCTCGATGACGTAGATCCCGTTGTCGCCCGGGTCCATGCGCGCGTCGCCCTCGTAGCGCGAGATGCCCACGCTGAGGCCGTCGGCACCCATGAAGTTCGCCACCGCCTGGCAGACGCGCGCCCAGCCGTGGGGGTCGTTGTCCGGGGAGCGGAACCCCCGCAGCTCGCAGTACTCGAGGAACGCCCCGACGGTGAACTGCATCCCATTTCTTGGACTTTGAAATTAAGGTTCGAGAAAAGGGAGGCATCGGAAATGTCCCGCAGGAAGAAGGCAAGATACGGTCGCGAGATGAGGGCACGCGCCGCCGACCTGTTCGAGGCTGGCCTCGGCTTCGAACTCGCGGCCAAGAAGCTCGACGTTCCCGCCCCGGCGGTGAGAAAATGGCTCTACGCGTACCGGGCAACCGGGAGGAAGGGGCTGATCGGGATGGGCGAGAGCCGCAGGACCTACGACATGGAGACCAAGCTCGCCGTCGCGAGGGCCGTCGTGGACGAGGGGATGCCGCGGTCGGAGGCGATGGCCCGCTTCGGCATCGCCGCCGCTACATCGCTCGACCGCTGGTGCAGGCTGTACCGCGAGGGCGGGCCGGAGGCGCTCGAGCCGGGAGCCCCTGTCCCATGCGCTGCGGTCCCTGCGCCCCTCCGGCTCCACGATGACCTCGCTCGCCTTCATGTCCCGCTCCCTTCCGGCCTTCCGGCCCGTAGAATCTCTGCCTGCGGGCAAAGCGGAAGGCGCTTGCCCTGCGGCGCCTTGCGCTTTGCTCCCTGAAGCGCCGCGTCGAGGCGAAGGGGGTCAGGGGTTGTTCGCGGCAACCCCCACCAATCGGAGCGGAGCGCAGATTTGCGCGGGGTTCCGCGAGCGCCCTTGACGCCGCGCAGCTGAGGCGCAACACGTGGGAATGGGACGGATGGGAAGTTAAGGAAAGTTAGAGGCGACTTGAAGAGATGCGTATCCGCAGCTCGAAACCCCGCCCATAAAAAAAAGAGGGGGCAATTCTCCTCTTTTGGAAAGTTACGGAAAGTTAGGCTGCCCCTTAGGCCCAGTATGGGACGTAGCGCATATGGCGCGGCGCCGTGTTGGGGTCGACGGGCTTGACTAAGTCTGCGGCAACGGTGTCTCGAATCAAGACGCCACCCGAAGGCCACCGCCGTATCTCGGGCATGGGCTGCCACGAAGTTGGGTCTTAGGACGGCGTGGCTGGTTTACTACGACGTTGCTACGACATTTACTGCGACATGGGATGTCGTAGTATTTTCCACTCCCCACTTTTATCGGAGCCCGCTGGAGGTGGGATCCTTGCGACGTGCAGATGGGCGCGGTAATGAGGTGGATCGCTCCGGTGGAGAATCGCAACCGGTCAGGTTTATACTGATAAGGAGCTGTTTTTATATGCGAAAGGTGAGATTTATGGAAAAGAAGACGGTATTCGTTGCGTTTGCAATCGAGGACGAACGTCAACGCGATTTTCTGAAGGGTCAGTCGCTCAACACGAAGTCGCCCTTCGAGTATATCGATATGTCGGTCAAGGAGCCGTACGCAACCGCCTGGAAGGAGAAGGTCCGCACTCGCATCAAGCGCTCCGACGGCGTGATTGCGCTCGTAAGCAAGAACTCGTTGAGCTCAAGTGGGGAAAAGTGGGAAATCGGCTGCGCGCGCGAGGAGGGGAAGAAGGTGCTGGGAATCTGGGCGTATAGCGATGACCGAACTGATCTTCCCGGTGTACGCACGGTTTCATGGACCTGGAGCCATATCGAAGATTTCATCGACAGTCTGTAGGAGCTGGGCGATGGACAGAATGGCCCTAGTAGTTGGAGTTAACTACTATTCTGACAAGCGCATACCAAATCTTTCGGGTTGCGTGAACGATGCCGAGGAGGTCGCGCGCCTCCTCAAGCGCAATGGGGATTCCTCTCGGAGCAGAAACTTTGACTGCAAGGAGCTGTATGCAACCGGCCCAGACCATGTCGTGAATCGCGCTGCAATCAAAGATGAGGCGCGCAGGCTGTTTCAGTCAAAAGCCGAAATAGCGCTCTTCTACTTTTCTGGACACGGGTATATCGAGTCAACCGGCGGGTTTATCAATGGGTCTGATTCCACTCGGGGAGACGAGGGGCTCTCTCTGAGGGCACTCGTTGATCTGGCGAACGGCTCGAGCGCGCGCCACAGAATCGTTATCCTTGACAGCTGCTATTCGGGGGCGGCAGGGTCGGTCCCGGGCATGGAGAACCATGCCGCAATCTCGGAGGGCGTCACCATACTCACCGCCTCGCGAAGCGATCAGCCCTCGCTTGAGCGTAAGGGGCATGGCGTTTTTACAAGTCTCCTCATAAACGCCCTAGAGGGTGCTGCGGCGAACCTGACGGGCAGCATCACGCCGGGCAGCGTCTATGCGCACATCGATCAATCGCTTGGCATGTGGGACCAAAGACCCGTTTTCAAAACGAACACGGACAGCTTCGTGTCGCTGCGCGAAGTCGATCCCGCAATCTCACTCGATGATTTGCGGAAGCTGAAAAAGCTCTTCCCAACAGAGGACTATGAATACAGGCTGGATCCGTCGTATGAGCCAAGGGACGAGGGAAGAACAGACGCTATGCCTCCAGCAGAGCCCGGGAACAACCTGGTGTTCTCTCTGCTCCAGAAATACAACCGGCATGGTCTTCTGGTTCCAGTTGGCGCCGACCATATGTGGAACGCGGCGATGGAGAGCAAGTCCTGCCGGTTGACGCTCCTCGGCAAGCATTATCGAAGGCTTGCGGACCAGGGCCTGCTTTGACATGTTGACTAACGAGGCTTTCAGCGATCATGCTCAAACTTTAGGGCTTGTGGCTAGAGGTCGGATAACGCTCAAGCCGTTTGATGCTCATCGAGGAGCTTTAGTTTCTCGATGAGCATCTTCGTCAGCTCCTCGTCTTGGATGAGGTCTATGCCGAAGCATTTCTTTCCCGCGTCCTTGAGGGATGCACCGATGTGATATGCGGTCGCACTGTCGAGGATAAGGAAGCGGTCGTGGAACGTTCTGGTGCGGCGGACGGTGAGCTGCGGGTACTGTGCGTTGAACACGTCGACGTCGCCTTGCGTGAGCCGGTTGCCGGACGTGTAGACGGTCACCGCGACGCCCTTGCGCTTCTTTGCGAGGACGTTCAGGGTGTGGACATCTACGTAGCCATCCACGAGGGAGATTTCGCGCTCGGCGCGGCCCACGAGATCTGTCAGCAGGCTGAAGGCGTCGAACATCTGCCCGGCGAAGAAGATCCGCTGGGGTTTCTCTACCTCGCCTTCGAGCAGGCGGAACACCTGGTTGAAACGCTCGTCGGTCGATTGCTGAAACGCCGCCTGACTCAACTCGACACCGCGCAGCCGCTCAAACAGGGTGGCATTTTCGGCGAGGAGGTGGCGCATGGCGACAAACGCCCTCATGATACTGATACTGGTCTGCACCGCCACTTCGCTGCGTAGCACGCCGGACAGCATGGCTATGCCCTGCTCGGTATAGGCATAGGGGAGGTAACGCCGCCCGCCGCGGCCCTCCATGGTCTTTGAGGTTCCAATTTGGCACCTCAAAGACTCGTCCTCCTCCTTGGTCAGTTGAAAACGGAAGTCCTCGGGGAATCTGTCGGCGTTGCGTGCGGCGGCGCGGTTGAGATTCTTTGTCTCTACCTCGTATAACCGAGCGAGATCGGTGTCGAGCATGATTTGCTGCCCACGGACGGTATGGATTAGGGTCTCTATGTTTGCGGAATCGACCAGGGCTATCGGCGCGCTCGTTTCGACCGATTCGTTCTCGGCATCAAAATCGCTCATGGTTCCTCGATTCAAAGATGGGGACGCTCCTGCGTCGAAAGCATTTTATCATCCTGAGCTTTGTCGCCTGCCGGTCCAGCGGCGATGACCTCTGACGTTAGGGAGGGAGTGTGCTTCGTCGTGGCGACGTCGGCCCCAAGCCTTCCTCGTCATGACGGTGATCCGGCTCCCGTCGATGGTGATGGGCGCGTCCGCCCCGCGCTGGATCTCCAGGAGATCGGCGGCCGAGGACGCCGTGATCCGCCACTCCTCGACCCAGGCGGCGCGGCCGTCGCGCACGACCTCGCGCTCGACGAGCTTCGCGCCGGGACAGGGGCAGAGGTCCGGGTTCGGCCCGACGACGGTGAGCCTCACCGGCTCCCCGGCCGCCTGATTGGCGCGCGCCTCCTCGCCCGGGGCCTCCTGCCCGCCGCCTCCGGTTCGCAGCAGCCTCCCCATGAGATCGGCGGCTTCGCGGTCGTTCCCTCCCATCATGTGCGCGTACACGTCCATCGTCATGCTCGACACTTCGTGGCCGAGTCTCCCCTGCGCGCTCCTCGGGTCGATGCCGTTGCCGATCAGGAAGGTGGCCTGCGTGTGCCTCAGCTCGTGGAAGTCGTAGCCGACGTAGCGCCTCCGCTTGCGGCCGCCCTCCTCGGCCTCCTCCATCCTGCCGAGGCCGTGCTCGATCAAGTAGCCCCTCTGCCACGTCGAGAAGTTGTCGGGGTCGTGGAAGCCGAAGTCGCCGTGTTAGCGTCAATATAATTTTCACCATTTCCACCAACGCATTTTCGCCAATCGCG
>CAVFEY010000003.1:0-86864 GCA_963621725.1 Firmicutes bacterium AF25-13AC
GTGGACGGCACCGAGCCGTACGCTTGAACTGAGAAGGGGGAGGCCTCGCGGCCTCCCCCTTTTTTGCGTTTACGGGCTTTTGTCTCACATAGTAGCTGTGTTTTATAACCCTCGTTTGTCGCATCTTCTGTGAACGGGCTACAATAACTTAGTCTGTGCGATATGGAGGTGAACATGGCTGAAGCTGGTATCGGCGTTGATATCGTCGAGATTTCCCGCATGAAATCAATTCTTGAAAAGACGCCGTCGTTTGCTCGGCGTGTGTTTACCGAAGAAGAGCGTGCGTATTGCGATGCATCATCGCGCCCCGCCGCTCACTATGCGAGCCGCTTTGCTTCGCGCGAGGCGGTGCTTAAAGCTCTCGGCACGGGTTTTAGTCAAGGCGTGGGTCGCAAGGATGTTTCGGTAACGCGTGATAAACTCGGCAAACCGAAGGCGCTGCTTTCGGGTCGTGCTCTCGAGATCGCTCAAGAACTGGGTGTTGTTGAGGTCGCTCTTTCCATTACGCTTACAGGAGACTTAGCCGTTGCGAATGCCATCGCGATTACCGAAGATGCTCGGCCTAAGCCAAAAGATGAAAAGGCGAGCACTAAGAAACGCGTTGCGCAGACATTTAAAGAGGCTCGCTCTGTTTTAGATGAGCTTGAGCAGCTGCAGAATTCAGCATTGACGGAGCACCTGGGCGATGCTTCGCAAGATACGCTAGGAGCATAGATGAAACCGGTTTTGAGTACCGAAGAAGTCGTTCGTCTCGAGGATATCATCGAACGCGAAGGGACTTCGAAGGCCGAGCTTATGGAGCTAGCGGGTGAGTTTGCCGCCAACGAGGTCTTGAAGCTCAATCCCGATCGGGTTCTCGTTCTGGTCGGTTTTGGTAATAATGGCGGCGACGGTTGGGTTGCCGCTGATATCCTGAGCCATAAGGGTGTGGACGTAGATATCGTTTCTCCGGTTGAGCCGGATGAGATTCCTGCTGCACTGGCGCGTCATGTTGCTCGTCGTACTGCCGGCCGCGATGTGCACGTTTGCGTCGGCCCCTCGCGTGATGAACTCGAGGTTTTGATCGATAAGGCCGATGTTGTTGTCGATGCCATTTTTGGTACCGGTTTTCACGGGAATCTGCGTGCGCCGTTCTCCATCTGGATTCCTACGGTCAATGAATGCGCCGACTGTGTCGTATCCATTGATGTCCCCTCGGGCCTGAATGCCGAGACGGGCGTTGTTGATGACGACTGCATTCGTGCCGAGCATACGGTGACGATGATTGCGCCCAAGATTGGTCTGTATAGCGCTGATGGCCCTGAGTATGCTGGCGATTTGATCTGCGGCAATCTTTACGACCGTCTTGACGAGGTCATCGATGATGTCGACCACGCCGCCGAGATTGTCGAGCCCGGTGACTTAGTTGATTTCTTTGCTCCACTTCCTACGAATATCGATAAGTATTCCCGTGGCTCTGTGCTTATTGTCGCCGGATCTGCGCAATATCCTGGTGCTGCCATTATGGCGGCCAAGTCTGCAGCTCGCGCGGGTGCTGGTTACGTGGCAGTCGCGGCTCCTGACGCCTGCGCTAATCTTATTCGCATGGCACTTCCTTCGATTCCCGTCTTTGCTATTCCGTCTGATTCCCGCGGCTCCTTTGGCGCTGCTGCGCGCATGACGGTGTGCGAGATTGCAAAGAAGTACAGCTGCGTACTGTGCGGTCCCGGTATGACGACGTCTGCCGGCGCTATGCAGGTGGTTTCGGGCTTGCTCGAGCTTGATGTACCGCTTATTTTGGATGCCGATGCACTCAACTGCCTTGCTAAGATTGCCATTGACGGTATTGATAGTAACCCCGAGATGTATCGTCGCGAGCAGCCGTTGGTTATGACGCCGCACTATCGTGAGCTTTCGCGTCTGGTTGCCGGTGACGAGGTGAACGACCTTGGTACCGCGATTGCAGCCGCGCAGAAGGTTGTCTGGGCTGCAGGCTCCGACAATCTGGTGGTCATTGCCAAGGGGCCGACGACGGCTATCTGTGGCGTTGAGCGTGTGCTGCTGCCACTTTCGGGTCCGGCTTCTCTGGCAACTGCCGGTTCGGGTGATGTTCTCGCGGGTATTTTGGCCGGCACGCTTGCCACCATGCGCGACGAGATGGATCGTTGGGAGTTGCTGTATTCGTACGCCGTCGCACTTCACAGCTACGCCGGTTTTGCCGCGGCGACGGAGTATGGTGAGAAGAGCGTTATCGCGACCGATCTTATCGACTTGATTGGTCCTGCCATGGAGCTGGCAGCAAAGGATGCGCTCGAAGATCTGGGAATCATGGACGAAGGGTCGGATGACTAATCATGAATAAAGCCGATTTGACGCGCTGGTCCTGGGTCGAGATCGACCGCGGGGCGCTCCGTCGCAACACGAGGGCCTATAAGAACTTGTTGAATCCACGTCAGCGCTTGTGTTGCGTGGTCAAGGCCGATGCTTATGGTCATGGAGCTGTTGAGTGCGCCAAGATCATGTATTCGGCTGGTGCCGACATGTTTGCCGTGGCGACGGTTAACGAGGGCGTTGAGCTCCGACAGGGCGGGATTACGAAGCCCATCCTCATCCTAAGCGAGCCGCCTATCGAGGCCATTCCGACGTTGCTCGAGTTTGATATCATGCCCTCGGTCTATACGTCTGACTTTGCTCTTGCGTATGGCGAATGTGCCGTCGCGGCGGGCAAGGTGGGCAAGTATCATCTCGCCATCGAGACGGGCATGAACCGTATTGGCGTACATTACACGCAGGTGCTCGACTTTGTCCGCGGTATTAATTTCCATCGCGGTATTCAGTGCGACGGCGTATTTACGCACTTCGCCACGGCCGATGAACCTTCGGGCTGGGACTACAAACTGCAGTGTCAGCGCTTTACCGAGGCCGTTCAGGCCATTAAGGATGCGGGCTTTGAGTGCGGTATCGTGCACTGCGCCAATACGCCGTCCTCGATGCTCGACCCCTCGATGCATTTTGATATGATTCGCGCCGGCGTTGGCTTGTATGGCATGCAGCCGTGCGAGCTGAGTGGCCGCGTGATGCAGCTTGATCCCGTTATGAGCGTCCATGCGCGCGTGACGCGCGTGGCACACCCTGCGATGGGTGAGGGCGTGGGCTACGGCTTTACCTACCGCGTACCGCGCACGCGCGTTCAGATCTGCACGCTGCCGATCGGTTATGCCGACGGCCTATCGCGTACGCTTTCCAATCGTATGGATGTGCTGTATCGCGGCGAGCGCGTGCATCAGGTTGGCAATATCTGCATGGACCAGTTTATGGTCGCCATTCAGTCCAACCCGGCACACGAGATTCCCGAGGCCGAGTATGGTGACGAGATGATTATTGTCGGCCGCGATGGCGATGCCGAGATCACTATGGACGAGATGGCCCGACTGCGCGGAACGATTAACTACGAGGTCGCCTGCGGCTTTGGCATGCGTCTCGACAAGGTCTACGTGTAGGAGCCGCTATGGGCGTCATGCACATCCCCGGCCATACCCATCAGGTGCCACGTGAGGTCGCACTCGAGGAAATCGAGGCCGTTCTGGGCGATTGTCACCTCTGTCAGCTCTACCAGTCGCGTCACAATATCGTGTTTGGCGTGGGAAACCCCCACGCTCGCGTCATGTTTATCGGTGAGGCGCCGGGCCGCAATGAGGATTTGCAGGGCGAGCCCTTTGTGGGGGCGGCAGGCGAGGACCTCAACGGCATTTTGTCGCTGGCGGGGCTCAAACGCGAAGACGTCTACATTGCCAACGTGCTTAAGTGCCGCCCGCCGGGAAACCGCAATCCGCGTCCCGAGGAAGTGCTGGCTTGCTCGCCGTTTTTGCGTGAGCAGATTCGAAGCATCTGGCCCGATATTATCGTGACGCTCGGCAACCCCGCGACGCACTTTGTGCTTAAGACCGAGATTGGCATTACTAAGCTGCGCGGCAGGTTCCACCAGATGGGGCATTTTGTAGTAATGCCCACGTTCCATCCGGCAGCAGCGCTGCGCAATCCGGCGTGGCAGGAGCTGCTGGAGGAAGACTTTAAGATGCTGGGCGACTATCTGGAGCGACATCCCGCACCAGAGGACGCCTCGGAATAATAAGGAGCATATATGTCCCTGGAGCGCCTGGGGGTAGGTACTTACAAAACGACTTGCGCTGCCGATACGGAGTACTTTGGCGAGCTAATTGCACCGTGCCTTGAGGACGGCGATGTGCTCATCCTGACCGGTGGCCTGGGAGTGGGCAAAACTCACTTTACCAAGGGCGTCTCGCGCGGGCTGGGCGATGGGCATATGGTTACGAGCCCTACGTTTGCGCTCATGGCCGTTCACGATCAAGGTCGTATTCCGCTGTTTCACTTTGATCTATACCGCCTGGAGCATGCCTACGAGCTCGAGGATACGGGCATTTTCGATGTGCTGGGCTATGAGGGTGCTTGCCTGCTGGAATGGGGCGAACAATTCCAGGACGAGCTGACGGATGAGTATCTTTCGGTGACGCTCAAGCGTGATGAGGGCGACAGCGATGTGCGAACGATAACGCTTGAGGCGCACGGTGACCGCGCAATGGAGCTTTCCCATTTGATTGATAAGGCTGTACAAGATGAGCTTGCATAACGACAACGCGCTGGTGGTGGCGCTCGATACCTCGACCGACATGCTTGCCTGCGCGGCAAGCTGGATTGATGGACAGACGGGCGAGACGAAGCTCGTGAGTGGCGACCACATGTGCCGCCGTCACGCCAACGTTGAGCTCGTGAATACCGTTGATGGCGTGCTGGCTCAAGCCGGTCTGGATCGCAGCGATGTTGGTTGCTATGTGGTCGGCCGCGGCCCGGGGTCCTTTACGGGTGTGCGCATCGGCATCTCCACTGCCAAGGGCCTCGCGCGCGGTGCCAATGTTCCGCTGCTGGGCGTGTCGACGCTCGACGCTTGCGCTTGGACGGCGTGGAAGGCTGGCGTGCGCGGCAAGCTTGGTATCTTGGCCGATGCTATGCGCGGTGAGGTATATCCGGCGCTGTATATGCTGGTCGATGAGGGTCCCGAGCGTCAATTTGAGCGCGAACACGTGGTCAAGGCCGCCGTGGCGCTCGATGAGTGGCGCCGAGCAGCGGACTGGGACCAGGTTCAGCTGACCGGTGACGGTCTCGTGCGCTATGGCAAGCTGCTGGGTGAGGACGAGACCGCCCGCTGCGTGGAGCGCGACCTGTGGTGGCCTTCGGGCGAGGGCTTGCTGCTCGCGCACGCTGCGGGTGACGGCGATCCGGCCCGCGTCCTGCCGATTTACACGCGCCTTTCGGATGCCGAGGAAAACGAGCGCAAGCGTCTTGGTCTTGCCGAGAGTGCGCAGAGCGAAATTACGGGCGTTGCCGATGAGCTCGCCGGTCGTCATCTGCAGTTCCGTCCCATGGGCGCGGCGGATGCCGAGGGCGCGAGCGCGCTGGAGGCCGCCTGCTTTGAAGGTGTCGGACACGAGGCGTGGACGCCGGGCATGTTCCTGTCCGAACTGGGCGAGGACGTCGCTGCGCCGCGTAGTTGGTGGGTAGCACACGACGACGGCAAGCTGCTGGGCCTTGCCGGCGGTATGGTCGTGGACGGTGATGTGCAGATTCTGGATGTCGCCGTCGACCCGGCACATCGCCGTGAGGGCATTGCCCGCAAGCTGCTGTCGCATGTGAGCTATGATGCCCAGATGCTCGGCTGCACCACGGCTTCGCTCGAGGTCGAGGACGGCAACGAGGGAGCGATTGCGCTCTATAACGCTCTGGGCTTTACCGAGGCAGGACGGCGCCGCGGCTACTATGGTGCCGGCAAGGATGCCATCGTCATGACGGCTCCGCTGCCCCTGGTGCTTCCGGTCGACAATGCTTCCCCAGAGCCGACGGCGGCAGAGCAGCGCGTATGGCCGCTGCCTGCGCCTAGGCGCTCCGAGGGGGAGCGTGCCGAAATTGAGCATCGCCGCCTAGTGCTCGCTATCGAGAGTTCCTGCGACGAGACGGCTGTGGCGATTATCGATGCGGATGGCAATATGCTGGCTAACCAGGTGTCGACACAGATTGATTTCCATGCCCGTTTTGGCGGCGTGGTGCCCGAGATCGCCTCGCGCAAACACGTTGAGGTGATTGTGAGCGTCGTGGATGCGGCGCTCGAGGATGCCGCAGCATCGCTTGGTCTTGAGGGTGGAGCCATTGCCCCCAGCGAGCTTGCCGCCGTGGGCGTGACACAGGGTCCGGGCCTAGTGGGCGCCCTCGTGGTGGGCGTTGCCTTTGCCAAGGGCTTTGCGTATGCTGCCGGCAAGCCGCTCGTATGCGTCAACCATCTGGAGGGTCATCTGTTTGCCAACCTGTTGGCGCAACCCGACCTCAAACCGCCGTTTATCTTCACGCTTGTCTCGGGTGGGCACACCATGCTCGTGCACGTGAAGGCGTGGGGCGACTACGAGGTGCTTGGTGAGACGCTCGACGACGCTGTGGGCGAGGCCTTCGACAAGGTAGCCAAGGCGTTGGGTCTGGGCTATCCCGGTGGCCCCATCATCTCCAAGCTGGCCGAGACAGGCAATCCCCGCGCGATCGATTTTCCTCGCGCGCTTAACAGCAGGGGAGATTATCGTTTCTCGCTTTCGGGTCTTAAAACGGCCGTGACGCTCTACATTGAACAGGAGACCAAGGCCGGGCGCACGATTCACCTGCCCGATCTGGCAGCTTCGTTTGAGGCAGCTGTCTTTGACGTGCAGTACAAGAAGGCCAAAAACGCATTGCACGCTACCGGATGCAAGGAATACTGCATCGGCGGCGGCGTCTCGGCCAACCCGCATCTGCGCGAGATGATGATCAAGAAGCTTGGACGTCAGGGGATTCGCGTAACGGTGCCGCCTCTTTCGGCATGCACCGACAACGCTGCCATGATCGCGGAGGTTGCCCGCCGTAAATTCGACCGAGGTGAAATCTCGCCGTTCGACGTCGACGCCGATCCGAACATGACGCTGTAGTCGCAAAGGCGCGGTCCCCGGCCGGAGGGGCCGGATATAAGGTTTCCTGCTCTACAGTCCTGCGCAAGACGAAGGCCACATTAAGTGGCCTTCTTTGCGTGCGGAACTCGCGATAAACCTTATATCCGGCCCCTCCGGCCGGGGACCTTTCTGTATCGATATAGCTTCTGAGCTGGTTTGGCGTCGACAACGTCCAGCAAGATTAACAAGCCAGCGTCGAATTTCCGGCGTGCTTTAGCTGAAAGAAAAAGTTGGTGTGCGGAGCTTTGCTCCGCACATTTGGGACGGGAGCCCCCGAGAGCGGCGGGAGCCGGGCGGCGCATATGAACTTTATCGCGAGTTCCGCACGCAAAGGAAAGCACTTAATGTGCTTTCCGTCTTGCGCAGGACTGTAGAGCAGGAAAGTTCATATGCGCCGCCCGGCTCCCGCCGCTCTCGGGGGCATCTCTCATGCAAAAACTTTTGTTGGGTAAAGTCCGAGGTCAGTGGCGTTTTATACCGAGAAATTCAAAAAAAGTTGAAAATTCATTACATATTTGCGTTGACTTTAGGCAACTAAAGTTTCATACTCCTTTTCATCCACTGGGGGATGTGAACACGCACGGATCGTTCACATCATGATTGAAGAGGATTTCTCAGACATGTTCACGCATCAGCTAAACATTATCAGCGTAGTAATTATCTGATGCGGGTTAGCACATACAGCTAGCCCGTACGATAACGGGCGGCTGGTGAAGATGAGGGCCGTCGAGCGCAACCGACGGCCCTCATTTTTATGTCTGAGTAGTTCTTTTTAGAGGAGGAAATGTAATGAACGGAGTTTTGCTCATGGTTGTGGCCGCGGCGGTGCTCGCCTGCGGCTATCTGGGCTATGGCCGATGGCTGGCCAACAAGTGGGGCGTTGACAAAGAGGCCCTCACGCCGGCCAAGCGCATGAAGGACGGCAACAGCTTCTCGCCCGTCTCCGCCTTCACCGCGTTCTCGCACCAGTTCAGCTCGATCTGCGGTGCTGGCCCTGTTACGGGTACGATCGTCGCCATGGCCTTTGGCTGGCTGCCCGTCGTGCTCTGGGTCCTCGTCGGCGGCATCTTCTTTGGCGCCGTCCACGACTTTGGCGCCCTGTACGCTTCGATGAAGAACAACGGCAAGTCGCTCGCTCAGCTCATCGAGAAGTACATCGGCAAGACCGGCCGTCGCCTGTTCCTGCTGTTCTGCTGGCTGTTCTGCATCATCGTCATCGCCGCCTTCACCGACATGGTCTGCAAGACGTTCATGTTCACCCCGGCCGTTGACGCTTCTGGTGCTGCTACCGGTGCCATCGACTTCATCAAGTCCTATGCCGCCGGCTGCGCTGGTACCATCTCCATCCTGTTCACCTTCGTCGCTATCGCCTTTGGTTGGGCCCAGAAGAAGTTCAACCTCACCGGCGCTGCCGAGTTCGTCACCGGCGTGGTCCTCATGGTTCTCATGTTCGCCGTCGGTATGCAGTTCCCGGTCTACCTGGATAAGTTCCAGTGGTTCGCCGTCGTCATGGTCTACCTGGTCTTCGCTGGCGCTATGCCCATCCAGATGCTCAAGACTCCGCGTGACTACCTCACTTCCATCATGATGATCGTCATGATCGTCTGCGCTGTCCTCGGCATCGTCGTCCTGGGCGTCAACGGTCAGGCCACTATCACCGCTCCGGTCTTTACCGGCTTCTCCACTGCCTCCGGCATGATGTTCCCGGTCCTGTTTGTCTCTGTCGCTTGCGGTGCTCTCTCCGGTTTCCACAGCCTCGTTTCTTCCGGTACATCCTCTAAGCAGGTCGAGAAGGAGCAGGACGCCGTCAAGGTCGGTTACGGCGCCATGATCGTCGAGTCCTTCGTCGGCATCCTTGCCATCATCGTCGCCGGCATCATGTTCTCCGATATGAACACCGCCGGTACCGGCGCCCTCAACGCCGGTGTCGCTTCCACCCCGTTCCAGATCTTCGCCGCTGGCATCTCCCGCGGTATGCAGGCCTTCGGTGTTGACGGCACGCTCGCTACCGTCTTCATGACCATGAACGTCTCCGCTCTGGCCCTGACCTCGCTCGACGCCGTCGCCCGCATCGCCCGCACTTCGTTCTCTGAGTTCTTTGCCCAGACCAACGACGCCCTGGCCATCGAGTCCAAGGCCGGCTACATGAAGGTCCTCGGCAACCCCTGGTTCGCCACGGTTGTCACCCTGCTTCCTGGTCTCGCCCTCGCTTTTGGTGGCTATGCCAACATCTGGCCGCTCTTTGGTGCTTCCAACCAGCTGCTCGGCGGTATGACCATGATCACCCTCGCCGTGTTCTGCAAGTGCACCGGCCGCAAGGGTTGGATGCTCTACGTGCCCGTCGTCTTCCTGCTCTGCTGCACCTTCACCTCGCTGGTCCAGAGCGCCATGGGCTGCATGACCGCCGTCCAGGCCTACGGCTTCTTCGGTACCATCCCGGCTACCGCCACCACGGCCGCCGTCTCCGTCGCCGCCACCAAGGGCCTGCAGCTCGTCTTTGCCGTCCTGCTGATGGTCCTGGGCCTCATCGTTGCCGTCAACTGCCTCAAGGAGTTCTTCGGCAAGGAGGCCGGCTCCATGCCCGACGAGGAGCCCGAGTGGTCCGAGATGGGCAAGGCCGAGTATGGTCGTGCCGCTGCTGCTGAGGCTCCTGCCGACGCTGAGGCCGCCAAGGCTTAGTCGACCTGACGAGTTGAACGTCACATCTATATGACTCGGAAAGACCGGGTCCGCGACTTCGCGGGCTCGGTCTTTTTTCATGCAAAAGCGGGTGACGCTCGAGTGTTCTCGCAGATGTTTTGCGTGGATAAGGGCGCGCGTTGTACCATATAGACGTATATGTGTGCATATGAAAGGGGCCCCGTGGCCAAGACGGTATATTCCGATAACCAACAAAATGTCGATGCTCTGGCTGAGCGTCTGAGCGGACAAACGTCGCTTTCTGCCGAGCGGGCAAAGCTGGTTGCCTACGACCTGCTTTGCCGCAAGGCGCTCAAGATTAAGTCGAGTGCGCTGGCGCAGATTTTCCGCTCCGTCGATAAGGAGTGCGACACCAAGGCGATGCGCGATGAGCTTATCGCGGCAAAGATCGTGACCAAGATCGAGGGTAGCGGCATTAACGGGCGCCCGGCGTTCTATACCATCAATGCCGAGATCCGCGATGCCCAGGAGCAGCCTGCCGAGTCCGTCGAGGATTTTGTCGTCGAGGATCCCGCTGACGTGCCTGCTGTGGAAGAAGTTGCCCCGCGTGAGCATGTCGATACCGATGAGTTGCTCGATGAGAACGTCGTGCGTGCCTTTACGGCCAAGGCAGGACGCGGCGGTTTTGGCGGGGGTGGCAAGCGCGATGCGCAGCGCCGCGCCCAGCAGGAGCGCTTCCGTCGCGCCGTTGCTCGAAAGGGTGAGACGGATGCTGAGGCTGTTGAGACCGAGGTTGCTGCCGAGTCGCAGAAGCCCGCGAGGGAGCAAAAGCCCGTGGAGGCCCAAGAGCCCAAGCGTCGTCGCGGTGCTCACTTTAAGACTGCACAGCAGGATGCCGCGCGTGAGGTTGAAGAGTCTTCTGAGGTTGCAGACGATGTTGAGGGGTCTGCCAAGAAGGCTCCGGGTTCGTGTCGTCCCGGCCGCGGTTTTGCGGGACGCGCGTATCCCGTAAAGCATCAGGAGAAGGGCGAGTCGGTTTCGACCACCCAGGACGAGAAGGCCGTTGAGCCGGAGGCTC
The DNA here is from genome assembly GCA_963621725.1 of Firmicutes bacterium AF25-13AC. Taxonomy (GTDB): domain Bacteria; phylum Actinomycetota; class Coriobacteriia; order Coriobacteriales; family Coriobacteriaceae; genus Collinsella. The sequence continues at coordinate 10,738 of CAVFEY010000003.1, forward strand.
GCGAGCAGAAGCCTGTTGAGCCGCAGCTTGAGGTTGATGCCGAGGCCAAGGGCCAGCAGCCTACTGATGAGCGGACGGAGCAGGGCGCGTCGAGCAAGCCTCGCCGCCGTCGCCATCGTGGGGGCCGCAGTTCCCATGCCGAGACTGCAACCGAGAAGACCACGCCGCAGAACGAGGATGCGAAGGCCGAGGTTTCTTCGGGGCAGCCTAAGCGCCAGCCGGCGAAGGAGAGCAAGTCCGTTCGTCCGCAGAAGCAGGCATCTATGCCGAAGCGCGAGCGCAATTCCCAAGGCGATTCTAAGCGCAAGTCTCAGAAGAAGCCGGAGTCTGCCGCAGCAGATACTGCTGCCCAGCAGCCCAGGCCGGACGTTCACGGCGAGGTCTCGGCGTTTGCCCTTGCCCGCGTTTTAGGCAGGCAGCTGCTCAAGGTTGTCCCTACGCCCACGGCGCTCTCTAAGATCAAGGAGCAGCAGACACAGATCGTAAAGGTTGAGGGCAAGGACGGCAAAAAGGCTCCGCAGCGCACTCAGCACAACGAGATGTCCAACCGCAAGATTGCCGAGGAAATCGCAATCATCCAGGCTTGGATCGAGCAGAACCGAGGTGCCGATACGCCGGTTGCCTCGCGCCGCCAGCGTGCCTACCAGATCTTTAACGACGAGAAGGCTTTTGACGGCAAGCACGGTGAGCGCCTGATCAGGCGTATGACCGAAAAGGGCATCAGCATGCAGGCGATCAAGGTCGCTCCCAATCGCCCCGTGCACTTTACGGGTTTCTTTACGCTGGGTGCCGACAAGCCGTTCATTATGGTCGAGAACCTGGACACCTACGACGAGATCGTCAAGCTGCTGCGTGGCCGCAAGCACGCCAAGCTCTTTGGCATCAAGGTGGGCGGCGTGATTTTTGGCGGCGGATGCAAGGCAAGCGTCTCGCATGCCCTGGACGATTATCTGGCCGAGATTGGCTATCGCTTTAACTACGTCTACTATGTGGGCGATATCGACCGCGAGGGCGCGCGCATCGTCGAGCAGGCTCGCAATGCCAATGTGGTTGAGATTCGCCTGCATGCCGGCATGTACCGCGCCATGCTCGCCGAGCATAGGCGTCGCGTGAAGGCCGGCGGCGCGTGCGAGCCCGCTGCTGCCAACCAGGGCGTGCCGCAGAACCTGGCGGCGACGATTAAGGATCTGCCCATGGTTACGCGCGTGCAGTTCCGCAACGTGCTGCGCGAGGGCGGGCGTATTCCGCAGGAGATCCTGATGACCGCAGACTATCGGGATGGCGACTCGGGAAGCTTCGACCGCATGCTCAACAACTAGGGCGTTCGGCCCCGGGAGAGCGGGGACACCGGCTTAGGTTTCCTGCTCTACAGTCCTGCTCACGACGGAGGCCACATTAAGTGGCCTCCTGTTCGTGCGGAACTCGCGATAAACCTAAGCCGGTGTCCCCGCTCTCCCGGGGCCTGTGGTTACCTGGTTGTTGCATGCGGCTCGCTTTTCGGAACTGGGCTGATATTTTCTTGATGTTAGGCGCTCTTGGTCCTAATGGGCTTGGGGCGCCTGTCTTTTAAAGGTAGATTTTTGGGAGGCCGGCACTTGGAGACGTTCCTTTAGTGCCGGCACTTTAGGAACGTCCCCAAGTGCCGGCTGTGGGACGGAGGGATTCCGCGTCCGCCTTTTCGGCGGCCGCGTTCCGCTGCGTCGCTTCGCTTCTTGCGTGCTGCGCTGGAAAACGCTTCGCGTTTCCTCAGCTCCGCACCCTTGCGGGTTCGAATCCCTCCGCTTGCCCACAAGAAAGCGCCCTGGGCCGTTATGGGCTCAGGGCGCTCAGTTTTAATGGCTGGGACGGAGGGATTCGAACCCCCAACAGCCGGCACCAAAAACCGGAGTTCTACCGTTGAACTACGTCCCAATGTGTGGTGTTGCCCAAAAGCAACTCGTTTAGTTTACCTAATCTGCGAGGGCATCGCAAACGCCATCGAGCAGGCGTACGGCGAGTGTCTGCGCGTCGCTGGCCGTGAAGGTGCCGTTGTAGCGCGTCATGCCCGTGAGCTCAATGCGAATGCGTGCCGGCTTCTGCTGCGCGGCGACATTGGCAGTGCGGATGCGCTGGGCCAGGTTGTGGCACTCGGCGAGGGCAATCGTGGCGCGCGGTGCGGCGTCGGCGGGCAGCTCGTCGCTTGCGATCTCGAGCACCAGGTCAACGTCGGTTGGGACCTCGGAGTCGCAGAGCATCATGCCGCTGTTGTCGGTCGTTGCCGTGGCGATATTCCACATGCGCGACGCAACACTGCGTGCGATGGGGTCCTCGCCGATAACGGCAATCTGGAAGCGCTCGAGCACGTTGGCGGCGCGAGCAAAACCGATGCGGGACTCGGCTTCGGTGACCGAGGGCTTGCCCTCCCACACATGGTGCAGGCGGTTGATGTAGGCGTAGGTGTCCTGGAAGGCCATGCCGTCGGCAAACAGGCCGACATTTTCCTGGAACTGCTGCAGGGCGGCCTCGGTATGCGGACCAAAGTAGCCGTCGTCTTCGCCACAGGCAAAGCCCAAAACGTTGAGAGCGCGCTGCAGGGCCTGCACATCGGCGCCATGGAAATTGGGCATGCGCAGATAGAGGGTGCGGTCGCCCAGCTTATACGAAGCGTCTACAAGGGCGCTCCAACAGGGGATATCGACGGCATGACCGGCAGCAAGGCCGCTGTCGAGCCTGAAGGTGCTGACGGCCTGCTCAGTGGTGGCTCCAAAGTACTTGTCGGTGACTTCGGCGGCATCAATCGTGTAGCCGAGCTGCAGGAGACGAGACTGCACGTCCTCGACGGCTGCTCCTTGCATGCCCGTTGTAATAGGTTCCATGAACGAACCCCTTTCGGCGTACCATTCGTACTATTTGAGCGTCTGTCGGATAGACAACGCAAAGGGATGCATAAACATACACTCAACAGTGTAGCAAGTTGTGCCTAAATACGCTGCTGACAGGTTTTATAACCCCCGTTAGTTAAGGCGCTCCACAAAGAAATCTGCCATGGAGAGGAACAACTCGCGTGCGTGCGGATCAAGCTCAACGTTCTCGATGGCCGCTTTGGCCTTAGCGGTCAGGTCGAGCGCGTAAGTGTGGGCGTAATCGATGGAGCCGGTCTCCTGGAAGATCTCCACGGCGCGTGCGAGCTGCGCGGGATCATCGGTGCCCGAGGAAAGAATCGCCTCGATCTCGTCGTGGTGGCGCTCATCAGAGAGGGCGTGTACGGCGACAAGCGTGCGCTTGCCCTCGGTGATGTCGGTGCGGAAGTCCTTGTTGGCGGCTTCCTTAGTGCCGACAAGGTTGAGCAGGTCGTCCTGAATCTGAAAGGCAAGGCCCGTGTGCAGGCCAAAGGCGCGCAGCGCTTCGATTTGCTCATCGCTGCCGCCGCCGATAATGGCTCCGGAAGCAAGCGGCGTGGCTCCGCTGTAAAACGCGGTCTTGTGCGTCGCCATGTCCAGGTAGTCATCAACCGAGATATCAAAGCGCCCGTCACGGACCCAACCCAGGTCGAGTGCTTGACCCTCAATGGTGCGGACGATCATCTCGGTAAGCTCGTGGAGCACGCGCAGCTTCACGTCGGACTCCAGCGTGGGGTCGTCGAGAACCGTCTTGGTGACCATGGTGAGCGCCAGGTCGCCACAATTGATGGCAAGGCCCGTGCCCTCGGTAAGGTGCATGCAGGGTTTGCCTCGACGAAGCTGTCCGTTGTCGGCGATGTCGTCGTGGATCAGCGCGCCCGACTGGAAATGCTCGATAGCTGCCGCGGCGCTGCGGGCGCTCTCAAAGCTACCGCCCACTGCGGTTGCGGCGAGCATGCAGATAAGCGGGCGGTGGCGCTTGCCGGCGTTGGCCGTAAAAGCCGAGAGCGGCGCGTACAGGTAGCGCTCGATATCGACAGAGGTCGCCTGTCCGTCAAAGAACGTGGCCAGATAGTCGTTAATCTGGTCAAAGTGCTGGGCTAAAAAGCTGGTAAACGGACTGGACACGGGTTCTCGCATTCTTTCTGAGGTTGCATTGGTGCAATATGCAGACAACATATTGCCACATCAGGGCGTTTGGCGCGGCAGTTTTGGCGATTTAGGACAACAGGCGTGCGTTTGATGGAGCGCGCCTAAATCAGCCTAAAATGCTCGAGCGCCGCAACGACACCGTCATGATCGACGGTGTCGGTCACGTAATCGGCCTTATCCTTGAGATAGTCCGGTGCGTTGCCCATCGCAATGCCGACATCGACGGCGTTCATCAGTGAGACGTCATTGCTGGCGTCGCCAATGCCGTATACGGTTCCGTGGTGGGGGTCGAGGGCGTCGAGTACAGACTGGATGCCCCCGCGCTTCGTGCATTCGCGGGGCGAGATTTCGGTTACCTCGAGTTCGAGCTCATTAAAGCACAGCAGCGGCTCAAGTGCCTTATCTTGAGCGATGTGGTTGGCGAGCGATGTAGACATCAAGATCTTGTAGACACTGTAATGTTGCAGCTGCGTGACTGCGTCGCCCAGGGTGCGCGCGTATCCGGGAGCATCGGGCGCATCGGCACTCATGCGCACGACGCCGTTGAGGCCCTCAAAGCGGATGACCTCGCCCGATTGCTCAAGGTAGGGGGCAAGACGCTGCAGCATACTGGGCGTCATCGACAGATCGCGAATTGCGTGTCCGTTGATCTCGGCGTAACCGCCCGCAAGACAGACGATGCCGGTCCAGGGCAGCTCAAGAAGTTTGGGGTGGATGCAGCTCAGGGTGCGTCCCGTGCAGATAAAGGCCATGTTGCCGTTGGCGACAAACTCGCGGATGGCCTGCGAGACCGCCTCGTTGGGGTAGGGGGAGAGGTCCCGCTCGTCTTCGGGAAGGTCTTGGGCGAGCCTGGGGTCTTGCCAGGCGAGCGTTCCGTCGATATCGAAGAAGCAAATATCGCCGCGCTTATGGGCTGCGCTGGCGGCGGGGGAGGCCGAGGCGGTGGGCACAAATTCCGGCTCGAGGCCCATGATCTGGTCAAAATGCTCTTTAACGCGGGGAACGGAGATGCCGATGACCACCTGGGCGGTCTTGTCCGTAATGATGAGGCCCTTGGCGCCCACCGCGACAAACGACGCGTTATCTGCAACGATGGAAGGGTCTGCGACCTCGACGCGCAGGCGCGTGGCGCAGTTGGTTGCGCCCACAATATTGCCAACGCCACCTAAAAGCTGAATTACCCGCTCAGCGAGGACGTGATCTTGATCGGATCGACTATTGACCTCGTCATTGGGAGATTGCTCTTTGGCAAAGCCGCTTTCCGTTAAACGATCGATTGCCGCGCGATTGGCAACATGATCCTCGCGGCCCGGCGTCTTAAGGTCATAGACCAAGATGAGTGCTCGAAAACTAACAAAAAAGATGAGGCTAAAGGCAAGGCCGATACCGAGCGCCAAAAGATAGGCACCGGCATGCGTGCGCATGAGCGGAATAAAGTTGAAGGCTGCCATCTCAATCAGGCCGCCCGAGAAGATGCCGACGATGCCAAAGAGATTCATGGTTGTGGCAAGGCAAGACGATAAGACGGCGTAGAGCAAAAAGAGCCCGGGGTGGGTGAACATAAAGAGAAACTCGAGTGGCTCGGTAACGCCGCAAACCACCGAGGCGACGATGGCGGGCAAAAGGATGACCTTAAGGTCGGCGCGGCGCTCTGGTTTTGCGGTGGAGTAGAACGCGGCTGCGATGGCGGGAAGGCCAAAGAGCTTGACCCAGCCGGTGGCGGTAAAACCGGCCCACGGCGCAAGTTCATTAAGGGGGCGCGTGCTATGGGAGAGGATGGGGAGCAAGCTGCTCCACGTGGCGTAGATGCCGTCGTTAATGACCAGGTTGTCGTAGTAGATCGGCATGTAGAGCAGGTGGTGCAGCCCCATGGGCTCGAGCGCTCGCTCCAAAAGCACAAAGATGCCCACGCCAAAGGGGCCGACGCTCGTAAGTGCATGGCGCAGCGTTTCGGTCATTGCGTATACGGAGGGCACGATGGCGGCCGAGATAGCGGCAAGGGCAAACACGGCAAAAAAGCTGATGAGGTAGACCAGCGAGGAGCCCGAGAAGGTGCCGAGCCAATCGGGAACCTTGGCATCGTAGAAGCGGTCATGGATGGCGACGACGGTTGCCGATACCGCCAGCGGGCCGATAATGCCGGTGTCGAGCGTCTTGATGCCGTCGATGATGGTGATGCCGCTAGCGGAGGTCAAAGACGACGGGTATTTAAGTCCGAGATTGTCTCCGCTCAGCTTAATGATCTCGCTCAAAAAGAAGCAGTAGGCAAAATAGGCGACGAGAGCCTCGAGGCAGCAACGAGCCGGTTGTTTTTGGGCAAGACCGATGGGCAGCGCTACGGCAAAAAGGAGCGGGAGGCGTTTAAAGACCGTCCACGAGCCGCGCTGGATGATGGTCCAAAAAGCGTACCAAGGGGTTCCGTATACGGCGAGATCGCCGACGATGTCCGCAGTCGTTGCGAGAGCGGAGACGCCGACCATGAGGCCTGATATAGAAAACAGCATGGCGGGCGCGAACATTGCCCCGCCAAAGCGTTGGATTTTTTGCAGCATGTTCTGCCTTCCGAATATCGAGGCGCGTTGCGCGTGGGGAAACGTTTAAACAATGGATTCATTGTAGAGGACCAGACGATTGTCGTACCGGCAGTTTTGAGCGAAACCGATTTGGGCATGACAGAAACCGTCAACGGTTAAATCCTGTCGCTTTACCGATATTCGGTTTAAACAACTTTAAGAAATGCTATCGTGCCTAGCCGGAAATGAATAATGTAGAGGTGAAACAATGCCAAAAGCGATATACGAAGGAATCTACCGAGAAATACGCTCGCGCATCATTAATGGGACCTATGCGTTTCAGGAGATGCTGCCAACCGAAGCCGAGCTGACCGCGGAATTTGGCTGCACGCGCAATACCGTCCGTCGCGCCTTGGGTATGCTGGCCGACGGGATGTTTGTGCAGCCCATACACGGCAAGGGCGTGCGCGTTATTTGGCTTAAGGGCGAAACCGACATGTTGGGCGCACTCGAAGAGGTTGAGTCGTTTGGCGAGTTTGCAAAGCGCAACAATGCCGTTGCATCTACGGACGTTAAGTCTTTCGAACATCTGGTTTGCACCGAGCAACTCTCTCGTCACCTGGGCTTTAAGGTGGGCGAGGAGTTGATTCGCGTAGTGCGTGTCCGAAGCCTCAACGGCAACGCGCGCCAAGTGGACCATGGCTATTTTTTGGCGTCGATCGCCAAGGGCCTGACTCCCGAGATCGCGGCAGATTCTATTTACGGCTATCTGGAGCACAAGCGCGGTGTCAAAGTGATGGCGAGCCGTCGTACGGTGAGTGTCGAGCTCGCCAACGATGAGGACTGCAGCTATCTTGACCTCGGCAAATACAACTGCGTTGCCGTCATGGAGAGTCAGTCGTACACCTCGGATGGCATCTTGTTTGAGGTGACGCACACTCGCACACACCCCGAGATCTTCCATTACCGCGTCAATTCCAAGCGATAGCCGGCTAGCTCGCAGCCTGACGAGACTCATGGCCTCAAAGAGAAAACGCCCGGTCAAACCGACGGTACATCGGCTTGACCGGGCGTTTTCTCTGCATTCGATAACAAATAATTGTTTATACAAAACTTGTCAAGTATCAAGTTGAAATTACCGTTCACCGAAGTTTTTCTACCGCTCTAGTAATACTTGTTCAAACAACTAGCCAAATAGCGTATCGTTCAAATCAGCAAAAGGGGCAAAGTCCCCGAGCCAATCTCCGAAGGCGGCGGCAAAGGGTGCCGCCACGGTGTGAAAGGGTGGATTGTAATGAAGAACGAAATGAGCAGAAGGCAGTTCCTGGGCTTTGCTGGTTCCGCGGCTGCGGTTCTTGGTCTGGGTCTCGTGGGCTGCGGTGGCTCCGTCGGCTCCGGCTCCTCTGCTTCTGGTGACGCTGCCGAGGTCTACTTCCTCCAATTCAAGCCCGAGGTCGACAAGGAGTGGAAGGAGATCGCCAAGGCGTACAAGAAGGAGAAGGGCGTCGAGGTCAAGATCGTGACCGCCGCCTCCAACACCTACGAGGAGAAGCTCAAGTCCGAGATGTCCAAGAGCTCCGCTCCGACCCTGTTCCAGGTCAACGGCCCCACCGGTCTTAAGAACTGGAAGGATTACTGCGCCGACCTGTCCGATACCAAGCTCCGCGGTGAGCTCATTGATGACTCCCTGGCTCTGCAGTCCGACGGCAAGGATGTGTGCATCGACTGGGTTCAGGAGAGCTTCGGCATCATCTACAACAAGCAGCTGCTCGAGAAGGCTGGCTACAAGGCCGAGGACATCAACTCCTTCGACAAGCTGAAGGCTTGTGCCGACGACATCCAGGCCCGCAAGGACGAGCTTGGTGTCGAGGGTGCCTTCACTTCCGCCGGCATGGACGACTCCTCCAGCTGGCGCTACACCACCCACCTTGCCAACATGCCGCTCTACTACGAGTTTGAGAAGGAGCACAACCAGGAGGACGACGAGATCAAGGGTGAGTTCCTCGACAACTACAAGCAGATCTTCGACCTGTACATCACCGACTCCACCTGCGATCCTTCGCAGCTTGCTTCCAAGACCGGCGACGACGCCACCAACGAGTTCGCAACCGGCAAGGCCGTCTTCTACCAGAACGGCTCTTGGGCCTACTCTGACCTCGTCAAGGCCGGCATGACCGACGATCAGATTGGCATGATGCCGATCTACATCGGTGTTGACGGCGAGGAGAACCAGGGCCTGTGCTCCGGCGGCGAGAACTACTGGTGCGTCAGTTCCCAGGCTTCCGAGGATGCCCAGAAGGCCACCGAGGACTTCATGTATTGGTGCGTCACCGCTGACACCCCGACCAGCATCATCGCCGACAAGATGGGTCTGACCGCTCCGTTCAAGAGTGCCAAGGAGACCACCAACGTCTTCTCGCAGCAGGCCGTTGCCATGGCCAAGGACGGCAAGAAGACCGTCGCTTGGGACTTCGTCTACATTCCCTCCGAGGAGTGGAAGAAGAACCTCAAGCAGGCTCTGATTGCCTACGCTGCCGATAACAGCAAGTGGGACGGCGTCAAGAACGCCTTCGTCGATGGCTGGAAGACCGAGAAGGCCGCTTCCGAGTAAGCAGTTGCTGCCCAAGCTATCTGATTAGCGACAGGGGGCGGGCAGACGTTGGTTTGCCCGCCCCCTGCATATTGAAAGGACCCTTTTATGGGCAAAGCACTCAAGCGCTGGTGGCCGCTCTTTATGCTGCCCACGTGCCTGGCGTTTATGATCGGGTTCGTGATCCCTTTTATCCAGGGCTTCTATCTCTCGTTCTGCCAGTTTATTATCATTAGTAACGCGCACTTTGTCGGTATCGAGAACTACGTGCGTGCGCTGTCCGATCCGCAGTTCTCCACGTCGTTCTTCTTTACCGTGGCGTTTGCCTTCCTGTCGACGGTGCTCATCAACGTGATCGCCCTGGCCATTGCGCAGGCGCTCACCCGCAAGGCGCTCAAAGGCACCAACATCTTCCGTACGATCTTCTTTATGCCTAACCTGATCGGCGGCATCGTGCTGGGCTACATTTGGCAGATTCTGATCAACTGCCTGCTCTCCAACGTGGGCGCCCAGCTCATCGCTCTTAACTCTGCTGCTGGCTTCTGGGGCCTTATCATCCTGACCCTGTGGCAGCAGGTCGGCTACATGATGATCATCTACATCGCTGGTCTGCAGTCCATTCCGTCCGACTACATCGAGGCCGCCAAGGTCGACGGCGCTACGGCATGGCAGACGTTTTGGAAGGTTAAGATCCCTAACCTGATGCCGACCATCACCATCTGCCTGTTCCTGTCCATCACCAACGGCTTTAAGCTGTTCGACCAGAACCTCGCCCTCACCGGCGGCGCCCCCGCGCACTCCACCGAGATGCTCGCCCTGAACATCTACAACACGTTCTATTCGCGTGCCGGTATCGCATGGCAGGGCATTGGTCAGGCCAAGGCGGTTATCTTCTGCATCTTGGTCGTGGCCATCTCCATGATCCAGCTTAAGGCCACGAGGTCCAAGGAGGTGCAGCAGTAATGAAACGCGATAAGGTTATCAACCGCGCGCTCTCGATTTTCTTTACGATTCTGTCGCTCGCGTGGATCTACCCTGTGTTTATGATCGCGCTCAATTCCTTTAAGAAAGCGACCGCAATCAGCACCACCACGGCATTCGATCTGCTCACGCCCGAGACGTTCAACGGCCTCGCAAACTACATGCACGCCCTTAACGAGCAGGGCTTTGCCTCGGCATTTATGTACTCGCTCATCATCACGGTCACGTCGGTCGTGCTGATCTTGGTGTGCTGCTCCATGTGCGCTTGGTACGTGGTTCGTGTCAACAACAAGATCTCGAACTTCTTCTATTACCTGTTCGTGTTCTCGATGGTCGTGCCCTTCCAGATGCTCATGTTCACGCTGTCCAATTTGGCGGACCGCATCGGCTTCAACACGCCGTTCAACATCTGCTTTATCTACCTCGGCTTTGGCGCGGGCCTGGCGGTCTTTATGTTCGCCGGTTTTGTAAAGAACATCCCGCTCGAGATCGAGGAGGCGGCCATGATTGATGGCTGCAACCCGGTCCAGGTGTTCTTTAAGATCGTCCTTCCCATCATGAAGCCCACCTATCTTTCGGTCGGCATCCTCGAGACCATGTGGGTCTGGAACGACTACCTGCTGCCCTACCTTACGCTCGACTCCACCAAGTATAAGACCATTCCTATCTTGATCCAGTACTTCCGCGGCGGCTACGGCCACGTCGAGCTCGGCCCCATGATGGCCTGCATCATGATGGTCGTTATCCCCATCGTCATCATGTACATCCTCTGCCAGAAATACATCATCGACGGTGTGGTGGCAGGTGCCGTCAAGGGCTGATGCCGTAACTGTTTTGCAAGTTTTGGCGGCGTCCCTCAGCGCGGCGCCGCGTATCGAAAGGTAAAGACATGGCCGAGATTGTTCTCAAACATGTTCAGAAGGTGTATCCCAACAACGAGTCAAAAAAGAAGGGCTTCTTTGGCAAAAAGAAGAAGACCGAGGAGAAGAAGCACAACCTCAAGGTTACCGAGGACGGTGTGCTCGCTGTAGAGGACTTCAACCTCACCGTTCACGACCAGGAGTTCGTCGTCCTCGTTGGCCCCTCTGGCTGCGGTAAGTCCACGACGATGCGCATGGTCGCCGGCCTGGAGGACATTACCTCGGGCGATGTGCTCATCGACGGCAAGCGTGTCAACGACGTGGCGCCCAAGGACCGCGACATCGCCATGGTGTTCCAGAGCTACGCTCTGTACCCCAATATGACGGTGTACGAGAACATGGCATTTACGCTCGAGCTCAAGAAGGTTCCCAAGGACGAGATCGACCGCAAGGTTCGCTCTGCTGCCGAGATTCTGGGCATTACCGAGTACCTCGACCGTAAGCCCAAGGCGCTCTCCGGCGGCCAACGCCAGCGTGTCGCTATCGGCCGCGCCATCGTGCGTGACCCCAAGGTCTTCCTGATGGACGAGCCGCTGTCCAACCTGGACGCCAAGCTGCGTAACCAGATGCGTGCCGAGCTCATTAAGCTGCGCCACGAGATCAAGGGCACGTTCATTTATGTTACTCACGACCAGACCGAGGCCATGACCCTTGGCGACCGTATCGTGGTCATGAAGGACGGCGTCGTCCAGCAGATCGCCACGCCGCAGGAGGTCTTCAACCATCCCGCGAACATCTTCGTCGCCGGCTTCATCGGCGTGCCGCAGATGAACTTCTTCGATGCCCAGCTGGTGCGCTCGGGCAACGGCTTTACCGTCAAGACCGAGGATATGAACGTGGCGCTCGCCCCCGAGACTTGCGCTCAGCTTGCCCTCAACTGGGACGGCGGCGACGTGAAGGAGATTACGGCCGGCGTGCGTCCCGAGCAGATTCTGCTTGCCGACAAGGGCGAGGAGGGCGCGCTCCAGGGTACCGTCGAGGTGACCGAGCTCATGGGCTCGACCGAGCATGTCCACGTGACCGCTCCCGACGGCCAGTTTGTCCTGATTATCCCCGTCGTCGACCTCGAGGCCAAGGGCGCGCTCAAGGCTGGCGACACCATCTGGTTCAAGTTCGAGAAGAACGCGACCCACCTCTTCGATAAGGTCTCTGGCAAGAACCTTATCTAGGCCCGGTGCATCCAGGCTCTCCCTTTGGGCGACTGCGGTATTGCCATCCTTTTGCCGCGGTCACATATAAGGCTCCCCTCCCGTCCACTGGGCGAGAGGGGAGCCTTTCTTTGTGTTGGGGTTGTCTGGCCGGTCGTTTGTCTCGATCTGTAACAGGTAGGGCCGATTTCGGACGTTAGATGTTACAGATCGAGACGGTTCCGCTGAGCTAACCATTTCATCTAAATCTGTAACACCAAAGGTGAATTTCAGCTGCTAGATGTTACAGATTGAGATTGACCCAAGGGGAGGGGCCGGTATGTCTCAATCTGTAACAGCTGGGGCCGTTTTTACCGAGTAGCTGTTACAGATCGAGATTCTTCGGTCGAGTCGGGTCACAGGGTAGCGTGCGGGCACAAAAAACGGAGCCGTGTTGCCACGACTCCGTTTCTCAAGAGGATGGGTAAGGAAAGCGAAATTAGCTCAGGTGCCAGATCTCGTCGTTGTACTGGGAGATGGTGCGGTCGGACGAGAAGGTGCCGGCGTTGGCGATATTGATGAGCGTCTTGCGCATCCAGGCGTCCTGGTCCTCGTAGTCGGCCAGCACGCGCTCCTTGGTCTGGATGTACTCCTCGATGTCGAGCAGGGCCATAAACCAGTCCTTGCCCTTAATGTCATCGTGCAGGCGCTGCAGGCGCTCGACGTTGCCGGTCGCCATAAAGGCCGGGTTGGTGATGAAGTCCACCAGCAGTTTAATGCCGGGCTTGCGGTAGAGCACACCGGCGTCATAGGTGCCGTCGGCATAGAGCTGCTCGACCTGTTTGGACGAGGCACCAAAGGTATAGATATTCTCGTCGCCCACGAGCTCGGCAATCTCCACGTTGGCGCCGTCGAGCGTGCACAGGGTTAGGGCGCCGTTGAGCATGAACTTCATGTTGGAGGTGCCGCTCGCCTCCTTGGAGGCCAGGCTGATCTGCTCGGAGATATCAGCGGCGGGGATCACGCGCTCGGCGGCGGTGACGTTGTAGTTCTCGATCATGACGACCTGCAGGTAGGGAGCCACGTCGGGGTCGTTTGCAATCCACTGCGACAGCGTCAAGATCAGATGGATGATGTCCTGCGCGATAGTGTAGGCAGGCGCCGCCTTGCCGCCAAAGATGATGGTGACGGGGTGCTTAGGCCTGTTGCCGTTCTTGATATCGAGGTACTTCCAGATGATGTAGAGCGCGAGCATCTGCTGGCGCTTGTACTCGTGGATGCGCTTGACCTGGACGTCGATGATGGCGTTGGAGGGAATGGTCACGCCCTGCTCGAGCGCCATGAACTGGCGCATGATGGCCTTGGCCTCGACCTTGGTGGCGGCCAGGCGATCAAGAACGTCCTTGTCGTCGGCGAACTTGGCGAGTTTGCTCAGATCGCCGGTGCTGCGCCAGTCGGTGCCGATCACATCGTCGAGCAGGCTGGCGAGCGCGGGGTTGGCCCCATGGATCCAGCGGCGGAAGGTGATGCCGTTGGTCTTATTGGAGAACTTCTTGGGATAGATCTCGTAGAACGAATGAAGCTCGGTGTCCTCCAGGATCTTGGTGTGGAGGGCGGCTACGCCGTTGATGGAGAAGCCAAAGTGGATGTCCATGTGGGCCATGTGGACGGTGTCGTGCTCGTCGATGATGGCGACGCGCGGGTCATCGTGCTCGGCCTTCGCGATCTCATCGAGCTTGACGATAATGTCGGCGATGGCAGGGGAGACCTTCTGCAGGCTGGCGAGCGGCCACTTCTCGAGCGCCTCGGCAAGAATCGTGTGGTTAGTGTAGGCGACCATGGAGCGTACGATGGTCACGGCCTCGTCAAACTCGATGCCATGCTCGGTGGTGAGCAAGCGAATGAGCTCGGGGATGACCATGGTGGGGTGCGTGTCGTTAATTTGGACCACGGCATAGTCGGCCAGATCGTGCAGGTTGCTGCCGCGCTCGACGGCCTCGTCGATCAGGAGCTGGGCGGCGTTGCTCACCATGAAGTACTCCTGATAGATGCGAAGTAGGCGGCCCTGCTCGTCGGAATCGTCGGGGTAGAGGAACAAGGTGAGGTTCTTGGCGATCTCGGTCTTGTCGAAGTCGATGGAGCTGCCGGGGACCAGGCCGTCGTCGACGCTCGCCAGGTCGAACAGGCGCAGGCGGTTCTTGGTGGGCTGGCCGTAACCGGGCACATCGATGTTGACGAGCTTGGAGGTAACGGCAAAATCGCCGAACTCGACGGTGTAGGAGCGGTCATCGTCGACCAGGATGTCCTGCTCACCGAGCCACTCGTCGGGGACGGCCTTCTGCTGGTTGTCGACAAAGCGCTGACGGAACAGACCGTAGTGATAGTTGAGGCCCACGCCATCGCCGGTCAAGCCCAGCGTGGCGATGGAATCCAGGAAGCATGCGGCCAAGCGGCCCAGGCCGCCGTTGCCGAGTGACGGCTCGACCTCGAACTCCTCGATCTTGTTGAGGTCGTGGCCTGCGGCGGTGAGCTGGTCCTTAACCTCGTCGTAGATGCCGAGGTCGATCATATTGTTGATGAGCAGCTTGCCTATCAAAAATTCGGCGGAAATGTAATAGAGCTTTTTCTTGCCGTTGTTGAGCGGGCGGGCGGCGGAGCGCTCCTGCACGAGTTTGACCAGCAGCTTGTAAATGCGACGGTCGTCGAGCTGCTCGAGCGAGGTGCCAAAAGACTGCTCGGCGAGTTCCATGAGGTTAATTTGGGGCATGTTTTCTCCTGTGATGGGTTGTTTCATGTCTGCAATTCATAAGAAGCCCGCGCGAGGGGATTGGGGTGGCCTCGCGCGGGAAAAGCAAGCGCGTCCGCACGGTGGGGGGGTCGGGCGCGGTAGCTCCTATTGAGGAAGCTCGATTTCGGCTTCCGACGGGATGCGGAAGTAGGTCTCGGTCCAGTCGGTGAGTTTGTGCTCGAGCTCGCGGGTGATGGCGCCGTCGAGCATGCGCCAAGTCCAGTTGCCGCCCAGCGTGGCAGGGGTGTTGATGCGCGCCTCGTTGCCCAAGTTAAGCAGATCCTGCATGGTGTAGATGCACGTGTCGCTCACGCTGGCGGCGATGGTGCGATTGAGTGCATCTGCCATGGGTTCGCCGGCCTGCTGATGGGTGTACAGGGCTGCCTGCTCGCGCTGACGCGGGGTGGCCGTTCCCTCAAACCAACCGCGCGCCGTCTCGTTATCGTGGGTGCCCACATAGGCGACGGTGTTGGCGATGTAGTTATGCGGCAGGTAGTACGAGTTGGTGCCCTCAAAGGCAAACTGCAGGATCTTCATGCCGGGGAAGCCCGAGTTGTCGCGCATGTCGATGACGCCGGGGGTGAGGAAGCCCAGGTCCTCGGCGATGATGGGCAGTGTGCCGAGCTTTTCCTCGAGCGTCTTGAAGAACTTAAGGCCGGGACCCTGCGTCCACGAACCGTAGGACGAATCGGGCGAGGAGAACGGCACCTCCCAATAGGCTTCGAAGCCGCGGAAGTGATCCAGGCGGATGACGTCGTACATGTCGAGGGCGGCGCGAATGCGGCCCTCCCACCAGGAGAAGCCGTCGGACTCCATGGCGTCCCAGTCGTAGATGGGGTTGCCCCAGTACTGGCCGGTGGCCGAGAACTGGTCGGGCGGCGTGCCGGCGACGCTCACGGGATTGCCGGCGGCGTCGATCTTAAAGAGCTCAGGCGTCGCCCACATCTCGACGGAGTCACGCGAGACATAGATGGGCAGGTCGCCGATGATGAGAATGTCGCGCTCGTTGGCATAGGCCTTGAGGCGGCTCCATTGGCGGTCGAAGAAATACTGCGTCATCTGGTGGTAGAGCATACGCGCCGGATGGTCGGCGCAGACCTTGGCGGAAGCCTCGCCGCGGGTGCGAAGCTCCGCGGGCCACTCCCAAAACGCCTTGAGACCGCACTCCTCTTTGACGGTCATGAACTCACTGTAGGGGATGAGCCAGTCCTCGTTGGCCTGGATAAAGTCATCGAAATCGGCCGGCTTGTCGGCAGCAAAGCGCTCGGCGGCGCGGTCGAGAATCTGACGGCGGCCACCAAAGATGGCACCGTAGTCGACATTGCTGGGGTCGGATCCCAGATACACGCCATCGATATCGCGCTGCTCCAGATACCCTGCCTCGATAAGCTCGGCAAAGTCGATAAAGTTGGGGTTGCCTGCGCGGGCCGAGAACGACTGATAGGGCGAATCGCCATAGCTGGTCGTCGTAAGGGGCAGAATCTGCCAGTAATGTTGTTTGCACGAGGCGAGAAAATCGACGAAGTCGTAGGCATTCCAGCCAAAGCCGCCGATTCCGTATGGTCCGGGCAGAGATGAGACGGGCATGAGGACGCCGCTTGCACGCTCCATGAATGCGCTCACCAACCTTCTTGTTGTGGGGTCGGCCTGCCGATGGGTGTGCAGTCCGCCTCCGATGTTCTGATTCGATACGCCTATTGTAAAACATGTTGTTTAAACATGTACAGGCAAGATAAAAAAGTTGGTCGATTTTCGGCGAATGGTTACATGCCATGAAAAAGCCCCGACCTCACAACGTGAGATCGGGGCAAGAGCGGTATGTAGGTTTTTGCTACTCGGCGTCGGCGAAGCCATTGGGGTTGTGGCTCTGCCAGTTCCAGCTATCGCGGCACATGTCCGCGATGTCGTACTGGGCCTTCCAGCCCATCATACGCTCGGCCTTGGAGGCATCGCACCAGTTGGCAGCGATGTCGCCGGCGCGGCGCTCGCGGATCACGTAGGGCAGCTCCTTGCCACAAGCCTTGGAGAAGGCGGCGACGACCTCGAGTACCGAGGTGCCGGTGCCGGTGCCCAGGTTAAAGATCTCGACGCCGGTCTTGCCGTTCATCCAGTTAAGGGCGGCAACGTGACCAGAGGCCAGATCGCACACGTGGATGTAGTCGCGCACGCCGGTGCCGTCGGGGGTGGGGTAATCGTTGCCAAAGACCTGAACGGCCTCGAGCTTGCCCACGGCAACCTGGGCGACATAGGGCACCAGGTTGTTGGGGATGCCCTTGGGGTCCTCGCCGATCAGGCCTGACGGATGAGCGCCGATGGGGTTGAAGTAACGGAGCAGCACGACGTCCCACTCGGGGTCGGCGGTGTGGACGTCCATAAGGATCTGCTCGATCATCCACTTGGTCCAACCATAGGGGTTGGTCGCGGGCTTCTTGGGATCCTCCTCGGTGACGGGCGGGTTGTCCGGGTCGCCGTAGACGGTCGAGGAGCTCGAGAAGATGATGGACTTGCAGCCATGGTTGCGCATGACGTCGATGAGCACCAGGGTGTTCTCGATGTTGTTGTGATAGTACTCGACGGGCTTGCTCACCGACTCGCCGACGGCCTTAAAGCCGGCAAAGTGGATGACGCGGTCGATCTGATGGGTATCGAAGATCTTGTTCATCGCATCGCGGTCGAGTACGTTGGCCTCGTAGAAGGTGAGGTTCTTGGCGGCCTCGTCGCCCACGATGGTCTTGACGCGGTCGACGGCGACGGCGCTGGAGTTGGAGAGATCATCGACGATGACGACCTGGTAACCACCCTCGAGCAGCTGAACGACGGTGTGCGAGCCGATAAAGCCGGCGCCACCGGTAACGAGGACGCAGGTGTCTTTGGGGTCGAGTGCTTTGGACATGTAGTCTCCTATCGAATCAGGAACACTTCTAGAGGGGAGTATAGCGCAGGCAGGGACGCCCAAATCGTACGCGGCAGGAAAAGCAGAGGATTATGTTAACGTACTCATAACAGAGCTTGCGTACGCATAACCTGATCTTTGGCATTTGCTTACGAGCCGCCGACCTTGCAGTTTCCTGCCGTTCGTGGAAATCGTTGGGACGCGCCATATGTACGCTAATATGTATGAGTTGAGCGACATATAAATAAGCATGTAACGGAGTACATATGTCACCAAACAGCGATTCCATCCTTTCCCAGGAGCTCTCGCGCCGCACTGCCCTCAAGGCCCTGTTCGGCGCCGCTTCTGCGGCAGTTCTTTTTGGCCTGCCCGCTCGCGCCCATGCGGCGGAGGCTTCCAAAGAAACCACCGATAAACTGAATGCCGCCCAGGCCCAGCTCGACGAGGTTCAGGCCCAGCTCGACAGCATCGCAAATGAGTATGCGGCGCTGGCCAACAAGAATGCCCAGACCCTCAACGACATCGAGAATGTCCAGGGCAAGATTGACGACACGCAGGCCCAGATCGATGAAAAGAAGGCCGAGCTCAAGAAGAAGCGCAACGACCTTTCCGATCGCGTGGCCGCCAGCTACAAGTCCGGCGGCACGAACATCCTGTCGCTGCTGCTGGCCTCTGGCTCGTTTGAGGAACTCGTCGCCAACGCGCATTACGTTGAGAAGATCAACAAGAGCGACCGCGATGCCATCGAGGATATTCAGACCATCCAGGAAGAGCTCGATGCGCAAAAGACCGAGCTCGAGTCGCAGAAGGCCGACTTAGAGAAGCTCAAGGACCAGCAGACTGCCCAGATGCAGGACATGCAGGCCAAGCAGCAAGAAGTCCAGACCGTGCTGAACGGTCTTTCCGACGACGTCAAGGAGCTCATGGCTCAGCGCGATTCCGAGATCCTCGCTGCCGCCCAGGCTGAGGAGGCCGCTAGGAAGGCTGCCGCTGCCGCGGCTGCCGCGAACAAGAACAATTCCTACTCGGGTGGTTCGAGCTCGGGTGGTGGATCGTACGCGCCCGGAACTCCGCAGCAGAATGCCGGCTCGGGCAAGCAGCAGGCTGTCGTCAACGCGTGCTACTCCACGCCTTCGCCGGGTCAGAACTGGTGCGCGGCGTGGGTCACCAATGTCTTCCGTAACGCCGGCGTTGGCTACTTTGGAGGCAATGCGTGCGACATGTTTAACGCCTGGTGCTATAGCTCCGACCGCTCGGCGCTGCAGGTGGGCATGATCGTGGCCGATTCCTCGCACAGCGGCACGGGTGCTCCGGGCCTTATCTACGGTCATGTGGGTATCTACGTTGGCGGCGGCATCGTTATGAGCAACGAGGGTGCCATTACATCGAAGTCGCTCGATTCGTTCATTAGCTTTTATGGTACTGGCTCTGGCGTGCGCTGGGGCTGGCTTGGCGGTATTGCGCTGTCGTAGCTGCGGTTTGAAGTAAGTTGGTCCGGGACCGCGGGCGAGGCATAAGGTTGCCTGCTCTACAGTCCTGCGCAAGACGAAGGCCACATTAAGTGGCCTTCTTTGCGTGCGGAACTCGCGACCAACCTTATGCCTCGCCCGCGGTCCCGGACCTTCCGGGTTCGGGGCGCGACGCACCGGACTGGGTTATCTGAATAAATATGGCGAAGGCCCCTTTCGGGGCCTTCTTTTTTATAAAAATTCGCCGACTCGGTGGACTTCGGGTTCTAGGTCTACGTTGAATTGGTCTTTGACGGTTGTCTGGATGTGGCGGATGAGTTCGTCGACATCGGCGGCGGTGGCGTGGTCGGCGTTGACGATGAAGCCGCAGTGCTTCTCGCTCACCTGCGCGCCGCCAACGGCGTGTCCTCGCAGGCCGGCATCCATGATGAGTTTGCCGGCAAAGTAACCCTCGGGGCGCTTGAAAGTGGAGCCGGCACTCGGCATGTCGAGCGGCTGCTTGTCCTCGCGGCGCTGGCGGTAGTCGTCCATGTCGGCCTTGATCATCGCGGCGTTGCCCGGGGCGAGATTGAAGGTGGCCGAAAGCACGATAAAGCCGTCATCGGCGATGCGGCTCTTTCGATAACCCAGGTTGAGCTCGTCGACATCGAACTCGATGATATTGCCGCTGCCGCGGGTGCCGTCGTCGAGCTGGCGAGCGGGTTTGTAGACGCGCACGGACTCCAGCACATCGGCCATGCAGGCGCCGTAAGCTCCGGCGTTCATGTAGCAGGCGCCGCCGACCGATCCGGGGATGCCCGAGATGGGCTCCATGCCGGTGAGACCGGCCTCGGCTGCCGCCGCGGCGACATCGGAAAGCAGAGCGCCGGCTGCTGCCGTGACGTGCGTGCCGTCGACCGTAATGTCGGAGAGGCCTTCGCCCAGCGCTACGACGACGCCGCGGATGCCCTTGTCGCCGACGAGTAGGTCGGAGCCGTTGCCCACAATGGTGAGCGGCAGGTCGCAGCGATAGCAGGTGTCGAGCGTGGCGACGAGGCCCTGCTCGGTATCGGGCGTGATAAAGACGTCGGCCGGGCCGCCGATCTTAAACGTGGTGTGCTCGCGCATGGGCTCGCTCATGAGCACATTGTCCTCGCCGGCAACGCCAGCGAGCGCGCACAGCAGGTCCTCGTTAAAAAAGTCGTTCTCGTGCATATGAATATCCGCCTTTTGGTGGTCGTCGTCATCAATCGATTGCAATATACCCCACCCGGACGGATTTGGTGCGCTGACGGCGATAAAACAGCCGTCTACCGGATTGGTAAAGTGTTTATCACCGAGGTAGAGGGGTAGTCGCTATACTTTCAAGAGATTGCGCGTAAACCCGGAAGGAGCGAGATGGCCAACAAAGTCACCCTCAAGCAGATCGCCCAGGAGGTGGGGCTTTCCCCCTCGTCGGTCTCGCTTGTGCTCAATAATCGGCCCTGTCGCATCTCGGAAGAAAACCGCAAACTCATCAAGGAGGTCGCGGCGCGCAACCACTATGTTCCTAACCAGATTGCGCGTAGTTTGGTCATGCGCGAGTCGCGCACGCTGGGCCTTATCGTCCCTAACATCGAGAGCCGCTTTTTTGCCTCGCTCGCCGGTAGCCTGGAAAAGCGCTGCCGCGAGGACGGCTATGCGCTCTTCATTACCAGCTCGGGCGGAAGCGCCGATGACGATCTGGAGCTGCTGCGCCAGCTGGTGACGCGCGGCGTTGATGGCGTCTTCCTGGTCGTAGGCGACGAGTTCTCCGACGACCGCGCCCTGCGCGAAGAAGTCAGCCATCTGCCTATTCCTGCCGTGATGGTCGACCGTGCCATTGAGGGGCTCGAGTGCGACAAGGTGATGTTCGACCACGAGATGGGTGGCTACATGGCCACTCGCTATCTGATCGAGCAGGGCCACCGTCGCATTGCCTGCTTGGTTAACGCGCGCCGTTCCAATACGGGGCGTAAGCGACTTGCCGGCTATGAGCGCGCGCTGCGCGAGGTCGGCCTGCCTATCGACGCACGCTTGGAGTTTGAGAGCGAGTACTACATTCCGAGTGCCTATGAGGCCTCGGAGGCGGTGCTCGCAACTGACGCCACCGCCGTGTTCGCAAGCTCGGATAACATTGCCCTCGGTCTGCTCAAGCGCTTGCACGAGATGGGGAAGAGCATCCCAGGCGGTATTTCGGTCGTAAGCTATGACAACTCGGCGGCCGACGTTCTCTTTGAGCCGGCGCTGACCGCCATTGAGCAGGATCCTGGTGTCCTTGCGGAGCATGCTTTTGGCTGCATGTCCAAGCGTCTTGCCGGTAGGGGTGGTAGGCGTGCCGAAGAGGTCGTCCTGGAGCCGGCGCTTATCGTTAAGGGCAGCGTGCTCGAGCTTACCGAATGTAGCTAAGCGTACTTGTTTGTTTGCATAGATTGCATGCGGAGTGTCCGCTATTTGCCGGCGGGGCCGGGGTGCCTGCCTTGTTTTGAAAAGTGGGCTCCGCGAACTTCTCAAAACAAGGCAGGCACCCCGGCCCTCGTCCGTAAGCTCTTCCGCTGGGCGAGCCATAGACGCCGCGTACCGATACGGTAAAGTGGCGGCTTGAAATTGGTGCTATATTCAGCTTGAGTTGTTTAATGCTAGTAAGGGGAGGCTGATATGGGGCTGTTCAAGAAGAAAAACCCGCAGGATGCCTTTGATCCCGATGTGTTTACCATCACGGATACGATTTTGGACCCGCCGCGGTTTACGTTTTTGCCGGCTATCTACCAGGATGCCACGCATCGCAAGTGGGCCGTACATCAGCGCGGCGGCGAGCCGAAGATTTTTGACTATGCGGACGTGTTGCAGTGCGAAGTGGCCGAGGCGGGCGATCCGGAGGCCGAAGAAGCGGTCTCTAAACAGGAATTTGCCCAGCGTATCCTGGCAAATCCTGCCAAGGCGGCGAAAATAAACGCTGCCAAGCGTAATATGTGTCTTGGTATGGGCGTTGTTGTGGCGGTTCAGACGGGAAAAGACGAGGTTTCCAAATTAGAGATTCCCGTTATGACCGACGAAGTCAAACGCGATTCAAGTCTATATAAGTCGTATCGGAATGTCGCCGAGAAGATCAAGGCCGAATTTGATGCCATGGGAGGGCTGGCCTAATTTTGGCGGCATACGTTTCTGAATGAGGAGTCTGTGTAATGGCAGGCGAATCTTATGCAATTCCCCCCAAAGATCGTGCTGTTGAGGGAATTCTTTGGTATATCCAGCACCATCAGCTTGCCGGCGGCGATCGCCTGCCGGCCGAGCGCGTGCTGTGCGAAGAGATTGGCGTTTCGCGTACGGCGTTGCGTGCCGGTATCACGCGGCTCATCTCGTGTGGAACGCTCGAGAGCCGTCGCGGATCGGGTACGTATGTGTGTCCTCCCAAGCCGTTGAACATCTTCCAGGAAACGTATAACTTTTCCGATGCTGTACGGACTGCCGGCCTGCACCCCTCTTCTCGTCTGGTTTCCACCGGGACCATCGAGGCGGATGAGGCGCTTGCCGACAAGCTTGGGGTGGCTGTAGGCGCTCCCTTGCTCCGCATGCAGCGCGTTCGACTTATTGAGGGCGAGCCGGCGTCAATCGAGACCGCTCACGTTAACCTGTCCCTGTGCCCATCGCTTCCCGAACACGATTTTGAGTGTGAGAGCCTTTACGATGTCTTGCTCAAAGAAGGTGGCGTGCGTGTTGAGCATGGACGTGAGCATATCTCCATCTCGCGTTTGGACGTCGAAGAGGCCGAGCTGCTCCAGCAAGAAGAGGGAACGCCGGTGTTCTATGAGAGCTCGATCGAATTTGATAAGGACATGCGTTTTGTGGAGCATTGCAAATCGGTGATTTTGCCCACAAAGTTCCGCTTTGCCGATAACGGCGAAGAGAACGGCATGAGGAGCGTGGCAGGTGAACAATGGCTGAAACAGTAGATGCCACCCCGGTTTATATGCGCATTCGACGCCGCATCGAGGAACGTATCGAGCGCGGTATATATCCCACGGGTTCCATGATTCCGTCCGAAAAAGACCTCGCCGAGGAATTTGGTACGACACGCTTGACCATCCGAAGCGCTGTCGATGAGCTGGTTCGGCGCGGGCAGATTCGCCGTGTTCGGGGAAAAGGTGCCTTTGT
Organism: Firmicutes bacterium AF25-13AC; assembly: GCA_963621725.1. Taxonomy (GTDB): domain Bacteria; phylum Actinomycetota; class Coriobacteriia; order Coriobacteriales; family Coriobacteriaceae; genus Collinsella. The sequence continues at coordinate 34,202 of CAVFEY010000003.1, forward strand.
GGCGCAGAAAGTACCTGCTTTTTTTGAACGCACGGTCGGTTTCCGTGAATCGGTCCGTGCTTCGGGCGGCGAGCCGTCCGTCCGTATTCTCGCGCGTTCCAAGCGTTATGCGGGGCCATATTACGCCGACCTGTTTGGCATCGCCGAGGACGACCTGCTCTATTCCGTTCGACGCCTGAACTGCATAAACGGTAGCCCCGTATCGATTGAGACGGCGCTGATTCCCTGCCTGCTGTTCCCAACCATCGAAGATATTGACGTGTCGGTCTTCAGTTTGTACGAGACCTATGAGATGCTGGGCCGAAAGCCAGCCATGGCACAGGAAAAGCTCGATATCGAAGCGCTGGGCGCACGAGATGCCGGCCTCCTTGGACTGGAACAGGGCGATCTTGTTTTGCTTTTGGAATGCGTGAGCTATGACGCGAGCGGTCAGGCTATCGAGTATGTAAAGTCCTTCAATCGTGGCGATACGGGCGGCTACACCTATACGTACTAGCTGGTATTTTGTGAATAACGGCTGGGAAACTAACCAGTTTTGATCGTTGGGTCAGCTGTATATACAACCCTACAGGGCTCAAAATCGACCGTTCGCCGATGGGGATAAATTAATCGACAAAGAGGTATCAAAAAGCCGTAACCTATAACTGTGATTGGTATCAAATACTAATGATTTGTTACGAGGTGAGACGATGAAGATGCTCGATTACGTTCAGCTTGCCCATGTGCGTATGGGGGAGAACCTCGAGCGTTCGTCTGAGCTGGTAGCGCAGCTCGTTGATATTTTCCAGTCCGGTTCTTTTGACGCGCTGCGCATCGTTGCTTCGGGTTCGTCGCGCCATGCCGCCGATTGCGCCCGCGATTACCTGCAAGATGCCCTGCAAATGCAGGTGTCCGTTGTGACGCCCGAGGCCTTCGTCGATTTTGAACACACCTATCCGCAGCATGCGCTCAACATCGCCGTCTCGCAGAGTGGCTATTCGACCAATACGATTGCGGCGCTCGATTACATGCGCGCACACGATATGGCTGCAGTTGCGCTCACGGCAAACGTCGAGGCGCCCATCAAGGAGCACACTGACATCGTTCTTGACTACGGTGTGGGCGTCGAGTCGGTGGACTTTGTGACTCTGGGCGTCGAGGTGCTCGTTGAGTACCTGGTGCTCTTTGGTATTTACGGCGGTCAGGCGCGCGGAACGATTGACGCCAAGGGCGTTGCCCAGCGTCTTGACGACCTGCGCGAGGCCATCCAGGCCAATGCCGTGATGTGCAAGACCGCCGAGGAATATGTCCAAGACCACATGCTCGAACTTTCTGAGCACATGCCCGCCATGGTCGTCGGCAACGGTCCCAACTACGGCGTTGCCGAGGAGGCGGCGCTCAAGCTGAGCGAGACCATCAAGATTCCTGCCATGCATCACGAGGGCGAGGAGTTCATTCACGGTCCCGAGATGCAGATCGTTCCGGGCTATCTGGTGTTTATCGTCGACGATCCGCAGGGGTCGGAGCGTCTTGCGAATATCGCCGATGCGCTATCGAACGTTACGACAAAAACGGTGCTGCTCACGGCCCATCCCAGGGGTAAGGCTCACGAGGTTGCGGTGCCTCAGGTGGCTCCGCTGCTCAGCGCAATTCCCAATTTGGTGTTCTTCCAGACGATTGCGGCAATGATCGCCGAGCGTCTGAAGTCATGGGACGTGCACCCGTATCTTGATGCCGTCTCCAAGCAAATGGAGGTCAAGGCAGAGGGCTACGAAGAATCAGTCAATGCGCTTAAGGCCAAAGCGGCCGAGTGTTACGGAATGTAAGCGGGTTTGATGCCCGTTGGCATGGGGGATGTGAAGACAACCCCAGAAAGGAGAGACAAATGAAGGAAACCGAGAAGATCGAGATCATGCATTTCGACCAGGAGGGCTATCTCGAGGACGGCAAGGCGCTCTACGAGACCGGCAAGAAGATGACCGCGCTCGCCGACAAGGTCGCCGACGAGGGCTACGACGCCGTGTTCCTGATGGGCGTCGGCGGCACCTGGGACGAGCTCATGCAGCTCGAGTACCTCATGAACAAGTTCGGCGACCGCGACCTCGAGGTCTACCTGATCCACGCCGCCGAGTGGAACGCCATGGGCCACAAGCGCATGACCGAGAAGTCCGTCGTGCTCACCGCCTCCGAGTCCGGCACCACCCCCGAGGTCCTCGAGGCCGTCAAGAAGATGAAGGGCATGGGCGTGCGCGTCTACGCCATGACCAAGCCCGAGGGCCCCATCGGCCAGGCTGTGGGTGCCGAGAACTGCGTCGCCATGGCTTCTGACCATGGTTCGGGCGGCTGCGAGAAGGGCTACTACCTCGCCGACTGCTTCGGCCTGCGCCTGCTCAACCGCCGCGGCTGCTTCCCCAAGTTCGATTTGTTTATCGAGCAGACCAAGGACATCTGGAAGGACATGCTCGATATCCGCAAGCGCTTCGAGCCGCGCGCCGAGGAGCTCGCCAAGAAGTACGCCCTGGCCCCCTACACCATGTTCATCGGCTCCGGCGCCCTGTGGGGCGAGACGATCCTGTTCTCGATGTGCATCCTCGAGGAGATGCAGTGGAAGCGCACCCGCTACATCACCTCGGCCGACTTCTTCCACGGCACCCTCGAGCTCGTGGAGCCCGGCGTCCCGGTCTTCCTGTTCATGGGCGAGGACGAGAACCGCAAGCTCGACGAGCGCGTCCGCGCCTTCCTGACCCGCGGCGTGACCGGCGACACCGACATCAACATCATCGACACCGCCGAGTTCGCGATCCCCGGCCTTGACGACGAGTTCCGCGTCATCGTCTCCCCGTGGATTCTGACGGTGCTCGTGACCGACCGCCTGGCTCGCTACTACGAGACGGTCACCAAGCACAACCTCAAGTATCGTCGCTACTATCACCAGTTCGACTACTAAAGAAAACGGGTGCGGGAACGTGCCGGGCTATTGAGAGGAACACAGAATGAGACAGTACATCATCGCCAGCCATGCGCACTTCGCCACCGGCATCAAGGAGAGCGTCGAGCTGCTCTCGGGCGCTCGCGACAACGTCCACGATCTTTCGATGTTCGTCGATGGCCGCATGGACGTGGCCGAGGAGGCCCAAAAACTGCTGGCAGGCATGTCTGCCGACGATGATGTCGTTGTCTGCACCGACCTCTTTGGCGGTAGCGTTAACAACGAGTTCACCAAGATCGTCCAGACGCGTCCCCGCACGTACCTCGTTACCAACATGAACCTTCCTCTGCTCATCCAGCTGCTGTTCTCTGACGAGTCGGCGCCGGTTGAGGAGACGATTCGCGCCATCGTCGCTGCGGACGATACGCGCGTGAAGTTTGTCAACGATCTTTTGGTCGATGACGAGGAGGAGGAAGAGTTCTAATCCGCAGCACCTACTGACACGCCGTATGACGGCACAAGACCTTTGGGGGTCACATTATGATTCAGCTACTTCGCGTTGACCATCGCCTGCTTCATGGCCAGGTCGCAGTTTCCTGGGTTCAGGGCCTTGGCTCCAACTGCATCTTCTGCGTGGGCGATAAGGTCGCTAACGACCCGGTGTGGAAGACGACGCTCAAGATGGGCAAGCCTGCCGGCTGCAAGCTCGTCATCAAAGATATGGAGCATGCAATCGAAGCTATCAACTCGGGCGTGACCGACAAGTACAAGATGATCATCTGCGTCGCCACTATCGCTGAGGCAAAGCAGCTTGTTGAGGGCTGCCCGCAGATCAAGTCGGTCAACCTGGGCAACACCAAGCCCAAGGACGAGAAGCGTCCCGACGCTCGTCAGGTCTCTCGTCAGATCTTCCTGACCGCGGCTGAGGAAGCCGATGTGCGCGAGATGCTGGATCGTGGCGTTGAGGTCGAGATTCGACCCCTGGCCGATGACCCCAAGGTCGACTGCGCCAGCGTGCTCTAGGCGTTCAATTTCGAAGAGTCTGAGCTCTTCGTAGTGTCCTATATGGAAAGGGGGATGTATGCTTACCCAAGCAATCCTCATCGGACTTATCGCCGCATTTGGTAAGTTCGACTGCCAGCTCGGTACGCTCTACGCGTTCCGCCCCATCGTCCTGTGCCCGCTCGTGGGCCTGGTGCTGGGGGACCTGCAGTCCGGCCTCGCGATCGGTGCGAGTCTGGAGCTGCTGTTCATGGGCTCGATCTCCATCGGCGCCTACGTGCCGCCTGATGAGACGATCGGCGGCGTGCTCGCCTGCGCCTTCGCTATCCAGCTGGGCCAGAGCACCGAGGCAGCCATCGCGCTTGCCATGCCCATCGCCACGCTGTGCCTTGCCATCAAGAACATCCTTAACGCCGCCCTGCCGATCCTGGTCGACCGCGCTGATGTCTACTCCGGCCAGGGCAACCTTAAGGGTGTCTATGCGATGCACTTCCTGATCGGTTTGACCGGTATCATCATGGCGTTCCTGCTGTGCTCGCTGTCGTTCTATCTGGGTGCTGACGCCATCCAGGGCCTGCTCGACTTCATCCCGCCCTTTGTCCTTGCTGGCTTTGGCGTTGCCGCCAACATCCTGCCGGCCATGGGCTTCGCCATGCTCGGCCGCCTGGTGCTCACCAAGCAGCTCGTGCCCTTCTACTTCCTGGGCTTCCTGCTGTGCTCCTACGCCAACGTGCCCGTCCTGGGCGTCGCCCTGATCGCCATCATCATCGGCATCGACAAGTTCGACCTGCTCGGCCTGGGCGGAGCCCAGCCCCAGCTCTCCGCGGAAGGGGATGAGGACGATGACTTCTAGTCCCGAGAACAAGATCACGCGCTCCGACCTCGTCAAGAGCGCCGTCAACGTCGGCGCCCTGGGCATGGAGTTCTCCTGGACCTACTACAAGCAGATGAACATCGCCTTCTGCCTGATGGTCGCCAACATGCTCAAGAAGATCTACGCCGGCCGCCCCGACGACTACGCCGCGGCCCTGCACCGCCACTGCGCGTTCTTCAACATCACCGTCCAGTTCGCCCCGTTCGTCGGCGGCATCGCGATGGCCATGGAGGAGAAGGTCGCCCGCGGCGAGATCGAGCCCGAGAGCGTCAACGACGTCAAGGCCGCCCTCATGGGCCCGCTGTCCGGCATCGGCGACTCCATCTTCCTGTCGACGCTGCGCGTGGTCGCCGCCGCGGTGGGCATCAGCCTGTGCCAGGCCGGCAACCCCTTCGGCCCCATCGCCTTCCTGCTCATCTACAACGTCCCCGGCTTCGCGCTGCGCATCTGGGGCGCCGTCAAGGGCTACGAGCTGGGCGTGGGCTTCCTGGACGAGGCCCAGAGGACCGGCCTCATGCAGAAGATCATGACCTGCGTGGGCATCGTGGGCGTCATGGTCGTGGGCGCCATGTGCAAGGACATGTTCTGGGCCAGCATCCCGGTGGCCATCGGCTCGGGCGAGGACGCCCAGACCCTCCAGGACATCCTGGACGGCATCATGCCCGGCATGCTCGGCATGATCGCCTTCTGGCTGTACTACTGGCTGCTGTCCAAGAAGATCAACCCCATGGTGCTGATCGTGGCCACCATGGTCGTGGGCATCATCGGCGCGTTCTTCGGCGTGCTGGCGTAAGGGCCCGGCTGCATAGATTTTCGTTGCAACCTGGAAAGGGGATGGAGCAGGCCTATGCCCTCCGTCCCCTTTTTGTATAGAAGGAGTTCGTATGTTCGCGAAGGATCGCGAAGCAATGCGCCTGACGCCGGCAGAGGTCAGGCTGATTCTTATTGAGTCCCTGCAGTGGTGCGCCAACAACGCGGTCTACTTTTTGGGGCTTATCGGTGCGGCCACGTATGATCTGGCCGGCACGGCCTTTTTGGTTGCCGCCATTACGCTCGTGCGCAATCTTATGACGTCGGTGGGCAATATGGTGTCGGGCTCGGTCATCGATCGCTTTGGACCGCGCCGGACGTCGTTTGTGACGTGCGTGATTACGGCAGTGCTATCGCTTGGCGTGGGGTTAGCGCCGTTGTCTGTCCCCGGGCTTGTGTTTGCCGCGTGCGTCTTGGGACTTGCGGGCGGCTTTATCAACACCTGCACGCATGCGTTTCCGGGATACCTGGAGTCGACCACCGAGGGTCGTACCCGCGTGAACGGCCTCATGGTGTTCTACAGCAATATTGCCTATACCGCTGGCCCGCTGCTCGGTGGTGCCATCGTGAGCTGTTTTGCCACGCAATCGGTCTATCTGCTCATGGCGGGCATGATGGGTGTGGCGGCCGTGCTCTCCTTGGGCTGTCACGAGTGTGTTGCTCCCGCAAAAGGGGAGAAGCCGAAGGGCGGTATTCTGGGCGGCATGGCCGAGGGTGCGCGACTTACGTTTCGCGATCACGACTTGCGCCTCATCTTTATCTCGGGCTTTTTGGGTTTCTTTGCGTTTGGCGCGTTCGATTCGCTGGAGTCGTTGTTCTACCGTGATGTACTCAACGTGGATATCGTCTGGCTGGGCTGGTTGTCCTCGGTCGTGGGCCTTACTTCCTCGGTGGGTGCGTTCATCCTGACCAAGCTTTCTGCTCGCCATGTCAACCTGCGATTGCTGCTCGGCGCGCTCATGGCCGTGGGCATTGGGTCCATGGTGTACGTGGGCACCGATATGCTGGGGGTCGCGATTATCGGTCAGGCGATTAACGGTCTGGCCTGGGGGTTCCTGGAGCCGCTGCAGATGATCTTGATTCAGGAGCGTGCCGACATCAAATACCTGGGGCGCATTACCGGCTTTGTGCGTTTTGGCCTGATGAGCGCCGGCGTGGTGCCGCTGCTGGCGGCTCCGTTTTTGGCGGAGGCTTTGGGCGTCCAGACGGTACTGTTTGGAGCATCGACCATTATTGCGCTGGTAGGAACGCTGTTCTTTGTCACACAAGGGAGACGCCGGGGGCGTTAGCTATACATCAAATTATAATTTGATACCACTCACCAGAGAATTTCGACCGTTCACCGAGGATTGGAACAGATTGAAAAGTGGTATTAAAAACACGTTGGGTGTATGTCTATAATTGGTATCGAAAAGAAACGCGATGTATAGATTCGCGTGCTGGACAGAAAGGAAAAGCCATGAAGGAAACCGAGAAGATCGAGATCATGCATTTCGACCAGGAGGGCTATCTCGAGGACGGCAAGGCGCTCTACGAGACCGGCAAGAAGATGACCGCGCTCGCCGACAAGGTCGCCGACGAGGGCTACGACGCCGTGTTCCTGATGGGCGTCGGCGGCACCTGGGACGAGCTCATGCAGCTCGAGTACCTCATGAACAAGTTCGGCGACCGCGACCTCGAGGTCTACCTGATCCACGCCGCCGAGTGGAACGCCATGGGCCACAAGCGCATGACCGAGAAGTCCGTCGTGCTCACCGCCTCCGAGTCCGGCACCACCCCCGAGGTCCTCGAGGCCGTCAAGAAGATGAAGGGCATGGGCGTGCGCGTCTACGCCATGACCAAGCCCGAGGGCCCCATCGGCCAGGCTGTGGGTGCCGAGAACTGCGTCGCCATGGCTTCTGACCATGGTTCGGGCGGCTGCGAGAAGGGCTACTACCTCGCCGACTGCTTCGGCCTGCGCCTGCTCAACCGCCGCGGCTGCTTCCCCAAGTTCGATTTGTTTATCGAGCAGACCAAGGACATCTGGAAGGACATGCTCGATATCCGCAAGCGCTTCGAGCCGCGCGCCGAGGAGCTCGCCAAGAAGTACGCCCTGGCCCCCTACACCATGTTCATCGGCTCCGGCGCCCTGTGGGGCGAGACGATCCTGTTCTCGATGTGCATCCTCGAGGAGATGCAGTGGAAGCGCACCCGCTACATCACCTCGGCCGACTTCTTCCACGGCACCCTCGAGCTCGTGGAGCCCGGCGTCCCGGTCTTCCTGTTCATGGGCGAGGACGAGAACCGCAAGCTCGACGAGCGCGTCCGCGCCTTCCTGACCCGCGGCGTGACCGGCGACACCGACATCAACATCATCGACACCGCCGAGTTCGCGATCCCCGGCCTTGACGACGAGTTCCGCGTCATCGTGTCTCCGTGGATCCTCTCCTCGCTGATCACCGATCGCCTTGCCGCTTACTACGAGACGGTCACCAAGCACAACCTCAACTACCGTCGTTACTATCACCAGTTCGACTACTAATCGGTGACAAATAAGCTACTGATCAAGAAGCACCCTGCCCGGGCGCATGCGTCCGGGCATTTTTATGCCGAAATTCGCAAGAAAGGGGAATCGAATGAGGCAGTTTATCGTTGCATCCTATGCTCATTTTGCGTCTGGAATCGTCGAGAGCATTGGGCTGCTCTCCGGTGAGCGCGAAAACGTCCATGCGCTGTCTATGTATGTCGACGGAAACGAGGACCTGACCAAGGAGGCCGCAGCGGTTCTCGATGGGTTTGCTGCGGACGACGAGGTTGTCGTGTGCACTGACCTGTTCGGCGGCAGCGTCAACAACGAGTTCACCAAGATCGTCCAGACGCGTCCCAACACGCACCTGGTGACCAATATGAACCTGCCGCTCCTTATTCAGCTGCTGTTCGTGCCCGACTCCACTCCAATTGATGAGGCCATTCGCCAGATCGTCGAGGCGGACGACACCAAGGTCAAGTACGTCAACGACCTGCTGGGGCAGGCCGAACTCGATGAGTTTTAATCGCTAGGGAGCACATCATGATTCAGATGATTCGCGTGGACTATCGACTGCTGCACGGCCAGGTTGCCGTTAGCTGGACTTCGGCTCTGGGTGCCGACTGCATCCTGTTGGTAAGCGACACGGTCCTCAATGACAAGCTTCGTCTGCAGGCCCTGTCCCTTGCAAAACCGGAGGGCTGCAAGGTTGTCGTCAAAAACACCGAGGATGCCGTCAAGGCGCTCCAGAGCGGTGTGACCGATAAGTACAAACTCTTCGTAGTTTGCGAGACGATCCAGCAGGCCGGTGCCGTCGCCAAGGCGATGGGCGTCAAGAAGATCAACCTCGGCAATGTTGCCTTTAGCGAGGATGCCCGCCAGGTCTCGACGAGCGTGTTCCTTACGCCCGAAAACGAGGCATACGTCAAAGAACTGCTCGGCGAGGGCTACGAGCTGTTCATTCAAATGATTCCGGCAGATGCGAAGACTGACGCCGCGAAGGTCATCGGTTAGGGGCCATCATGGTTATCAAGACAATCCTGATTTTCCTTATTGCCCTTTTGGGCTATTCCGAGTGGCTGACCGGTACGAGCTACCTCCAGCGCCCGATTGTGCTCGGACCTCTGGTTGGCCTTGTCATGGGCGACATGGTGACCGGCACGATCATGGGCGCCACGATGGAGCTTGCCATGGTCGGCGCCATCTCGGTCGGTGCGTATAACCCGCCCGATACGATTTCCGGAACCATCCTGGGTGTGTCGCTTGCCATGCAGGCCGGCGCGGACGCTTCGGCGGCCCTGACCCTGGGCATTCCCATCGCAACGATCGTCCTGGCGCTCGATACGGCCCTGGGCCAGCCGGTGATGCTATTGCTGGTGCACCGTATCGACAAGAACGTCGAGGACGGAGACACCAAGGCCATTACGCGCAACATGCTTATCGCCGGTTACGCGCAGAGCTGGTGCGGCCTGCTGATTATTCCCCTGGCCTTCTTCTTTGGCGCCGATGCTGTTGCCAGCCTGCTCAACATCATTCCCGATTTCGTTCAGACCGGCATGGATGTCGCCGCCGCCTTCTTGCCCGCACTCGGCTTTGCGATGCTGGCTCAGATGATCATGAACAAAACGGTGGCTCCGTTCTTCTTCGCTGGCTTCTTCCTCGTTGCCTACTTTGGCATTAGCACGACGGGCGTGGCGATCTTTGCCGCGATCATCGTCGTCGCGATGACGGTTTTGGGTGATAAGAAAAAAGCGGAGCAGCCCGCAGTGGCAACCGAGGATCCTGCGATTGGGAGTGGGTTCGATGAGTTTTAAGTTTGAGTCTTCTTACGACGGGCTGATTTCCCGCGCAGACCTTAAGAAGCTGTTCTGGCGCTCGATTCCCTATGAGCATTCCTGGAACTACGAGCGTATGGGCCATATCGGCTTTATGTGGGCCCTTATGCCGATTCTTCGCAAGCTGTATCCGCAGGATGCGGACTTTAAGGCCGCCCTTAAGCGCCATATGGAGCTCTATAACGTCACGCCGTACATCTCGACGCTTCCCATGTCCATCGCCGCTGCAATGGAGGAGGTCAACGCTACTGACGATAGCTTTGACACGAGCGCGATCTCTAATGTCAAGCTTGCTTTGATGGGGCCGCTGTCCGGCGTGGGCGATGCCTTCTACTGGGGCACGCTGCGAATTTTGGCAACGGGTGTCGGCACGTCGCTGGCGCTGCAGGGCTCCATTCTTGGCCCGATTTTGTTCCTGCTCGTGTTCAACGTCCCTCACTACATCATCCGTTACCTGCTGACGTTTGTGGGATATCGCTTTGGCTCGGACATGATCAGCAAAGTCCAGGAATCGGGCATTATGGACACGATCGTCAAGATGGCCTCTATCATGGGCGCCATGGTGATCGGTGCTATGACCATGGAGATGGTCACCGTGGACATTCCGCTCATGGTCGGCGCGGGCGATGGTGCTCAGACGCTGGCCGAGCTGCTCAACGGAATTTTCCCGGGCTTTGTCACGATGGGGCTGTTTGGAATCGTCTATCTCATGCTCAAGAAGAAGATGAATCCGCTGCTCATCATGCTCGTGATCCTGCTCGTGAGTATCGCCGGCGCGTTCTTTGGAGTGCTTGGTGTCCAGTAGAGTATCCGTCATAATGAGAACAATGTAAGAGGGGGCGTCGCGCACACTGTGCTGCGGCGCCCTTTTGCCGAAAGGTGGACAAGATGGAGTATCCGCAGCTTGCCGTCATGAATATCAGCCATCGTTATTTTGACCTTGAGGAATTCTTTTCCTCGGCAGCGGCCTCGGGCTACACGTGTTGCGAGCTTTGGACCGGGGCGATGCATCTGTATGTCGATTGCCATGGATACGATTCGCTCGAGCAGGTGCGGGAGCTGTCGCAGCAGTATGGGGTTCGGATTGTGGGGCTTTGTCCCGAACAGAACAACCCCAAGCCGTGGAATATCGCGGCGCGCGGGAATGAGGCGCGTGCCCGCACGCTCGCGTACTTTAAGAACGTTGTGGATATCGCGGCGGAACTTGGAGCCGAGCAGGTCATGGTCTCGAGCGGCTGGGCATTTTTGAACGAGCCAATCGAGGACGCGTGGGGTCGCAGCGCCTCGATGCTGCGTGCGATTGCCGAGCATGCGGGAGAGTGCGGCGTTCGACTGGTGCTCGAGGCCCTACAGCCGGTTGAGTCGATGATCGTGAACTCGGCGGCCGATACGAAGCGCATGATCGAGGCAGTTGATCATCCGGCACTTAAGGCGTGTCTGGATTTGGGCGCTATGGCGGTGGCGGGGGATACCATCGACGATTATTTCGATCTGCTTGGCGATGATGTCGCCCACGTGCATTTTGTCGATGTTGCGGCAGACGGCACGACGCATCTTGCCTGGGGTGACGGCGACCGCGATATGCGCGCCGACCTGGATAGGCTGGTGGCGCGCGGCTATCGCGGAGTTGTTTCGGCCGAGACCTATGACTGGCGCTATTTTGCTGACCCCGCAGCTGCCGATGCACAGGTAATGGCAGAGTATCGTCGTGCGATTGGCGCCTAGGTGGGGTTGGGTTGCGGCAACCTGCCCCATGTTTCCAAATGAATACGGTGTGAGCGGCTTCGACGGATTTTCCCCGCAAGCACTCTAGTATGCTAAAGTACCCAGAAGACCGGCGGAGCTATGCCGGTCTTCTGTTCTATATGAAACACAGCATGAGGAGGCTCACCAGATGACGGCCACACCGTGGGGATTCCGGGACATATTGCCCGAGGAGGCTCAGGCGCGCGAGGAGATTGCGCTGACGGTGAAGGGCTGCTTTAGGGATCATCATTACCTTCCGGTCGAGACGCCGCTGCTCGAGGACAAGGGCTCGCTCGAGGAGGGCGGCCGCATTGCGGACACGCCGTTTAAGCTCTTTGATGACGACGGTCGCCTGCTGGTGGTCCGTCCCGACAACACGCTGCCGATCGTTCGCCTGGTTTCGACTCGCATGCGTGCGGCCGATCTGCCGCTGCGCCTGCGCTACGAGGCGCCGGTGGTTCGCGAGTGTCAGCGCAATGCCGGTGGCTCGCGTCAGTTTACGCAACTGGGTTTTGAGCTCATCGGCGCGGGCGATACCGCGGGCGATGTCGAGATTGTCTCACTGGTCGCCGAGGCCGTGCGCAAGCTGGCGCTTCCCGGTGCGCGCATTATCGCGGGCAGCGTGCGTCCGTTTAAGGAACTGCTTGCGGCGTGCGATGATCGCGAGCTGGCTGCCGAGGCCCTGTGCTGCGTGCACGCCAACGACTTTGTGGGCCTCGATTCTCGCGTGGCGGCAAGCGCCGAGTCCGATGCTGTCAAGGCCGCCATTAGCGAGCTGCCGCGTCTACACGGTGGCCCCGAAGTGCTCGACCGCGTTGACGCGTTGCTGGTTGCCGCCGGTATCGTCGCGCCGCTCACGCGCGAGCTGCGTGCCCTGGTCGAGGGCCTGGCTCCCGAGGACGCCCAGGTGCTGTCCTTCGACTTCTCCATCATGAACTCGTTTGATTACTACACGGGCCTGGTCTTTAAGGCCTATGCCGGTGGCCTGCCCGATCCGGTGGGTTCGGGCGGACGCTACGACTCCATCTTTACCGGTGCATTTGGCGATGGCATCGAGGTGCCGGCGGCGGGCTTCGCCTTTTCGCTCGAGCGCCTGGAGGCCGCGCACACCTCGGCCGAGGACGCTGCTTCCGATGGCGATCACGCCGCGGGCCGTGGCGCCGAGGGTCCGCTGCGCATTGCCGTGCCCAAGGGCTCGCTTAAGGCCGACACACTCGACGTGCTCGAGGCCGCGGGCTTGGATGTCTCGGAGCTGCGCGATCCCGGTCGTCACCTGATCGTGCGCGGCCGCGACACGCGTGCCGGCGAGGGCACGGTCGGCGATATCGAGTTTGTCATCGTGCGCCCCAGCGACGCGCCCGCCTTTGTGGGCTGCGGCGGCGCCGACTGCGGCATCTGCGGCTGGGACTCGCTCATCGAGGCCGACCTCAACCTGCTGCAGCTGGTCGATCTGGGCTACGGCCTGTGCACGTTTATCGAGGCGGAGCCCGCGTGGCGCGCTGGTCAGGCCGAGCGCAACTACGCCCGTCGCGGGTCGCTTCGCGTGGCCACCAAGTATCCGCGCATCGCGAGCGCCTGGTATGCCGAGCGCGGCGTGAATGCCGACATCGTTTCGCTGCACGGTAACATCGAGCTGGGCCCCATCGTCGGTATGACCGACCGTATCGTGGACATTACCGCCACGGGCGCCACCCTGCGCGATAACGACCTGGTTATTACTGGTCGCATTATGGACTGCACGGCGCGCTTCTTTGTCAATCCGGGTGCCGCGCGCCTGGATCCGCGCGTACGCAATCTTGCCGATCGCTTGGCAGCTGCTGTTAAGGACAAGCATTTTGAGCCCGTCGCGGGCTCGGCACAATAGCGCGAGCACGCACGGGCGCCCCAACGTACGGGCTGCGGGTCGACTGGCGCCGCCGTCCGGCCTCTCGTTTTTCAAACGCAACCTCGACCGATAGGGGATACCGAAATGAAGACCATCAAGCTTGCTCCCGGTGAGCGCCTCGTTACCAACCAGCTCAACCGTAAGGGCGTGCTGCCGCAAAACATCGTCGACGCCGCCCGCGATATCGTGGCCAACGTGCGCGCCAACGGCGATGCCGCGGTGCGCGATTATTGCCAGCGTTTTGACGGCGTTGAGCTGCAGAGTTTTCGCCTGCCGCAGGAGCAGATTGATGCTGCACTCGAAGGCCTCGATCCTGCCTTTGTCGCGGCTCTCGAAAAGGCCGCACGCCAGATCCGCGAGTTCCACCAGCGTGAGGTCGAGCAGAGCTGGTTTACCACGCGCCCGGACGGCACGATGCTCGGCGTTAAGGTGACCCCGCTTGCCGCTGCCGGCATTTACGTGCCGGGCGGTCGTGCGCAGTATCCCTCCACGGTGCTTATGAACGCCATCCCTGCCAAGGTGGCTGGCGTTAAGCGCGTGGTCATGGTGACCCCGCCGCAAAAAGATGGCCTAATCAGCCCCTATACGCTCGCGGCTGCCAAGCTCGGCGGCGTGGACGAGATCTATATGGTGGGTGGCGCCCAGGCCGTGGCCGCACTGGCGTACGGTACCGAGACCATTCCGCGCGTCGACAAAATCACCGGCCCGGGCAACGCCTTTGTCGCCGCTGCCAAACAGATTGTCTCGGGTGACGTGGGTATCGATATGGTCGCCGGTCCCTCCGAGGTCTGCGTGCTGGCCGACGCCACGGCCAAGCCCATGGTGGTCGCGGCAGACCTGATGGCTCAGGCCGAGCACGACCCGCTGGCAGCCTGCTATCTGGTGACCTGCGACGAGCAGTTTGCGCGCGAGGTCGAGGCGGGTATCGATATTCTGGTGGCGCAGTCCCCACGTGCCGAGATCACGCGCGCCTCACTCGACAACGAGGGCACCATCGTGGTGGCCGCCGATATGGCTGCTGCCGTCGAGGCGGTGAACACCGTGGCGCCCGAGCACCTGGAGCTGCACTGCAAGGACGCGATGGGCCTGCTCGGCGGCATTCGCAACGCCGGCGCCATCTTTGTGGGCGCGTGGAGCTCCGAGCCGCTCGGCGATTATGTTGCCGGCCCCAACCACACGCTGCCGACCGGCGGCACGGCCATGTTCTCCAACCCGCTTTCGGTGGAGGAGTTCGTCAAGCGCTCGAGCGTCATTTGCTATACGCCTGAGGGCCTGCTCTCCGACGCTCCCGCCACACAGCGTCTGGCCGAGGCCGAGGGCCTGTGGGCACACGCGCTTTCCGCCGCTCTGCGTCGCCGCGTGCTGGAGCAGGGCGAGGATGCCGTGAGCGCCGCGTCGTTGGCCGCGGCCGACCTGACCAAGGTCGCCTGGCCGGGCGACGCCGTGGCGACGGTTGCCGAGGGTGTGGACCTGGTGGCTGCAAGTGCGGATGGCGCTGACGCGGTCGTCGAGGAGGCCTAATATGGCCGAGCTGACGCCCCGCATGAAGGAACTCGTCCAGCCCTACCTGGCCGGTATTGAGCCCTACGATCCCAACTTTACGCCCACACGCATCAACCTTTCGGCCAACGAGAACACCTATCCCGTGCCGGCTGGCGTGCGCGAGGCGGTCGACGCCGCCCTGGCCGCTACACCGCTCAACCGCTATCCCGATCCCATGTCCAACGATCTGCGCGACGAGCTGGCCGCTTGGCATGGTGTTGTGCGCGAGAATGTCTGCGTGGGTAACGGCGGTGACGAGCTGCTCTATAACTACCTGCTGGCGTTTGGCGGCGCTGGGCGGACCCTGCTCAACTGCCCGCCGTGCTTTAGCGAGTACGCGTTCTTTGCGTCGCTCTGCCAGACCGAGGTGCGCGACGTGTGGCGCGACCCCGCGACCTTTGAGCTCGACCAGGCAGCTGTGCTTGCGGCGGCGTCCGAGTGCAACCTGGCAATCGTGACCTCGCCCAATAACCCCACGGGCGATGTGGCGCCGCTCGACTTTGTCGCGGCGCTGTGCGATGCGTGCCCCGGCATGGTAATGGTCGACGAGGCCTACGTTGAGTTTGCCGACGATTCGTTTGGCGCGGCCACCACGGCGCAGGGGCTTATTGCCGAGCATCCCAACCTGGTGATTCTGCATACGTTGTCCAAGGCGTTCGGCGCCGCCGGCACGCGTCTGGGCTACGTGATCGCGGCGCCCGAGGTCATCGACGTGTTCGCGGCGATTCGCCAGATCTATTCGGTTAATGTGCTGAGCCAGGCCGCCGCGCTTGCCTGCGTGCGTGCCCGCGATGCGTACGCGCCCGTGGTGGCACAGGTTGCATCCGAGCGCGAGCGCGAGCAGTGTGCCCTGCGCGCGATGGCTGCCGAGGGCATGCCCGTGGAGGCATGGCCGAGCGCTGCAAACTTTGTGCTCGTGCGCACGCCGCATGCCACGCGCGTGCGCGAGCGTCTGCGCGATGAGTGTTCGATTTTGGTACGCGACTTTAGCTATGCGCCGGGGCTTGCGGACTGCCTGCGCATCACCGTGGGTACCCCGCAGGAAAATGATGAGGTGCTGGCTGCGTTTGCCGCGCTGGTGAAGGAGGAGATGTAGATGGGCCGCTATGCCGAGGTAACCCGTAAGACGGGGGAGACCGATATTGCCGTCAAGCTCGACCTGGATGGAACCGGTACGTGCGATATCTCGACCGGCGTGCCGTTTTTCGACCACATGCTCAACGCCTTTGGCCGCCATGGCCTGTTTGATCTGACGGTACACGCGGTGGGCGACGTTGAGGTCGACGCGCACCACACCGTCGAGGATACGGGCATTGTGCTGGGCGAGGCGTTTTGCCAAGCGTTGGGCGACAAGGCGGGCATTACACGCTTTGCCGATGCAGCGATTGCCATGGACGAGACACTCGTGATGGCTGCCGTGGACATTTCGGGTCGCGGCCAGGCCTACTGCGAGCTGCCCGTGCCGACCGAGCGCGTGGGCAGCTTCGATACCGAGCTGGCCGTTGAGTTCTTCTATGCCTTCGCACGCGATGCCAAGCTCACGCTGCACGTGCGCGAACTGGCGGGCGGCAACTCGCATCACATTATCGAGGCCGCCTTTAAGGCCGTGGGTCGCACGATGCGCCACGCCTGCGAGCTCGATCCCCGCGTGCAGGGCATCCCCAGCACCAAGGGCTCACTGTAACCTGCCAAAAAGGGACAGGTTTATTTTGGCAGGTTTTATCTGCGGGAATGCTGTCTCATGTGGTGGGTGAACGTTTAACCGACCAAAATAAACCTGTCCCTTTTTGGCAGGTTTTGAATGGGAAAAGGGAGGGTCGCGTGGGCGAACCGAAAATCGTGGTGGTCGACTACCACAAGGGCAACTTGTCGAGCGTCGTGCGCGGGCTTGCGCGCGCCGGTGCCGCCGCCTGCACGTCGGACGATCCGGAGCAGATCCGCAACGCCGACGGCCTGGTCATCCCGGGCGTGGGCGCGTTCTATGACGCGATTGCCTTTATGCGCCAGAGCGGCGAGGAGACGGCCGTGCTCGATGCTGTCGCCGCTGGAACTCCGTTGCTCGGCATCTGCCTGGGTCTTCAGCTATTTTTTGAGCGCGGCGACGAGGGCGTGCCGGCGGACGAGGGCACGGTCGCGGACGGAAACGCTCCCAAACAGGCTGACGGTCCCTGGGTCGATGGCCTGAGTATTATGCGCGGCTCGTGCACGCGCCTGGAGTCGAGCCGCCTGAAGGTGCCGCACGTGGGCTGGGACCAGGTGCACATGACGTCCGCCGGTGCGGCTGATCCGCTGCTTGCCGGTTTTGCCGAGGGCGCCAACATGTACTTCACCCACAGCTACGCGGTGTCCGACGACGTCGATGCCGCCGATGTGTTGGCACGCACGCACTATACACGGAGTTTCCCGTGCATCGTGCGCCATGGCAACGTGTGGGGCTGCCAGTTCCATCCCGAGAAATCCTCCGCGCTGGGTCAGTGCATCCTTAAGAACTTCGTCAACATCGTCGAGGAGGTCGGCCGATGATCCTGTTTCCCGCAATCGATCTGATCGGCGGCAAGGTTGTACGCCTGGAGCGCGGCGACCGCAGCCGCTGCAAGGTATATTCCGACGACCCCGTGGCCGTTGCCCGCTCGTTTGCCGAGCAGGGCGCAAGCTGGGTGCATGTCGTCGACCTATCCGCTGCCTTTGGCGAGGACGAGGACACATGCGCTGCCAACTCGGCGGCGATTAAGGCCATCTGCGGCGTCGGCGGTCTGTCCGTGGACGTGGGCGGCGGCGTTCGCTCACTCGCGCGCATCGATGAGCTGGCAGGCTATGGTGCTCGCCGCATTGCGCTGGGCACCGTGCTCGTGACCGAGCCGGGTTTTGCTGAGGTGGCAGCCCAAGGCTTTGGCGAGCTGCTGGTCGCCGACATTGCCGCGCGCGACGGCCAGGTTAAGGTGAACGGCTGGCGCGACGGCGCGGGCGTGGCGCTCGACGATGCCGTGGCGCAGCTTACCGAGCTGGGCTTTAAGCATCTGGTGTATACCGACATCGCGCGCGATGGCATGCAGACGGGCATCGACGTGGCGGCATATCGCCATGTGGCGCAGGTCGCGGGCTTTCCCGTCGTGGCGTCGGGCGGTATCTCGACGCTCGGCGATATTCGCGCGCTTGCCGCGGTGGGCGAGGGCGCCATCGAGGGTGCTATCACTGGTCGTGCGCTCTACGAGGGCAACTTTACGCTGGCCCAGGCGCTGGCCGCCGCCCGAGGGGAGGAGTAGCCCATGCTTACCAAACGCGTAATTCCCTGTCTGGATGTTAAGGACGGCCGCGTGGTCAAGGGCGTCAACTTTGTGAGCTTGCGCGATGCGGGCGACCCGGTGGAGCTAGCGCGCGCCTACGATCGCGAGGGTGCGGACGAGGTCGTCTTCCTGGATATTACCGCCACGAGTGACAACCGCGCGACGACTATCGAGATGGCGGCGCATGCGGCCGAGGAGCTGGCTATTCCCTATACCGTGGGCGGCGGCTTTCGCAATCTTGCGGGCATGCGCACCATGGTTGCCGCCGGTGCCGACAAGGTGTCGCTCAACTCGGCGGCCGTGCGCGACCCGTCGCTGATTAGCCAGGCTGCCGCGGCGTTTGGCAGCCAGGCCGTGGTCGTGGCGATCGATGCCAAGCGCGTCGGTTTGCCCGGAGAGTCGGGTGCCGATAGGTGGGAGGTCTTTACCGCAGGAGGTCGCAACGCTACGGGTATCGACGCGGTGGCGTGGGCCGAGGAGGCGGCTCGTCGCGGCGCCGGCGAAATCCTGCTGACCAGCATGGATCGCGACGGCACCAAGGCCGGCTTTGATTTGGCGCTCACCCGCGCCGTGGCGCGCGCGGTGCCGATTCCCGTCATCGCGAGCGGCGGCGTGGGCACACTCGAGCATTTTGCCGAGGGCGTGATCGAGGGCGAGGCCGACGCTGTGCTGGCGGCGAGCGTCTTTCACTTTGGAACCTTCAGCATTCGCGAAGTCAAAGAGTATATGGCCTCTCAAGGTATTCCTGTGAGGCTGGACTTCTAATGCTGCGGCTTGCCCAGGCACCCGACCTTCCGGCTCCAACCCTCCTCGCGTACTTAAGTACGCGTCGTCGGGCTTGTCGCTCGGAATCTCGGGCACCTGGACAACCCTCGCCGACCGGCGATGTTTAAATTGGGGAATTGAAATGAGAGAAATTACTACTCCAGTGGATCTTAAATACGACGCCAAAGGATTAATTCCTTGTGTGGTTCAGCAATATGACACTGGTGAGGTGCTTATGGTTGCTTGGATGAACGAGGAATCGGTGGGGCTGACGCTCAAGACCGGCACCACGTGGTTTTGGAGCCGCAGCCGCCAGGAGCTCTGGAACAAAGGCGCGACGAGCGGCAACATGCAGGAGGTCAAGGAGCTCTGGGCCGACTGCGATAGCGATACGCTGCTGGTCAAGGTCGACTCGCCGGGTCCGGCCTGCCACACCGGCAACCGTACCTGCTTCTTTAAGCGCGTGGAAGGGGGAGTGCGATGAAAGTCGTGACGCCGTTCGAGGTCGCCGACTGCAACACCGAGCTCCTCCGCGCGGGCGTGCCATGCCGCGTGCACCTGACTGATGCCTGCGGGGCGCAGTCGCTTTGGCTCGAGGCCGAGAAAGAAAGGCTCGATGAGGCCCATGCCGTCATCGTCGAGTTCTTTGAGAAAAAGGGCGCAAAGCCTCGGTTCGATGAGACCGGTACCTACTTTACGCTGCAGTAACGAGAGGAAATAACCATGGGAGTCAGAACAGCTAACGTGCAGCCGGGAAATATCGGCGAGACGCTGACGGGACTGGCCGAGGTGATTCACGGCCGTCGCGACGCATCGCCGCAGGAGAGCTATACCGCCCGTCTGTTGACCGACGTCGAGGATGAGCTGCTCAAGAAGCTTGCCGAGGAGGCGAGCGAGGTGATCATGGCCTGCAAGGACAACGACCACGACCACATCCGCTACGAAGCTGGCGACCTGGTCTACCATCTGCTCGTAACGCTCGAACGCTACGGTATCACCCTCGACGAGCTGGCCGGCGAACTCAACGCCCGCCGCCACTAGTCATTGGGGACGTTCTTAAACGACTAGTCGTTTGGGACAGTCTTTGTTGGTGTAACGGGGTCATGGAAGTTGCGGTGAAATAGGGACTGTTTAAGCGCTTCATCAGGCAAAACAATCCCTATTCCACCGCAACTTATGAAGGGATGGCTAGTCGAGGGGTGTGGGTTGCCATTCGCCGTTGGGGTGGGGGATGTCGAAGGTTCGGTAGCCGCAGTCGTAAGCGTGGGCCTGGGCCTCGCGGATGTTCCAGCAGATGTCGCAGGCGCGGTGTGCGTCCGAGCCAAAGGTGATGGGTACCTCGGCGTGGGCGAAGCAACGCAATAGCCCGGTCGCGGGATAGTAATCGTCGAGCCCCTTGCGCGGCGCGGCGGTCGAGACCTCAACGCGGCGGCCTGTGTCGTGAGCGCACTCGGCCATCTGCCCCCAGAACGGCGTCGGGTCAAAGTCGGGCGCAAAGCCTTCCTTCGAAAAGCGCATGACCAGGTCGGGATGGGCCATTACGTCAAAGTTGAGTGAGCTTTCGCAGGCGCGGCACCAGTCGTCGACGTAGCGCTCCCACACGCCGTGTACCCCCAGGTTTTCCCAAACATGCAGGTTGGTGTCATCATCGATCCAGCCGCAGCGCGAATCGGGTGTATCGGGGCGAGCGACGTCTTCCGTTCCCGCCGCACCCGCGGCACCGGCCATGATATCGCCCGGATAGCCAATCCAGTGCACACTGCCCAAGCGCACTATGGCACTCGCGGACCAGCGCTCAACCAGAGGCTCGCAACCTTCGTACCAATCGCATTCAAAGCCATAGATAAGCTCGAGCTCCGGCGTGATCTGCGCGGCGAGCTTGCGGGCATCCTCAAAGGCCAGACGATGTGCCGTCAGGTCACCCTCGACAACCTGTACTTCGCAGTTGGCGTCCATGCTGACGGGCAGGGTGAGGTGATCGGTCGAGACCATGACGCGGCAACCGGCCGCAGCAGCGGCGCGAACGTTGTCCTCAAACGAGGCATGTCCGTCCGAAAACGAGGTGTGGGTGTGGCAATCGACCAGCGGGCATGCGGGCATGGCGACTCCTTTGCATTTGGCGAATCCGCTCCATTGTAATGTTGCAGCTCTCAACACGCCGCGCGCGCCGGAGCTCGAAATCGATTGGAAAGGCTGCGCGGCGCGGCCTCGCTTGCTCCAATACATGTACATCAGCCTCCAAAAGCTGCAAATAATGACATGTTTGGCCGGGGCGGTGGAGTGTCGGTTTCTTGTCGACAAGGAAAATCGCGCTCATCACGCGCCGTCACACTCGCGCAGCCTGCGATGTGCTAGCGTTTGGGTGAACAAAACGAGCCCGCGCGGAAAGGATCCAGACCGTATGCAATGCGATAGCACATCCCCGCTGTCTCGCGAGACTGATGCGCCCGAAACTATCGTCAAACTGGAGTGCGACATCGATGATGCGTCGCCCGAGGTGCTTGCCTACGCTGCCGATTGCCTGCGCAAGGCCGGCGCCCGCGAGGTGCATTGGTTGCCGCTTTACTGCAAAAAGGGCCGCCCCGGCTGGCAGCTGCAGGTAATCTGCTCGCACGATGATATCGAGCGCTTGCAGACGATTATCTTTTTGGAGACCACGACCAACGCCATTCGTCGCCAGGTGATGGAACGCGTTTGCCTGCCACGCCGCTTTGAGCGCGTAACGACGCCATGGGGCGAGGTATCCGTTAAGGTGGCGACCCTGCCCGACGGCAGCGAGCGCGCGGCTCCCGAGTACGAGGATTGCGCCCGTCTTGCCCGCGAACATGGCGTGCCGCTCCAACGTGTGATGCAGGCGGCTCAGAGCGCGGCGCTGCGATTCGAGTAACACGGTAGATGGGCTCCGCATCCGCCGGACCCCGTATTCAGCCCCCATCAACCCCATTCGAAAGGATCTCCCCATGAAATACCTCATCGCCTCCGACATCCACGGCTCGGCATACTGGGCCGAGCGCCTCTGCGCCGCCATCGAGTCCGAGCAGCCTGACCGCGTCGTGCTGCTGGGCGACCTGCTCTACCACGGTCCACGCAACGACCTGCCACGCGATTACGCTCCCAAGCGCGTTATCCCGCTGCTCAACGCCCTGGCCGACCGCATCATCGCGGTGCGCGGCAACTGCGACGCCGAGGTCGACCAGATGGTGCTCGACTTCCCCGTCATGGCCGACTACGCCACGCTGTTCGACGAGACCGGCCGCGAGCTGTTCCTGACGCACGGCCATGTCTTTGGCGCCGGCATGCACAACAGCGTCGACCACGCGCCCGCGTTGCCCGAGGGCTCCGCGCTCGTCTACGGCCACACGCACATCAAGGTCAACGAGGAAAGCGCCGCGCACCCGGGCCTGTGGCTCTTCAACCCCGGCAGCGTGAGCATCCCCAAGGACGGCACGCACAGCTACGGCATCTACGAGGGCGGAGCGTTCCGCCACGTGATCCTGGAGGAGGACTAACCATGGCGCAGCATATGGCTCAGCAAAATGCCGAGGGCTCGCGCGATCTGTCCACGCTGATAGACGCGTCGGCCGAGCTGCAGTATCTGGTGCAGACCATCTGGCGTCTGCGTCAGCCCGATGGCTGCCCGTGGGACCGCGAGCAGACGCACCGCAGCATCGGCAAGAACATGATCGAGGAGGCCTACGAGGCGCTCGACTGCATCGAGGCGGACGACGCGGTTCACCTGCGCGAGGAACTGGGTGACGTGCTCATGCAGGTCGTGCTGCATGCGCAGATTGCTGCCGACGCCGGCGAGTTTACGCTGGCCGACGTGGCGCGCGATATCGACGCCAAGCTCATTCGCCGCCACCCGCACGTGTTTGGCGATGCGGATGCCGAGAGCTCCGACGAGGTGCTCAAGATTTGGGACGAGGTCAAGCTTGCCGAGAAAGCCGCCAAGGACAAGGCCGTGGCGGCGGGCGAGGCCGCGCCCGAGGGTCTGCTCGATGGCGTGCCCACGCATCTGCCGGCGTTGATGCAGGCGCAGAAGGTGTCACGCAAGGCGGCTGCCGTGGGCTTTGAGTGGGAGACGGTCCAGGACGTGTGGGACGAGGTTGCCGAGGAACGTGCCGAGTTTGAGGCCGAGGCCCCTGGCTCGCCCGAGCGCGAAATGGAGTTTGGCGATCTGCTCTTTGCCCTGGTCAACGTCGCGCGCAAGGAGGGTATCGACGCCGAGAGCGCCCTGCGCGCGAGCACGGCCAAGTTTCGCCGTCGCTGGGCTGCGATGGAACAGATGGCGGCCGATGCCCACGTTGATCTTGCCGAGCTTTCGACCCATGGGCTCAACGACCTGTGGGACGCAGCAAAGGCAGGGGAGTAAGACTGCGGGAACGACGGGCTGACACGCCTCATCGTTCCCGCTAAATTTTTCGAAAATCAAGTGTATCCCTCGGCTAACTTAGGGCATAATGCAAAAAGTGCGACATGGCTAACTTACGGAGGCGCACCGACGGTGCACGGTCAGCCGGTCGCTTGCATCCACTACGTTTCCAAGTGAGAGGGAGACAACATGAGCGATATTTTGGACGTCTACGGTCGCGAGGTGCTCGACAGCCGCGGCAATCCCACCGTCGAGGTCGAGGTCGTGCTCGAGGACGGCAGCTTTGGCCGCGCAATGGTGCCTTCGGGCGCTTCGACCGGCGCCTTTGAGGCCTGCGAGCTGCGCGATGGCGACAAGGGCCGCTATCTGGGCAAGGGCGTTTCGCAGGCCGTCGAGCACGTCAACAACGAGTGCGCTAACGCCGTCGTGGGCCTCGACGCCTTCGACCAGCGCGCCGTCGATGCCGCGCTGATTGCCGCGGACGGTACCCCTAACAAGACCAAGCTCGGTGCCAACGCCATCCTGGGCGTGTCGCTGGCCGTCGCCCGCGCCGCTGCCGAGTCGGCGGGCCTGTCGCTGTACCAGTACCTGGGCGGCGTCAACGCCCACCTGCTGCCCACACCTATGATGAACATCCTCAACGGCGGCGTGCATGCCGACAATAACGTTGACTTCCAGGAGTTCATGATCATGCCGGTGGGCGCCCCGAGCTTTGCCGAGGGCCTGCGTTGGTGCGCCGAGGTCTACCACACCCTCAAGGGCGTGCTGCACGAGGCCGGTCTGGGTGGCGGCGTGGGCGACGAGGGCGGCTTTGCCCCCAACCTTAAGACCAATGCCGAGCCGTTCGAGTACATCACCAAGGCCGTGGAGAAGGCCGGCTTTAAGCCCGGCGTCGACTTCATGTACGCCATGGATCCGGCGTCCACCGAGTTCTACAACGCCGAGACCGGTATGTACGAGCTCAAGGGCGAGGGCGTGGAGTACACGAGTGCCCAGATGGTTGATTACTGGGAGAAGCTCGTCGACACCTATCCCATCATCTCCATCGAGGACGGCATGGCCGAGGAGGACTGGGACGGCTGGGTCGAGCTTACCCGCCGCATTGGCAACAAGGTGCAGCTGGTGGGCGACGACCTGTTCGTCACCAACACCGAGCGCCTCAAGAAGGGCATCGAGCTGGGTGCCGCCAACGCGATCCTGGTCAAGGTCAACCAGATCGGCACGCTCACTGAGTCGCTCGAGGCTATCGAGACCGCCAAGGAGGCCGGCTACGCTTGCATCGTGAGCCACCGTTCTGGCGAGACCGAGGACTCCACGATCGCCGACTTGGTCGTGGGCGTCAACGCCGGTCAGATCAAGTCGGGCGCCCCGTGCCGCAGCGATCGCATCGCCAAGTACAACCAGCTCATCCGCATCGAGGACGAGCTCGAGGGCAGCGCGCGCTACGCCGGCAAGGCCGCGTTCTACAACATTCGCTAAACAAGTGGCGCTCGCGGGGGGCGGGGTTGACTCGGCTCCGTTCCACTTCTGATGGCCGCCATTGGGCGCTGGGCCATATGGCTCAGCGCCTTTTTTATGTCGAGCAAGGGCCGCCGAAGGCGTTGCGCGCGCTCGTGCTATAACTAAAAGACTTAGCGCAAACAAACCTCAACCGCACAAGGCGCACATGGATCAGATTTACGACAACAGGTACTATTCCGCCGGTTCGCGTGAGCCGTCACCTCGCCGTGCGCGCACGGTGCAGCTCGGCGGGTCCGATTACGCCGGTGCCGACTGCTCCACGCAGCGACCGACAAGTGCCTCACACTCCCGTGCTCAAATGAATACGTCGACGGACCGCCCGCTACGTTCGGTGCGCCCGGCGCACTCGGAGCATGCTCAGCGTTCCTCGGCTCAAACGCATGAAAAGCCGAGTAGGCCCTCGAACCGTCTTTCGGGCTCGGACTTCATGCATTACGCCAACGATAACGCGGTGGTCAAGGCAATCTACGACTTTACCCACGGTCCCCAGCGGGGGCTGTTTGTTGGCATTGTCGTCGCCCTGGCGCTTGTGAGCCTGTATTTCCCCGTGCGCGACCTGTATGTGGCAAAACGCTCGAGCGACATCTTGGCCAAGCAGGTCGAGATTCGCGAGCAATATAACGACGACCTGCAAAAAAGCGTCGACAAGCTGCTCTCGGAGGAGGGTATCAAGGACGCGGCATCCGAGGACCTGGGCCTGGTGATGCCCGGCGAGAAGAGGATTGAAGTGCAGGGCCTGGACGACGATTCGGATGCCTCGTCGAGCAAAAAGTCCTCAAACGCCAAGAAGGCCAGCGAAGTGGCCAAGGAAATCGAAGAAGTCGGTAAGGACGCGCCGTGGTACATCCAAGCGCTCGACATGCTGTTTGGGTTTAACGGCGTCGAGGGTCAGACGGTCGTGTCCAACGGCAAATAGCGCCCGGAGGGGAGCTCGCAATGACAAATTGCAAACGCTATAAGGTGGCCGCGATCGACCTGGGAACGGTGTCGTCGCGACTGGTGTTGGCCCAGGTCGAGGGCGGGGCAATCGTGGAATCGTCCAAGCATACCGAGATTACCGATCTGGGTGAGGGCGTGGACGCGACGGGCCGCTTTTGCGAGGCGGCCGTTGAGCGCGTGCTCGCTGCGTGCCGCATGTTTGTGGACGAGGCTCGTGCCTTTGGGGCCGCGTGCATCTGCACCACCTGCACGAGCGCCGCGCGTGATGCGTCCAACGCAGCACTGCTGCTGGACGGCCTGCGCGATCTGGGGCTTGAGCCACAGGTGATTCCGGGCGAGGTCGAGGCACGCCTGACGTTTTTTGGCGTGGCGCACGACTTTGCCGGCGAGCGCATCATTGTTGCCGATTCGGGCGGCGGATCCACGGAGCTCGCGACGGGCGTCTATGCGCCGGAGCGTGGCGTCTTTGCGCTAGAAGGGACGCGCTCGCTGGACATTGGCTGCCGCCGCGTGACGGAGCGGTTTTTCTCGACGCTGCCACCCGCACGCGGCGAGCTTGCTGCCGCTGCCGCGTGGGCAGGCGAGCAGTTCGCCGCCTATTTTGAAGGCCTGCCCAGCGACTTTGAGCGCGCCGAGCGTCTGGTCGCGGTGGGTGGCACGGTGACTACGCTGGTGGCTCTGGTCCACGAGCTGGAACCGTACGATTCGAGCTTTGTTCACCTACGCGAGCTGTCGCTGGAGCAGGTCTCGGCCGCTATCGAGCGCATGTCTGTGTTGGACGCGGAAGGCATCGCCGCGCTACCGGGTGTACAGCTCAAACGCGCGGGCGTGATCTTGGCTGGCGCCGTGGTGATCCGCGAACTCATGCGTGCCGGCGGCTACAAGACGCTCACCGTAAGCGAGAACAGCCTGCTCGCCGGTATGGCCGCCACCATCAACGAGACCCTCGACGGCGCGACCCCCACCATCGGCTGGACCCCCAGCCTCAGCGCCCTCTAAATAATAAGTTGCGGTGAAATACGGACTAAAATCGCCCTTTCGGGCACCAAACAGTCCCTATTCCACCGAAACTCAACAGCCGGCACCTGGGGACAGTCCTTGCGGGGCGTCCCCACAGCGCCTATGCCAGCTTGTCGATCTGCCCAATCTCCCAAAGCGGAATATTGATGAGCATGCCCTCGTCTCTATATGCCGCCAGGGAGCTCCTCACGCAACGCTCGAGTTTGAATTTTTCGCAGGCTATTTTCAGACTCTTCGCTTTAAGGTTCTCTGCCGCCTTGACCTCAAGCGGAAGCACGGTTCCCGCATGGTCGATGGCAAAGTCGGTTTCGGCATTGCCGGAGGTAGAGGACCAATACGCGGGAGTTTTGTCCTGGAGCAAAAGCTCCTGCGCGACGTATTGTTCGGTCAGCGAACCTTTGAACTCGGTAAAAACAGCGGATCCGTTAAGAACGATGGCCGGAGAGAGACCGGAGAGCGCTCCGAGGATGCCGGTGTCGATGCAGAACAGTTTGAAGCCCGAGAGGTCTTCGTAGCTCGAGAGCGGCGCCTTTAGAGCGGAAACACGTGGCACCTTATGAACGATTCCGTAGTCCGTGAGCCACTGGAGGCTTTCCTCGAAATCGCGTGCGCGCGCTCCGGGACGAAGGGCGCCATAGACAAACTTCTTGTTCTCCTTTGCAAGCTGGCCGGGAAGGGATTTCCAAACCAACCTCATGCGCTCGACGATGCGGGCGGGTGCATGTTTGCCAAAATCGGATTCGTAAGCCTCGATGATTTGCTGCTGAAGCCTTCGGGCTTCGATGAAGTCGCGTGTCTCGGCGAAAGCGGAGACAACTTCGGGCATACCGCCGACAACAAGGTATTCCTTGAGCAAGCGCTCGAGCTTTTCGGTAACGTTTGCCAGAAGGTTCATGTCTGCGGCAAGGATGGCATCGGCGAGCGGGTTGCCGTCGACGGCACGAACGAACTCGGCAAACCCCATGGGACGCATGGTGAGCTGGTCGATTTTGCCGACGGGAAATGACTCGTTTTCGCGTCGGAGCGCGAGGCCCATATAGGAACCGGCTGCCACGATGTGGTATTCGGGTGCAAGTTCGTTGAAGTACTTGAGTGAGGTGATCCCGCGTGGTGCCTCTTGGATCTCGTCGAAGATGATGAGCGTGTCTGCCGGCGTTACGGTTTGGCCACGTAGGAGTTCTATCTGGGAGATGATGCGCTTGGGGTCGAGGTCCCCATCGAACAGCGAGCGTGTGCTCGGCTCGAGCATAAAGTCAAAACGAATGACGTTTCGATACTGCTGGCTTGCGAATTCGTTAAGAAGCCAAGTCTTTCCTGTCTGGCGGGCTCCCTTAAGCAAGAGAGGTTTGCGATTCGCCCTTGATTTCCAAGCGATAAGTTCACTCATAAGCTGTCGCTGCATATTGCCTCCCAACCCTCTCGGTTAGTATAAGGCCATTTGGGTGTTTCCATCGGAAAATGTGCGAGACAACCACGTTTTTCCATCGGAAAATGTGGGAGACAACCACGTTTTTCCATCGGAAAATGTGGGAACACCAACCTAAGTCGCGGTGGAATAGTTCCTAAATGGGCTGGTAAACTGCCAAAACAGGAACTATTCCACCGCAACTTAGAGTCCCACCGGCATCTAAAAGAAGCGAGCCCGCATCCCTGAGGAACACGGGCTCGAAAGCTCCATATGGTAGGGGCGGTGGGACGTCCGCGCATTTGCTGCGCAAATACGCACCGGCTTCGGCCGCCTGTCGGCGCCCTCGCCGGCTCGCTACGGACGCTGCGCGTCCGCTTAACGCTCGCCCCCTCGCGGGTTCGAGTCCCACCGGCATCTAAAAGAAGCGAGCCCGCATCCCTGGGGAACACGGGCTCGAAAGCTCCATATGGTAGGGGCGGTGGGACTCGAACCCACAATCCTTGCGGCGAGAGATTTTAAGTCTCCTGCGTATGCCAATTCCGCCACGCCCCCGTGAGACTAGAAGTCTAGCACAAGCCGTCCGTTACGCGTTGACGGCCATCGAGTGTTGGCCCGACTTCTCCAGGAACTCCTGGAACTTGGCTTCGTCGCCCTTGTTCTGGTACTGCAGGGCTAGCAGGTACTCCAAGCGGCAGCGCTTGACCGGGTCGTCGCCGACATCCTCGAGCATGCGCTCCAGCTCGGGAATGTCGTTGTGGCGCTTGAGGATCATCGTGTCGTACATCAGCTGGCATTCGTGTGCGACTGCCTCGGCCTGACCGCCCTCAAAGCCCTTGATCTCGTGCAGCAACTCCTTGGCCTTTTTGCGGTCCTCCTGGCCAACGTAGTAGTTAAAAGCTTTGATTACCAGGTCGACGCGCTGCATCTTGGGCAGGTTGAGTCCCAGTAGCAGGTCGAACATCTCGTCGGCGCGCTTATGGTCCTCGCGCAGCAGATAGGAGTTCAGGCGCAGGTAGTCGCGGTTGTAGCGCGGGTACAGCATGCTGGTGAGTTTGCCGTCGAGCAAACGATCGAACTCGTCCCACTGCTTGGCGGCCATCAATTGCTGCAGGCGTTTAAACGTGGTGCGTTTTTTGACGCTAAAGAACACCGACACGGCGATGCAGATGATAACGACGGCGGTCCAGAGTGTGCGGGAATCGGGCATATTAGGGTCCTTAGTCGCTCATAAAGCGAGCGGTATGACAACACGTACTAGATGTATTATACGCAGCGCGCAAGCAAACTGGCATAAAAGCTCATCGAGGCCGAGTGCCATCGCTCGCTGCGGTACACTTACCTAAAGTAAACCATGAAGGGAGACATTACCTATGAAGAAGATCGTTTTGGCTTGCGGTGCTGGCGCTGCTACTTCCACGCTCGTTGCCCAGAAGGTCGCTACTCTGCTCGACGCCAACGGTTACGCCGACAAGTACGAGATCGTGCAGTGCGCCATCTCCGAGGCCAAGGACGTTTGCGACGAGGGCGCCGACCTGCTGATCGCCACCACCGTTGCCCCCGAGGGCCTCACCTGCCCGTACGTGAGCGGCGTGCCCTTCATGACCGGCATGAACCGCGTCGCTGCCGAGAAGGCCGTTCTCGACGTCATGGCTCAGTAGGCGCTGACTGCATGAGTGAGCAGAACGCCAATCCGGTAGAGCTCTTTGGTATGCGCGTTGCCCATGTGGGCATTAACGCCGCCGACCCGGCAGACGCCTTGGAGATTGCGGAGCTGTTCTCGACGATGATGGGCCTGCCCGTTATCGAGACCCCGGTTTCGTACTTTAACGATTCGCTGGTCGAGATCATGAAGCAGAACGGTCGTGGCGCCAAGGGCCACATCGGCTTTGCCGTCAACGACATCGATGCGGCCGAGAGGTGGTTTGCCGAGCGCGGGCTCGAGGTCAACGAGGAGTCGCGCGTGCTGCTGCCCGACGGCGGCACCAAGCTCGTGTACTTTAAGCGCGAGTTCGCCGGCTTCGCCGTGCATTTGTGCCGCGAGTAGCGCACAAGCTGCCATAGCTGGCAAAAAGGGATAGGGTCGCGTGGCCCTATCCCTTTATTTATGCCGAGGGGCTTCCTACCGCGGCAGGCGAATCGTAAAGCGGCTGCCGACGCCCTCGACCGAGGTCACACCGATGACGCCGCCGTGGCTGTCGACGATCCACTTGGCGATCGCAAGCCCCAGACCCGAACCCTGTGCGCCGGCATCGCGCGCGTTGTCGGCACGGTAGAACCGCTCGAACGCGTGAGCTGCGGATTTCTGGTTCATGCCGATGCCCTCGTCCTCAACACTTATGTCGATCGTGCCCGCGCCCGCATCTGGCGTTATGCCAAATGTGACGGTCGTTCCCGCATCCGAGTACTTGGCGGCGTTTTGCACGATCACGCGCAGAGCCTGCTTCACGAGCGCCACGTCGACGGGCGCGTCGCAGCGCGGGTCGCTGGCAAGCGCAGCGTCAGAAGCCAGCCGATACGTGTGCTCGGTATCGATCATCTGCGATTCTTCGCATATCTCGCTGACCAGTGCAGCCAAGTTGGTATGCGCGCGCCGCAGGACCGTGCGCCCGGCATCGCCGCGCGCCAAAAACAGCAGCTGCTCCACAAGCTCTTGCATGTGCTCGCTTTCGGCTTTAAGGGACGCGATGGATTCCGCCAGCACGTCCGGGTCGTCCTTACCCCAGCGGTCGAGCATGTTTACGTAGCCCTGAATCACCGCGATGGGCGTGCGCAGCTCGTGGCTCGCATCGTTGACAAAGCGCATCTGCTGCAGCTTGGCCTCTTGCATCTGGCGCAGTAGGCGGTTGAGTGCGACCTCGATGCTCGCCAGGTCGGCGTCGCCGGTGGTGACGCTCGGCGAGTCGACGCTTGCGCGCGCGATGGCCTGCTCCAGTGTTTCCATTTTGCCGCCGGAGAGCTGCATGCGACCGAGTTCGTCCACGCGCAGGGCCAGATCGTTGAGCGGCGCCATGGTGCGGCGCACGCGGCGGGCGCCGCCGAGCATGTTGAGCACGCTGATGACCTGCCAACCCACAACGACAAGGTAGAGAGGCCATAGCGTGACGAGGTCCTGCGCGAGGGGGAAGGTCTTGGTGGTGCGCGCAAGCTCGACGGTATAGGTGAGCGTTGCCAGGTCCCAGCCGCGCGCGGGCGTCAGCGACATGCCGTGAACGGTGGCACCGGGGATCCATCCTGCGGTAAACGTGTCGTCGGGCAGTGTCTGGTTGTATCCATAGACGAGGATCGCCGCCGCAATCACTACCAGCAACAGATCGAGCCAGACGTAGCTTATCAGGCGGCGCCACATATAGCTCCAGTTGATGGCGCGGGCGATGGATGTGACGCGCTTGGCCTCGGCGTTACGCACGGCAGACATAGCCCACCCCGCGCACGGTTTGGATGATGCGGGCACCGCCGGCGTCCTCGATCTTGGCGCGTAGATGCGCGATGTGCACGTCGACGTTGTTGGTGTCGCCCACGTATTCGTAGCCCAGCGCCTCGTGCGCGATGTGCTCGCGCGTGAGCACGGTTTTGGCATGCGCCATAAGCAAGGCGAGGACATCGAACTCGCGGGCCGTGAGCGCAATGGGCGAGCCGCCGACCGTGACTTCGCGGCGGTCGGGGTCGAGCGCAACCGAGCCCACGGCGAGCGTGGCGGGGGAGAGCGAGACGGAAACCTGGGTCGAGTCACTGACCGGGGGCATCGCAGTGGCGCCGACACCCGTGCCGCCTGCCGCGCCCGTCCCGATGCCGCCAACGCCCGAAGCCGCCCGCACGGCCTCCGAGCGCTTCAACGCCACGCGGATCCGTGCGAACAGCTCCTCAATCGCAAACGGCTTGGTCAGGTAATCGTCGGCGCCGGCATCGAGCCCGGCCACCTTGTCCATCACGGCATCGCGCGCGGTGACCATTATCACCGGCACATCCTTGTGCTTGCGGACGCGCCGCAGGACCTCCATGCCGTTGAGCTGCGGCAACAGCACATCGAGCAGAATAAGATCGTAGTTGCGCTCCAGCGCCAGGTCCACGGCGGTGCGGCCATCGGCGGCGTGTTCCACCTGGTAGCCCTCGTGCTCCAGCTCGAGCGTCACAAAGCGGGCGATTTTCTCCTCGTCCTCTACGATCAGGATCCGTGCCATGCGTGTCCCCGTTTGCGATTACTTGTCGTCGTTCAGATTTTGCTTGATGTCGTTCGCGGCATCGGCGGCGTGATTCATAAGGTTGTTGATGCTGCCGGGCACGTCGCCGTCGCTGTCGATGCGGTAGCGCATGCCAAAGAACAGGCCAATCAGCATCAGCCAAATCGTAGCGCCCCAGGCAAACAGGGCGATGATGGGGATCAGGATGGGGATGTTGAGGATGATCGCATCGCGGCGCGTGGCGATAAACTTGGTGTCCAGGCTCAGGCGGAAGAGCTTTTTGAGGTACTCCCATACGCTGTCCATCTTCTTGGAGAAGTCGGTCTTTTCGCTCGACTTCTCGTAGGCGGCCTGCGCGGCGACCATCTCGGCTGAGGGCTCATCGACTGGCGCGGACTCGGTGGCGGCGTGCGCCGACGTGGTCTGCGTCTTGCCCTGCGACTCGAGCCAAATGATGGCGTCCAAAACGTTGCCGTCGGCGGCGTCGAGCGCGGCCTTGGCATCGGTGTAGCTCACGTTGCACTTGGTGCGGATGGTTTCAACTTTTTCGAGGTCGTCCATGACCTGTCCTTTCGTTCGATGGGCGCGACGCCGGGCGATTTGCCCGGGCGCGAGCGTTGCGTTCGGCGGCCTGCGTGGCGCCGCCTCGCCCTTGGTCGAACTCTATAGTGCAGGTTATAGATTAAGCGATTCTTGAGCCAAGATTAATGTTGGATGAGTTTTTGGGTGGCGGTGGGAAAAGTATTAGATCTCGATAGCGGGGGATGTGGTGTCGGTGCAAAACGGCGTCAAAGGTTGGTCGAGCAGGCGGTTTCTCCATTGATGTTCGCACAGCATGTGACACTTACCCTGCCGCCCCGCTCTGCCGCGGCGGCATGCGTCTGAACAACGACCCTCTAAGGAGTTCGATACCGATGAGTGACAACGCAAAGCATCTCGCAAAGAAGTGCGTTAAGGACGCGGGGCCGTGCCTCGCGCTGTGCGTAGCCGGCGCAGCGGTCGCGCTGCTGGCTGTTCTGGGGCCGTTCGACGTGCTCCGAAGTGCCAGCTTTCTGCATGTTTGCATGGCTCTTGCCGGCGCCACGATGACCGGCGGCGTGCTCGATCTGATCTTTTGGGTGTTTGACCCGTTTGGATGGAAGAGCGAGGGTAGGTCCCAAAGGATGGAAGGGCTGGAACGGTTGACTTAGTGATCGTGCAAAATGCGGGCTAGCGACTTACAGGGAAGTGGTGATCCGATGACGGTCTATGTGACGGGCGATATTCACGGCGGCGTCGACATGCAAAAGCTTCGCGACTGGGATCTTGGGGATGGTTTGACAAGTGACGACTATCTCATCATCGCGGGCGACTTTGGCTTTCCGTGGGATTTCTCTGCCGAGGAATGTGCCGACATCGCCTGGCTGGAGTCGCGCCCCTATACCGTGCTGTTTGTCGACGGCAACCACGAGCGTTTCGATCACTGGTCGGAGCGCCCCATGGAGCTTTGGCACGGTGGGCTGACGCAGCGCCTGTCGGACACCTCGCCCATCCGACGCCTGACGCGCGGTGAGGTTTTTGAGCTCGACGGCTCAACGATCTTTACCATGGGCGGCGCCACGAGCGTGGATAAGGAATACCGCATTCCGTATTCCAGCTGGTGGCCGCAGGAGCTGCCGGACGAGCGCAACTTTGAGGAGGCGCGGGCAAAGCTCGACAGCGTGGGTTGGAAGGTCGACTATGCGATCACCCATACCTGCTCCACGCGCATGCTTTCGCCCACGCTTTACCCGGCACCTGGCTGGAATTATCCCGATGTCGATCGACTCACCACGTTTTTCGACGAGCTGGAGGACCACCTGGACTACAAGCGCTGGTACTACGGGCATTTTCATCGTGACGCCAACCCGGCCGAGCGTCACACCGTGCTCTACGACTGCATCGTTCGCCTGGGCGACGAACTCCAGCCCTGGGATGTTGCGTAGAGGCGGGGTGGCTGGCTACTCGACCGTTACAGTGATGTTTTCCCGATGCGTACGGATAACATCCCAGCTAAAGTGCTCAACCAGCTGCTCGGCAGAGCGCGGTGTGGCGTCCGGCGCGATGCCTGTTTGCCCGGCGAGCCAGCCCAGCAGTGCCTCGGGCGCGCCAAAGCGGGCGCGGAGCTCGCCCAGGTCCAGGTCGCGGTCGCGCTTGGAAAGGCGGCGGCCGTCCGGCGACATGAGCAGCGGAATGTGCGCGTAGTGCGGTGTGGGAAGTCCCAGCAGATGCTGCAGGTAGATTTGGCGGGGCGTGGAGCCCAGCAGATCGCATCCGCGCACGACCTCGGTGACGTCCATGGCAGCGTCGTCGACCACCACGGCTAGCTGGTAGGAAAAAACGCCGTCGCTGCGGCGCACCAAAAAGTCACCGCACTCGGTGGCGAGTGCTTCGCATTGGGCTCCGTACGTGCGGTCCACGAATTCGATCACGTCGCTGGCGAGGTCGTCGACGGTGGGCACGCGCAGGCGCGTGGCCGGAGCACGCAGGGCACTGCGGCGGGTGATTTCTTCAGCAGAAAGACCTCTGCAGGCGCCGCGGTAGATGGGCGTGCCGTCGCTGGCGTGCGGCGCGCTCGCGGCGTGGAGTTCGGCACGCGTGCAAAAACAGGGATAGGTGAGGCGGGCGTCTTGCAGCTGGCGCAGGGCGCTTTCGTACAGGTCTAGGCGATCGTGCTGGTAGTAGGGGCCTTCGTCCCACTCGAGCCCCAGCCAGGTCAGATCGTCAATCAGTTGAGCGGCAAGTTCCGGGCGCTTGCAGCGATCGTCCAGGTCCTCGATGCGCAGCACGATGCTGCCGCCCTGGCTGCGGGCTGAAAGCCACGAGCACAGGCAGCTGAACACGTTGCCCAGGTGCATGCGGCCCGAGGGCGACGGGGCGAAACGGCCCACGACGGGCGCGGGGGCGGAGGCGGGTGGCGTCGCTGGCGCGTCCGCGGCGGGCGTTGCTATGTTGCGTGTTTTGATATCCATGCGGACGAGTATAGCGCGGGACGCGATGGGGAGGCGTCGCTGTGGTCCGTAAGTTGTCGGGGCTCCGCATTGCGTGTGACGGGCTGCAGACTCGGTGCTTTGATTCCCGTCCATCAACTTGGCACCTTAGACGACAGAAACCCCGGCAGCTCTTCGCAACTGCCGGGGTTTCCGCGGAAAAGGGGGACATGATCCTCGAGCGAACGGCAAAGGGGCAAACCGTTTTCGCTCAACTGCTTTATGCCCCTCGGCTGGCGGCTCAATCAGCGCGTGCCGCGCCCACACAAAGCCGCTACACCTGTGACGGAGCTATGAAGTGGTATCTATTGCTGGCGCAGGCCATGCCAAGGAGTGTCCCAGATTGCCGGCAGACAAGGAACGTCCCTAGGTGCCGGTCGCGGGCGTGACTTTCGTCCCGTTTGATACTCCGCTGGCCTAGATGTTCGTCATGTGCGCCCGTAAACGTGGGACAATGGCGTTACTGGTATCACAGACAAAGGATGTGCCCATGAACGACCCCGTTGCCAAAACCTGTCGGCAGCGCCGCCTGTTTGCGCGATTTGCTTCCGTCTGCGCACTCGTCGCGCTTGCATTGCTGCTACTGCCCGCCGCCGCACACGCCGACGGTTATTCCATGACCCAGACCTATATCAGTGCCACGGTTGAGGCCGATGGATCGCTGACCGTTGTCGAGGGACGCCAGTTTGATTTCGACGACGACATCAACGGCGTGTTTTGGGAGATCAATACGGGCGCCAACCAGCAGGGCGGCACGGCGGGCGTCGATGTGCTGAGTGTCGAGGAAGAGGACACCGCGTTTAACAAAGTCGATAGCGCGAACAAGGGCGACTCTGGCGTCTATACGGTCGAGCAGACCGGTGACGGCGTAAGGATTAAGGTGTTCAGCCCTCACGAGAGCGGCGACAGCGCGACCTATTACGTGAGCTATACCATGACCGGTGCGGTTATGAACTGGGCCGATACCGCCGAGCTCTACTGGAAGTTTGTGGGCGACGGCTGGTCTGCGGATTCCGATGACGTCGAGATGGAAGTGCGCTTCGCAAATGCCACTGCCGGGACGGCGGCCGTCAAAGGCGGTAACTTCCGCGCATGGGGCCACGGTCCGCTGACGGGCGACGTGTCGCTCGATGCGGACGAACCCATGGTCACCTATACCATTCCCTGCGTGCATCAGGGCGAATTCGCCGAGGCACGCATCGCCTTCCCTAGCGACTGGGTGCCGCAGCTTGCCGCTTCGGGCGAAGAGCGCATGTCAACGATCCTGAGCGAAGAGAAGGAATGGGCCGACGAAGCTAACGCCCGCCGCGCTCACGCTCGCATGATTGCCAATGCACTTGCCGTGCTAAGTGTTGTTGCGGCGGTGGCCTTTACCGGCACAATCGTTATGCTCAAGCTGCGCAAGCGCAAGCCCAAGCCGCTTTTCCAGGACGAATATTTCCGCGATGTGCCCTCGGCCGACCATCCCGCCGTGCTTTCGGCCCTCATGAGCTGGAACGAGGTGCCCGATCAGGCATATATCGCCACGCTCATGAAGCTCACTGACGACCGTGTGATCAAACTGGAGCAGGCGACCGTGACCAAGGCCAAGAAGGGTCTGTTGGGGCGTGAAAAAGAAGAGCAGACGTATCGCGTGACGGTGAGTGATGCGGGCTGGAAGTCGGCCAAGGGCATTGACCACATGGTGCTCAAGGTCTTCTTTGCCGGTGCTAAGCCTGACGAGAACGGGGATCGCTCGCGCACGTTCGACGAGCTGCAGCACTACGTCAAGCAGCACGCTACACCCGTGGGCGACAAGCTCGAGGACTATCAGAACACCGTTAAGGGCAAGCTGGCCGATAGCGAGTACGTTGCCTCGGACGGCATTGTCGCAATGGTGTTTTGCCTGGTTCTCGGTATTCTAATCGCCTTTGTTCCCGTGGGATCCATCTTCTTTACCGACGGCGCACAGGCGAACATTATCGCCGCGGTTATCTCGGTGCCGATTGTGCTGGTGGGTATTGGCGTGGGTCTTACGTTCCGCCGCTTTACGCCGGAGGGCGCCAAGGTGGCGGCTCGCTGCAAGGCGCTCAAGCATTGGCTCGAGGACTTTACGCGCTTGAAGGAGGCCATCCCCAGCGACCTGATCTTGTGGAACAAGCTGCTGGTGATGGGCGTTGCCCTGGGCGTTTCGAAAGAAGTGTTGCGACAGCTGGCCGAGGCCGTGCCTGCGGACCTGCGCAACAGCGACGATTTCTACGATAATTACCCCTGCTACTGGTGGTATTACCATCACTACGGCAACGAGTCTCCGCTCGATTCGTTCAATGATGTGTACCACGAGACCATCCGCGAGCTGGCTTCGAGCTCCGATAGCTCGAGCGGCGGCAGCGGCGGCGGCTTCTCTGGTGGCGGTGGCGGCGGCGTCGGCGGAGGCGGCGGCGGAACATTCTAGCGAGCGCTTGCTTTGGGGTGGATCTTACTGGGCGGTTGCCAGGGAAGATTCATCCCATTTTTGCGCATCGAAACGGGCCATACTTTCCGCTGCGGACCTTCGCGCAAGGGGCAGTGGGCAAAAAATGCCAAATATGAGTACTGTTGCCTAGCTTGTCACATTTATTTTTACAAAAAATGGACTCCTAACGATATTATTTCTCGTTAGGAGTCCATTTTATTGTACATTCGGGGAGATACGTTAGTTCATCCGGCGCGTCGAGACGCCTAAGAGACCCGAAAAAGCCGAATTGCGCTGCTACTAAAAAGGTAACAGTACTCATATTTGATGTTTTTTGTCCACAGCCATTTGCAGGCCCCCTATAGGACGATGTCAACGAGGGCTTTGGCGGCCGTTTTGCTCAAGACTGTCCCCAGCGACTAGTCATTTAAGAACGTCCCCAATGACTAGGCGTGGTTGCTGCCAAGGAGTGTCCCGGGATGCCGGTATAAAAGGAACGTCCCTAACTGCCGGGTTTAGGCTGTTAGGTCGAGTTCGTAGAGGAAGCTTTCGCGCGGCATGTCGTGGCGGCGCTCTTCGCGGTTGGCGCGGTGCGTGGCCGTGCGCTTAAAGCCGTGCAGCTCGTAGAACTTCCACGAGCAGTTGGAGTCGGTGTACAGGTGCGCCCTCGTCGCTCCAAGCGAGGATAGGTGCGAGACCGCGGCATCGAGCAGAACCGTGCCAACGCCCAGGCCATGGACATCGCGATCCACGGCAAGCAGCGTGACCTCGTTGTCGTGCGGCAACGGGCTGCTCTCGAGCAGGCGGTTGTTGGTTCGGATGGTTGCGCGCACAAACGAGAGATACTCGGCGCAGGCATCAGGCTCCAGCTCACGCATCTGCGATAGCAGCGCGCGTTCGGTATCCATCCAATGCTCGTTGATAGTGGCGCCGGAGCTCTGTCCCGCACGCGCGAGCGAAATGCCACGCGCCTGACCGTCGATTACGGCAACCTGTGAAAACGTCGACGACGAAAGGCAGTAGGCGAGGTCGCACGCGGCCTCAAGGCGGTTGTACTCATCGTTATCCGAATTGTTATGCCAAAGCTGCTGCAGAATCAGCGCGATGGCGTCGAAGTCTTCGGTATCAAACGGTCGGTAGAGAACCCGCGAGACCATGGTGCCTCTTTCTTTCGCGGATGCATATCGAGCACAGTTCTACCACGCCATTGGCATCAAATTATGGTGCCCCTGTGTTCCATGAACTCACCGTGCCCATCCCCTCTGCTCGCAAACTTTTTTTCTGCACATGCGCCCGTTGCGGGGTGCATCGATGCGCTCGATGCGCTACATTAAATCAGTATTTTCAATGCCGCTGCGCGAGCGCTGCAGATCGACGTATCACCGACTCACAGAGCACGGCGGCGTACCAGACAGGAGGACTGCATGGGATCTGATGTGAAGATCGCACGCGCGTTGATCTCGGTTACCGATAAGACGGGCGTCGTCGATTTCGCACGGACGCTGGTTGACGACTTTGGCGTCGAGATCATCTCTACGGGCGGCACGGCTCGTGCCATCGAGGACGCGGGCATTCCCGTAACCCCCATCGAGGAGTTCACGGGCTATCCCGAGATGATGGACGGCCGCGTTAAGACCCTGCACCCCAAGGTTCATGGCGCGCTGCTGGCCCGCCGCGATTCCGAGCAGCACATGCAGGAGGCGGCTCAGCACGGCATTAAGCTGATCGACCTGGTCGTCGTCAACCTGTACGAGTTCGAGAAGACCGTTGCCAACCCCGAGGTCACCTTCGCGGACGCCATCGAGCACATCGACATCGGTGGCCCCTCCATGCTGCGCTCTGCCGCCAAGAACGCCACGAGCGTTACCGTCATTTCCGACCCGGCCGACTATGATGCCGTCCTGGCCGAGATGCACGAGACCGGTGGCTGCACCACGCTTTCCACCCGTCGTCGCCTGCAGGTGAAGGTCTACCAGACCACCGCCGCCTACGATACGGCTATCTCCCGCTGGCTCGCCGCCCAGGCAAGCGACGTGGCGGACACCTCTGCCAAGCTCGAGATTTCGCTGGAGAAGGTCGACGACCTGCGCTATGGCGAGAACCCGCAGCAGAAAGCCACAGTCTATCGCTTTGCCGAGGGCTGCGAGAACACCGCGAGCTCGCAGTTCCCGCTCGTGGGCTCCGAGCAGATCCAGGGCAAGCCGCTCAGCTACAACAACTATCTGGATGCCGACGCCGCTTGGAACTTGGTCCGCGAGTTCGACGAGCCGGCCTGCGTGATTCTCAAGCACCAGAACCCCTGCGGTTCTGCCGTTGCCGAGGACATCACGGCTGCCTACGACCGCGCCTTCGCCTGCGATCCCAAGAGTGCCTTTGGCGGCATCATCGCCTGCAACCGCGAGGTTCCCTATGAGCTGGTTGAGCACTTTGCCGATCAGAACAAGCAGTTCGTCGAGGTCATCATCGCCCCGAGCTACACCGACGAGGCGCTCGAGCGCATGGCCAAGCGCCCCAACCTGCGCGTGTTGGCTACCGGCGGCGTGGACCACGGCGCCCAGGTGGAGCTGCGCTCCGTCGACGGCGGCATGCTGGTGCAGGAAGTCGACCACGTGACCGAGGACCCCGCGACCTTTACGTTCCCCACCGACCGCAAGCCCACCGACGCCGAGATGGCCGAGCTCGAGTTTGCCTGGAAGGTCTGCAAGGGCGTCAAGTCCAACGCCATCCTGGTCTCCAAGGGCAAGGCCGGCATTGGCATGGGTCCGGGTCAGCCCAACCGCGTTGACTCCGCACTGCTGGCCTGCGAGCGCGCCGAGGACTTCTGCGAGCGCGAGGGCGTGGAGAAGGGCGGCTTTGCCTGTGCAAGCGACGCGTTCTTCCCGTTCCGCGACAACGTCGACGTGCTTGCCGCGCACGGCGTGACCTGCATCATTCAGCCCGGCGGCTCCAAGCGCGACGACGAGAGCATCCAGGCCTGCAATGAGCATGGCATCGCGATGGTGTTCACCGGAGCCAGGCATTTCCGTCACTAAGTTCCGCCCTGGGACAAAATAATCTCTGCAAAAGACGGCTGCTCCGTTTGGAGGGCCGTCTTTTTGGTATAAGAGGACGGAATGACTAACACGAAAGGTACAACCATGCCCCAGATTGATGATGCCGAGCTGTTTGGCAATGCCGAGGATCAGCGTGCGTACGAGGACTTTTGCGCCAATCAGGAGGCGGTCGAGAAGTTCACGCTCGACAAGCCCGCGCTTGTCTGCCGTTGGCGCATGTCCAACAAAAAGGTGCCCATGCTCAACCGCCACATTCGCGCACTGTCCGAGCGCCTGGTGCAGGGCGAGCCGCTTACCCATAACATGCTCAGCTGGGCTAAACAGCACGTTGAGTGGTCGCTTGCCGAGGGCGATTACACGGCACGCGACGGCGTACTCATGCTGGTGATCGACGTCAATGGCAACGCCGCCATGACGGTGGGCGAGTACGAGCCGCTGGCCGATACGTCGGCTAATGCGCTACGCGCCCGCTCCGCCGAGGCCCGCTCCGAGGCCGACGAAACCGGCGTGGCGCCCGAGCTGCTCGCCGCCGTCGATAACGGCGAGCTGGCCTTTGTGGCGCCGGCGGACGAGTGCCTGTGCGGCACGGCGACGCTCATCGAGCAGCTGGCCCAGACCAAGGGCATCCCGGTCACGCGCGTAGACATTCCCGCGCAGCTCAAGGGTGCGCTGTTTCTGGTGAGCGACGAGCACGGTGTGGTTGCCGCCGCCGACTCCGACGCCGCCGACTCCGACGCCGCCACGGTCGCCTTCTTCGCCGAAGGCTACGAAAAGCTCCGTGCCCGCCGCTCCTAATCTCAAGGCGGGGTGAGCTTACTGAAGCGAGCGAGCGCGTTCGATGGCGTAGGCGAGCGACAGCTGCTCCATCTCCG
Source organism: Firmicutes bacterium AF25-13AC (assembly GCA_963621725.1). Classification (GTDB taxonomy): domain Bacteria; phylum Actinomycetota; class Coriobacteriia; order Coriobacteriales; family Coriobacteriaceae; genus Collinsella. The sequence goes on from CAVFEY010000003.1 coordinate 76,164, forward strand.
GGGCACATTTGTAGTTCAGTCCGGTGAGAGCTGTCACCTTATCGAGGCGATATCGAATCGTGTTCGGGTGCTGGTTAGTCTGCTTGGCGGTTTGCTCGATACGTCGGTCGTTCTCGATGAATGCGGCGAGCGTGGATTCCAGCTCACTGCCATGCTCACTGTCGTGCTCGCGTATCGGCGAGAGAATCGCCTCCGAGAACGATCGCATCTCCGGGGTTTCCGCAAAAGGCATCACGGTTTTCAGGATGCCGAGCTGCGTATAGCGGACGGGACCCTCGGCTCGTTGACAAGATAGGCGCTGTGCGTAAATCGCCTGCGAGATCGCCTGCGCCACCGCCTCGTCTCCAAACAGAATATCGCTGATGCCGAGCCCTTCCGCTCCGCCATCGATGCCGCTAGCCTCGATGAGTTCCGTGAGCGCCTGCACGATTCGCTCCACATCGAGCGCCTGCTCCGAGTCGCTTGTCGCTACGAATAACAAACCTCCGTCATAGGGTGCCAACATGTTGTGGCATCCGGCGAGGGTCGATTTTGCACAGAGACGTTCGATTTGCAAAAACGTACGCGGGTCGAGGGGTTCTGCAAACGATGCGAACAGGGCGACCGCTTCGTCCAGAAATGACGGGTTGAGGCTTCGGATGCGTCGGCAGATCGACTCGGGCGATGCGTCTGTCCTCAGGGCATCGATCTCGCGCTGTGCGAAGTCGATGGACGCGAGCTGCTCGATATGCCGTTTGACCTCATAGATGACGCTGTCAAAGAACAGTGAGTCGTCGGTCGTGAGAAAGACCGGGTAGTGCCGCGCGTTGGCGTAGCGGATGGCTTGGTCGGGAATCGGGATGTGCAGGACGTTTTTGATGATGAGACCGCTCGTTCCCTTGGCGACGAGGTATTTCACGGCTTCAGTGATGAGGTATGGGTCGTCCTTCGCATAGAGGAAGGTGCTGAGGACGATCTCGTCTGAGCTGAAGTTGACGCGCTGGTACTTGTTCTTGAGGCCGGGCATGAGTTCATAATCGAGAATCCCGACGCCGGAGACGGCACGCGAGACGCCATCGCTGCCGGCGATTAGACGGACCGACCCCTCATATTCCCGTGAGAAGTCCGAGATGGTGTATAGCATCAGCATCACCTTGTAAATAACTACAAATAGTACCGGTACAAATAGGATAATCGCACATCCGTATGCCGTTGATTCGAGAAATAGTTTAAATATCTGCTGATAAAACGAAAAATCAGATTGAGAATCGTTGTAGATTCCAACAAGAAATGATCCTTGGCGGCATCGTTACTAAACCGTACAGTGAAGCAACGTAAAGCTTTCGCTGAGAGGAGCGATGATGGGGCAGATGGTGGTGCTATCGGCCGAGGAAGTTTCCAAGGTGCTGACGATCGAGGATGCAATCGCTGCCGTGGAGGAGGCATATCGCCAGAAGGCAACGGGCAAGGGTGTTGCGTGGCCGATGGTATATGAGCAGTTCGAACCCGGCGTGGCCGATATGGATATCCGCTCGGGCGAGTTGGCGGGAAGCGGCCTCTTCGGTCTCAAGCTCACTGCTTGGTTCTCTCAGAATCCCAAAAAGGGGCTGCCCGAGATCTTTGGCACCACGCTGCTGTGCGACAACGCGACGGGCGAGCCGTTGGCGCTGCTCAATGCCTCCGCTGTCACCGGACTTCGCACTGGTGCCGCCGCTGCGCTCGGTGCCAAGTGGCTGGCTCGGGCGGATGCGTCCAAACTGCTTGTTGCGGGTGCCGGCCACATGAGCACCTACATGGTGGCGGGCGTGCTCGCCGCCTGTCCCAAAGTGAGTGAGGTCAAGGTGTGGGAGCCGGTTTCCGATGCCGCGCCCGAGGCCCGCGTCGAGCGCATGCGAGACGAGGTCGCCCATATCTTGGGCGCCTGCGAGCATGCTCGCGAGGCATCCACCTATTCCATCGAGGCGACGGCCGACGGCCAAGGTGCCGCGGCAGAGGCCGACATCATCGTGACGATCACGCCGGCGACCAAGCCCATTATCCCCGATGCATGGGTGCGCCCCGGTACGCATATCTCCTGCGTCGGTGCCGACATGCCCGGCAAGCAGGAGCTCGCCTCGGCGCTTGTCGCCCGTGCCGCTGTTTACGTCGACGACCGCGAGCAATCGGTCGCGTCCGGTGAGCTGGAGATTCCAGTTGCCGAGGGTGCCATCACGCCCGAGGACATCAAAGCGGAGCTCGGCGAAGTCATCGCCGGCGCGGCTACGGGGCGTTCGGATGACGAGCAGGTGACGGTGTTCGATACGTCGGGCATCGCCGTTCAGGACCTTTCGGCATCGAAAATCGCCTACGACCGCGCCGTCGAGGCGGGGCTGGGCACCGTGGTGGAACTGTAAGAAAGTCAAGGAAAGGAAGCGACAATGCAGATCAAGGATTTCGCCGTCGAGCAGTGGATGAACGAGTGGGAGACCAAGTGCACCCACAACGTTGCGGAGACGTGCGTCTACTCCCTCACGCTCGACCAGCTGTTCGAGCTTACGAACACCGATAAGAAGGCGTGGCTCGATAGCCTGTGCTCGCGCCGATTCACCTACGGAGACATCGAGGGGCAGCCCGGCTTTCTCGAGGGGGTCGCGCGTCTCTATAAGACGGTCGAGCCCGGGCATATCGTGCCTACGCACGGCGCGACCGGTGCCAACTCCCTGGTTATTTCCACGCTCGTCGAACCGGGCGATCACGTGGTCTCCGTCAAGCCCACCTACCAGCAGCTTTACTCGATTCCCGAGATGTGCGGTGCGAAGGTCGATGTCCTTCAGCTCGACCGTAAGAACGGCTACCACGTTGACGTCGACGCGCTCGATGCCCTGGTGACCGACGATACCAAGCTCATCTGCATCAATAACCCGGACAACCCCACGGGCGCCCTGCTCGACACCGATACGCTCAAGGCGATTGTCGAGGTTGCGCGCAAACATGACGCGTGGCTGCTCTGCGACGAGGTCTACCGCCTGCTTACTCAGACGGATGAGTACTGCGAGTCCGTAATCGACCTGTACGACAAGGCCGTCGTCACCGCATCCATGTCCAAGGTTTGGTCGTTCGCCGGCCTGCGTCTGGGCTGGGCGGTCACCAAGAGTCCGGAGCTCCGTCGCGCGCTGCTCTCGCATCGCGACTACAACCTGATTTCCGCCGGCATATTCAGCGAGTCGGTGGCGGAGCTGATTCTGGGCAACGCTTCCGTGATCCTTGAGCGCAGCCGTCGCATCGTCCGTCAGAACCTTGCTGTTCTGGAGAAGTGGGTCGAGAGCGAGCCGCACCTGTCGTTCGTCAAGCCCGAGGCGGGTACCACCGCGCTCGTGTATTACGACTACGACATCGACTCCAGGACGTTCTGCGTCGACATGATTAAGAAGTCCGGCGCGCTCGTCACCCCGGGCGATTGCTTCGAGGAGCCCAAGAGCATGCGCATCGGCTATGCATACTCCGATAACACCGACGACCTGCAGAAGGGCCTGGACGCCATCTCTGCGTACATGCGTACGCTCGAGTAGAGGCTCGAGGTCGAAGTGATGGGGCCGATCGGTTTAGGACCGGTCGGCCCTTATTTTCTCTCAAGGCTACCGAACACTATTGTCACATTAGATGCCCACGGGGTCGCATCGCTGCGACGCCGTGGGCATAATGGTGTGGAAAGTGCAAGTCACGAGAAACGGGAGGACACATGGCGCTGATTTATGTCGTTGAGGACGACGAGCCCATTCGTCGTGAGCTTGTCGACATCCTTGCCCGCGCCGGTTTTGAGGTTGAGACATGCGAATCGTTTGAGCATGTCTCGCGCGATATTCTCGCCGCCGCGCCCGACCTGGTGCTGCTCGACCTCACGCTTCCCGTCAAGGACGGCCAGCATATCTGCCACGAGGTTCGCCGCGAATCCGAGGTTCCCATCATCGTCCTCACGTCGCGCACGACCGAGATCGACGAGGTCATGGCCATGACGCTCGGCGCGGACGACTTTGTTCCCAAGCCCTACAGCGCCCGTGTGCTCGTGGCGCGCATCAATGCCTTGCTGCGTCGCACCTCGGCGGCAGGCAAGCGCAGCACGCTCGTCCACAAGGGACTGGAGCTTGACCTCGCCCGCTCCATGGTCACCAATACGGCAACCGGCGACAGTACCGAGCTCACCAAAAACGAGCTGCGTATCCTCTCGCTGCTCTTGGGTCGCGCGGGCAAGATCGTCTCGCGTCCGGCCATCATGCAGGACCTGTGGGACTCCGACGCCTTCGTGGACGACAACACGCTTACCGTTAACATCAACCGCCTGCGCACCACACTCGAAAAAATCGGCATCAAGGGGTATTTGACGACGCACCGCGGCCAGGGCTATTCGGTCTAGGGGCCGGTCATGTCGTTTGCCAAGTTTTTTAAAGATGCGCTGCTTCCCGTCGCCGTGTGGACGTGCGGTGTGCTGCTGAGCTGCTTTGTGTTGACGGTCGCCGGTGCTCCCGTCTCCATCATGGTCGTGGCGGTCGGCGTGTCCTTTGTCTTTGGCATGCTCGGCATTGTGATCGAGTATGCGCGCCGTCGTCGTTTTCTGCATCAGCTGGAGCGCGCGGCCGAGGAGCTGGAAAGCCCCGCATGGGTGCAGGAGATGGTGCAATGCCCGACCTATGCCGAGGGCGAGCTCGAGTACGAGGTCTTGCGCCGGGTGGGCAAAGCTGCCTGCGACGAGGTTGCCGAAGGCCGGCGTCAGACCGATGACTATCGCGACTATATCGAGAGCTGGGTCCACGAGGCCAAGTTGCCCCTGGCGGCGGCTCACCTGATTTTGGAAAACCTGGACGGCAGCGAAGACGACCTGTCGCGTGTGGATGACCTGGGTCGCGAGCTGGCTCGCGTGGAGCGTTATATCGATCAGGCGCTGTACTACGCGCGCTCGGAAGTCGTGGAGCGCGACTACCTGATTCGTCGCTGGGATCTTAAGACCTTGGTGACGGATGCCATTAAGGCCAACGCGCGCGAGCTCATCGCGGCGCACGTGGCGCCGGTGTGCGAGAACCTCGACTTTGAGGTCTTTACCGACGAGAAGTGGCTCGAGTTTATCTTGGGCCAGCTCATCCAGAACAGCATCAAATACGCGCGTGAGGATGGTGCGAAGATCACGTTTTCGGGCGCGTTGCTGGACGAGGGCCTGGCAAGCGAGCGCATCGAGCTTACCGTCGCGGACAACGGCTGCGGCGTGAGCGCGGCCGACCTGCCCCGCGTGTTCGAGAAGGGCTTTACCGGCGACAACGGTCGCACCACCAGGCGCGCAACGGGCATCGGCCTCTACCTGGTGGCACGTCTGTGCTCCAAGATGGGCATCGACGTCACCGCAGCATCCGAGCCCGGCGAAGGCTTCATCGTCACGTTTGCCTTCTCGACGAACAAGTTCCAATACTTCGAATAGGCGCGCTCTTGCTGTTTTTCTCTGGGCTATGTTCACGTTCGGGAATATAGCTGAAGCAACTGGCGCTATGTTCCCGAACGGGAACATAGCCATGAGGCTCAAATGAATCTCCTATAACAAAAACGTGCCGCCCCAAACGGGGCGGCACGCCATCTTTCTTATCAGCCAACTCGCTGAAGTACGGTGACGAAGGCGCAAGGCCGGGAGGGGTTATCTAAGCCGACATCCCGCAGCCGCGAAGCGGCGAGGACGTCGGCGTGATAACCCCGCAGGCCTTGCGCCGGCGGGAAGGAACCTACTTCACGACCAAAATGTCACAGTCCGTATTGCGCAGCAGGAACGTCGAAATCGAGCCCAGGAGCGCGTACTTAATTGAGGACAGGCCGCGGGCGCCGCAGAGCACCAGATCGGGCTTGACCACGTCGAGCATCTCATCCTTGAGCGTCTCACGAATGCGGCCGGTGCGAATCATGACCTCGACCTCGGGAATGTCGGGATTGGCTTTGGCCTCCTCGAGCTGCTTGGCGATGGAGTTGTTAAAGGCCTCCTCCAAGCCGTTGACCAGGTCGACCGGATAGGAACCGGCGCTCTCGAGCGCGGTGGAGTCGATGACGTGGCCGATGATCAGCTTAGCGCCGTTGTTCGCGGCGACCTTGATGGCGCGTGCGAGCACAAAATCCTGCTGCTCAGTACCGTCGAGTGAAACAAATACCTTGGTGTAGCCCTCGTTCATGGTTTCCTCCTTGGTCTATCGCACGGGCGTGGGGCTCGTGCGTCGGGCGGGCGCGGGCGCGTTGGCCGCCGGACACTTTATCTTGTTGCAGTTATACCCAAGGATTTCGGTTTGACCGCTCGCAATTCTGTGAACGGGCGAGTTTTTTGGTAAGGGCAGGCGCGGTCGCACTGCCAACGGTTGATAATGGGACATCGCCCGCATCGTCCGCAGAACATCTACCGGCGGGTGTCTAACGAGGGGGTCCCTTTGGATATTATCGAGCTTCTAAAATCTGCCTTCATGGGCCTGGTCGAGGGCATCACCGAATGGCTGCCCGTTTCGTCGACCGGTCACATGATCTTGGTGGACGAGTTCGTCAAGATGAACGTGAGCGAGACGTTCTGGAATATGTTCCTGGTCGTGATTCAGCTTGGCGCCATTTTGGCCGTCTGCGTCCTGTTCTTCTACGACCTTAACCCGTTTTCTCCCAGCAAGGGCAAGGAGGGCCGTCGCGACACCTGGGTGCTGTGGGGCAAGATTGTGCTCGGCTGCATTCCCGCCGCGGCGATCGGTCTGCCGCTCAACGACTGGATGGAGGAGCATTTCTACAATGCTCCCGTCGTGGCGCTGGCGCTCATTGTGTACGGCGTGCTGTTTATCGTGATCGAGAACTGGCGCGCGAACAAGCGCGACCAGGCCGCTCTTGCCGGTTCGTTTGGTTCTCGTGCTGTGGTGGCGGGCGGACGTCCCGCCGGTGCGCACTTTGCGGCGCCCGCCGCGGCTACCGCTGAGGATGAGGACGATGACGAGAATCTGGACTTTGGCTCCATCGCCACGCTCGAGGACCTGAGTTGGAAGACTGCGCTGGGTATCGGCTGCTTCCAGGTGCTTTCGCTGGTGCCTGGTACGTCTCGTTCCGGTTCTACCATCATCGGTGGCCTGCTTTTGGGCTGCACGCGTTCGGTGGCGTCCAAGTTTACGTTCTTCCTGGCCATCCCTGTCATGTTTGGCGCGAGTGCGCTCAAGCTGGTCAAGTACTTCATCAAGGGCGGCACGTTCGGCGCCAACGAGGTCGCTATCTTGGGCGTGGGCTGCGTTGTGGCCTTTGTGGTTTCGCTCATCGCCATCAAGTGGCTCATGGGCTTCGTCCGCCGTCACGACTTTAAGTGCTTCGGTGTTTACCGCATCATCCTGGGCATCGTGGTGCTCGCGTACTTCTTTGTCCTGGAGCCGATGCTCGGCCTCTAGCTTAGTAGTCGCTCTGGCAGCCGCTCGCTGCCGTATTCGAATACGCGATATCTATCGGAGTTGCGGTGAAATAGGGATTGAAAGGCCTTGTTGAAGGCTCCAACAGTCCCTATTTCACCGCAACTTTTTTGGTGCATTGGGGTCAAGTTACTTAGCACCAACTTGGTACAGACAAACCCGACCTCTTTGCACTAATTATTCGGCCACGGTGTGCTTGGGCTTGCGGTTAAAGACGAGCTTGTCTACTACGGCCTGTAGCGACATGCGACGGACGGTGTCGTAGGCTTCCTGCGTGCTGTAGGCGCAATGGGGTGTGACGATGCAGCGCGGATGCGCGATCAGGGCCTGGTTGGGCGCGGTCTCGTCGGCGAGTACGTCGAGCGCGGCGCCGCAGATGCCGCGCGTGCCACCGCTGGCGATGCCCTCGTTCAACGCGGCGACCAGGGCATCCTCATCCACGATGGGCCCGCGGGCCGTGTTAATCAAAAATGCCGTGGTCTTCATGAGTGCAAGCTCGCGCTTGCCGATGAGTTTTTCGGTCTCTGGAATCAGGGGACAGTGCAGACTGACGATATCCGATGTGCCGAGTAACTCATCGAGCGTTTGTGCTTTGGCACAGCCTGCCGCAGCGAGCTCTTCTGCACTCTTGGTCGGCGCCCACACCAGCACCTTCATGCCAAGCGCTTGTGCGATGGGCGCCACGGCACGCGCGATGCTGCCAAAAAAGACAAGCCCCAGTGTGCGACCCTGCGTGCGGTGCATGGTATAACCGGCAAGTGGATTCCAAACGCCGTCACGCACATCGCGGTTAAGAAACGTAACTTGGCGCATCAGGTCAAGCATCAAAGCGATGGTGTGTTGAGCGACGTCGTCTGAGCAGTACCCAGGGCAGTTGGTGACGGTGATGCCATGAGAGGCTAGGAGTTCGACGGCAACGTGGTTAAGGCCGATAGACATGTTCGAGACAATGCGCATCCCCGTGGCGGCCATGGCGTCGGCACATGCATCATCGACGGGGCCGAACTCGCCGACAAAGCCCTCGCAGCCTGCCAGCTGCTCGACGGTGGGGCAGACATTGGGCTCGTGCGCGCAGCCCACCAGCTCAATCTGATCGCCACCTTCGATTGTGTCGAGCGCCGCCTGACCCGCCTCGGTCGAACCATCGACCATGTAATAGAGCACCCTATGCTTCACAGCAACCCTCCTGCCATGTGGGGACGGGGTAGAAATGGTACATATTCTATCCCTCCGAGCCAATCGAAGTTGCGGTGGAATAGTTCCTGTTTGGGGGCCAGAAGGCTGGTTTCAGGAACTATTTCACCGCAACTTATTTGGTGATGCTTGGGTGGTGGTGGCGCACGGAGTCGTGGTGTGATTTGCGTCGGTGTCCGCGCGGCTCGGTATACTGGTACGGCTCAAACTATGGCGCTGCCCGCAGGCGCGCCGTCCGTCAGATGAGGAGTCGCCCATGACCCAGCCCCTGCCCTGGGAAAAGAACACTGCCGCGCCCGTGCCGCCCGCGCCGGAACCCGTGCCGCTCGATGCGTACACCGCCCCCGCCGCGCCGGAACCCGAGCTCGTTCCGCTCGACATCTACGACGCCCCGGCTCCGGCGCCCAAGCCCGCCAAGCCGCTCGTCGATATCGATAGTCTGAATCCCGCCCAGCGCGAGGCGGTCCTGACCACCGAGGGACCGCTGCTGGTGCTCGCCGGTGCTGGCTCGGGCAAGACCCGCGTCCTGACCTTCCGCATCGCGCATATGCTCGGCGACCTGGGTGTTAAGCCTTGGCAGGTCTTGGCCATCACGTTTACCAACAAGGCCGCGGCCGAGATGCGCGAGCGTCTGGCGGCACTCATTCCCACCGGTACCCGCGGCATGTGGGTGTGCACCTTCCACGCCATGTGCGTGCGCATGCTGCGCGAGGACGCCGACCTGCTGGGCTACACCGGTCAGTTCACCATCTACGATGATGACGACTCAAAGCGCATGGTGCGTGACATTATGCAGGCGCTCGGCATTGAGCAAAAGCAGTTCCCCATCAACATGATCCGCAGCAAGATCAGCTCGGCCAAAAACGCCATGGTCGGGCCCGAGGACATGCTCAAATCCGCCGACAGCCCCAATGACAAAAAGGCCGCGCAGGTCTACCTGGAGCTGGAGCGCCGCCTGCGCGCCGCCAATGCGATGGACTTCGACGACCTGCTCGTGCGCACGCTCGAGCTGCTGCGAACCCGCCCCGAGGTGCTCGACAAGTACCAAGAGCGCTTCCGCTACATTAGCGTCGACGAGTATCAGGACACCAACCACGTCCAGTACGAGATCGCCAACCTGCTGGCCGCTAAGTACCAAAACCTCATGGTCGTGGGCGACGATGACCAGTCCATTTATAGCTGGCGTGGCGCCGACATCACCAACATCCTGGACTTTGAGAAGGACTTTAAAAACTGCAAGACCGTCAAGCTGGAGCAGAACTATCGCTCCACGGGTCACATCCTGAGCGCCGCCAATGCCGTTGTTCGCCATAACTCGCAGCGCAAGGACAAGCGCCTGTTTACGGCCGAGGGCGACGGCGAGAAGATTCAGGCCTTCCAGGCAAGCGATGAGCGCGACGAGGGCCGCTGGATTGCTGGCGAGATCGAAAAGCTGCATTCCAAGGGCACGAGCTACGACGACATCGCCGTGTTCTACCGCACCAACGCCCAGTCGCGTATCCTCGAAGATATGTTTCTGCGCGCAGGCGTGCCCTACAAGATCGTGGGCGGCACGCGATTCTTCGACCGTGCCGAGATCCGCGACGTCATGGCCTATCTTAAGATGATCGTGAACCCGGCCGACGAGATGAGCGTCAAGCGCGTCATCAACACACCTCGCCGCGGCATCGGTTCCACCTCGATCCAAAAGATCGAGCAGCTGGCGCGCGACAACCGCTGCTCGTTCTTCCAGGCCTGCGAGATCGCGTGCGCCGAGACCGGTATGTTTAGCGCCAAGGTGCGCAATGGCCTGTCGAGCTTTGTGTCGCTGGTGCGCGAGGGTCGCCGCATGGACGGCGAGCTCAAGGACGTTGTCGAGATGATTGTCGATAAGACGGGCCTACTGCAGGCTTTCCGTGCCGAGGGCACCATGGAGTCCGAGAGCCGCGCCGAGAACATCCAGGAATTCCTGGGCGTCGCTGCCGAATTTGAGGAGACGCACGAGGATATCGAGGGTACGCTCGAGAGCTTGGAAGAGCTGCGCGCAGCCGGTGTTGCCGACGTGCCTGCCGAGCCCGAGCCCGTCGCGGTGAGCGCGCCCGCGCCCGAACCGGGGCCATCTGCC
>CAVFEY010000003.1:86874-101640 GCA_963621725.1 Firmicutes bacterium AF25-13AC
TCTGCCCCGGCATCCTCGTTTGAGGCACTCGTCGGCGCGCGCGATGCCGCAGGTTCCAATCCGCTCGATAGCCTAGCCGCCCCGGCGCTCTCGCCGCAGGATGCCCTGGCCGCCGCCATCGCGGGCAACGCGTATGCCGCGCCGACGGGGATGCCGGCGGGTGCCGTGCATGCCGACGAGATTGAGCGCACCTATGGTCCGCTCACCTGTAAGGCGCTGCCGGCACTCATGGAGTGGCTGGCCCTGCGCTCCGACTTGGATTCCCTGGCCGGCGAGACGCATGCCATTACCATGATGACCATCCACTCCGCCAAGGGCCTGGAGTTCCCCGCGGTGTTCGTGGCCGGCATGGAGGAGGGTATCTTCCCGCACGTGCACGACTTTGGCGGCAGCGATGACCCGGGCAAGCTCGAGGAGGAGCGTCGCCTGGCCTACGTCGCCATCACGCGCGCTCGTAAGCGCCTGTTCCTGACCTATGCGGCCACGCGTCGCACCTACGGCTCGACTTCTGCCAACCCGCGTTCGCGCTTCCTCAACGAGATTCCGTTTGAGGATATCGAGTTTAGCGGTATCGGCTCTGCCGGTTTTGAGGGCACGGGCTGGGAGAAGCGCGGCGACCGTCACGGCACCTTTGGCTCGGGCATGGGCTCGGATATGTATGGCGGCAAGGTGTTTGGTTCGCATACGCGCTCGACCGGCGGTTCCAGTTCGCGCGGCGGATCGAGCTTTGACGACTTCTTTGGCGGCAGCAGTTACGGGACCGAGCGCCATCGTGGGGTTTCGCCCGACGCCGGCCGTGTTGCCTCGACCTTTGGCTCGGGAGCGCCGCGAGCCAAAAAGCCGTCGTCCAAGGTGTCCCCGACGGTGGAGCGCAAGGTCGATCGCGCCAGCGCATCGCAGGACTTTGCCGCGGGCGATACCGTGAGCCACAAGACCTTTGGCACAGGTACCGTGATCTCGGTCGCTGGAGACATGATCGAGGTCCAGTTCGAAAAGACCGGCCAGACCAAAAAGCTAATGAAGGGATTCGCGCCGATCGTCAAGCTGTCGTAATCCTGGCGGACCTGGGCGGGCGTATGGGGCAACATCGCCTGCTCGGGCAGTCCTGCTCGCACGGAGAGCACATTAAGTGCTCTCCGGCTCGTGCGGAACTCGCGATCGATGTTGCCCCATACGCCCGCCCAGGTCCTTAGATAACGTTGCTGGACGAACGTCGCTTTGCTCGTTCGCTTTTTGATCTGGAGAGCCGGGTGGGCTGATATATAGATACGAGTAGGGGCTCCTCCGTTGATGAACGGGGGAGCCCCTTGTTTCGTTTTGGTTGTTGTTGCGACCTAGAGGTGGCTGATAATCAGTTCCATATTGCCCTCGAGCTCGATCTTGTCCACGGTACTGGGGGCCAGCAGGTGGCTTCCCTTGTGGACGGGGTCGCCGCAGACGGTGCCTTCGCCGTCGATGACCGACAGGCACATGAAGGGCCAGCGCTGGTCAAGGGTCTTGCTGCCGTCGACGCGCACGCGATCGACGGTGTAGCAGGGGTTGGACTCGAGCTCGGTCACGCCGTCCACCTCGGGCGCGGTTATCGTGCCGTCGGTCGGAGCCTGGGCATCAAAGTCGATGCAGTCGAGGCTCTGCTCAATGTGCAGTGGGCGCAGCTTGCCGTCGGTGCCGGGACGGTCGTAGTCGTACAGGCGATACGTCACGTCGCTCGACTGCTGCGTCTCCAAAATGAGCGTGCCGGTCTTGATGGCGTGCACGGTACCGGAATCAATCTGGAAAAAGTCGCCCTTGTGGATCGGCAGTACGTTGAGCATGTCGCCCCAGCGGCCGTCCTCGATCATCTGTGCGGCCTCGGCGCGGTCATGCGCGCGCTGGCCGACGATGATCGTGGCACCGGGCTCGCAGTCCAGCACATACCAGCACTCGGTTTTGCCCAGGCTGCCGTTCTCGTGCTTGGCGGCGTACTCGTCGTTGGGATGAATCTGGATCGAAAGGTCGTCCTTGGCGTCCAGAATCTTAATGAGCAGCGGGAACTCCTTGCCCTCGCAGTTGCCAAAGAGCTCGCGGTGCTCGGCCCACAGCCACGAAAGCGTGTGGCCTGCATACGGGCCCTCCGCAATCTGGCAGTCACCGTTGGGGTGGGCCGAGATGGCCCAACACTCACCGATGGGACCATCGGGAATGTCGTAACCAAATACGGTTTCGAGTTGACGGCCGCCCCAGATCTTCTCGTGGAAGATGGGCGTCAGTTTAATCAAATCGGACATGTTCATACTCCCATTGCACTGCGCGGGCGCCGCGTAAAACTGCTCAAAACGAGCGCCCGCATGACTACAAAAACCTATGCCAACGTTACGTTGTGCAACTCAAAGCGATCGCCAACGTTGCGCGAGATCGAATACTCAAAGGCGGCGCCGCTGTCCAAAAAGCCAATCTGGGTGAGCTCGAGCAGGGGAGAGCCAAGTTTGGTGTCCAGACGCTCGGCTTCTTCCTCGGTTGCTGCCACGGCGCGAATGGTACGGTGGAAGCTCGAAATCTTCAGCCCACATTGCTCGCGGATGAAGCGGTAGACCGATCCGTACAGGTCCTTCTTTTTAAGGCCTGGAATCAGCTCGAGGGGCATGTAGGTGTACTCGATAACGATGGGCTTCTCATCGGCCTGACGCACGCGCACGACGTGATAGGCAAAGTCGTCCTCGGCAATTCCCAGCTGGGCTGCGATGTCCGCCGGTGGATTAACGATCGAGAAATCGTAGACCACCGAGGTCACCTTCTCCCCGCGATGCTCATACGAAAAACCCTGGGCACGGTCGTTTTTGCCCTGGAAAAACGCCTGGCCGGGAAGCCCCGCCGTGTCCTTAACGTAGGTACCCGATCCGCGTCGGCTGGTAATAAGACCTTCCTCGGTGATTTGCTCAATAGCTCGTTTGACGGTGATTTTGGAAACGTTATAGAGCTTGCAGAACTCAACGACGGTAGGAAGCTTGTCGCCCGGTTTAAGAGCACCATCCTCGATGCTTCGACGAATATCTGCAGCTATCGCCTCGTATTTGGGAATCAAGGAACCTCCTTTCCAACTTGATTGAGAATAAAAGAAAGTATAGTCAACACCTAAGTATCTCTATTGAGTTATTGAAAAGTTCGAGAAAGATAGAATTAATAGTCGCCCCGCTTGTAAAATTAGAGCGTTTTAAATGATAAACATCTGAGTAGTGTCGTGTTGAGAAATGATCGGTCCGAGGACGGGGCCGAACCGATATAACACCCAGCGAACCGAATCTCGTACTCTGCGCTTCCCCAGATAAAACCTGCCAAAACAAACCTGTCCCTTTTTGGTAGGTTTTTGCCTTGGGAGCGGTACCATACAGGCAATGTTTAAACGAGAAAGGTGGGCTCCCATGGAACCTAAGCAGTACTACATTGGCATCGACGTCGGCGGCACTTCGGTTAAGGAGGGCCTGTTCGACGAGGACGGCAACCTGCTTGCCAAGGCCAGCGTGCCCACGCCTCCTATCGTTGACGCCGCGGGCTTTGCCGCGGTGACCGAGGCTATCGACCAGGTGGTCGCCAAGGCCCAGATTCCGCGTGCCTTTGTGTCGGGCATTGGCCTGGCCGTTCCGTGCCCCATCCCGGCATCGGGCGATGCCAAGGTCAAGGCGAACATCGCCATCAACCTGCCCGAGCTCAAGATCGCCATCCAGGAGCACTGCCCCGACGCGGTCGTTAAGTACGAGAACGACGCCAACGCCGCTGCTATGGGCGAGGCCTGGCTCGGCTCTGCCAAGGGCGTACAGAACGTGGTGATGGTCACCATTGGTACCGGCGTGGGCGGCGGCGTTATCGTTAACGGCGACGTGGTATCGGGCGTTGTGGGTGCTGGCGGCGAGATTGGCCACATGTGCCTGAACCCGGCCGAGGAGCGCACCTGCGGCTGCGGCGGCCATGGCCACCTGGAGCAGTATTCCAGCGCCACCGGCGTGGTGAGCAACTACCTTGCCGAGTGCAAGAAGGCGGGCGTCGAGCCCATCGAGCTGACCGGCCCCTCCGATTCCAAGGACGTGTTCCAGGCCTGCCGCGAGGGCGACAAGCTCGCGCTGGCCGCGGCCGATACCATGGCCGACTATCTCGGCCGCGCACTGGCGCTTATTGCCAACGTGGTTGATCCCGAGATGTTCCTCATCGGCGGCGGCGCCTCCGCCTCGGCCGATGTCTACCTCGACAAGGTTCGCGAGCACTTTAAGCAGTACGCGCTTTCCGCCTCGCGCGAGACGCCCATTAAGGTCGCTTCGCTCGGAAACGACGCCGGCATCATCGGTGCCGCCTACGTAGCCCTGCGCGCTGCCGGTAAATAGCTGGTGCAAGGGGGACAGGTTACATTGCACCAACATGGTGCAAAAGGGACAGCCTTGGCCCCCGTGCCTGCGCCCCAAAATATGCCGTGGCCCTTCCGTCTGCGAAGGCTCGGCAACGGCGTGCTACCATAGCTACGTCCAAGTACACATATCAAGTGGAGGATATCCATGGCAAACGTTCTTGTCTTTGGTCACCAGAACCCCGATAACGACGCCATCATGAGCGCCGTCGTCCTGTCCCAGCTGCTCAACCAGGTTGAGTATGCCGGCAACACCTACGAGGCCTGCGCCCTTGGTCAGCTTCCGGCCGAGTCCGCCAAGCTGCTCGCCGACGCCGGCATCGCCGAGCCCCGCGTGATCGAGTCCGTCGAGGCTGGTCAGCTCGTCGTCCTCACCGACCACAACGAGTCTGCCCAGTCCGTCGCCGGCCTTAAGGACGCCACGGTCTTTGGCGTTGTCGATCATCACCGCATCGGCGACTTCGAGACCGCCGGCCCGCTGCACTACATCTGCCTGCCCTGGGGCTCCAGCTGCACCATCGTCACCAAACTCGCCGGCGTGCTCGGCGTTGAGCTTTCCGACGTTCAGGCCAAGCTGCTGCTCTCGGCCATGATGACCGACACGCTCATGCTCAAGAGCCCCACTACCACCGATGTCGACCGCGCCGTCGCCGCCAAGCTCGGCGAGCAGGTGGGCGTCGACCCGGTCAAGTTTGGCATGGAGGTCTTCCTCACCCGCCCGTCCGGCTCCTTCACCGCAGCCGAGATGGTTGGCAACGACATCAAGATGTTCGAGCCCGCCGGCAAGAAGCTGCTCATCGGCCAGTACGAGACCGTCGACAAGAGCCGTGCGCTCGGTATGATCGACGAGATCCGCGAGGCCATGCGCGCCTACGCCGCCGAGAAGGGTGCTGACGGCATTGTCCTGTGCATCACCGACATCATGGAGGAGGGCTCGCAGGTCCTGCTCGAGGGCGAGACCGAGGCTGCTCAGAAGGGCCTGGGCATTGCCGACGAGCACGACGGCGTCTGGATGCCGGGCGTCCTCTCCCGTAAGAAGCAGGTTGCTGCCCCCATCATGGCCGCCTGCTAGGTTTAGTTGACCAAACGCCACGACCGGATCGCGGACGCCCCGCGCTCCGGTCGTTTTTTGTGCACGGCGCCGCGTCGTCTCTTGGACAGGCGTGCCCGTGCCGTTGAGCAAATAATGTTCAACCTGTGGTTCCGCTTTTCGGCCACGCCTGCGTGCTTGTCGTGCAGGGTAGGCTAGATGCAAGCGTAATACGTTAGAGCGCGGCGCCGCCACTTGGGCGGGCCGTGCTTTTTTAAGACGGGAGCCATCCCGTGAAAGGAGCCGCCCATGGCAGCAACTGAGCAGCTGTTCAACGTTCGCGAGCGCAAGCGCTTTGAACGTCACGACATCTGGGAGCGCATCGCCGAGAACGGCACGATTTCCGCCGCCGTCATGGTCTTCGCCGCCATCGCCGCCGTCATTTGCGCTAATACCGATGCCTACGAGGCCATCCATCACTTTTTGGAGACCCCGCTGTATGTGGGTCTGGGCAACCTTACGGCCGGTCTCACCGTTGAGCTATTCGTCAACGACTTCCTCATGGCGATTTTCTTTTTGCTGGTGGGCATTGAGCTCAAGTATGAGATGACGGTCGGCGAGCTCAAGAACCCGCGCCAGGCTATGCTTCCCATGCTGGCGGCCGTGGGCGGCGTCGTCGTTCCCGCCTGCATCTATCTGATCTTTAACCATGCCGGCGCGCACAACGGCTGGGCCATTCCCATGGCAACCGATATTGCCTTTGCGCTGGGCGTGCTGTCGCTTTTGGGCAACCGCGTGCCCAACGGCGTGCGCGTGTTCTTCTCGACGCTCGCCATCGCCGACGACCTCATTTCCATCGCCGCCATCGCCATCTTCTACGGTCAGAGCCCCAATCCGTTTTGGTTGGGCGCCGCCGCGCTTGTGACCTGCGCGCTCGTGTGGCTCAACAAGACGCAGCACTACCGTCTCGCCCCGTATTCGGTGCTGGGCCTGCTGCTGTGGTTCTGCATGTTCAAGAGCGGCGTACATGCCACGCTTGCTGGCGTCATCTTGGCCTTTACCATCCCGGCCAAGTGCGGCGTCAAGCTCGATAGCCTCACCGATTGGTTGGGCGAGTGCCTGCCGCTGCTCGACGACCGCTACGACGACGAGGCGCACATCTTGGGCCAGCATGACTTTACCGTCTCGACCACCAAGGTCGAGCGCGTCATGCACCGCGTGACCCCGCCGCTCATTCGCATGGAGCGTCTGATCTCCACGCCGGTTAACTTTGTGATCCTGCCGATCTTTGCGTTTGTCAACGCGCAGGTTCGCCTGGTGGGCGTGGACATGAGCACGCTGCTCACCGACCCGGTGACGCTCGGCGTGTACTTTGGCATGCTGCTGGGTAAGCCGATCGGTATCTTTGGCATGACGTTCGCCTTGGTCAAGCTCAAGGCCTGCGAGCTGCCGCACAATGTCAACTGGCACATGATTGCCGGTGTGGGTATTCTGGGCGGCATCGGCTTTACCATGTCGATTCTCATCAGCGGCCTTGCCTTCCCGACGGCCCAGTTTGAGGTTCTGGCTGCCAAGGCCGCCATCCTTGCCGGTTCGGTCACCGCTGCCGTGCTCGGCATGATTTACATGAGCGTGGTCTGCAAACACCCCGCGCCCAAGAACGAGTAGGCGCGTAGAAACAGACGCCAGAGCCTGCTCGAGCGCGTGTAAAACGCGGTTTTGAGTGGTACTTGCCACCTGCCGGACACCCCAGTGGCCAAAAAACGCCGTTTGTGAGTACTGTCACAAACGGCGTTTCATTTTAGGCGCGAAAAATAATGTACAAATCTATTCTGTCTGTGCATTAACGATTGCGTGGCTGGACGAAAAATGCCGATGCATCCTTCCAAAACCGGACACAATAGGCCAAGACTGGCCTTTTTAATTCAAAATCGCTGTTACTAAAAAAGTAACAGTACTCATATTTGCTATTTTTTGACCACAGGCCCCAATGACTAGGTTTATTCCACGGTGCCGTAGATGGCGCCCCAGCCGTGGGCGGCCAAGGCGGAGTTGAGCTGGTCGCAAAGTGACTGGCGGTCGTAGTAACCGGGCGGCAAAAGGTTCACGATTTCCATGAGATCGGGCGCCAGGTCCAAGATCTCGGCCTGTACGATGAGATCCAGGCGGTCGATGGCGCGGCGGTCGTAAAACAGCCCGTCGACCAGGCGCTGCAGGTCGCCGAATTCCTCGGCCTGGAACGATCCGTATTCCATAGTGCCTCCTTTGGCGCCCCGCGCTGGCATGCGCGGCGATTCATAATTCATTGCGATGAACTTAATCTATCACGGCTTCATGCCGTTGCAGCGGTGGCGGTCTATACTTAGACGAACTGCAACGTCCCGCTTTGCGAAAGGTCGCACCCATGCAGACGATCTACCAGAAGATGGAAACCACCGAACTCGATGCCGCCATCGAGGCGCTCAAAGCCGAGGTTGCCGAGGTCAAGGCCAAGGGCCTGGCGCTCGACATGGCCCGCGGCAAGCCGTCGCCCTCCCAGGTGGACATCTCTCGACCCATGCTCGATATCCTCAATGCCGATGCCGATCTGCACGACGGCAACGTCGACTGCTCCAACTACGGCTGCTTTGAGGGCATTCCCTCGGCACGCAAGCTGGCGGGGGAGTTCCTGGGTTGCCCCGCCGAGCAGACGCTCGTACTGGGTTCGTCGAGCTTGCTGATTGAGCATGACATCGCCGGCATGTTCTGGCGCTGCGGCTCGTGCGGCAGCGAGCCCTGGGATGCCTACGAGGCCGCGCACGACGGCAAGAAGGTCAAGTTCCTGTGCCCCGTCCCCGGCTACGACCGTCACTTTGGCATCACCGCCGACCTGGGCATCGAGAACGTTCCCGTCGCGATGACCGACAACGGCCCCGATATGGACGAGATCGAGCGCCTCGTTGCCGCCGATGATTCCATCAAGGGTATCTGGTGCGTGCCCAAGTATTCCAACCCCACGGGTATCACCTTTAGCGAGGACACCGTGCGCCGCCTGGTCGAGATGCCCACGGCCGCGCCCGATTTCCGCATCTTCTGGGACAACGCCTACTGCGTGCACGACCTGTACGACGAGACCGACGAGCTCGCCAACATCTTTGACCTCGCCCGCGCGGCGGGCACCGAGGATCGCGTGGTGGCCTTTGCCTCGACGTCCAAGATCACCTTCCCGGGCGCCGGTATCGGCTTTATCGGCGCGAGCCCCGCGGTCATCGCCGAGTTCTCCAAGTGTCTGAAGGCCGGCCTCATCAGCGCCGACAAGCTCAACCAGCTGCGCCACGTTCGCTTCCTTCCCACTATCGAGGCGGTCAAGGAGCACATGAAGAAGCATGCCGAGTTTTTGCGCCCGCGCTTTGAGGCGGTTGAGCGCAAGCTCACCGAGGGCCTGGGCGAGACGGGCTGCGCTACCTGGACGCATCCTCGCGGCGGCTACTTTGTGAGTTTCGATGGTCCCGAGGGCTCGGCCCAGAAGGTTGCGGCGCTCTGCGCCGAGCTGGGTGTTAAGCTTACGCCGGCTGGTGCCACCTGGCCTTATGGCAAGGATCCGCGCGACACCAACATCCGCATCGCGCCGAGCTATCCCACGGTCGAGGACCTGGAGGCCGCGCTCGATGTTTTGGTGCTGGCTGTGAAGCTGGTCGCTGCCGAGCTCGCGCGCGCCGAGCGCGCCTAATACGCGCGATTCCGTACCATCCGCACCCTCGATACGCAAAGGAGCATATACATGGATTTGGGTATTTCCACCAACCCCACGCCGGAGCTCTACACCATTAAGGTGACCGGCGAGATTGATATTTCTAATGCCGACAGCCTGCGCAATGCCATCGATCTGGCGCTTGAGCAGCCCACCGAGGCCGTCGAGCTCGACTTTGCCCAGGTGAGCTACATCGACTCCACGGGTATTGGCGTGCTCGTGGGTGCCGCCCACCATGCGGACGACCACGGAAAGCGTTTTAGCTGCGTCAACGTTCAGCCTCCGGTGATGCGCGTGGTACAGCTGTTGGGCGTCGACCAGGAGATTTCGATCACGGCGGCATAAGCCCTGCCCCAAAAAGGGCCGTGCCGTTTGGCATATGTTTGTGATGCGCTCGGACGTTTTGGCGTCCGGGCGCTATACTTGACCGAATGAATAGACGAGTTCCGGCCGAATGGCGCGGTGCGGGCTCGACTCACATCGAGCCTTGGAGGTATGTGTGTTTGGTATTGGAGAGGGTGAGCTGGCAATCATCGTGGTCTTCGGCTTTTTGCTGTTTGGCCCGGATAAGCTCCCGCAGATGGGCCGCACGATCGGCCGTGCCATCCGTCAGTTCCGCGAGACGCAGGAAAAGATGACGGCCGTTGTTCAGTCCGAGATCATCGATCCGGTAAGCGAAGCCGCGTCGGCCCCGGTCAAGCCCAAGAAGGCTGCCGTCGATGACGATTCCGATGCGGACGAGGATGCCGTCGAGACGGCTGCGCCCGCAAAGAAGGAGACCTTTGCCGAGCGCCGTGCCCGCCTTGCCGCCGAGAAGGCCGCAAGCGAGGGTGCCACCGAGGGCGAAGGCGCTGCTGATGAGGCCGAGCCCGCCAAGGCCGAGCCTGCCGCTGCCACCGTCGATCCCGAACCTGCTGCAGAGCCGGAGCCCGAGCCCGAGCCGGCAGAGCCCACGACGGCCGATCTCTACGCCCGTCGTCCCCGCAAGCGCAAGGCCGTCGTCGACCAGCTCGCTCGCGAGCTCGAGGCCGAGGACGACGCCGCTGCCGAGGCTGCCACCGCCGATGCCCCGAAGGGAGGCGATGAGTAATGCCTATCGGACCTGCGCGCATGCCGCTCTTCGATCACCTGGGCGAGCTCCGTCGCCGCCTGACCATCGTGGTCGTGTCGGTGTTTGCCGCCGCCATCGTGCTGTATTTCGCCACGCCCGTGGTGCTCGACATCCTGGAAGACCCCATCCGCTCCTTTGTGCCGGACGGTAAGTTCTACATCACCACCACGCTCGGCGGCTTTGGCCTGCGCTTCTCGCTGGCCATCAAGATGGCCGTGGTCATGTGCACGCCCATGATCATCTGGCAGATTCTGGCATTTTTCCTGCCGGCACTGCGTCCCAACGAGCGCAAGTGGGTCGTGCCCACGGTGCTTGCCTCGACGGTGCTGTTCTTCCTGGGCGCAATCTTCTGCTATTTCATCATCATTCCTGCGGGCTTTGAGTGGCTCATCGGCGAGACCTCGGCCGTCGCTACGGCGCTGCCCGATCTGGAGAACTACGTCAACATGGAGCTGCTCTTTATGATCGGCTTTGGCGTGGCGTTTGAGCTGCCGCTCATCATCTTCTACCTGTCCGTCTTCCACATCGTGTCCTACGCGGCCTTCCGCGGCGCCTGGCGCTACGTGTACGTGGGCCTGCTTGTGGGGTCGGCTGTGATTACGCCCGACGGCTCGCCCGTTACGCTGGGCCTTATGTACGGCGCCCTGCTCTCGCTCTACGAGATCTCGCTCGCCATCGCCCGTGTGGTCATCACCGCGCGCGAGGGCAAGGAGGGCTTGTTTGTGAGTCGTCTGGACCTGTTCTCGGACGATGAGGATGACGAGGAGTAAATCGGTATGCACGAGGTTGGCATTGTCAACGGCATACTCGATACAGTGATTCGCGCGGCGCGTGGGGCGGGGGCCTCGCGCGCCGTTTTGGTAACGCTGCGTATCGGGGATATGACCGAAGTTGTGCGCGAGGCGCTCGACTTTGCGTGGGAGACGTTTCGCGACGAGGATCCGCTCACGCAAGGCTGCGAGCTTGCCGTGGAGGAGGTCCATCCACAAAGCGAGTGCCTGGACTGCGGCGAGGTTTTCGACCACGATCGCTTCCATTGCCGCTGCCCCCAATGTGGCGGCGCCAACGTGCGCCTGTTGCACGGCCGCGAGCTCGTCATCGCAAGTATCGAAATCGAAACCCCCGACGATTAGCCCGCTAGCCATCTGGTGATGGGGTATAAAGGGGCCAAAGTAAGGAGTGCCGAATATGGCCGAGAAAACGATTGATATCGCGTCGCCGATTCTGTCGCGCAACGAGCGCCTGGCAGATCAGCTGCGTCAACGATTTAAAGAGACAAACACCTATGTGATCAATGTGCTGTCGAGCCCCGGTTCGGGCAAGACCACCACGATTTTGGGCACCAACGAGCGCCTGCACGACAAGGCGGGCCTGCGTTGCGCCGTCATCGAGGGCGATATCGCCTCGGATGTCGATGCCATTACCATGAAGGAAGCCGGCATGCCCGCCATCCAGATCAACACGGGCGGCCTGTGCCACCTCGAGGGCAACATGATTATGGAGGCCGTCGACGCCTTCGATCAGGCTGTGGGTCTGGAAAATATTGACGTCATCTTTATCGAAAACGTGGGTAACCTGGTCTGCCCAGTCGACTTTGACCTGGGCGAGAACCTGTCCATCATGATCCTCTCGGTGCCCGCGGGCGACGACAAGCACATCAAGTACCCGGGCATCTTCCAACACGCCGGCGCGCAGCTGCTCAACAAGGTCGACGTGGCTCCGGCTTTCGATTTTGACATGGATAGGTATACTAAGACACTCGATGACCTCAATCCGCAGGCGCCGCGGTTTGCCGTGAGCGCGCGCAAGGGCGAGGGCATGGATGCCTGGTGCGATTGGCTCATCGGGCAGATTGAGCAAGCAAGGGCGTAAGTCGGCCGCCATACGGGCGGGCGTAGCCGCAGAGATACGAGATAGGAGCCTCTTTTGAAGCTCATCATCGCCGAGAAAAACGACGCCGCGCGTCAGATCGCCGAGCGGCTGTCCACGGGTAAGCCCAAAAAGGACAAGGTGTACAACACCGCCATCTACCGTTTTGAGTGGAAGGGCGAGGAGTGCGTGACCATCGGCCTTGCCGGTCACATCCTTGCACCCGATTTTTGCGACAGCGTGCTGTTCGATAAAAAGTTGGGTTGGTATTCGGTCACCGAGGACGGTGAGATGTTGCCGGCTGACATGCCCGATGGCCTGGCTCGTCCGCCCTACGACACCAAGCGTAAGCCGTTCCTTGCCGACGGTATCTCCATCAAGGGCTGGAAGCTCGAGAGCCTGCCTTATCTCACCTGGGCGCCCGTCATTAAGCTGCCGGCCGAGAAGGAGCTCATTCGTTCGCTCAAGAACCTCGCTAAAAAGTCCGATAGCGTCATCATCGCCACGGACTTCGACCGCGAGGGCGAGCTGATCGGTTCGGACGCCCTCAACAAGGTGCGCGAGGTTGCGCCCGACTTGCCGGTTGCCCGCGCCCAGTACTCTTCGTTTACCAAGGCCGAGATCACGCACGCCTTCGATAATCTCGTCTCGCTCGACCAGAACCTGGCCGACGCAGGCGAGAGCCGTCAGCACATCGACCTTATCTGGGGTGCGGTGCTCACGCGTTACCTGACGCTCGCCAAGTTTGGCGGCTTTGGCAACGTGCGCTCCGCCGGCCGCGTGCAGACACCGACGCTTGCCCTGGTGGTCGAGCGCGAGCGCGAGCGCATGGCGTTTGTGCCCGAGGACTATTGGCAGATTCGCGGCATGGGTGCCGCGCAGGGCGCTGCCGAGGACGACCGCTTTAAGATCGCGCACAAGACGGCGCGTTTTACCGACAAGGATGCTGCCGAGACGGCATACGGCCATGTCGACGGTGTCGCGACGGCGACCGTTGCCGCGGTGACCAAGCGCTCGCGTAAGCAGCAGCCGCCCACGCCGTTTGCGACCACCTCGCTGCAGGCTGCTGCCGCAGCCGAGGGCATCTCGCCTGCGCGTACCATGCGCATCGCCGAGTCCCTCTACATGGCGGGCCTCATCAGCTACCCGCGTGTCGACAATACCGTGTACCCTGCGACGCTCGATCTGGGCGCCGTGGTGAGCGACCTGGCAAAGATCAACCCGGCGCTGGCGCCCGTGTGCAAAAAGGTGCTCGCCGGCCCCATGAAGCCCACGCGCGGCAAGGTCGAGACCACCGACCACCCACCTATCTATCCCACGGGCGAGGGCGATCCGTCCACGCTCGACGGCGGCCAGCGTAAGCTCTACGACCTCATCGCCCGTCGCTTCCTGGCGACGCTCATGGGACCCGCGACCATCGAGAACACCAAGCTCGAGCTCGATGTGAACGGCGAGCCGTTCGTGGCCTCGGGCGACGTGCTCGTGACCCCGGGTTTCCGCGAGGCATACCCGTACGGCCTTAAGCGCGACGAGCAGATGCCGCCGCTGGAGCAGGGTGATACGGTCGACGTGTTCGACATTAAGCTCGAGGCCAAACAGACCGAGCCGCCCGCGCGCTACAGCCAGGGCAAGCTCGTGCAGGAGATGGAGAAGCGCGGCCTGGGCACCAAGTCCACGCGTGCGAGCATCATCGAGCGTCTGTACGCCGTGCGCTACCTCAAAAACGATCCCGTGGAGCCGAGCCAGCTGGGCATCGCCATCATCGACGCGCTGACGCAGTTTGCCCCGCGCATCACGAGCCCCGATATGACCAGCGAGCTCGATGGCGATATGACCCGTGTGGAGCGCGGCGAGGATACCGAAGAGCATGTCGTGACGCACTCGCGCGCGCTGCTGGCTGGCGTGCTCGACGAGCTGCTCAAGCACACACAGGAGCTGGGCGACGCCATTAGCGACGCCGTCACGGCCGATGCGCGCGTGGGCGCCTGCCCCAAGTGCGGCAAGGACCTGGTTATGAAGACGAGCGCCAAGACCCGCGGCAGCTTTATCGGCTGCATGGGCTGGCCCGACTGCGACGTGACCTATCCGGTGCCGAGCGGCGTCAAGGTAAGCCCGCTCGAGGGCGAGGCGGCCGTGTGCCCCGAGTGCGGCGCGCCGCGCATTAAGTGCCAGCCGTTCCGCCAGAAGGCCTTCGAGATTTGCGTGAACCCCACGTGCCCCACCAACTACGAGCCCGATCTTAAGGTGGGCGAGTGCAAGGTGTGCGCCGAGGCAGGACGCCATGGCGACCTGATCGCGCACAAGAGCGAAAAGAGCGGCAAGCGCTTTATCCGCTGCACCAACTACGATGACTGCGGCGTAAGCTATCCGCTGCCGGCGCGCGGCAAGCTCGAGGCGACGGGCGAGACCTGTCCCGAGTGCGGCGCTCCCATCGTGGTGGTCAACACGGCGCGCGGTCCGTGGCGTATCTGCGTCAACATGGACTGCCCGACCAAGGAGAAGAAGCCCGCCCGCGGCCGCAAGACTGCGACCAAGGCGAGCACGGCGAAGAAGACCACAGCAGCAAAGAAGACTTCGACCGCCAAGAAGTCGACTGCCAAGAAGACTGCCGCGAAAAAGACGACCACCAAGAAGGCGGCCGCCGACAAGTAACC
>CAVFEY010000004.1:0-48804 GCA_963621725.1 Firmicutes bacterium AF25-13AC
GCGTTGGCGTGATCGGGGAAATTGCGTTGGCGGAATCGGCTAAAGTGCGATGGCGAAATTGGTTGTTTTTACAGTAGCGCTAACACGTCGTCGCGGCCGTCTCCAAGGCCCCGAGGTCGGCGGCCGACCTCTCGTCCAAGAACGACCGCAACGACGCGGCCAGGATGGCCAAGGCGATACTGTCGCACGATATCTCCCCGGTATGGGTGCCGTCCCCCGAGATCGAGGGGCTCAGGGACCTCGCCGGGGCCCACGACGCGGCGACCGCGAGGCTCGCGGCGGCGAAGCAGCGGCTCCTGGCGTTCCTGGCCCGCCGTGGCTACGCCTACGGCGGCACGACGCCGGCCGGAAACCCCCGGAGGTACTGGACGTACGACTTCCTCAGGTGGCTCGACAAGGTTCGGCCCGCCGACGACGGCGGCATCCGGGCGCTTGCGGCGCTGAGGAACGAGGTCGAGGCGGCCGCCGAGACGCGCGACGACCTCCTCGCCGAGTACAGGGCCGCCGTCGCGGCGGGCCCCCTCTCGGCGGAGGTCGAGGCGCTCCAGTCGATCAAGGGGTGCGGGTTCGCGCTCGCCGCCGCCTTCGCGTCCGAGGTCGGCGACTTCTCGAGGTTCCGCTCCGGCAGGCAGGTGACGTCCTACTTCGGCCTCGCCCCGAAGCAGAGGTCGAGCGCGGACTCCGTGCGCCTCGGCGGGATCAGCGGGGCCGGCAACGCGCTCGTCAGGAGGTTGGCAGTCGAGGGGTCCTGGAGCTACGTCCAAGCGAGCCACCAACCGAAGCTGATGCCCAAGGGCAGCGGCGTCCCGCTCGAGGTGAGGATGCACGGGAGGAAGGGTTCCGAGCGCCTGCTCCGGCGCCGCGAGGAGATGCTCGCCAGGGGCATGCCCCAGGCGAAGGCGAACGCCGCCACCGCCGCCGAGCTCGTGAGGTGGCTGTGGGCCCTCGGCGCGATGTGCCGGGAGGCAACCGAATAGACATGGCCCCCGTCCCGGCGAGCCGGGCAGCCTTCGGGGATACCCCCGCTTTCGCTGGGCGCGCGGCAGCGGCCGCATGCGCGTAGTCAGACTTGGGGAGCCCCGCCGAAGGAATGGAGTGCGGGCCGACAGAACGGTATCCGCGGATATGAGACTGAGCCGAAGGCGTCGACGACATGCCGGGGGCGGACCGGGACGGGTTCAACGGCAGGCCCCGCCGACCGATTGCAAGCGGTCGGCGGGGCCATTGTGGCTCTTGACAGCGGATTGGGTCATATGAGCGAAAACGGCCGAGAGCGAGCAAGGTGCCTTGAAACGAGGCGGCATTGACCTTCTGGTCATGCCGCCGAAGTTGAAAGGCAGATTGCCGCTCTGGCGGGTTTGCAGCGTCGAGCCGTTACGCGGTTTTACCAAACCGCGTAACCACTAGTTTGGTACCTTGACATTCATTTCTCATGCTCCTAGATTGGTTAGGCACAAAACAAGTCCACTACCTAACTAAAGAAAGGAGCAACACTAATTCATGTGCGATGAACCTCTTAACCTTTGTTCGCACGAGCCCGGCGGCGACCCGTCACAGCCGGCGGATGCACCCGAAGCGGTTAGCTCAGAAGACAAGCTTGCCAAGCGCATCCTCAATGGCCTGGGCTTTTGCGGCCATTACATGCATTTTCATGGCGGAGGCGTGTCCGGCAAGGCGCCCATCATCTGCCTGCTGGCCAAGCAACCCGGCGGCGAGATGTCGCAGCAGGAACTCGGCATGCACTTTGACCTCAAGCCGGGGTCGCTTTCCGAGATCCTGTCCAAACTCGAGCTCAACGGCCTCATCGAGCGCAGCCGTAACCCCAAGGATCGACGGCAGCTCACCATTCGCCTGACCGAAACCGGCCGGGAAAACGCCCGCATCGACCAGGCAGCCCGCATTCGCTTTAGAGAGCAGGCCTTTGGTGCCCTCACCCACGACGAGCGCGAGCAGCTCGCCGAAATGCTCGAGAAAATCCGTGTAACCTGGGAGGAACTGGATGATTAAAACCCTCATGGGCAGCATCCGCGACTATATAAAAGTCACCGTTGCCACGCCGTTGCTCGTGCTTGGCGAGGTGCTCTGCGAGATGCTGATTCCATTTATCACCGCCAACCTGATCGACGCCATCAAAGATGGCACCACCGTAGCCGAGATGCTTCCCACCGCGGGCTTTTTGGTGCTCATCGCGCTGACGTCGCTTGCTTTTGGCGCCGCTGCCGGCGTCACCTGCAGCCATGCGAGTTGCGGCTTCGCCAAGAACCTGCGTCACGACCTGTTCTACAAGATCCAGACGTTCAGCTTTGCCAACATCGATGAGTTCTCGAGTTCCTCGCTCGTCACGCGTCTGACCACCGATATCAACAACGTGCAGCAGGCCTTTATGATGATCATCCGCATCGCCGTGCGCGCGCCGCTGGTATTGATCTTCGCCTTTACCATGGCATTTATCATGGGCGGCAGCGTTGCCATGGTCTACCTGGTCATCATTCCGCTGTTGGGCTTTGGACTGTTCTTTATCATCTTTAAGGTGCGCCCCATCTTCTCGCGCGTGTTCCACAAGTACGACGCCCTTAACGAGTCCGTCGAGGAAAACGTCACCGGCATGCGCGTGGTTAAGAGCTACGTGCGCGAAGACTTTGAGAAGGAGAAGTTCGCGACCGCCGCGCGCGACGTCCAGATGGACTTCACCCGCGCCGAGAAGCTGCTCGCCTTTAACAACCCCATGATGAACATCTGCGTCAACGGCGCGTTTGTCGTCATCATCTACCTGGGCTCCAAGCTCATTATCACGAGCCAGGGTACGCTGTTCGACGTGGGCCAGCTCTCCTCGATCTTTACCTATGGCTTCCAGATCCTCATGAGTCTGATGCAGCTGTCGATGATCTTTGTCATGGTGACCATGGCCGACGAATCGGCGCACCGCATCACCGAGGTGCTGGCCGCCGAGCCCACGATCGCCGATCCCGCCGAGCCCGTGCTCGAGGTCGCCGATGGCTCCATCGACTTTGACCACGTGAGCTTTAAGTATTCCGCGCATGCGAAGCGCCAGGCGCTCGACGATATCGACCTGCACATTAAGAGCGGCGAGACCATCGGCATCATCGGCGGCACCGGCTCGGCCAAGTCCACGCTTGTAAACCTCATCGCCCGCCTGTACGACGCCACCGAGGGCACCGTGCGCGTGGGCGGCGTGGATGTGCGCGACTACGACTTGGACGCTCTGCGCCACCAAGTGGCCATGGTATTGCAGAAAAACGTGCTGTTTAGCGGCACGATTGCCGAGAACCTGCGTTGGGGCGAC
Organism: Firmicutes bacterium AF25-13AC; assembly: GCA_963621725.1. Classification (GTDB taxonomy): domain Bacteria; phylum Actinomycetota; class Coriobacteriia; order Coriobacteriales; family Coriobacteriaceae; genus Collinsella. The sequence continues at coordinate 3,305 of CAVFEY010000004.1, forward strand.
CCGAACGCCACCGACGAAGAGGTCCGCGAGGCGGCACATCTGGCCTGCGCCGACGAGTTTGTCGATGGCTTCCCCAAGGGCTATGACACCTGGATCGAGCAGGGCGGCTCCAATGTCTCGGGCGGTCAGAAGCAGCGCCTGTGCATTGCGCGTGCCCTGCTGCGTCGCCCCAAGATCTTGATCCTGGACGACTCCACCAGCGCCGTCGACACCAAGACCGACGCCAAGATCCGCGCAGGGCTGGCAAGCTATCTGCCCAACACGACCAAGCTCATCATCGCCCAGCGCATTAGCTCCGTGCAGGATGCAGACCGCATCATCGTCATGGAGGGCGGCCGCATCGCGCAGATCGGCAACCACGATGAGCTGCTCAAGACGAGCGAGATCTACCGCGAGACCTTTACCTCGCAGAACAAGATGTCTGCCGAGGGCGAAGAGGCCGTCGAAGCCGACACCGAGGCATCCGCAACACAAGCTCAAACCCAGGAAGGAGGCGAGGCACATGAGTAAGGCAACGACCGCCGAGCGCGCGCTCAACCGCAAGGGTGGCACCATGTCGCGCCTCATCAAGACGCTCTTTGGCTTCTACCCCGTGCTTTTGCCCCTCGTCGTCGTCGGCGTGGTGCTCTGCGCCATCATCAACTCCATCGGCGCGACCTTCCTTCAGAGCGCCCTGCAGATTATTAGCGAATCGTGGCAGTCGGGCGATTGGGAAGCTGCACAGCCCAAGATCGCACAGCTCGTGACCACCCTCGCCTGCATCTACGGCGTCGGCATCCTGTCCTCACTGTTCTGGAACCGCGCCATGGCCATCGTCACGCAGGGCTCGCTCGAGAAGCTGCGCGAGAAGATGTTCAACCGCATGCAGGACCTGCCGATTCGCTACTTCGACACGCACCAGCGCGGCGACATCATGAGCCACTACACCAACGACATCGACACGCTGCGCCAGATGATCAGCCAGTCGCTGCCCAACCTGCTCATGACGACCATCGTCATCGTCACGGTGTTCTTTATCATGCTGTACTACAGCGTTTGGATGTGCCTGGTCATTGTGGCAGGCGTCGCCTTTATGACCTTTATGACCAAGCTGCTCGGCTCCAACTCCGCGCGTTTCTTTATTGCGCAGCAAACCGAGCTCGGCGTGGTCGAGGGCCACATCGAGGAAGTCATGAACGGCCAGAAGGTCGTCAAGGCATTCTGCCACGAGTCTGCCGCCGAGGCCGATTTTGACGAGCGCAACGAAAAGCTCTTCGAGGTCTCGCAGAAGGCCAACATGTACGCCAACATCCTCATGCCCATCCTTATGAACCTGGGCAACCTGCTCTACGTGCTGGTCGCACTGGCAGGCGGCATTTTCCTGGCGCTGGGCGTGCCCAACCTGAGCATCTCGGGCATGGCGCTGTCCATCGCCGTCGTGGTGCCGTTCCTCAACATGACAAAGCAGTTCTGCGGACAGATTGGCCAGATCTCGCAGCAGATCAACGCCGTGGTCATGGGCCTCGCCGGTGCCGACCGCATCTTTGAGCTCATCGACGAGAAGCCCGAGGCCGACGAGGGCTACGTGACGCTCGTCAACGCGCAGGTGAACCCCGACACCTGGCAGCTCGAGGAGGCCGACCACCACACCGGCATGTGGGCGTGGAAACACCCGCACCGCGCAACCGGCGAGATCGAGTACGTGCCGCTGCGCGGCGACCTGGTCATGGACAACGTCGACTTTGGCTACACGCCCGACCACGAGGTGCTGCACGGCGTGTCTGTGTTTGCCAAGCCGGGCCAGAAGGTCGCGTTTGTCGGCGCCACCGGTGCCGGCAAGACGACCATCACCAACCTCATCAACCGCTTCTACGACATCGCCGACGGCAAGATCCGTTACGACGGCATCAACGTCAACAAGATCCGCAAGGCCGACCTGCGCCGCTCGCTGGGCGTCGTGCTACAGGACGTGAACCTGTTCACCGGCACTGTGATGGATAACATCCGCTACGGCAACCTGGACGCCACCGACGAGGAGTGCATCGCAGCGGCCAAGCTCGCGGGCGCGGATGACTTTATCACCCGCCTGCCCGACGGCTACGATACCATGCTCACCGGCAACGGCGCGCAGCTGTCGCAGGGCCAGCGTCAGCTGATTTCGATCGCACGCGCCGCCGTCGCCGATCCGCCGGCAATGATTCTGGACGAGGCCACGTCGAGCATCGATACCCGCACCGAGGCCATCGTGCAAGCCGGCATGGACAAGCTCATGGAAGGCCGCACGACGTTTGTCATCGCGCACCGCCTGTCCACCGTGCGCAACTCCGACGCAATCATCTGTCTGGACCACGGCCGCATCATCGAGCGCGGCAACCACGACGAGCTGATCGCCAAGCGCGGATACTACTATCAGCTCTATACCGGAGCGTTTGAGCTGGAGTAGTTCGGCTCGCCGAGATGGCCGACTTGCCGCTCATTCGTCGGGCATGACCCTAAGGTCAATGCCCTCCTCTTTCGGGGCAAATCGACTCATCTCAACGACCCAAACACAATGCACCGCAACGAATAAAGCCTCCGCAGCCACACGAGCTGCGGAGGCTTTTTTCATGCCGGCCGGAAACCGTATCCCACTTTTCGGGCCCAGAATGGGATGCCGTTTCCCGCTGGGCCCCCTCCGGGAAACGACATCCCATTTCAAGGGCATAAACCGGGATGTGGTTTCCCCTAACGGCACCTTTGGGAAACCGCATCCCACTCTAGACGCACAAAACGGGATGAGCTTTCCCATGGTGATCCAAGACCAGAAGCATGTCCGATAGCGCGGCCAGGTCAAGAACAACAAGGCAAGCGTCACGCCAATTTGGACGAGCGTCTGCTGCAGTTTGAGGCTGCTGGCCCATATGGTAGAGTTAACCACCCATGAATTTCAGCACACTGCGTGCTACCTGTTCTTTTGTCATTTAGGGGAGTGAACTTGTGAATACTTCTGTCGCCAAGAAGGCCGGCCAGGCGGTGCGCCTGCTCATGATGGTGCTCACGGCAGTTCTCATCTTCTTCTTCATCAATGTTATGCTGCTCGTCTCCGATATCCAGGGCACGGCGCGTGTGGTCAACTACGCCGGTCTGGTGCGCGGTACCACGCGGCGAATCGTTAAGCTCGAGGATGCGGGCCAGCCTCAAGATGACCTGCTCAAAGCCGTGGATTCATACATCAACGGTTTGCGTTACGGAAGTGACGACCTCAACCTCGTCCGTCTCGACGACAATGAGTATCAGGTAAAAATGACCGAGCTTGCAAATTATTATGATGAGCTTTGCGCCGAGATCAGCCGCGTGCGCGAAGTCGGCTATGAGAACACCGACATCATCTCCATGAGCGAGGAGTTCTTTGGCATTTGCGACGATGCTACGCGACTCGCAGAGGACTACTCTCAGGAGAAGGCGTCGGCGCTCAACTATCTCGAGGGCCTGGTGATCATCGACATCATGGGCTTGGTGGCGACCTTTGCGGTCGAACTTGTTCGCGCGGTGCGAACTGCCGCGCTCAATCGCGAACTGCAGAACAAAGTCTATCTCGACGAAGCCACAGGACTGCCCAACAAGAACAAGTGCGAGGAGGTCTTGGGGCAGGAGCAGCCTGTCTCCGCGGAGGCGCCCGTTGCGGTGTGCGTCTTCGACCTTAACAATCTGCATACGGTCAATAACAGCTTCGGCCACGAGAAGGGCGACGAATACATCCGTTCTTTTGCCCAGCAGCTGGGGCGCGTGGCGTCGGAGACCTGCTTTGTGGGCCGCGACGGCGGCGATGAGTTTATCGCGGTGCTGCGAGATACCGATCGAGCTGCCGTGGAGTCCTGTCTCGCTCGGGTTCGCGCGAACGTGAACGAGTATTCCGAGACTCATCCCGACATGCCTATCAGCTATGCGGTGGGCTATGCGCTTTCCAGTGATTTTGATGAACCGCCTACGATGCGTGAGCTCTTTTCTCAGGCCGACAAAAACATGTACGTCGATAAGAACCGCGTAAAGGCAGCCGAGACAGCCGACCCGCAACGCGAGGACCGCTAAACCCGTCCCAAATGAGCTAGTTGAGGAGTTGGGCCATGGCGTTGACGAATTTTTGGACTTGGAGGGTGGGCTCGAGCGGGTAGTGCAGAAAGACCGGCACCTCTCGCCCGCATAGAAACGGCACGCCCACAAAGGCCGGGTGTACCCCCGACCATGCGCCGCAGGTGAGCACCGCGTCGCCCTTTTCCTCGGCTTCGTTAAAGAGCGCAAAGTCAAAGCTGTCCACGTCGATCACGTCTACGCCGCCGTCTGCCAAAAGATCGATACGCAGACTGTCCATAGCGTCGTTGCCGTGACGGAGCACGCGCAGGCGCATGCCCTCCAGGTCAGCAACCGTGATACGCGTCTTGCGCGCAAGCGGGCTCGTGCGCGGCACGTCGATATAAAACGGCACGTTGACGATGCGGAGCCTTTGGCATGCGTCGCCCCAGCGTGGGGTCGAAAAGCTCGACTGCACCACATCGACCTCGCGGCCCAAGCTGCGCATGACGGTCTCGCACTCGTCGTAGAGGTCGCTTACCGGCACGATCTCAAATCGCAGCGACGGTTCCAGATCGTGAATGCCCGACCACATCGACAGCGTTTGGCGCCCCGGGCACATCATCGACACACCCAGACGCACGGCACCGCCCTCGCCCGCCGCGCGTCGGGCGCGGCGCAGCGCGTCCTCGGACTGCCGCATGATCGAGCGCGCGTCGTCCACCAGCAGTGCGCCGGCCGGCGTCACCTTGACGCCCGAGTGCGAGCGTTCGAACAGTGTGATGCCGAACTCGGCCTCGAAGCCCGACACCTGCTTGACGAGCGCCGGAGTCGACACGCGCAATTTTGCCGCCGCGCGCGAGAAGCTTCCCAGCTCCGCGGCGGCCGATATGGCCTCGAGTCGTCGATCGTACACGTCAATCTCCTGTTTCCAGACGCATGGCAATGAACTGCCGAAGGGGGTTGTTTTGGCAGGTCACACACTCAATTAAAGGCGCATCGTCTTGCAAGCTATAAACCTACGGTTAACGCCATTCTAACAAATATGCAATTCACCTGCGCAAATGCAAAGCATACGATAACCAGCGAAAACCACGTGGGTCGGTTAATGGGAGCGACCCACAGGGAGGCACAAGAAGACAAGAAGGGAAGTTGCTATGAGCAACTGGCTTAAGCTCGAGGGCGATGTCTGCGCCGTGACTGGCGCGCTCGGCGGTATGGGCGTCGAGATTTGCCGCGAGTTCGCCCGCAATGGCGCCAACGTCGTTCTGCTCGACCTGGACGAAGAGAAGGTCAAGGCCGCAGCCGCCGACCTCGCCGCCGAGTTTGGCATCCACGCCGAGGGTTACAAGATGAACGCCACCGACGAGGCCGAGGTTCAGGCCGCCGTCGACGCCACCATCGCCGACTTCGGCCGTGTCGACGTCCTCGTCAACACCGCCGGCATCCTGCGCTTCGCCGCCATGGAAGACCTGCCGCTGAGCGACTGGGAGCAGGTGCTCAACGTCAATCTCACCGGCTACTTCATCACCTCGCAGCGCTTTGGTCGCGAGATGATCAAGGCCGGCCAGGGCCGCCTAGTGCACATCTCGACCGTTGCCAGCCACTCCCCCGAGACGTTCTCGGGCGTGTACAGCTCCACCAAGGCGGGCGTCAACATGATGTCCAAGATGCTGGCTGCCGAATGGGGCCCCTACGGCGTCCGCTCCAACTGCGTCGAGCCTTGCTTCGTTAAGACCCCGATGTCGGCCAACTTCTACGCCGACCCCGAGGTCGAGAAGAGCCGCAGCCGCCTGATCGCCACGCGCCGCATCGGCGAGGTCAGCGATATCGCCAACGCCGTCATGTTCCTGGCGTCCAAGCGCTCGGACTTTACCACCGGCGACGCCATCAAGGTCGACGGCGGCTTCTCCAACATGATGGGCGACCTCACCGCCAAGCCCGGCGGCCGTCGCGCCTATGCCGACAACTACCTTAAGAACAAGGGTGTCGAGCTCTGGTCCGATGAGTCCGGCGTCGCCAAGCCGACTGACCAGTAAACCAACCCGACAGGGAGGACCCGCAGACACGCCTGTTCCTCCCCCGTATCGATTAGAAAGAGTCCAATGGCTTCCACCAACTCCAACAAGGGTCGCGCCGTCGTGCTTTCCGCCGCGTGCGTCACCATGTTCTTCATCAGCTCCATCGCGCTGTATTCCGTCGTGAGCAAGAACCTGCTCGCCGTCTACCCCGAGTGGTCCAGCGCTCTTACCTGGGCCTTCCCGGTCTTTCAGACCATCATGGCCGTGACGGGCATCTTCGCCGGCCGCATCTCCGATAAGATCGGCCCGCGCAACGTCGTGATCGCCGCCGCCGTGTGCTACGGCCTGGGCTGGTTCATGTCCGGTACCGTCACCGAGCCGTGGCAGTTCTACCTGTGGTTCTCGCTCGTCGCCGCCATCGGCAACGGCCTGGGCTACAACCCGGCGCTCACCACCGGCCAAAAGTGGTTCATCGACAAGAAGGGTCTCGCCTCCGGCATCACCCTGGCCGCTTCGACCGCCGGCCCCGCCGTGCTGTCCCCGGTGCTCGCCTCGCTGCTCATCCCGAGCCTGGGCATCTTTGGCGCCCTTAAGGCGCTCGGCGTCATTTTCTTTGTGACAATCGCCGCCTCCGCCCTGTTCCTGAAGGCCCCCGAGGCCGGCTGGCTGCCCGAGGGCTTCGAGGCCCCCAAGGGTGGCGCACATGCCGGCACCTTCGGCGACCTCACCCCGGGCGAGATGGTCAAGACCCCGCGCTTCTGGGTCCTCATCGTCACCTTCGCCTTTGCCGCCACCGCGGGCACCCTGCTCGTGGGCAAGGTTGCCTCCATCGCCGCCGTCCAGCTCTTCGCCGACCCCACGAGCGCCGCGGCCGTCGCCCTCGGCGGCGTGGTCGTCTCCGTCAACACCTGCGCCAACCTGGTCGGCCGTCTGTCCTTTGGCCAGATCATCGACAAGCTCGGCGCCTATAAGTCGCTGCTCATCAGCCTTGTCGTCACCATCGTCGCACTCGTCATCATGTCGATGAGCTTTACGCAGGCCATGTTCTTTGTGGCGCTCGCCCTGCTCGGCTTTAGCTTTGGCGCTCTGCTCGTCATCTACCCGCCGCTCACCGGTGGCGCCTTTGGCACCAGCAACATCGGCGTCAACTACGGCATCATGTTTTTGGGTTATGCCGCTTCCACCTGGATCAGCCAGCCCATCACCGCCGTGCTGTATCACGCCGAGGCCGGCAGCGCCGCCTACCAGCAGTCCTTCTACGGCGCCATTGTGATCGCCGCCATCGCCGTCGTGCTCACCGTCTACATGATGGTCTCCGACAGCAAGAAGAAGTCCGCCTAGTTTTACCGATGCGACAAAGGGACAGCCCCTTTGTCGCATCCCACCGGTCACCAGTATTAAGGAGTCGAAATGTCTGAGCTCAACCCCGTCCGCATTGCCGTTATCGGCGCCGGCGCCATGGGCCGCAACCACATCCGCTTTGTCACCGAGGAACCCGAGGCCGAGCTCGTCGCCATCGCCGACGCCTTTGAGGGCGCTCGCGCCACGGCCGAGGCCGCCGGCGTGCCGTTTTACACCGATCCCGCCCAGATGATGGACGAGGTCAAACCCGAGGCCGTCATTATCGCCACCCCCAACGACTTGCACCTGGGCGTTGCCCGCGAGGCTGTGAAGCGCAATATCGTGCCGTTGATCGAAAAGCCGATCTCCAACGACCTGGAGGATGCCCAGGCCTTCGCCGCCGAGGCCGAGACCGCCGGCGTGCCCGTGCTCGTAGGTCAGCACCGTCGCCACAACCCCTTCGTCAACAAGGCCAAGGAGATCATCGAGTCCGGCGAGCTGGGCAAGCTCACCGTGTCGAGCTTCCACTACATGATCTATAAGAATGACGAGTATTTCGATGTCGAGTGGCGCCGCAAGAAGGGTGCCGGCCCGATCCTGGTCAACCTGGTTCACGACGTCGACCTGCTCCGCTATCTGCTGGGCGAGCCTGTTGCCGTCCAGGGTATGCAGTCCAGCGCCGCCCGCGGTTTTGAGACCGAGGACTCCGCCGTGGTCAACGTCCGTTTTGCCGATGGCGCGCTCGCAAGCATGACCATCTCCGACGCCACCGCCAGCCCCTGGAACTGGGAGGCCACCGCCCGCGAGGATCCGCAGTACCGCCCCTTCGACGCCGACGCCTACTTTATCGGCGGCACTAAGGGCGCCCTGTCGCTGCCCCGCCTGCACCAGTTCTCCTACGACGGCGCCTCTAACTGGCACAAGCCGCTGCAGATGGAGATTCCGGCCGTCGACCCGGCACTGCCGCACAAGATGCAGCTCAAGCACTTTGTGAAGGTTGTCCGCCGCGAGGTCGAGCCCGTCGTGACCCCCGCCGACAACGTTAAGACGCTCACGCTGCTTAACGCTATCAAGGAGGCCGCCGAGACCGGCCAGCTCGTCGAGCTGTAATGCCTTAGGGCAGACCGCGGCAAACCCCATGCCGAACCCCTCGGTCCGCCACCAATAAGCCCCTCTTCTTTGCCCCGCGAGCAGCCTCCTGCCCGCGGGGCATTTTGCTACCTTGCCGACGATTTTTCTGAGACGGGGGCCATTTTGCACCTCAGCCTGATTCGTTCGCCACGAAATGGGCCTATCTACTACGTTTAGCCAATCACCCTCAACCATGCCATATTTCCTAAAATCAAAAGCGCAGGTAGACGGCTTGCGTATTTTCTGAAAACCGGGGGATGGTCGACCCATACGGTTCAAACGTAGTAGATAGGTCGTTTTCGTGGCGAGGGCCCAAAACAGTCTTTTGAAACGGGTGGTATCCTTGGTAGCCCTGTGCTGCAAACGCACCTTAAACGCAAGGAGTCCCATGGATCTTATCGCCCAGCTCGCCCACGAGCTCAACCTTAAGGCCGCCAACATCGAGGCAGCCGTCAAGCTCATCGACGAGGGCAACACCATCCCCTTTATCTCGCGCTACCGCAAAGAAGCAACGGGCGGCATGGACGACGTCGCCCTGCGCGCACTCGACGAGCGCCTGTCCTACCTGCGCAATCTTGAACAGCGCAAAGAGGACGTCATTCTGCTCATCGACGCCCAGGGCAAGCTCACGCCCGAGCTCGAGCAGCAGATTCGCGAGGCCACGCAGCTCCAGCGTGTCGAGGACCTCTACAAGCCCTACCGCAAAAAGCGCATGACCCGCGCGCAGAAGGCCCGCGAGGCAGGCCTGGAGCCGCTTGCCAACATGATCATCATGCAGGCCTCGGCCAAGGGCAGCGCACTCGATGCCGCCGCGGCCTACGTCAACGAGGAAGCCGGCTTCGACACGCCCGAGAAGGCGCTCGCCGGCGCGGCGGACATCGTGGCCGAGACGGTGGCCGAGGACCCCGAGAACGTCGCCGACCTGCGCGCTTTTACGCAAAACACCGCCGATATCGTCGTCGAGGCCACCGACCCCACCGAGAAGACCCCCTACGAGCCGTACTACAGCTATGATGAGCCGCTGCGCCGTATACCCAACCACCGCGTGCTGGCTATCGACCGCGGTGAGCGCGAGGGCAAGCTCCGCGTGCGCGTGAACGTCGACGGTGCTGCCGCCACGGCACGCCTCGGCAGCCGTTGGCCCCGCCGTCAGGGCGTGTTTGCTCCCGTCTTTGACGCCGCCATCGCTGACGGTTACAAGCGCCTCATGGCCCCCTCGCTGGAGCGCGAAGCCCGCGCCAAGCTCACCGTTCGCGCGCAGACCGAGGCCATCAACGTCTTTGCCAAGAATCTCGAGGGCCTGCTCTCGGCACGTCCCGTGCGCGGCGCACGCGTGCTCGCGCTCGACCCGGGCTACCGCACCGGCTGCAAGGTCGCCGTCATGGACGAGACCGGCAAGCTACTCGACCACGGCGTGGTCTACCCCACCAAGCCGCGCCACGACGTCGCCGGCACCAAGCGCGAGCTCGCCCGCCTCGTCAAGAAGGATGGCGTCAACACCATCGTCATCGGCAACGGCACCGCCAGCCGCGAGACCGAGGAAGTCGTCTCGGAGTTCATCGCCGAGCAGGCGCCCAGCCTTCGCTACACCATCGTCAATGAGGCCGGCGCGTCGGTGTACTCCGCCTCCGAGCTCGCCAGTCAGGAATACCCCGACCTGGACGTCACCGTGCGTGGCGCCATGAGCCTGGGCCGCCGCCTGCAGGATCCGTTGGCAGAGCTCGTTAAGATTCCGCCCCAGTCCATCGGCGTGGGTCAGTACCAGCACGACCTTGACCAGGCCGAGCTTTCGTGCACCCTGGGCCACGTGGTGGAAGACGTCGTCAACCGTGTGGGCGTCGACGTCAACACCGCGAGCGCGAGCCTGCTGGGATACGTATCGGGCATCACGCCGAGCGTGGCCAAGAACATCGTGGCCTACCGCGAGGAAAACGGCGCCTTTACCGATCGCCGCCAGCTTAAGAAGGTCCCCAAGCTGGGGCCCAAGGCATATCTCAACGCCGCGGGCTTCCTGCGCATCAGCGGCGGTAAGAACCCGCTCGACGCGACGAGCGTCCACCCCGAGAGCTACGAGGTAGCCACGGCCGTCCTTGAGCGCGCAGGCGTGGCGGCAAGCGAGCTTAGCCGCGGCGGCGTACCCGACATCGAGCGCCGTCTGGGCAGCATCTCGACGCTGGCAAGCGACCTGGACTGCGGCACCCTCACGCTCATCGACATCGTCAACGAGCTCAAGAAGCCCGGCCGCGACCCGCGCGACGACGCGCCCGAGGTGGTCTTTAGCCGCTCGGCACTTTCCATCGACGACCTGGAACCCGGCATGGAGCTCAAGGGCACGGTGCGCAACGTCGTCGACTTTGGCGCCTTCGTCGACGTGGGAGTGCACCAGGACGGCCTCGTACATATCTCTAAGCTGGCCAACCGCTTTGTCAAGCACCCCAGCGACGTCGTGCGCGTCGGTGACACGGTCAAGGTGTGGGTCGAAAAGGTCGATCGCGACCGCAAGAAGATCTCGCTCACCATGGTGCAGGGCAAGTAAACCGCCAAAGCAAAGGTACCCCCTGTAGCGATGTGCAAAATCGCGAGTATTCTGCAAATTCCACCGTTCCGGATGCCCCTCAGAGACGAAAAAGCAAAAAACAGCCCCCGTTTTAGCGTCGTCAGAGCCAAAACGGGGGCCGTTCCATGCTTCGGTTAACTGATAAAGACCTTTACCTTGCTGAATACTCTCAATTTTGCACGGCGCAGGCGGGGGTACCTTTGCCCACGGCAGGATATGGAAGCCAATCGCCAACTTGCTGGCAAGCTCGTGCCGGCAGCCCCGGCCTTTCCTTTGCCTAGCGCGACCCTCGCGGAGCGCGTGAGCGATAGGGAAAGGAAAGGCCGGGGCGAACAGCCCACGGTACAGTCGGTGTTCGCGCTACGGCAGGATATGGAAACCGAGCGCCGCGATATCCTTGGCAAAACCGCGCACGGTATCGAGCGAGACCTCGTACGGGTCGCGACCAATGTTCTTGCGCTTGGCCAGGATGCTGTTGGGCACCGTAATGATCTGGCAACCGCAGGCCTCGGCCTGGTAAATGTTGATGAGCTCGCGCGTGGACGCCCACAGGACCTCGCAGTTGGGCTTTGCGGCGGCCTTCTTGACCGACTCCGTCATAAACGGAATGGGATCGACGCCGGTGTCGGCGATGCGGCCGGCAAAGAGCGAGATGATGGACGGCGTCTCGGCGTCGACGGCCTCGACCATCTCATCGACCTGCTTAGGTGTAAAGATGGTGGTGACGTTGACCTTGATGCCGTCGGCCGAAAGCTTGCGCACCAGCTCGGCGGTGGACTCGCCCTTGGTGGTCACGCACGGAATCTTGACGTAGACGTTCTCGGCCCAGGTAGCAATCTCGCGCGCCTCGACCTCCATGGTCTCGACGTCGTCGGCAAAGACCTCAAACGAGACGGACACATCGGTGATGTGGGCCAGGACCTCCTTGGCAAACGCGCGGTAATCCGTCACGCCGCCCTTCTTCATAAGGGACGGGTTGGTCGTGAAACCCTGAACGTTGCCGTTCTCGTACATGTCGAGCATGCCCTCGAGGTTTGCACCGTCAGCGAACACCTTGATTGCCATCTGCCTGATTCCTTTCGCTTGCACATGGGCGTTAAACTGCTAAACACTTTACCTACGTTTATCAAGGCGTGAGCTGCGGTTTTTTATCTTCTCGGCGAACGGTATAAACACCTCAGTGTTTGGATTGATAAATCGATTGAGCATGCAAAAGCAAAGAGTCGCAGTTTGAGCAAACGTCAGAACGTGGGATTCATTAGATGAGGCCGAAATGCTGCATCGCTGTGACGGTGCCGTCGTGTGCGACATCATCAGTCACGTAGTCGGCGAGCGCCTTGACCTCGGGCATAGCGTTGCCCATGGCCACGGCCGTCTCGACAGCGGCGAGCATACCCAGATCGTTGCCGGAATCGCCAAAGCCAAAGGTGCGCGCGTTGCCGGTGCGACCCAGGTATTCCAGCGCTCGCGCCACGCCCACGCCCTTGTCAATGCCCTTGGGGCTCAGCTCGCGATTCTGGCCACCGGTGTTGCACAGCTCAAACTCGCGATCGATAAAGCCGTCATCGTTGGCCACGCGAGCCAAACTGGGCACACTGAGGCATACCTTGCCCACGCGCAGACTGCCGTCGACGCGCATTTCCTCGGTGCTGTGCACCACAGAAGTGCCGATCAGAGACGACTGCTCAACACCCGCGGGTTCCAGGGCAAAAGTAGCCACGTTGGTCTCGAAAAAGGCCTCAATCCCTGCCGCGGCCATACGGCGCGCAAGCTCCTCAATAACGTCCTCGTCAAAGCAGTCCTCATGCACCACGCGGCCCTCGACCTCGAGCGTCGCTCCCGCCATGGCAACGACACCCGCCGGGTTCAGCGCGCGCAGGCCATCGGCAATCAGCCACAAGGGACGACCCGTGCAGATAAATGCATGGTGTCCCGCGTCGCGCAGACGATGAAACGCCTCGACGACCGCCTGCGAGGGGTGAACCGCCGAAAAGTCCTTGTCGGTCATGTTGTCGGGATCGAACGACGTCAGCGTGCCGTCCACGTCAAAAAAGAGCACGGCGGAATCGGGGCACGCATCAATCATATGGGTTCCTTTCGGGGGCGAGAGTAAACGAAGTATCCATCATATAATGGAGCGACGCAACCAGAGAGGTCACCCATGGAATTTTACGCAAGCTGCCCCGAGGGCTTTGAGTCCGCACTCGCCGATGAGCTTAAACGCCTCGGGCTTTCGCATGTTCGCCGGCTGAAGGGCCGCGCTACATTTGAGGGCGAGCTCGAAGAAGGCTACCGCGCCTGTCTGTGGTCGCGCCTGGCGAGCCGTGTGTTCGTGGTACTCGGGCGCTTTGAGGCGCAAGATGCCGATGAACTGTACGATAGCGTTTACGACATCGCCTGGGAGACCATCATCCGCCCCGGCGCCACCATCGCCATCACCGCCCGCGGCGTGACCGAGCAGCTGCGCAACACGCGCTTCTCGGCCCTGCGCGCCAAAGACGCGCTGTGCGACCGTCTGGCCGAGACCACGGGCCGTCGCGCCGACGTCGATGCCGCCGACCCCGATGTTCACCTGTTGCTTTCGCTGCGTCAGCGCCGCGCGAGCATCAGCCTGGACCTTTCGGGCGACCCGCTGTTCAAGCGTCTGCCGCCCGCTGCGACTCGTGCCGGCGAGGGCGCACACGTGTTGCGCCCCGACTACGCCGCCCTGGTGCTGGCGCAGGTCGGCTGGACCGCACTATGCGAGCGCGAGCTGACGGCCGACGATTACGAAAACGAAGCCCTTCCCACGCTGATCGATGCCTCGTGCGCCGGCGGCGGTCTGCTGCTGGAGGCCGTGAACATTCTGACCGACCGCGCCCCGGGCGCCGCACGCGAGCGCTGGGGCTTTGAGGGCTGGCAGCTGCACGACGCTGTCCTGTGGGAGCAGCTGCTTGCCGAGGCGCGCGAGCGCGAGGCGGCAGCGCGCGAGCGCCAGGCGCGCATCGTGGCCGTAGACATCGACCCCGCCGCCCGCAAGACCGCTGAGCGCATGGTCAAGTGCGCCGGCTACAAGCGTTTTGTCGACTTTTGTGCCGCCAAGCCCGCCACCGTGCTGGACCATGCGGGCGCCGTCGCCGGTGCCGCCGTAGTCGCAGACACCACCGAGACACCGCTTTCACTCATGCACGACGCCATGACGCTGGTCGGCGAGCTGCGCCGCGCGCCCGAGCTTTCCGCGGCGCCGGTCGCCGCACTCACCCGCGATGGCCTTATGGCCCGCGCGCTCCATGCCGAGCCCGCGCGCTCCATCGCCGTTATGCCCAATAACGAGGAGGCGGCTATTGAGGTTTGGCCCTCGCTCGACCACGCCGCCGCGGCATTCGAAGCTGCGACCAGCGCAGATGCCGAGGAGCAGACCGCAGATGCCCAAGGCGAAGCCGCCGACACCCCTACGTCCGAACCTGCCGCCACGCTCGACCTGGGCGACGGCAAGCCGCTGCCCGTGCTCATCCCCGAGTCCGAGCAGTTCGCCAACCGCCTGCGCAAGAATGCCCGTCTGCGCCGCAAGTGGGCCAAGCGCGAGGGCGTGAGCTGCTACCGCGTCTACGATGCCGACCTACCCGACTACTCCGCCGCCATCGACCTGTACGAGGGCTGCCCGCAGACGCCGGGCCGCTGGCTCGTCATCGCCGAATACGCCGCGCCCAAGACCATCGACCCCGCACTGGCCCAGGCCCGCATGCTCGACATCTTGGCCATCGCGCCGCGCATCCTAGATGTTCCCGCCGAGCATGTGCACGCCAAGGCCCGCATGCGTTCGCGCGGCGGCTCACAGTACGGCAAGCAGGGCGCCGGCAAGGGCGGCTCGGGCGAGCGCGCCAACATCGCGCGCCGTCGTCTGCCGCTCATAGAAGAGGGCGGCCTTACCTTTGCCGTCAACTTTGACGACTACCTGGACGTTGGTATCTTCCTGGACCACCGCGTCACCCGCAACCTGGTGCGCGAGCACGCCAAACAGGCGCGCCGCTTCCTCAACCTGTTCGCCTATACCGGCACCGCCACCTGCTATGCGGCAGACGGCGGCGTCGAGGAAACTGTGACGGTCGACCTTTCCAACACCTACCTGGACTGGGCCGAGCGCAATATGCGCCAGAACGGCTTTGTTGGTCCGCAGCATCACTTTGTGCGCGACGACGTGCTCGCCTGGATTCGCGACCAGCGCCAGACGCGCAACCGCTGGGACTTGATTTTTGTCGACCCGCCCACGTTCTCGAACTCGTCCAAGATGGGCCGCCGCACCTGGGATGTCCAGCGTGACCATGTTGAGCTTTTGGCCGGCGTATCGCGCCTGCTCGCGCAGGGTGGCCATGCCATCTTTAGCTGCAACTTGCGCGGCTTCCGCCCCGAGACACGCAAGCTCGCCCGCGCGGGCGTGGTGTTGGAGGACATTACGGCGCAGACCATCCCCGAGGATTTCGCGCGCAACCAGAAGGTGCACCACTGCTATATCGTGCGCCGCCTGCCCATTGAGGACGCCATGGCCGAGGTCGGCTTTAGCGCCGAGGAGATTGCCGAGCGTGTCGAGGAGCTGCGCAACCCCGAGGCCCGCAAGCCCCGCGCGGCTGTACCTGCGCACGCGCAGACCGGCAACGGCAAGTCCAACTTTGCCGGCAGCCCCTCCCCCGCCGGCAAGCCCAAAAAGAAGAAGTTCTACGCCAGCAAGCCCAAAGGCAAATAACAAAGTTGCGGTGGAATACGGACTGTTTTGCCTGGAATTAGGCAAATTTAGACCGTATTTCACCGCAACTCACAGTGGGATGGCGGACGCCGTCCTAGCCTTGGGTAACCAGGCGATAGCCGATACCCACGTGCGTTTGGATATAGCGCGGATGCGCGGGGTCGGACTCAATCTTCTTGCGCAGCGTACCCATAAAGACACGCAGGCTCGCCAGGTCACTCTTAGTTGCCGTGCCCCAAATCTCGTGCAGGATAAACTGGTGCGTCAGTACCTTGTCGGCGTTATGCGCCAGCAGGCACAGGAGCTTGTACTCGATCGGCGTCAGATGCAGCTCCTCGCCATCCATCGTGGCAATACCGGCATCAAAATCGATATGCAGCTCACCGGCATCAAACGTGCCCTCGGAGGCAACGCCGCCCGATTGCGCATACGAAAGGCGCCTGAGCGTCGTGCGAATGCGCGCGAGCAGCTCCTCGACCGAAAACGGCTTGGTCAGGTAGTCGTCGGCGCCGGCATCGAGTGCGCGAATCTTGTCCGCATCCTCGCTACGCGCCGATACCACGATAATCGGCATGCCCGACCATGCGCGCACCGACTCCACCACCTTGACGCCGTCCATATCGGGCAGGCCCAGATCGAGCAGCACGATGCTCGGCGCCTGCGACGAGGCGGCGGCGATGGCGGCATGGGCGGTCTCAACGGCCATGTGGCGCAAGCCGTGCGCCTCGAGCGCGGCAACGATAAGGTTGCGGACAGCGGGATCGTCCTCAACGACCAAGATGAGCGGTTTTACGGCAGAGTTCGGCACGGCGCTACTCCTTATCAAACGAAACATCGGCGACGGGAAGCTCAATCGTAAAGACCGAGCCGTGCGGGTCCGCCGCGGCAACCTCTATGCTACCGCCATGCGCCAACGCAATGGAGCGGCAGAGCGAAAGACCCAAGCCCACACTGCGATGGCTGTCGGCAAGACCGTGGTTGGCGGTGTAGAACGACTCAAAGATGCGCTCACGGTCCTCGGGCGCAATGCCCGGCCCGTCATCGGCCACCGAGCATGCCACGCATCCATCGTCGACGCTAATCGAAATCATGATATGCGAGCCTGCGGGCGTATAGGTGATGGCGTTGTTCACCAGATTGACCACCAGCTGCACCATCAGGCGCGCATCGACGTTGACGAGCGCCGGCTCATCGCACGCCACCACCTTAAGGTCGTGCTCGCGCACGGCAGGGTTCACGTGGCGCAGCGCCTCCTCGACGATATCGTCCATGAGCTCGAGTGTGGTCGACAGGCGCATGCCGCCACCCTCGAGCTTGGTGATGGCGAGCAGGTTCTCGACGGTGGCGTTGAGCCATTGCGCATCCGAGCGAATGGAAAGGAGCAGGCCGCGGCGCGTCTGGGCATCGAGCACCGCGGTGCCGGTCGAGCCCTGATCGAGCAGGACATCGGCATTGCCCGAAATACTGGTGAGCGGCGTACGCAGATCGTGCGAGATGGAGCGCAGCAGGTTGGCGCGCAGCTGTTCGTTTTTGGCGAGCACCGCCGCCTCCTCGCGGGCCTCCATGGCGCGGGCGCGATCGAGTGCCAGCTCGCCTTCGCTCACGATGGCATCGGCAAGTGTCCGCTCCTCGTGCGTCAGCACGTCGGGCTCGGCAACGATAGCCAGCACGCCCACCACCGAGGCGGGGTCGCCCGAGCGCGCGAAGCCGTCGCCTGTGCGAACCGTCAGGTAGATGCCATAAAACGCCGAGCCACCGAACGTAGCATCGAGCGGCGTTCCCACATAGGCGGACGCCGAGAGCCGCGGTGGCATCTGCGGCGCCAGCTCGTGCACCGGCGCGGCATCGCCCACGGCCGTGTATGTCGCACGCGGCAGCAGGTCATCGCCCTCGGCGTCGGCGCTGTACCACACGACCGGACAGCCCGAAAGACGCGCCAGCTGCGTGGCCATGGCGTGAACGATCTGCTGCTCGTCGGCGCAGCGCTGCAACATGCGATTGGTCTCGAGCACCATATGCGTGCGGCGGTCGCTGGCGGCAGCCTGTGCCAAGGCGCGGCGCAGGGCCAACGCAATCGAGCTCGACACAAGCGAGACCACGAACATGATGAAGAACATGCCGGGATAGCCGCGGTCGATAAGCGACAGCGAGTAGCGCGGGTCGACAAACAAGAAGTTGTAGAGCGCCACGGCGGCAGCCGAGCTCAGCAAGCAATACAGGCGACTCCAGGTAAAGAATGCGCACAGCTGAACGGCGAACACATAGACGATCATGATGCTCGGCGCGAGACCCGGATGGTCGAGCAGCGCGCCCACAATCGTCGCCGCGACCAGCAGCCCCACCGACACGCAGATATCGTACAGGGGGCCGCGACGCTTCATCGTAGTGCGCCGCCACCAAAAGTTCTCGGCAATATCACCGTCCGCACGGACGTCCATCAGCGCCCCGCCCCTCTCTCAAAAACAAAAACCACCACAAAGGGACAGGCACCTTTGTGGTGGTTTCCCTTGTGGTGGTTCCAAGTGTATAGCCTTTGCAACCTGCGGTCGCTAGACAAACAGCACGTGCGCGAGCAGGGCACACACGCACACCGCTCCAAATACCAGTGCCACGATCGAAATTACGCGATCGGCCATATCCATGTTGGCACGATTCGTAAAGAACCGATCTTCGGCGGCGTCGACGCGCGCCTCACGCACCATTTCGACCACCGCCTCACGGCCATCGAGCGCCTTTGTATCCATGTTTACCTCCCCGGCCTCATGCTTATCCATCAAAAACCAACTCCGTGTAGCCGCCGACGTCTACGGCCGCTCGTTGGGGGCCAGGCGCTGCATCTTGTTCACGGCCTTGAACTTGGTGAACAGCGGCACGTACTCAAAGCTCACGTTGGAGTTCTCCAGGCCGTACCAACGCGCAGGCGTGCCGGCGGCGCGGCGGATGATGTACTTGAGCGTGATGGCCGTACGCTCGCTCGGCTCCACATCGCTTTCGGGCGCCAGAAGCTTACGGATCAGGACGAACTTGAACGTGCCGATGTTACCCGGATCCTTGTAGACCGAGTAGTCATGCGTCTGCGGCGGCAGCTCGCCGGTGGCAGCCAGGTCCTGAACGACCTGACGCAGGTAGGCATTGACGCGCTGGTTGATCTTGTAGCCCAGGTACAGATGCACGCGGAACACGTAATCGGTGCCGAACGTCTCGACCGAATAGGCAAAGGTGTGCGGTTCGTCCATGGTCTCGACATTCACAAACCACCAGGCGCGGGCGCGCTTGGGATGCTTGTCCAAGATCGAATAGACGATATCGCGGTCGATGTAGTCGGTATGGGTGTCCTTGGTCAGGTACACGACGTTGTCGCTCATGCGCTCGTAACGGTCGTCGTCGCGCAGGCGCTTGAGCTGCGGCAGGTAGCTGCGCAGCGGCAGCAGCGTAAACTGGCGCTGCTCGACCGCCGTGCCGTTGTACCAGCACACCATGATGCCCATGATGAGCGCGGCCATGAGGATGGTGAAGTAGCCGCCGTGGAAGAACTTGGTGAGCGAGCTCACGAAGAAGAAGCCTTCGAGCAAAAGGAAGAAGGCCGCGAAGATCCACGGCGCGACCTTGAGCTTGCGCTCCTCGTGCAGGTAGAAGAAGAGCAGCAACGTGGTGCACATCATAGTCAGCGTAATGGCAAGGCCGTAGGCGGCTTCCATATGCGCCGAGTTCTGGAACAGCAGCACCACGATGACGCAGCCGACAAGCATGACGTTGTTGACCATGGGGATGTAGAGCTGGCCCTTGGTCTCGGCAGGGTAGAAGACCTGCATGTGCGGCATAAGGTCCAGACGGCTGGCCTCGGACACCAGCGAGAATGCGCCGGTGATGAGCGCCTGCGAGGCAATGATGGCCGCGACGGTGGAAAGGCCGACGGCAAACGGGCGCAGGCCCGGGGCGAGCATCTGGTAGAACGGGTTGAGGTCGGCAATGCCCATGAGCTCGGGGTTGGCAGCGTTGTTCATAAGCCAAGCGCCCTGGCCCATATAGGAAAGCAGCAGGCAGCACTTAACGAACGGCCAGGTAGCGTAGATGTTGCCGCGGCCGACGTGGCCCATGTCGGAGTAGAGCGCCTCGGCACCGGTGGTGGCGAGGAAGCAGCTGCCCAGAATCATGATGCCCGCGTGGTTGTTGGGGCTCAGCAAAAAGGCGATGCCGCGCACCGGGTTGAGGCACAGCAGCACGGCGGGGTGCTGGAAGACAAAGAACAGACCCGTGCCGCCCAGGAACAGGAACCACAGCGTCATGATGGGGCCAAAGGCGTGACCGATCTTGGCCGTACCGATGCGCTGTACCAAGAAGAGCACGATGATGATGGCGAGCGTGATGGCGACGACGCGGCCCTGGTCATCGCCCAGCACGGCATGGACCGCCGGGATGGTGCGCAGGCCCTCGATGGCCGTGGTAACGGTAACGGCCGGCGTCAGGATGCCGTCGGCGAGCAGCGCGGCGCCACCCAGCATGGCGGGGATGATAAGCCACTTGCCGCAGCGCTTGACCAGGCTGTACAGGGCAAAGATGCCGCCCTCACCATGGTTATCGGCGCGCAGCGAGATGAGCACATACTTGATGGTGGTCAGCAACGTGACCGTCCACACGACAAGGGAGAGCGCGCCGAGCACGAACTCCTCCGTGACGCTTCCGATGCCGCCGTTGCCGGCAACGAGCGCCTTGGTTACATACATAGGGCTGGTGCCGATATCGCCGTACACCACGCCCAGCGTGACGAGCATCGCCGAGATGCTCACAGGAATCGCAGCGTGCGAAGCTGCCTCCTTGGCCTTTTGTTCCATAAGCCGGTTTCCTCCCAACTTTAATGTTCGAAGGAATTATAGGTAATCGGCCCATGTTTGAATGGCACTGTTTTCCCAGCTAGATAAACATTTATACGGCCTTTAAGCCACCTCGGCGATATGGAATGTGACAAAGGGACTGTCTCTTTGTCGCATCCGTCATTTTCCGAGCCAATTTTTGAACCACCACTCCATGGAGCGGCTCATCTCGGCCATAAAGGGACTCGTGTGCTTGCGGGTATAGATGTCCACGACGCGCTCCCCCACCACGCGGGCATGCGGACGGAACATCGCGTCCATCTCGGCTACCTGCGCGTCCATAGTCGCAGCATTGGCGCGGCAGTAGCGCTCCTCGTGCACCAGGTTCACCACGGGATGCGCAATGGCCGGACGCTCCTTACGGGGCGTGCCGATGATGAGCATCGACAGCGGCATGGTATACGGAGGCAGATCGAGCAGCTCGGCCACTTCCTCGGCATTCTCGACGATATCACCGATGTAGCAGCTCCCCAGGCCCAGGGCCTCGGCGGCGACCACGGCGTTTTGCGCAGCGATCACGGCGTCCTGGGCCGCGATGGCAAAGTCACCCAAACCCGGTGCACGGCGGGGCGCCTTGCCCGTGCGCTCGACAAACTCGGGCTCAAAGCAGCCCACGTGCTCAAACAGATCGATCCACTTGGCATAGTCGACCACAAATATAAGTGCCCAGGGCGCCTTGGCGATCATGGGCTGGTGGTCGCACAGGTCGGCCAGACGATCCAGCGTAGCCTGCTCGCGAATGCTCACGATGGAATACATCATCATGGCGCCCGCCGACGGCGCGCGACTCGCCGCATGCAAAATTGCCGCCCGCTGCTCGTCGGTCACCGCCACGGGACGGTCGTCGTCATCACGCGCAAAGACACGCGTGGAGGAACGGTGCTCCAACGTGTCCAGCACCGCATTGCCCGTGGTCTCGACCGGATAACCGTTCGCATCCACGCCCGCAGCTCCGTCGCAGCACTCGGCACCCGTCATACAAACCTGATCGCCCATAGCTCTATCCTCGCCAATTCTTTAAGAAGCCTTTACGTTTCCGTGTAATTCCCGTCCATTATCGCGCAGGTCACCACTACATTGCGCCACACCGCCGCACATGCGCGTTAATATGGCTGGTTGTTGTGCGCAGCCCGCAAATGCAGCGCATATTTAGGTAACAATCGGGTAAACCCCCGCTTTCGTAGGTTTTAAGTTTGTGAGGAGTCTCAGCATGTTCGCTGCCGCCATCTCGCTCGTCGGTCTTGCGGCGACCGTCTACCTTGTTTTGCGCGAAGCCAAGGCCATTCGCGCTCAGTCGGGCACCGTTGCCAAGGGCGCCTTCGCCTGGAGCGTCGCCTTCGGCCTGTTCCAGCTCTTTTTGACCGTCTGGGGCGCTATTGGCCTCGTCGCGCAGAACGAGCCGCTCGCCTTCGTGATGCTCATCCTGACCAACGCCATCCTCACCGGCTGCGCTTGGGCCAGCATCGCCCGCGACCGCATCGCCCCGCGCGTCTTTGCGTTCGCCGGGCCCGACGCCCCCGCCCCCACCGGCAAGCTCGCCCGCCTGCGCGGAGCCTTTGTGGGTAAACCGCTCGTCGCCGCCGTCCTGTGCCTGCTGCTCGCCGGCGTCTTTGCGCTGCTGGGCATGGAGGTCTCGTCCAACCACGACTTTACCTGGGTCTACCCCCTGTGCATCCTGCTCGAATGGGTTATCATCACCACGCTCATGGTCGGCCTGTTCTTCCTGTTCCAGCGCCACGGCGCAGCCCCCGCGGTCTTGGCCTTTGCCCTCTTTGTCCTGGGCATTGCCGAGTTCTTCGTCATCACGTTTAAATCCATGCCCATCCAGCCGGGCGACCTTTCGGCCATCTCCACCGCCGCCGCGGTCGCCGGCACCGGCTACACCTTCTCCATCTCGCTGTTCTGCGTGCTGTCCATGGGCTTTACCGCCATCGCCATGCTGCTATGCGAGTACGCCGGCCTGGTGGCACCGCACCGTCAGAAGGGCGCCGCCAACGCCAAGCGCATGCTGCTCACCAACCTGCTCGTAGCGGTGCTGTGCCTGGGCGGCGTGACCGCGCACGTCACGCTCATCGACTACTACAACACTCTCGGCATCACCGTCTACACCTGGCGCCCGCTCGAGAGCTACTGGCGCGAGGGCTACCTGCCCGCTTTCATTAGCGCAGCGCAGTCCATCAAGCCGCCCAAACCCGCCGACTACTCCGTCGACGATGCCAAGGCCACGCTCAAAAAGTACGCCAAGGCCTACGACAAGTCCGACGCGGCCAAGAGCGACGAGCGCGCCGCCGCAAAGGAGCAGTTCGATAGCGAGAAGCCCACGGTCATCGCCATCATGAACGAGACGTTCTCGGATCTGTCGATCTACCAGAACATGCGCGCCGGCTACGAGGGTCCGCAGTACTTTAAGAGCCTGTCCAACTGCCTCAGCCGCGGTAAGCTCTACGTGAGTGCCTACGGCGGCGGTACCGCCAATACCGAGTTTGAGTTTATGACCGGCAACTCCATGGCCAACCTGGGTTCGGGCGTGTACCCCTATACCATCTACAACATGGAAACGACCGGGAACCTGGCAGAGCAGTTCAAGTCGCTCGGATATTCCACCACGGCCATGCACCCCAACCACGCCACCAACTGGAACCGCGAGAACGTCTACAAGGACTTTGGCTTTGACCAGTTCCTGTCCATCAACGATTTCCAGGGCGCCGATACCCTGCGCGGCATGGTGACCGACCAGGCTACCTACGACAAGATTCTTGAGATGCTCAACCAGAACGCCGATCCGCAGTTTATCTTCGACGTGACCATGCAGAACCACTCGGGCTACGATACGGACCTGCTGCCGGTCGACAAGCAGATGCACCTGAATATCGACACGACCGATCTGGACGCCAAGACCGTCGAGGACGGCACGCTCTCCGATGTCGACGAGTATGTCTCGTGCATCGAGCAGTCCGACCAGGCGCTTCGCTACTTCCTCAACGCCCTGAGCAAGCTCGACCGCAAGGTGGTCGTGGTGTTCTGGGGCGATCACCAGCCGTTCTTCCCGTCCAAGTTCAACGATAAGTGGTTTACCGACGAGGACGACGCCACCCACCAGGAACGCCTGTGGCAGACCGACTACATCATCTGGGCTAACTACGACGTTGCCGGCTGCGACCAGACAAGCGAGGTCGACGACCTGTCCACCAACTACCTGTCCACGCAGCTTATGCAGCTGATCGGCGCCCCGCTTTCCGACTACCAGAAAGCGCACATGACGCTTCGCGAGTCGTTGCCCGCCATCAACTCCGTGGGCTACGAGGACGCCAGCCTGCGCTGGGCACTCTCCTCCAACGTCACCGGTGACGACGCCGCCGCAGCAGCCGCCACCAAGGCGCGCGAGGATTACGCCAAGATGCAGTACTACGAGATGTTCCGCGACGGCAAGAACGTGTACACCGAGCACTTCCAGACCGAGGCCAACGAGACCGACCCCAACCTGGCACCGGGTACGACCAAGATCAAATAACGACTAGCTGCGAGTTCATAACTGAAACGTCTGTCCGGGCGGAGGTATGTAAGGCTCCCTGCTCGAACAGTCCTGCGCAAGACGGAGGCCACATTAAGTGGCCTCCTTTGCGTGCGGAACTCGCGATGAACCTTACGTTCCGCGTCGCCGGGCAGACGCCTCGGTGTTGAAGCGCGGCTTATCATGGAGACACCTGCTGAACATATATAAGTTGAAGGCCACGCCATGTGGCCTTTTTGCATCCGGAAACCGTGTCCCAGAATTCACGTCCGGAGTGGGATGCAGTTTCCGCTTGGGACCCGATTGGGAAAGTGTGTCCCACTATTCAGCTGGATTCCGGGATGTATTTTCCGGTTGAGGCTCGTTGGGAAAGTGCGTCCCACTTTGGGGGCTGATTCTGGGACGTGGTTTCCGGTTGGCTCTCATTGGGAAAGTTCATCCCATTTCTCGGCCTAATTATGGGACGCAGTTTCCCGTTGAGGACCCTTTGGGAAAGTGCGTCCCGGTCTGGGCGCTCAAACTGGGATGGATTTTCCGGATGAGGGCATGACGGAAAATGTGTCCCGTTCCGGGCGCTAATTGTGGGATGCAGTTTCCGCTTGCGGAGTCTCCACTCAACAGAAAACCCGGGTGGCCTGTTTTTTGGCTACCCGGGTTTTTGGGTTGTCGATATGTTCGACTGGCTACTAGTGGGTCTTGCGGCGCTTGATCAGCATGATGAGGGCTATCACTACGAGCGTTGCTCCCGCTGCTGCTGCGGTGGCGACTAGGGCGAATGTTTGGTCGCCGGTGTTTGCGAGGTTCTTCGCTGTGGTCGTAGTCTTGACCTTGGTGTCGGTCTTAGCTCCGTTGTCGGACTTGGGCTTGTCCGGGTTCGTCGGGGTCTCAGGAGTCTCGGGGTCCTTTGAGCCTTCGGAATCGGTTGGGCCGGCGGTGTTTACCAGCGTATGGTCCAGGAACTTCTTGGCGCCCGCACTTGCCTGTGAGAACAGGCGGCGCGTGCGGATCGGGGTGGCGTTCACCGTTGTGGGCGCCGTCTCCTCGGCCTCGATATTCACGAGCGTCGTGCCGGTGTCGAGGCCCACGTCGTTGTATCCCACGTGGCAGTAATACTGCGCACCGTCATCGTCTGCGGTCAGGTCAATCTCGAGCTTTGAGGCCGTTCCAGCCGCGAGGTTGCCATCGGCACCCACGAGCTTAAACTCTGTCTCGCCGCGACCCTTGCGGTACCACATATAGGTCGGTGCCAGCCCTGTTTCGCTATCGTCGGCACCGAGTTGCTTCACATGGCCAATCGCCGAGAGCGTCAGGTGGCTTCCCGCCGCGCGCTCAACCGAAGAGTCGTATCCAAGATCCGACCCCTCCGCAGCATCCGCCGCAGGTCCGCTCACGGTCATCGTCATGCCATCGGGCATGGTCTTGACCGTGATGATTGCCGAGCGAATACCTGTTTCGGTCGTGGATCCATTCTTAACGGCGGCGATGGCGAATCGATACTCCGTATTGGGCTGCAGCCCATCCCACTTGAGCGAGGTCTGCGTGTTGTCGGCAATCTTCCAGCTATTGACGACCGCATCCGCCGCATTGCTCTGCAGCATGCCCACGCCGTAGCTAAAGCCACTCTTGTTTGCGAGTACATCGTCCCAGCTAAACGTAACGCTGGTCGAATCGACGGCGTTTGCCGTAAAGCCCGTCACGGCCGGCGCGTCGGGCATCTCGACGTCCTTAACGTCATAGCCCACGATCCAGAACTGGTCGGTGTCCTTGGTGCCGAGCTTGTCGCCCGAGTCTGCCTCGAACTTGTCGACATCCACCGCGTTGACGCCCAGACGCCACACAAAACCGTACTTGCCCTGCGCGGCCTCGGGCAGGTTGTCGACGGTGCCGCCGTATTCGGTCGATTCACTCGAGGAGTTACCCGTAGTAAAGCCGGCGTTGGCACCAAAGCACAGGCCGCCAAACAACTCGTGCTTTGCGAGCTTCGCGCCCATGACAACGCTGCCGTTCAGCGTCAAGCCGAGCTCGAGCTCCTGCTCCTTGCCCTCCTCGACTTCGATGGTCTGCTCAATGCTCGCCCCCGACTGCGCGGCGGCGCCGTTAAACCCATCGTGCGTGTAGGCGCGCGTTACGCCAGGCTTGCCCAGGCCAAAGGAATCCCCAACGGGAGTCTCGCCGTTGAGCGTCGTTTGATAGGTTCCGGGTTCTCCCGACCGGTTGGTCAAAAAGTAGCTGAGCGGCGTCATATTGTGCTGTTTGGCAATGCGGTCATAGGCCTCGACATTAACGACCGAGGTCTGCGCGCCGAGCGACACGGGCGCCGCCATCACGCCCTTGCCACCAGTTTCCTCATTTTCGATCTCATACTCGTAATAGACCATCGGAATCGTGTAGAGCACGGCCTTGTCACCCTCGCCGGCATGCGACTCATAGCTTACGCTTGCGCTGACCGTGCGCTCGCTCCGGTAGTCATAGCATCCCTCGGCGGCAAAATCGACTGAAGCATTCATCGCGACCAGGGGCGGACCGGTCTGCACCTCGACGGCAACGCCCAACTCGGCGCCAATGGTATAGCCCTGGGATGTCCCCGTGCCCTTTTCCTCTCCGTATGACGTGCCGCCCAACACCAGATAGCCGTATGCCTGCTCCAGATCCTCAACATAGGGCGCATCCTGCAGCACGGCAAGCACGCGCGGGTTGGTATAGACCTTGTAGCGGTCCTTGTACGTGATCTTGACGCTGTCGTTGTCGACATCGGGCAGCGCGAGCGAGATAAATGTGCCGTAGGTAGTGCCGCGACGGTTGCTCTCGCTAATCACCTGCTCCTCGCCGCGGCGCACCTTTCCGTTCTCGTCGAGCGAAAAATGCGAGGCGGTCATCCAATAGTAGTCATCGTTCTTGCGCAGGTCCTCGTCGCGGTGCTTGCCCACCACGGCGATAAAGCTCTCGTTATAGCGGTCCGAACCCGAGACGCTGCCCGCCTTGACGTCGCTGATCCACACCTGCTCTATACCCTTGTGGTCATGCTTGTTGCTGCTGTTGTATTGCTGACCGCTCATGCTCATGGTTCCGACCATGGACCCCAAGCCCTGAGCCCCGCTCTGTGCCGTGTTGCAGGCAAAGTCGCGGAACACATCGCCGCCCACGAGCACCTCGTCGACCGCCAGCTGCTCGGACAGGCCGTCAAGGTTGGCAGTGGCAAGGGCAATAGGCGCCAAGGTGCACGGATAGCGCTTATCCTGAGCGCTATCCTTCCATGCGCTGTTGGGCACATGCATCAGCCCATAGGAGGCGAGGAGCCCGTCTCTGTATTCCTTACAATCGGAAAGCTTGAACTCGCCAGACTCCGAGTCAAAATACGCGTAGCGGTACAGCGCGCCGTACAGCCCCTTGCTGCCGTCAGAAGCGCCGTAATCAAAAGCGCTGCGTTGCCAGTCATAGCCCGCAAGAATAAGGCCCGTGACGGTTTCACCCGTCTTCTTTCCTTCTTCATCGTAGGCGGCAAACGTGCCGAACGTCGCACTCGCAGCGACCATGGTCTTGCCGTTCGCGGAGAGGGAGATTGCGCCCGCGTCGCCCAGAGCATCGACATGGACGAGCGCACCCTTGGATGCATCCCACGAAAACAGCTCGCAATGCGTCGACTTATCAATATTCTTCTTGCCGTAGGGTGCCGAGACCACGATGGCGAGGTCATCGCAAAAATCGCGATCGAGGTCGCCGGCCGCTAGCGAAACGACAGGAGCTGACTGAAGCTGCGTCCAGGAGTCGTTCCCGCCCTTGTTGTGCGTGGTGTAGTCCGCGGCGTTACCGGCATCGATCTTGACGACGCTTTGCTTCCAGTTGCCGCCCTCCAAGTCATACATGTCGACTACAGCCTTGCGCACGCCGTTCTCGTCGACATAGCAGCCCGCGTAGACAAAAAGCTCGTCGACGCCGTCGCCATCGACATCGCCCGCCTCGACATCAAAGACGGCGTCGTGCTCTTGCAGGTAACCGGCATCCAGGTACTTAAAACGGCCTTCGTACATCATATTAGTGTTGACCGTCACCGGCAGGTGTGTGTCGAGAGTGCGCGTACGCCCGTTGCTAAACGAGTAGAGGACCAGCTCAACCTTTCCGGCGTATGACTTGCCGTCAATCGTCGTGGAGGAACTGTCGCCGTAGGCACGGAGCTCGGCAACGCGGCTCTTTTTGCCCGTGCTGGCGTCGCTGCAGAACTCAACACTCGTGGCGTGAATGCCCGAGAAACCGTTGTTGTCGTTGGCGAGTACTGTTGAGGACTCATTGTTGCTTAGGTACGACCAGGTGCCGCCACCGTAGTCGCTATGCTTGTAGAGATCGCTGTTCGTATCGAAGTTGTTGACGTTTTGCCAGAACTTTGCGGCGCCCCACACACTTCCATAGCCATCGGTGAGTTTGCTGCTGCCGCCAATTTCACCGCGCTCGACGTTCTCGAGCTTGTCGCGCAGAGTGTAGCGATTGCCATGGCTACCGTTAGCTGCCATATAGACCTCGCTGCGCGTGGCAAACGCCGTGGGGGTATCAGTGGAATAGGGGCCAACGGTATCGGCCGGAATATCCTCGCTCGTGCCCAGACCCAGGGCTTGATAATCCTGCTCGGTCATATCGGTGATTGCGGGCGCGTCTGCCGCCTGGGCAACCTGGGGCGTGGCCGTGAAGCAGGCGACGCTCGTGGCGATCAACGCAGCAAGCGCCGCCGTCCCAACAAGCGGGATTTTCGACAGCCTACGGATACGTGGGTGTGGAACGTACATGAGGGACCTCGCTTTATTCGAGTGGAGTGGACTCATTTTTGCAAATGATACATCCGATGCCCGATATCACGTGTCTCATTTTCGCCAACGGCGTGTCTCATTTTTGAGAATCCGAGATGCCGCGGAAATCTTATCCCAGCTCAAAGGCCATTTCTGGGATGTATTTTCCGTCGAGTGCCTCATCGGGAAACTGCATCCCGTTTCTTGACCGAATAATGGGACGCAATTTCCCGTTGGAGCGCCTTTGGGAAAGTGTGTCCCACTTCGACCGCCCAGAGTGGGATGCACTTTCCGCAAAGCACCTCAACGGGAAACTACGTCCCATTCCAAAGGCAAATTCCGGGACGCATTTTTCGAAAGTCTGCCCATCCGGAAAGCCCGTCCCACTTTGGACGCATCCGGGCACGGAACCATCGACCTATCAGGCCTCCCATCAATAAAGAGGCGTCCTCCCGGGCGGCGGGGCACGAAGTTCATCGCGAGTTCCGCACGCAAAGAAGGCCACTTAATGTGGCCTTCGTCTTGCACAGGACTGTAGAGCAGGGAACTTCGTGCCCCGCCGTCCGGGGGGGGGCGTTGCGTTTAGAAGATGAATCCAATGTGCTCTCCGTGCGAGCAGGACTGTAGAGCAGGAAACCTAATATTCCGCCGCCGGGCGGGCGAAACATTTTGAAGATGGACCTAGCGCTTATTCCTTTGAGACAAGAACAGCGCGACCATAAAAGCGATAATCGCTAGCGTTAGCAGCGTCAAAAGCAGAGCGAGCGAGTTGTCGCCCGTCGCAGCCAGGCCAAACAGGCCGGGCTTTTTGGGGCCAGCGGGCTGCGCAGGAATTGTTTCGCCATCGTCCTCGGCAGTGATTTCCCAGCGAATGGTCTTGCTCGCGTCGGCAAGCTCGTTGCTCACCGACGTCGGGACACTCAGCTGCAGATTGAGCACCGCGCTGCCATCGCTCGTAAACGTTGCGACCTGCGTGGGATATGCAAACACGCTGCCAGGCGTTCCCGTCTGGAGCCAGCCTGCGGATGCATCGCTCGCCGACGCCGTTAAGGTAATGGTCGACAGCAGGTGTGCCGTCTCGTGATCGACAACGGCGCGCACAAATACGCGCACCTGGGACTTTACGCCTGTGGCGCGAATCTCGATCTGCTGCTCGCGCTCATCGCCCGGCATTAGATCTTTAAAAGCTGGAAACAGGTCGGGCTCCCCCGAGGACATCGTCGCCCCCGAGACCGTCAGCTGGCGCGCATTTCCGTCATACGCAATCGCGGGAGTATCGGCGAACGCACGGGCGGGAGCGGCGAGCGCGACCACGCAGAGAATGGCCGCGACCACGCAACGCAAGGAGCGCGCAACGCCTTTGCGAATCGGGAACGCCATACTTACGCACCTCCATGCGGCGGCACCAGCACGCCATCCTTGACCGTGCAACCCCATGCCTCTGTAACCGCATCGTCGGGCGTGGATTGAATTGCCTGGGTCGAAATGTCGACGACCAGGTTCTTACCAGCTGCCTTCCGCTCGGTCACGCTCTTGATGAGCACGTCCGTCTTGCCGAGCGGCGCAACAGGAGACGTCCAGTAGTAGAACCCGTCGCTCGCAAGAACCCAAGATGAAGGGCTGTTAGCGGCAGCGGCATCGCCTTTATCGCCCCACTCAATGGTGTAGTCGGCGTCGGCAACCGGCTCATCCCACAGGCGCGCGCCATCCTGATCCTGCCAGTAGATATCCACCGCAACACGCAGGTATGCCGGAGCCGATCCCGTGTTTTTAACCGAGACATCCCTTTTCACGTTGTCCTTGAGCGTCTCGTCCACTGAAGGCGGCACCGAGCCAAAGCCAAACTCGTTGACCAGCACGCCCGTAACCGAAAGCCACGCAAAGGTGCCGGCAGCGCCGGCCAAAAGGAGAACGCCGACAAGGAGGGCGACGATCCGCTTGCGCTTAGTCATCCTAGTCCTCCCTCCTCAGCGTGCCGTTTTCCCAAACATTCTTGGCACGCGAGCCACCATCGACCCATTTGTCCTTCGCGCGCGTGTTGACGCACGTCACCACGGTGTCGCCCGCGCTCGAGGCGGACGAGATGGTCAGCTCGGCAGATTTACCGGGCGCCTTGCCCGGCGTGCTCAGTTCACCCTCGTAGCGCCATGCCCAAGCCGTATCTTCCTCGACGGTATAGATGCCCGTCGACGCGGCAAATTGCACGCTGCCAACATACCAGGTCTTGCCGTTTTCTTGCTGCGTCCCATTGACCTTTACCTCGACCATGCGCGTCTCGGCAGGAGAATCCTCCGACGCCTTGCGTGTCACCTTAAAGCGGAACGTTTGTCCCATGGCGCTGGCATCGGTAGTCTTTTTAACGACCGTCAGCGCATGAGTCTGGTCAAAGTTGAACACAGCATTGCCGTCGTCTTGCTCCCCTTCGCCCGTCGTCTTGGAATCCAGGCGGTTGGCCAAGTCGAACGAACCATTACCCGAGCCCAGGCTGTAGAGCGAGACAAGCTTGCCGTTTACGGGCTCCTCCGTCACGGATGCATTGGGGCCATAGCTCGCCTGCTTAACCGTGACAGTCAACTGCGTTCCCATAAACGGCTCGGCAAAGCAAACCTTAAACGGCGCCTTATCGGCATTGTCATCGACCGTATTGGCAGCAGTGGGATCGAGCAGCCACTTGAGCTTCGCGGTCATGGCTACGGGGTTCGCAGCATCGGACGTGTCGTTGGCGGTCACGCGATACGTCACGGGATACAGATCCATGTCTCCCGTGATCGGCTCGCCCTTAAACCCATTCCAAGACTTCGCAGTGCCATCGTCACCCACATATCGCCACTCCAGGAAGAGTTCGCGCACGTCTCCGCTGGTCGCCGCCCGCTCATCGAGCTGCGCAACGATCTTGGAATAAGCGTCCGGGTCATACGCGACGGACTTTTGTTCCATCACGGGATCGCCCTTGTCATCAAAGACCGGGTTGCCACCCTCATCCATCTTGGGAACATCGACGTCATGAACGAAACCCGCGCCCGTCGCTCGCTCGTCGTCCGAGTCGACCGTCGCCGTAAAGATGACCGACCCGTCGACACCGTGATAGCGCACCTTATGCGGCGCGATCTTGTACACCGCGGTGTAGGTCACGCTCTCAAAGGGCTCACTGCCCTCGAGGGGATACTTCTCGTCATCGGTCATCAGGGTGTATTTGCCATCGGATTCATAGTCGCGCGACCAGCCGACAAAGTCGTACTTGGTGCCGTCAATGCCCACAACCTCCTTGACAGCCTTGACCTCAAGAGAAATCTGGTCGCCGGAATCAGTACGGCCGAGACCGCGGACAAGAGCAGGATTCGCGAGATTTGAGTCGATGTTCGATTGAACGGTAACCAGGCTGGGACGGTAGACCGGGTACAGCTCCATGGGGGCCTTGACCACGGTAGAAGCACTCACCATACGGATACCCTCAGACCAAGCGACATAGCCCTTGCCAGGTGCCGGCTGGGCTTCCGTCCAGCCCACGAAGACGTTGAACGCACCTCCTGTATCCGCATCGATAGTGCTGACGTCATAAGTGGGCTTCGGGATGCCGCCATCAAGGTTGCCGAGCATATCGCCTTTCTGAGCAACTTTGCCATCCACATCTTTGGCATTGAGATGGTACACGACCGCCAACGGCGAATAGTACGCCACAAATGTATAGGCCCCGCCGGGTTCCACCTGATAGGAATACGAGTTATCGCCGTTAGGTTCGAGCTTTTTAACTTCGCCATTCGGAAGCTCGATCTCAACCTTCTGCAACTCATACAGCTTACCGCCCGCTTTATAAACCGGCGTCGCAACGTCAGGGGTCACCGTTGCCGTAGCAGGGTCGGTGCCCGCGTTGACAACGGGAGCGATGTCGTACCTAGGCACATTAACCTTGTCCGTGCCATCAAAACCTGCGCGGTGCAGGTTGGTGGTGTAGTTGACGTCGTACTTTGCGTAGACGGGATAGGCATCCTGGCACTGGGTGACCTTGGAGTCATCCGTCGCCAAGTATGGCGCCGCCTTCTCCGGATTGCTCGTCACATAGGGGTCGTTGGCGACATCATAGATATATTTCCAGACGGCAGAATCCTTCTTGACCTCGGCGGTCGAAATCCAGCCCAGGAACTTATAGCCCAGCACGGCCATGTCAGCATCAGTCGGAGAGGACTCGAGGGTCAGATCTGGATTTTCAATTGTGTCGCTGTCCCCGCCGGAATTCTTATCAACCGTATCATTCGTATAGATGAATGGATACTTGTACGTGTAATGAGGATCCTCTTCGCCACTCTTCTTTTGGAGCAAATTACTCTCGTAGCGACGTGTCGTTTCCTTGCAGACCGTGCCGTCTTTCTTATAAAAATCGACGCGCGTCGTCACCATCGCACGCATGCGATATTTCGAAGTGTAATTGATTGAAGCCTTTACGGTATTCTTCTTTTCAGGAGTATTGAGATATGTCCATCGACCGCCGATTCTCTCAAGCGTCCAAAACTTCAAGCTATAACGATCGCTAGATGGCTTAAACGTGTACTGCAACGCATTAATAACCTTTTCCTCGTCAAACGTTCCAGAACCCGGGAAATCTGTATCCACAAGGACATTCTTTAGGGTATCCGCCCCCGTATCGTTTCTCACGTTATGCGAATATGCGCTCATGGGGGCCACGATTAGCGTATTGCTGTCGTAGTATCCCTCTGCGCATTCGCCCTTATAGGCATCCTTGTCGCCATGATTAACGTGCTCGGAACCCCAGTGAACCACGTTCTCTCGAACATAGCTTGTGCCGACCTGCTCGTTAAACGGTGTTTTGTACTCGTTCCATACAGAGCAAAGGAGTTCCGAATTCGTGTATTCATCGTTCGCGTACGCGCAGACGTAATAATCCACGCGGTACTCAAAGCGCGCCGTATAGGTGTGCGGCACGGTTAGATCGACATCGGCAGGGAGTGTATAGCTTGGGTCACGGCTTACGCGGACCTCAACCGTGGACCCATCGGCGGCCTGCTTGTTTTCGTACCAGCCCAGGAAGCGATACCCATCGGGCAGCTTGCCGCCCTCGGACAGGGGCGTACCGTCCGTGTCGCGCACCTGTACCGTGTAGACGCTGGTGCCGTCCCCGGCAGTCTGGACGTCGACTTTGGTTTTGCCAACGCCGTCACGTAGGGTCTCATTGTCGATTTTGTCCTGCTCATTGCCCTCGAACACCGTCATGATGTTCGACACGTAGTCGCTGTACACGGGATAGAAATCGGTGGGGCCGACCACGGCAATCTCGCTGCCCGCGGGATAGAATACTCCCTTGTTTTTCAGATCAGCCAGCTGATCTGAGGTAATGGCAGCATAGGCGCCATTCATGCTCTTATCGGCGTTCGGCTGCGTGGTCCATCCAATAAACGTCGCGGTAGGCGGCAAGCCGCCGCGATCCGCGGGGGCAGCCGGCGTCAAACCGACGCCATAGCGGTACCAGTCCGTGGACGGATCGTGTGCCTTGCCGTCTTTCCAATCAAGCGTCTCGCCCTTAACGTTATAGAACAGCACCTGCGCCTCGTATGAAGCGATAAAGAGATCATTACCCTTGAAGCCCTCACTCTCGGCATGATCCTTGCCGTTGTCGGCAGTGTAGATAGAGGTCGCCTCGTGCTTCGTGTTGTCCTGAACGCGCTTGCCATCCCTCACAGCAGCATCATCGGTCTTGCCATCAAACCAGCTGTTGTCTTGTCCGATTCGGTTCACACGCACATCGGGCTCGCGGAACCAGCCCATAAAGCGGTAGCCGCCGTTCGCCTCGCTCAGCCCCTCAGGCTTTGCGGAGGTCTCCTGCTTGAACGTCACCGATGTATCGC
Source organism: Firmicutes bacterium AF25-13AC (assembly GCA_963621725.1). Classification (GTDB taxonomy): domain Bacteria; phylum Actinomycetota; class Coriobacteriia; order Coriobacteriales; family Coriobacteriaceae; genus Collinsella. The sequence continues at coordinate 38,116 of CAVFEY010000004.1, forward strand.
CCTGGGCCAAGCCCTGGGCGGTTCCCGCCAGCACGGCACTCACGGCAAAGGCGTACGGATCCGCGGTCGCCTGGTCTTTGCCAAGTTTGGTCTTCTCGATTGTCGCGGTACCCGCGCCGGGAAAATCAATCGTCGCCTTAACGCTCTGGCCATGCACGGGGATATTCAGCCTGTAATCCATCGCCCACTCGTTGGCATGCGAACCGCCAAGGGCCTCATCGTTAGCGGTCGAGCGCATGGTGCCGGCACAGAAGTCGTAGTCGTGCTCCTCCCACAGCTCGCGCGTGGTGTAGCGCCCGTCGTCCCACGGGCCAAAGCCGTCGCCCTTGGTGGTACCGTCGCCGCCAAACGAGGGGATCTTCTTTTTGGCAGGATTGCCCTGGCTATTGCCAGACAGGCTCACGCTCGGCTTAAAGTAGCACTCGGTGACCGTCGCATCTCCCTTGTTGGCGCGCGCAGCAATGCCGCCCAGGTTCACATCGTTTTGGATGATGGGGATCACGGCGATGGGGTTGTATTGACGCGAGCTCAGGTCGCCCGCAAAGTGGCTGCGGACGAGCTCGTTGCCCTTTTCAGTCAAAATACGGCCCGCCAGGCCACCCGTCCACGCGCGCGTCACGGCGACAACGCCCACGTACGATGCGGCATAGCTGTAGCACTGCGCCGTCGAGAAGCAGTCGATGATCTTGGCGTCGCCCGCCATGCAGCCCACAAAGCCCGAGGCGTACACGTTGTTGCCGCCCAGGGCGCCGACGGCCACATCGTATTTATTGGTGACGTCGGTCATGCCCTTCTCGGCAATCGAGCCATCCTCGTTGCGCGTAGGCGTCACGCGGCAGTACTCGATGGTCGAGTTCTTGACGTAGCCGGCAAACGCCGCCATATACAGGCCCTCGCCACCGATTGCCTGTACGCCCGAGGTCGTGTTGTTGACGGCGCGGCCGCCACGGACCTCGCAGTTGTAGAGGCTGCAGCCGTCGAGCTCGCCGGCGATCAGGCCTCCCTCAAAGCCCGCGTTGGTAATCACGTTGAGCATGTTGTTGGCGCAAGTCACGTGCAGGGTGCTCTCCATGACCATGACGTTTTCGAAGCTGGTGTTGACGGCCTTGCCCACGATGATGCCGCCGCGGAAGTCCGCCCAGATGTTGGCGTCCTCGACAAGGAAGTTCTTGATGGTGGCGCCGTCGGTCTCGGCAAAGAAGCCCGTGTCGCGCTCGGGGTCCAAGACCTTATTCTCGTAGTTCAGGCCCTTCACGGTATGTTTTTGACCGTCAAAGACGCCCTTAAAGGGATGCTCTTTGTTGCCAAAGGAGAGGTGCTTGACCGTATCCGCAACAATGGCGTTCATATCATCATCGTTAAGAACGATATCGTTATCGAGATAGACGCGCCACTGCGATGTGTCGCGCTGACGCGACAGCGCGACACACGCCAAGAAGTCGTTCCTGTTTGTGATATGGAATTCGGTCTGTTCCTCGGCATGCGCCGCCGCCGGCAGCACCATAACGCAGCAAAGGGCGATCGCCGCGACGGCAACCAGCCTGCCGAGCACGCCTCGGTTTCTGTTCTTGATCTCCATGGGCTAGTTCGCCTCCGGCCAGCCCGCGACGTCGAGCACGTCGAGGACGGTATCGTTTGCCTGCTGGTTTTTGGCCTGCACGGCCTGGACGTCGATATCGAGCCTGAATGAGCCACCGCGCGCGGCATCGTTGTAGTCGCCCACGAAGCGCAGCGAATCCATGAGACTCTCCGTCATGGCGCCGGGGTCGAGCATGCCGCCACGCCCGGCCAATCCGCGGTAGTAGTACCACCCATCGCCGCCATCGATCCACGGGGACCCCTCGCCCGCGTTCATGTGAAAGGCAACGTCGCCCGAGGCATCCGCACTCGAACCGTCGGGCGCCACCGACGTCATGCGCAGACGAGCGCGAACGTACTCAGGCTGCGCGCCGGCGTTCTCCACGCGCACGATGCGGCTGATGTCAGAGCCCCCGGCCTTGGTGTCGGGATAGTCCCCGTGCTCGTCGGCCTCAAACGGGACCTCCTCGCCCTGCTCGTTTAGGGTGTATTCGCAGACTCGTACCTTCACGCTGCCAAACGATAGGACGTTGTTCGCCGGAACCATATCAACGGTGAAAGCCAGCGTGCCGCACAGGCACGCCAGGGCCAACAGCGCCACCGCGGCAAGCGCCAAGGTGCGTTTCTGATTGTCGGAAAGATTGTTGAGCATTACGTTCGCCAATCGTCAATCAAAGGGGGACCGAGATCCCGACCCGAAAATGGGGATGGGGAGCGGGCCGGGATCTCGGTGGAGGGGGTGGGATTACTTCAGGCCGTTAGCCCAATCCGTGGCAGCAGCCAAGGCAGACGCAGACGAACCCTCAGCGGTATTGTCTGCTGCGTAAATGAAGCAGTTGACATCCATCGTGGCAGGATTGGCGAAATCCTTTTGCTCGGTGTCCTTGGGCGTAGTCACCTGGCTGAACAGCTCGCCAGTCCACTTATCCTCAGTCTTGCTGGCAATAAGCGGGGTAGCCTCGGTTCCTTCGCCAACATAAACGAAAAGGCCACCGAGATAATGAGTCGGCTCGCCCTCAACGGCGGTCGCATCAACGGCCTTCCAGCCAGAGTTAATGGTGAAGTAAGTCGTCTTGGAATCAGCGGTCCCGGCAGACGCCGTCTTGTTGTTCACGAAAACGTACACATATGCATCCTCGGATCCCTTGCCGATACCGACATTAGGATTCTTGGGTACAGACACGCCAGGGGCGAGCTTAGAGTCCTTAACCCATTTGGTCTCGGTCAGGTTGCCGTTGACCTTAGTGTTATCATCCGGAAGCGGCTGATTCGGATGGTCGGGATCGGTAGTGGGCTTGTTGATGCCCGCAGTGGTGAAGTTGTTGGTCAGGCTCGACTGCGCCGTCAGCCAGGCGTAGGTGCCCACGCCGGCAGCCAGTACCAGCAGCAGCAAGGCGGCAACTATGCCGTAGCGCTTTTTCCTCTTGTTCTCCATCGTTCTCTTCCTTTCGAGAATCGTTTTCCCCGGCAACGGCCCTTGCCGTTGCCGACACCTCTCCCCTGCCGCTATGGACGCCGCTCCCTCGCATGCGCGCGGGCATGCTTGTCCGCAGGCTCATCGGGAACCATCTGATCGAGCACAATCGACGCCGCGACCAGCAGCGCCAGAACGGCCACCACAACAAGCAAACCGGGCATCGTCGTGCAATATGCGTTAACGAAGCCCAGGTAAGGGACACAAAGAGAGACGACGCCGATCACGCGTGAAAAAGGCGTCTGCTCGGCGTCGTGCACGATGATTCCATCTGCATTTTTGTTTGCGATTCCCTGCGTGCCGATCGTTTGCGACACAGGGTCGACCTCGTACACCTGGTGAGTCACCACGGCACCGTCCGATCGGTAAAAAGTTGCATTGTCGCCCACGGCAATATTCGTTGGGTCAACCTGGTGAACAAACACCATGGAGCCGACGGGAAGCTCGGGTTCCATAGAGCCCGAGAGCACGGCGAAGGGCATGTAACCAAATGCACGGGGAGCGAAAGAAACGACGGCAAGGGCTATGACAAGCGCGAGCGCCATGCCACTAAGAAGTGAAATAAATCGTCTGAATCCGCGCGCTGCCAACGTGATTATTTCATCCCCATCGAGGCCATATTCGATCCCATCAAGGATTAGCCGCTTTTCTAAGACGTTTAATAGATGAGTTCGAAAAAGCCAATCTGAAATCTATTTCTAACAATCACCGTAGCTGCTTCCGCGTTTTTATCAACGTCTTTCCGCCAAATGCTACTATTTTTGCCGTAAGTGGTTATTTGTCCCCGCACTTGTCTGCTTTATCCAACGCCTGCGGCTAACCCCTACACAACTTCTCAATAGAGGGTCTAATATTTTGTACGGCTCAGATATCGTACCCCCCCCCCCACATTAAATTTATACTGCATTTAGTATCGTTTATTTTCAACCCCCTTATTCATGCCTCTACGGCTACCCCGCGTAGCCCTCAGCCCATACCTTCTGGTAATCCCATCCATCCGGAAACCCCGTCCCACTCTGAATACATCCAGCGAACGCATGCGAGCGTGTTGTCCAGAACGACCTCGTCATCGGGGTGATGGAAAATGTCACCCCAAACGCTTGCCACGGTTGCGCCCACAAGTGGCAAGAAAAAAGCCTCGAGAATATCGAGGCTTTCACATTTGTATTGCTTTGCACGAAGGACCGCGAACGGCGAAGCTACTCCCCCAGCACGGCCTTTTTGGCGGCTGCAGCCATGTTGTCCAGATCTTCCTTGGTGGGGTGATCCTTTGCGGCGACCCAGTTATCGAGCAGCAACTTAGCGCGGGCGTTGTCGGGATCTTGCTCGAGCATGGCCTCGTAGCGCTGCTTGACCGCGGGACCCATCTTGCCCTGGCACATCGCCCAGCCTACAAGCTCGGCATCATTGGCCAAATTGGAGGTCACGCGATCGACAATCTGCCTAAAGTACTCCTCGCTGGCCCCAAAGCCGCAGGTGCCAAACAGGAAGACGCGCTTGCCGTGCAAGGCTGAGAGCAACGTCGCGACCGAAGGCGTGCACGCGCCCTTGTCGCACCAAAAACCGACAAGCACCGTGTCGGCCGCGCAGGCGCCCTGCGCCTCGAGCGCAACCTGATCTGCATCCGCATCGTCGCTCAACGCCGCGGCATGGACAAACTCAACACCCGCAGCCTGCAGAGCGCGCTTGATCGCGCCCGAAACCATCCTGGTATTACCGCTCTTGCTGTTGACCACCAAAGAGCATGTCATAGTCACGTTGCTCGTTTCCCCCAAAACTAAAGCCACTAATGCAATTTATTAGATGAATATCTTAGTACTAACGTGACAGATGTAAACCACCGTCTGTCGATTGATTAATTTGCCCCACGGGCTTGCTCACTGGGCAAACTGGCTGCGGTAGAGCTCGGCGTAGAAGCCGTCTGCCGCCAGCAGCTCGTCGTGCGTGCCGCGCTCGATAATCTCGCCGTCGCGCATCACCAGAATGCAGTCGGCGTTGCGGATGGTGCTCAGGCGGTGCGCCACGACAAAGCTCGTACGGCCGGCCATAAGCTCGTCGAATGCCGCCTGCACCTGCAGCTCGGTGCGGGTATCGATGCTCGAGGTCGCCTCGTCCAGCAGCAAAATCGCCGGGTCGGTGAGCATGACGCGCGCGATGCACAGCAGCTGTTTTTGACCCTGGCTAAACGTGCCGCCGTCCTCGCCGATGACCGTATCGTAGCCGCCTGGCAGCTGCACGATAAACTTGTGCGCATGCGCGCGCTTGGCCGCCTCGACAACCTGCTCGCGTGTGGCGTCGGGACAGCCGTAGGCGATGTTTTCCGCCACCGTGCCCTCGAACAGCCACGTATCCTGCAGCACCATGCCAAAGGCGCGGCGCAGGCTTGCGCGCGTGTAGTCACGCGAGGAACGGCCATCGACCGCAATGCGACCGGCATCGATATCGTAAAACCGCAGCAGTAAGTTGATGAGCGTTGTCTTGCCACAGCCCGTGGGGCCGACCAGGGCAAAGCGCATGCCGGGCTTGGCCTCGATGCAGATGTCCTGCAGCAGTTTGCGCTCGGGCACATAGCTAAAGTCCACATGCTCAAACGAAACCTCGCCCTTCGGGGCGGCAAGTTCCACGGCATCCGGCGCATCGGGTTCCTGCTCGCGCGCGTCAAGCAGTGTAAACATGCGGCGCGCCGAGGCATACGCCGTCTGGATCTGCGTAATGACGTTGGTGACCTCGTTGAACGGCTTGGTGTACTGGTTGGCATAGGACAGGAAGATCTGCACGCCGCCCACCGTAAGCGCCGCCGGCACGCCCGTGATCACGCCCACGCAGCCGATCACAGCGACCACGGCATAGATGATGTTATTGATAAAGCGCGTGCCGGGGTTGGAGAGCGAGCCCATAAACTGCGCGCGCTCGCCCGCGGTGTAGAGCTCGGCATTGAGGGCATCGAAGCGCTGTTGAGCGTGCGGGCCGTAGGCGAAGGCGTCCACGAGCTTTTGCTCACCCACATACTCCTCGATATGACCACCGAGCTGCCCTTGAATACGCTGCTGCGCAGTAAAGCTTTTGTTGGAGAGCTTGGCAATAGCACCGGCTGCAAAAATGGAAAGCGGCGTGACGAGCACCACCACGAGCGTCATGGTCAGGTTAATGGAGAGCATAAACGTAAGCGTGCCAACGATGGTGATAACGCCGGTAAAGAGCTGGGTAAAGCCCTGCAGCAGACCGTCGCCCACCTGATCCACATCGTTGACCACGCGGCTCATAAGGTCGCCGTGGGCGTGGCTGTCGATAAAGCTGAGCGGCATACGGCTGAGCTTGTCGCTCGCCTCCACGCGCATGTCGCGCACCGTCTCGTAGGACAGGCGGTTGACGCAGTAGCCCTGTAGCCACTGGAAGGCCGCAGCACCTACGACGACAATCGCGAGCTTGGTAACGAGCGGCAGCAGTGCGTCAAAGTCCACCTGCCCGGCGGCAACGATCAGGTCGATGCCCTCGCCGATGAGGATGGGCGTGTAGAGCTGCAGAATCACCGAGATGGCGGCGCTCACAAACGACGCAACAAACGAAATGCGATGCGGACGAACGTAGCCCAGCAGGCGGCGGGTCACCGCACCCACGGGATAGCGCTCGGGATCGCCGGGCTGGCGCGGACCGTCGCCCAGGTCGTTGAGGTTATCGTTGCCGGACACGTTGGCCGTCATCGTGGCGACCGAACCGGAGGAAGTGTACGGATTCATTTAGCATCCCTCCTTTGCGCAGACGGATGCGGGGGCGGTCGGAGCGGACGCGGGACTTGGGACGGACGCGGGCGCCGCACTCCCCTGCCGGCCCTCGAGCTCCTCGCGGCGCAACTGCGACTGGCAAATCTCGCGGTAGAGCTGGCAGCTTGCGTACAGCTCGTCATGCATGCCCAGGCCTGCGACCGAGCCGTGGTCGAGTACGCAGATCATGTCAGCGTCGCGCACGGTCGAGACGCGCTGGCTTACGATCACCGTCGTGAGCGGCAGCCCGCCCTCGGCGGCACCGCGCACGCTACGCTCGCGGATGGCATGGCGAAGCGCCGCGTCGGTCTTAAAGTCGAGCGCCGAGGCAGAGTCATCCATGATCAATATCTGAGGCGAACCCACCAAGGCACGCGCGATAGTCAGGCGCTGGCGCTGGCCACCGCTGAAGTTCTTGCCGCCCGCCTCGACCGGGGCGTCGAGCCCCTGCGGCTTGTTGCGCACGAACTCGCTCGCCTGCGCCATGTCAAGCGCCGCCCAGAGTTCCTCATCGGTCGCCGACTCGTCACGCCAGGTCAGGTTGCTGCGGATCGTGCCGCTCACCAGCGACGCGTGCTGCGGAACAGTCGCGACCACGTGGCGCAGCTGGTCGAGCGGCCAGGTACGCACATCGGCGCCCATCACGCTCACGCTGCCGGTGCTCGCATCGTACATGCGCGGGATAAGCGAGACGAGCGTGGACTTGCCGCTGCCCGTGCCGCCGATAATGCCGAGCGTCTTGCCCAGCGGGAGCTCCAGGGTCACATCGTTGACGGCGTTGGCAGCGCCGGCGCCAAAGGAGAAGCTCGCATGGCTCAAGCTCAGCGCAGGAACTGGAGCGACATTGCCCGGCTCGGGCAGTGCGACCGGCTCGTTGCCCTCGTCAGCGATGCTCGGCACGCAATTGAGTACCTCGTTGATACGCGATGCGCTGGCGCTCGCCTTGGTAAAGACCACGACCAGGTTGGCGACGTACACGACGGAGGTCAGGGTCTGCGTCATGTAGTTGACGAACGCCATGACCTGGCCCTGCGTGAGCTCGCCCACGTCGACCTGGATGCCGCCCACCCACAGGATGGCGCACACGCCCAGGTTCATCACAAGAAACGTGACGGGGTTGAGAATCGACGAGAGCTTGCCCACCGCGATGGCAGTATTGGCCTGGTCATCGGCGGCTTGGGCAAAGCGCTCGCGCTCGTGATCTTCACGCACAAACGCACGGACCACGCGAGCGCCCGAAAGGCCTTCGCGGCAGATAAGCGCGATGCGGTCGAGCTTTGCCTGCAGCTGCTTGTAGTACGGAATACAGCGCGCCATGACAAACCAAAACACCAGGCCGATAGCGGGCGTGCAGATCAAAAAGATCATGCCGAGCTTAAGGTCGATGGCAAGGGCCGCGACCATGGAGCCCACCGCCAGGAAGGGCCAGCGGATGAGCATGCGCACGCCCAGCGCCACAGCGAGCTGCACCTGGTTGACATCGTTGGTGATACGCGTGATGAGCGACGGCGTGCCAAAACGGTCGAGTTCGGCATAGCTCAGCTTGTTGATGTGCTGGTAGAGCGCGCCACGAATGTCGGTGCTCATGCCCTGCGAGGTGAGCGCCGCCATCTTTTGGCAGACGAGCGTAAACGAGATGCCGATCACAGCCATGGCGGCGAGCACCATGCCGTAGTGGACGACAGCGTTCACATCGCGTGCGCCGATGCCCTTATCGATCATCTGGGCAATCACCAGCGGCGTCAGCAGGTCAAAGATCACTTCGATCAGCTTGCACGCAGGGCCGATCACCATATACCGGCGAAACTTACCACCAAAACGCCTGAGCAGCTCAATCATGTATAGGCGCTCCCTATCATCATCCACATTCAATTCGAACCATGATAGTACCGCCACCCCAAAAGAAGCGTAAACAACTCGTCATTTCTAACGGGATTCAGTTTTCAGGGGGGGGTATACGCGCACACCCAGCCAGTGTCGGGTCAACTAGCATGGTATATTTACATTAGTGCTACCAAGTTAGTCGCCGATCCTTGAAATGAGGTGCCGAGATGAACGACATTCTCGCAAGAAGAGCAAGACGAGCAACTGTGGGCATCGCCCTTTCTGCGGCACTTGTCGCGGGAATCGCCCCCGTAACGGCGATCGCTGCAGAAACCAGCGCCCCCACCGGTGCAGTTGCCTTGCAAACGGAAGATGCGGCCGCCGCAAAAGAAAAAGCGTATGCAGCCATGCAGGAAGCGCTCAAAAACCTCAAAGCCGCACAAAACGCCGCAAGTCCCGAGAGAATTGCGGGAATCAATGATAACATTGCCGCTTTTCGAGAGCTCTATGACACGATGGTGGCGCGAGCTGCCGAATGGAGAGAGCCCCTTCCCGCCATGCAAGCGAACGTCGATGCAGCCCAAGCCAAATACGACGGGGCCATCAACCGGGTAAGCGAGATCCAGGCAGAATTAGACAAGAAACTTGAGATGCTTAAGACACTCGAAGCACTCGGCTACGAGGAGTTTGTCGAAACTGTTAAACAGCAAATAAAGCAGTTGCACAGTGAGATGATATCGGCAAAAACGCAAGTAAACTCTTGCGAAGCGGAGCTCCGCGAGTTCCAGTACCGCCTCAGAAGAGAGGAAAGACGAGTTAATGACTGTGAACGTGCTGTAGAGAAATATAAAGCCGATATCGACCGGTTCACAGCCTGGCGAGATGCGCTCCTCGACAATTTGAAAAAAGCGCAAACGGCCTATGACGACGCCTGCAAGGCATACGAAGAGGCGAAAGCCGCGGCAGACAAGGCCACCTCGCCCGAGATAACGCAACCGACCGAGACGACGCCTCCCTCCAACTCGGCGCAACCGGCCGAGGCGACACAGCCCGTTGCCTCACCTGCAACCGGCAAAGACGCCCTACCAAGCTCCACCAAGCAGGCGAACTCGAGCAGCGGCAAGCAAGCAGATACGACCACCGGCAAGCTCGCAAACACAGGCGACACAGCGCCGAGCGCAATCGCACTCGCAGCAGTCGCCGTCGCAGGCCTCGGAATAACCGCCACAGCCACACGCCGCATCAGGAACTCAAAATAGCTGCCAGAGCATACCACCTTCGCCAATCCACAAGCCAAGAGACAAAAAGAGGTCCGTTTCCCCAACCCAGGGAAACGGACCTCTTTACTTGAAAAAACAAATGGTAATGCCGCCGTCTCTTGAACCACGCAGCCGCCGCGCTCCAGACAACGCCAACGAGCAGCAAAAGACACGGGATTAATTTATTCAGATAAATGTGACCCTTCAGGTGGTTTTGGTCGGCTACCCGCGAGTGCCGGCAGGGCGCTTGGTAGTCGAGCGATCCCGCAGGCAAAGCCGAGGACCAGCGAGACACCAAGCGCCCTGCCGGCACTCGCGGGTAGCCGCGGCACCAAAAAGCGCCTGCGCACTCGATGGATTCGGATGCCCGACAGAGGCTCCTTATGGCTGCTTCCTTCCGGACCTGACCAGATTCGGAACATGTCGTCATCCGAACCCATCGAACGCGCTAGGCGCTCGGTATATCTTACCCGCTCCCGCCCGCCACGGCAAGTGGGGCGAACCCATCGGATGGATTCGCCCCACTCGTGCACATCGCTAGCGGCGCCTGCGGTTCAGGACCGCGCCGCCCGCGACGGCCAGCGCGCCGATGCCGGCCATGGCCGCGAGCGCCTCAACCGGCAGGCTGCGGTCGCCGGTGTCGGGCATACCGCCCTTGGAGCCGTCGCCAGACCTGCCGCCGGAACCGCTATCGGAACCGCCGTCCGAGCCGCCGCCCGGCGTGCCGGGGTTCTCGGGGGTGCCGGGGGTCCCGGGATTCTCGGCGTAGCTGTTGGTGAAGACCGGCGGCACG
>CAVFEY010000004.1:48814-60804 GCA_963621725.1 Firmicutes bacterium AF25-13AC
GGCGGCACGTTGGCGTCGCCCTCGTAGGAGACCCTCGCCGACAGGTAGCCCGTCTTGGTGCCGTCGGCCGCCTCGTCGCTCACCGTGACGACGATCTTGCGCACCGCCTTGTCGTAGGTCACGTGCGCCTGGCCGTCGTCGACCTCGCTCACCGTGAAGGTGTAGGTACCGGCCTGCTTGAACGTCAGCGCATCGAACGTGACGCCGCCGTCCGCGGCGTTCTTGGCGGTCGACATGACCTTGCCGTCCCGGCTCTTGAGCTCAAAGCTGAACTGGCCCGCCTTGAGCTCGGCGCCCTTGAGCACCTTGGCGGCGCCCAGCTTGAGGGTGACGGGCGCGGCCTCGTAGCCGTTGGTGAACGTCACCGAGTCGTCGCCCGTGGGATTGCCCTCGGCATCCGCCAGCTCGTGCCTGACGGTGAGCATGCCGTTTCCGGCATCGGTGACCGTCGTGCGCACGCGGTACGTCGCCCTGTCGTACGTCACGCCGCCCGCCGTGCCGGCGACCTCGCGCAGCTCATAGCTGTGCGTGCCGGGCGCGGTGTAGGTGACGGGGCCGAGCGCGACCGTGCCGTCGGCGGCGTTCCTGCCCGCTGCCGCGACGCTCTCGCTGCCGTCGGCGGCAATCTCGACCAGCTGGAACTCGAACTCGCCCTCGGCCAGGTCGCGGCCCTTGAGCTTCTTGCCCACCTTGATCTGGTCGGTGACGGAGCTCGGCGTCGGGTTCACGCCGTAGGTGTTGGTGAACTCGAACGCGCCCATACCCTCGGGCGTGCCCTCTGCGGGCAGGACCTCCGCGGCGAGCGTGCCCGCGTTGGTGTCCTCGACCACCCTGACCGTGAAGGTCCTCGTCGCCGTCGCGTCGTTGACCACGCCGTCGGCCGAACCGGACTCGCCCACCCGGTAGGCGAACGTCTTGGTGCGCAGGCCGTCGCCGTCGATCTCGACGTCATCGAGATCGCTCGGCTGCCTGAACGTGACGCTGCCCAGCTCGACGTTGCCGACGGCGTCGTTGGTCGCCTCGGTCACTGTCTTGCCGGAGGCGTTGACCGGCGCGGGCGCGCCGTCCAGCGGCTCGATCTTAAAGGTGTACTTGCCCTCGATGTCAGCCTGCGTGAGGCCGAGACCGGCCTGGCCGAGCGCCAGCGTCTTGGTACCGGCGAGGTCGACTGTCGCCTCGTCGGCGCTATAGCCGTTCACAAACGACAGCGTGCCGTCGGAGCCCTCGGGGTAGGTCACGGCAGTGTCCAGCCCGCCCTTGCCGTTATCGGTCACCTTGACCGTGATGTCGAAGCTCGAGGCGGTCGCCGTCACGCCCGCGGGCAGCCGGTCCGTGCCGTCCTCGGATACGGTATAGGGAATGACCCAGGAGCCGTCGGCGGCCCTGGTGGCGGTTCCGTCCGCCACCATCCGCTCGAGAGTGTCGGTGGTGTAGGCAATGGGCGAGAACGCAAGTCCCGCGGCCTCGCCGTCGCCGGAGGCCTGGTTGGTCGCAGTCGCGACCACGTCGCCCCGGGCATCGCGGACGGAGAACGAGAACTCGCCCGCCGCCGCGGCGCGGCCCGCCAGCGTCTTGGTGGCATTAATTGCCACGTTGCCCTCGCCGCCAAGCGTTCCGGTGGCCTCGTAGGAGTTCTCGAACGCGACCGTCACGGGCGCAGGCGTCGCCGCGGCGTCATCTGCCGTGGAGACCTCGCCGCGGGCGACCTCGACACCGTCCTTGGCAACTGTGGTCGTGACCGTGAGCTTGCCCGTCGCGGCATCGTAGGCGGGCGCGATGGTCACCGTGCGCGGCGCGGTGTCGTTGGCGTAGCCCTCGCCGCCGAGCTTGGTCTCGGTGACGGTGAAGCTGTAGGTCTTGCCCGCATCGGCGTCGGTGAACTTCACGTCGCTGCCCGCGGCGCCGCCGATGAGGTCGACCAGGTCGGCCTCTCCGTCATCGGCCGCGGCCACGGCGTAGGCGTCCTTGTCGGTCTTGAGGCCGAGCTTGGCGGCCGTCTCGGCGTCCGCGGTCACGGTGAAGGCGAACTGCCCCGCCTCCATGGCACGGCCGGAGAGCGTCTTGGACAGGCGCACGCCCGCGCGGGCCGAGTAGTCGAGCTCGGTCGTGTAGGTGCTGACGAAGTCGCCGCCGCTCGCCTGCGCGATCGCGGGCGTCGTGGCCGTGAGGTTGCCGGAGCCGTCGTCGGTCACGGTCACCGTCATCGTGGCGACGTGGCCGTCGTAGGCCACACCGGCGATGGCGGAGCCGTCATCGGGCCTGGCCTCGCGCACCGTGTAGGTGAAGGTCTTGGCGCGCACGCGCTTGCCGCCGACCTCGGCGAACCCGGCGTCCTTGATGTCGTTAAGCGTGTAGCGGATAGGGTCGAAGTCGAAGGCGACCCTATCGCCCGCCTTGGTGCCGGCGGCGGCCGTCACGCTGACGGTCTTGGAGCCGTCGGTAGACCCCTCGGGCATGGGGGCGCCGCCCTCGCCCGTAAGCGTGAACTGGAAGCTATCGCCCTCAGCCCAGTCGCGGCCCTTGAGCGTCTTGGTGAAGAGCCCCGCGGTGGAGACGTCTCTGCCCTCGGTGGCCGTTCCGTACGTGTTGGTGAACGCAACGGTCGCGCCGTCCTCGTTCACGGCACCTTCGGCCTTGGAGCCGTCAGCCCCGTTGACCGTGGTCGTGTAGCCCTCGGCGGCGTCCTCGGTCACGGTGTAGCGCGCGCCCACGGGCAGGCCGGCGACGGTCTTCTCCCCGCCGTCCTTAAGCGTGAGGGTCGCCTTGCCATCCGTGAACGTCACGGCGTGCTCGCCCTTGCCGAAGGTGCCGGAGACGGGCTCGCCGTCCCCGTCGGTCAGCGTGACCGCAAAGCCGAACTCGCGCTGGCTGTCGCCGCCGACGACCGTCTTCTTGACGGTGAGGCTGCCGGTCTTGGCGGTGTTGGTAAAGACCGCCGCCTCGACCGTGCGCTCAGCAGCGTCGCCCGCATCGTCAGTCAGCTGTGCAATCTTGGTCTTGGCAGACAGCTTGCCGGCGCCGTTGTCGGTCACCGTGACGGTGGCACGATAGGTGGCCTTCGAGAACGTGAGTGCCGCCTCGTCACCCGACTGCTCGGTAATCATATAGGTATAGGTACCGGGCTTGGTGTACTCGATAGCACCGAAGTTGCCGACCTGGGCATCCTTGTGCAACTCAATCGTCGACACGCCCTCCTTGGCGCCCTTGGGCATGGGTGCCTCACCCTGGGCAGTCAGCGTCATGGTAAAGGCATCCGTCTTAGTCCAGTTGCGTCCGGAGATCTTCTTTTGCACCTTAAAGGCGTTTTCCACCTTCGTGGACTCCACGCTGTAGACGTTGGTGAAGCCCACCTGCGTCGCCTGTCCGATGGTACCCTTCTGGGGATTCGCCTTATCGACAACCGCAAAGCCGTCCTCGCTCGTCATGAGCTCACCATTGGAGTCGAGCTCCTGCACTTCGTAGTGCGCACCCGTGGGCAAGGTAACCGTGACGGAGCCGCCGGCCTTAAGCGCGATGGTGTCACCGCTCTTGATCTGTCCGCTTACATAAGTGCCGTTGGTGCCGCCGGGGCGACCGACGTACGCAAAGGTGCCGGCCAGAGGCGTTGTGCCATCGGCCTGGTAGAGCAGCACCTTAAAGGTAAATGCCTTGTTGGGCGCGGTGATGCCTTCGGCGGCCGTGACCGTCTTGCTCAACGTCAGGCGCCCGTCAGAAACCTGATCGGTGGTGGTGTTGGTCTTGACGGCAGGATTGTTGCCGACCGCCACCGACGCCTGGTTGGAGATGTCGCCCGAAGCGCCACCGCTCTTAAACGCGTCCTCGGTCACGCGGACCTTAAACTGAACCGCGCCCTCCTTGCCGGCGGGAACGTCCTTCAATGTCCAAGTGAGGTTGCCGTCATTGTCCTTGGAGCCGGCATCCTTATGGTCGCCGGCGAACTCCACGAACTCGGTTCCCGCGGGAACGGCATCGGTGATCGTCACCGTGGCAGACGCGCCCTCGGTGTTCTTGTAGCCGATGGTGTAGGTGAGCTCATCACCCAGCGCCACACCCGACTCATTCGAATCCTGGGCATCGCTCTCGGACTTCTTGGGCACGTAGTTGGTCGTGGTGCCGGTATAGCTCTTGTTGCCAACCCAAACGGTGGCAGTGTTATTGATGGTGCCGACAGCGCTTTGGGCGTCCTTCACAGCATCCTCGGTAATCTTGACGCGCACGCGCACCGAACCGTGACTGCCCGCAGGCTGCTCGCCCAGGTTCCAGGTGAGCGACTGGCCACTCGCGGTGCCCTTATCGGCGTTCTTGCCCTCAAAGGCCTCGAACACAACGCCAGTGGGAAGCTCGTCGGTCACGGTCACCTTGGCCGGAACCAGGTTGCCATTGGCATCGGCCTCGGTGTTGACCCAGTTAATGGTGTAGACGTAGGAGTCGCCCACGGAAAGCAGCTGCCCGTCGATATCCACATCGGGCTTCGCGACCGTGCCGATCGTCTTGACCTTGTCACGCGTGTTGTGGAAGACGATCTTGCCGTTCTCGGTACCGTCGCGATAGGTCACCTTGGACGTAAGCTTGCCGTTGTTGTTATCGGTCACCTCGAGCAGCACGCGGCACGTCGCGGACGTGTCCACGGGACGCACGCCCTCGGGCAGGTTGGCCAAGCGCTCTTTTGCCACCAGGTTAAAGCTGTAGGTAGTGGTGTGGTCGGCATTGTGTTGCTTGGTGGCAACACCATCCTTCACAGCGCCAGCAAGGTCAATCGTCAGCTCATGGGGTCCGCCGAGAGCGCCGCCAAGCTTAAAGATAACCTTGCCGAAGTCGACCTTTGCGGTACCGTTCTCGCCCGCCTGGGTCTTACCCTCATCCATCCATACGAGCTCGCCGTCGGCCTTCTCCGCATACAGGTCAAACGTATACTGATCCGCCTCAATCTTGTCGCCGGAGTCCATTACCTTCTCGGCAGCAAGACCGTCAAATGTTCCGACCGCGCTGTAGCTGTTGGTAAAGGACACCTGGGCCTTAGCGGTACCGTCCTTGGAACTATAAATCTTTGCATTATCGGTATCTTCGACATTATTGGCGTCGTAGTGCTTGACCGTGGTCACGGTATAGAGCGAACCGTCGCCGCGCTTCTTAATAACCGCAATCTCTACCATCCAATAGGTGGAGTCGTATGTATAGCCGTCCTTGTTACCCTTATTTTCGACAACCTTGTAGGTAAACATCTTACCCGCATCGTCCGTCGCGAAGGTCAGGCCGCCCAAAATACCGGTATGGGACGTACCATCGGACTGCGGCTCATCGTTTGTCACGGTAAGCTTGCCCTCATCCGTGCGCAGCAGCTTGTTGAGCTTTTCGATTGAAGCATCGCCTTCGCCCGTTACCGTAAAGCCAAACATGCCGGCATGCAGGTCGTGCCCGTTGAGCGTCTTGACGATCTCCAGACCGCCCTGGAGCTCGTAACTCGTCGAGGTGCGATACCTATTGGTGAAGATGAAGCCTTCCGAGCCGGTCGTGCCATCGGCACGCGCCACAAGCTTGCCGCCCTCATCGGTTACGGTAATGGTCAGGTTATAGGTATGCGCGTCATACTTCCACTCGCCGAGACCGCCGTTCGGGGCCAGCTCCTTAATCGCAAACTCATACGTACCCGGCTTGTTGAAGGTGAGCTTTGAGAAGTTAACCTGATAGTGCTCCCCGTCCTTGAGGGCCGCCGCCGTTTGCTTCTCCTCAGCGTAGCCGTTGTCCACGCTCATCGAAGAGCCGGTGATGAGCTCGCCATCGATGGCAGTCTTGGTAGCATCGTCAGCCGCAGTCATAGCAAAGGTGAACTTGCCCGGAGCATCGGCACCGGCAACCACCTTCGTCACGGACGGGGTATAGGTTGCCGCCTCGGTGACCGTATAGGTGTTCTTGAATTTGACCGTCGCGACACCGGTGGACGTTGCACCCGACGGATAGATCCACTGGCCCTCGAGCTCGTCCTTGCCATCGACCTGCTTGCTTACCGCTGTCGTGACTCTAAGCGTACCGTCGCCGTTATCCGCCACGACAGCCTTAACCGTATGGACCGTCTTGTCGTACGTATAGCCCGTCGCCTTGTCGTCAATCTCACTCACCGTATAGGTGAACGTCTTGCCGGCATCATCCTGAGTGAAGGTCAACCCACCCGCAGGTATCAAACTCACGGTCTTGGGGGCGTCGGCCTCGACGTTTGCGGTTTCAAAGACCTTGCCATTCGTGGAAATGCCAACCTTGCTGGCAGATGTCTCGTCGGCAGGCTTGACGATATAACGGAACGTGCTCTTAGGCGAGCCAAAAACGGTCGCGTCCTTGGGATACGTCAACGTCTTCTCGATCTGCAGACCGCCAGCGGCGCCATAGTCGAGACTTGCCTCATAGCGATTCACAAACGAGACGGCAGGCGTTGTGGCGCCGGCCTCACTTGCATCGTACTGCTGCACGTAAGTATGCGAATCTTGCTTGAGCTGGACGATCTTTTCGTCCGTCAGCGCGCTCGCGTCGGCGCCGTCGCCCAGCAGCTCCGTCACACCCGCACCCTTGAGCACGGTCGTCACGGTGTAGAGCTTAGCGGGGTCATCCTTGTGTGCAAGAACCTTGACGAGCACGATGACATCGCCGGTGTAGCCGGTGTCATAGGTGTAGCCGGCAGCCGCAGGCTGGTTCTCTTGGATGCGATAGGCAAACGTATGGCCCAGATCCTGCTCCGTGAGCGTACGAGCAAAGAGCTTCTCTTGCCCGCTTGCGCCCACCACGGCACCGGACACGCCGGCCCCTGCCGCCTTATTGGACAGGCTGGCCTCGGAGCCATCGACCGACGTCTGAACGCCGTTATACCAAAGGCCCGTCACGGCAAAGGTAAACTGGCCCGCGGTAGAGACGCGACCCTCAAGGGTCTTGCTCACCATCACGCCATCAAAGGTGCCCGATGCATGGTACGCGTTGGTAAAGGCAGCCTTGTTGGTTACGGCCTTGTCCGCATCGGAGGCACCGGTGTTGGCGTAGGCCACGCTCGACACGCGCAGCTTGCCCGCGTGGTTACCCGACTCGTCCAGGTCGGTCACCGCGACGGTCGCGCGGGCGGTGTGCTTGTCCATGGACATGCCCGCCTGGCCATCCTGCGCGGCATTCTCGGTGATGTTGAAGCTAAAGGTGCCCGCGCGGTTGAACGTCACGGTCGGGGCGGCTTCGGCGCCAAAGGCGAACGATGCCACGCGCCCCGACGCGGGCGCACTGGCGACAGCCTGGTTGGTGTTAATGACAACGACACCATCCGTTACCGCCTGCTTTGTAGTCTTACCCAGGCTAGTTGCGCCGTCATCGTCCGCAGCGGCGGCAAGGTTAAAGGTATAGCTCTCGTCCTGGTTCCAATCGCGACCGCTCACGGTCTTTTGGCCCTGCAGGATCACGCTCGTGGGATCCACACTATATATATTGGTAAAGGAGGGCGTGATATTCTTGCCCAGCTGCTCTACCGAGTTGTTTTCTGCGGCCTTGTAGTACTCGATCGAGGTCTGGATGCCAGCACCCTTCTTGGCGTTGCGCACCACGGCGTAATAGACCGATCCGTCGTAGGTCATACCCGCGACGCTGCCGGGATTCTCAGCGAACTTGTAAACGTAAGCGCGTCCCGCATCCGGCTTGGCGGTATAGGAGATCGCCGGCCAGGTCACCGCGCCACCAACGGCGTTGTTGCCCACGGTCGCGGTGTTGCCCTCGGTACCCTGAGGCATGGGGGCCGCCATGCTCTTATCGACCGTATCGAGGTTGAATACCGCGTTGGCATCCGCATAGCCACCCACGCCCTCGAGCGTAAAGGTAAAGGCATTCCTGGCAAGCGGGAACGTTCCGGCGTTGTCGACTAGGTTCTTTTGAGCATGGATGGTGATGTCCCTCTCATGCTCGTCGTAGCGGTTGGTGAAGATCGCGTCGGCAACCTCTGTCTTGGTGTCGACGCCCGCGTCGTTGCGCTCCTGCGTCATCTTCACGCTCTTAACGACAAGAGCACCAGCTTGGTTGTCCTCCACCACGACCTCCGCTTTATAGCGGGCGGCGGAATAGCTTATGCCGTCTGCCCCGGCATCGGAACCGGGGATAACCTCCGAGATGGTAAGGTGTACGTGCCGGGCTTGGCATAGGTGATGTCGCCAAACGTTGCCGTCTTATAGGTGATGTCGCCAACCGTTTGCGTCTGGGCATTCTTGGTAAGCTCGACCGTCGCCACCTTGCTCTTGGCGCCCTTGGGCATGGGGACGCCGTCGTCGGCCGTAAGCTGCACGGTAAAGGTATCGCCATCGGCCCAATTGCGGCCCTCGAGCACCTTCTTGGCGCCTAGCCTATTCTGGGCGTCGAGCGTTACGGGCTTGGCGCTGTAGTTGTTGGTGAACTCAAGCGTGTTATCGGCGGGAATCTGTCCGCCCGCAAGCGCGACAATCTTGCCCTCGATGGTGTTGCCAGTTCCCGACTGCTCCTTGCCGCCGACCTTGCGGCTCACGAGGCTAAAGCCAGCCGGAAGCACCGACTCGTCGGCAGAGCCGGTCACGGCGTTGACGATGCTCGCCAGCACATTGCCACTGGACTCCTCGCCCTTAGTGGTGAGCTCGCTCACGCTGTAGCTGTCGTCCTTCTTAAGGTCGTAAACGCGAATGGTCTCGCCGGCCTTGATGGAATGGGTGTCGCCGTTCTTAAGCGTAAAGGAGCTGCCCACGGCCCTGCCACTTGCATCGAATACGTGCGCCTCGTAACCCTTCTGGGACTCCGGCAGGGTAAACTTAAACGTAAAGGTCAGATCGTTGTTGTTCGCATCCTTGGTGGGCGCAGTAAGACCAGCATCCGCCGTCACGGTCTTAGTCACTTGCAGGCGCGCCACGCGACGATCGGTATACTGCACGGCCGTTGCCGTGGTAAAGAGATGGTTGAGCTGGAGCGTGCCCAGGTCAGTACGAGTCTTGGAAGCATCGTCTATATATGCTGAGTCATCCTCTTGATAGAGGGCCATGCGGTTGATACCCGTATCGGCAAAGATCGTCGCCAGCTGGCCGTTGCGCTCGCCACCGTCCTCGACATAGCGCAAGACGGTCTTGGTGCCCTGCGCCGTCTTGTCATAGCGCATGTGCATCAGGTCGTTCGCCAGAGAAGGCGTTACACCCTCGGCGGTGCACTCCTGGCCCCACGTCAGGCTTCCGCTGGCGTCAACGGTCGCACTCTGCAGCTTGCCCTTGATGTGCGTAAGCGTGTTGTCGATCGAGTCAGGAGAGCCAAACTGTGCCAACGAGGCAATCAGCGAACCAGGGCCGCTCATGCTACGCACGCCGTCGTTCACCTTACCGGCATCCACGTACACGCCCGAATCGTCCACGATGACCTTGGTAATGGTGGAATTAATCTCATAGCCATCCGGGCTCAACGATTCGCGCAGATAGTACGTACCCTTGATAAGGGGCGCATGCTTTGTCGAATCGAGCGGGAAGCATGCAGCACCCTCAATGTCATACGGATAGGTCATGCCGTTTGCTTGTACGGTATCATACGGCTCGGCACCCGATTTAATGGCATACGTGCTGGGGCTATCGCCGGTAACGTCCTTGACCTGGTACAGCTCAAACGTTGCACCGTTCACGGGCTTGCCCAGGTCGTCAACCTTCTGCACAAACAGACGATTCTGGACGTTGGTGAGGTGAATCACCGTAGAGAACTGCCTGTTTATCGTTTGATATTGGACCATGGAGGTGTTGCCGATGGTTGCCTCTGCCAGAGATGATGCCGTGGTGTGATACACCGCCACGGTATATTCGGACTGGGACTTGTCCGTCATCATGGCGGCATACGTCTCGATATCGCCGGGCAGCGACTTGACCGTCACCTCGTAGTCACCCTTGGTGTTGACGGCAAAGACACTCGTATCCGCCGATTTGGCAGCCTCGACCGCGCCCTCAATGCCGTGTTTGGAGCACAGCTTATAGCCATCGAGCGGGTTGCCCGTGACCGGCGTCCACGCGTCTTCGCTTGTGTGGTCCTCGCCCGCACCGGTGAGCTTGAGCACGACGGCAAAGGTCGTGCCCGAGCTAATGGGGTTATTCTTATTGTCTTTTGTTTCTTTATTAAGAGAAATGGTCTCCTTGGCAGCCAGATAGCCACCGTTCAGCCACATGCGACTGCCCGTCCATTGCGTTGTGCCGTCGGCCATGGTGACCGTCGTTTGCGGTGCAACCACCACACCACCCGAGCCACTCGCCGCAGCTTGCTTGTACTGCAGGTGCAGCTCGCCTGGCGTTGCGGTGGTCGACGAGGTCAGGCTCGAGCGGTACCCCTCGGGCAGGCCTGTCTCTTTGAGTACAAAGTAGTCGTGCCCGTCGGCATGCTGGTTATCAAATGAAAGGACGGAGCCGTCGTCCGACTTCAGAAGCACCAGCCGACCCTTATCGTCCGTCGTACCTTGAGCGATGGGATCGCCCTGCGTCTTCCAGCTGGCATCCGACTGATACAGCGCAAACTTGGCGTCCTGGACCGCCTCACCGTTCTGATCGACCTTCTCGACCTCGGACGACGGCAGCGTGGTGAGATTGAACTTAAGCGACATATTCGATGCGCCCGCGCCGCGCTCCAGATAGAAGAAGCTCAGCGTGTGCTTGGAGCTGTTGAGGAAGGTGTTGCCGGAGAATCTTCTGTTTGAAGTATCTGCGCCGGCGGTGTCGAACTTCGCCTTGATGGTGGTTTTTTCGATTTCCTTCTCGGCTCCATCTGCACCGTCAATATGACCGACTTTTACTTCACCGTTAGCAAAGTTGATATCAAGCGTCGCCTTCTCGTGAATGCCACCCAGATCGCCCACGAGTACGCCATCGATGTACACCCATACGTCGTCGTCACCCGAGAACTCAAAGACCATGTCTTTGTTATCGGTGGTCTTGCCGCCCGCAGGCTGGACAAACTCTGTGGTCATGGACATGCCAAAGTGGTGGTTGAGGTTCGTGCTTCCATCAATGATCTGCTTAGGGGAGAGGCTGTTGCCCTGCTCATCAAAAACCTTGCTAGCTGAGTCAAAGGGGAAGAACTGACCCAGATTGGCTTCGCTACTCGTATCGCCCTTATATACGCCCGCCTTATCGTAGACGTTAAAGGAGTTGGTCGTGGGGTTATACACGGCATAGTTGCCGCGAGAACCATACGAGTCATAAACGTAATAGCCATTCTGGAGCTGGAAGAGGCCTTTCACGTCGTTGTAGACAGCCTTACCCTTTTGGCTGTCGTTATTAAAGAGGTATGCAAGCGACTCGTCGGTGCAATCGCCTTTCGTGCCGTATGAGGGATAGGTGCCAGCCTTGATCTCGGGATAGCCATTCACCAGCGTGTTCTTCACAAATGGAAGACGTCCAAAGCCGTTGATATTGCTTCTGCCCGTCCACTTGTTAATGCCCGTGCCGCCACCACCATTGAACTTGAGCTGATGGTCTTTATTGATGCCGGTGTTGTTATTCTTGTTGTCGTTGTTTATGTTCTTCGAGCCGTCGTTATCGGCGTCCACGACCCAGTAGTCGAACAGATTGACCGTGGTGCCGGTTGGATTCACCGTCTTCACGATGTGGTTGCTAAAGGGAACTGTCTGGTCGGCCAACGCACTCGTCGCACCAAACAAGAGTGCACACGCCGCCAGCGGGACGGTCAAAATCCTCAGGACACGCTTTGCGGTATTGGTTTTCTTGCCAAAAGGCTTTAGCATTTCTCGAGCTCTCGCACACACGCGATTCATGAAGGCCCTCCCCAATCCATGAGGACGGCAAGCAGTGGCTCACTATATGTGTGTCGTCGTCCCCATCGATGCAAATATACGCCCCCCCCCGCGCAGAAACGCAAGGCAGGACATCGCTATATGCTTAAAATTGTAGCAATTTGGGTGACCCGAAATTTCGCCTCGGGTTGCCACTCAGGCTCAAAATCGAACCACTCGCGCCGTCAACATACCCCAGTAGGAC
>CAVFEY010000004.1:60889-73321 GCA_963621725.1 Firmicutes bacterium AF25-13AC
CAGTAGGACAAATCGACCGGCAATCTTTATCCCCCACAACCCACAAAGTAGCTAATTTGGGACGGGGCTATTTTGACTACTTGGGCAATCAGATCGGCATGTAGTCAAAATAACCCCGCCCCAAAAAGACTGGTCTGACGCTGTGCCACGAAAAGGACCTATCTACTACGTTTAGGCCGCAGGGGTCAACCATAGCCGGCTTTTTCGAAAATCGGCAAGCTTTCTACCTGCGGTTTTAATTTCACAAAATCCGGGATGGTCGAGGGTGGCCGGTTTAACGTAGTAGATGGCCACGTTTCGTGGCAAACGGTCCGACCCAAGGCACAAGGCGGCCAACCTCGGTTGGCCATTCTCGAAGTTGCGGTGGAATACGGACTGAATTGGCCCCTTAAAGGCAAAAACGCTCCGTATTTCACCGCAACTTATCGAGGGGATGGGTTTTAGAGGCGAGCGAGGTCGTAGGCTTGGGCGGCTGACTCACCGGCGAAGATGAGGTTGGTTGTGGCTTCCTGAGGATTGAGCGCCTGGTCGAGAGGCATGGGCTTGCGGCAAATCGGCAGTACAAGGTCGATGCCTTGCCCATACACCGCATCCAGGTTATCAGCGCGACCGCCCACGACAGCAATCACCGGCTTGCCATATCGCTTCGCACGACGGGCCACACCCACCGGCGCCTTACCGGCGGCGGACTGCTCATCCATATTGCCCTCGCCCGTTATGACCAGGTCGACATCGCGCACGCGCTCGTCAAACCCCACGAGATCGAGCACCGTCTCCACGCCCGAACGCAGCTCCGCCCCGAGCGCCAGCAGCGCGGCACCCAGGCCGCCTGCGGCACCGGCACCGGGCACTCCGAGCACCGAGCCAAATGTCCGAGCACCCTCGGGCACGCGCAACAATCCCTGAGCCCGCACCCCGGTAATTGCCGCATCGAGCAGGCGACCGTAGCCGACCATCCAGCTGTCGTACCTGCGCAGTACCTCGGCATCATCCGTCGGCAGACCCTTCTGTCCGCCGAACACCGCAAGCGCGCCGCGACGCCCTACGAGCGGATTCTCGACATCAGAAAGCACCACGACACGCGCGCCGTTCAGCGCCCGAAGCGCTGGCGCCAAATCAACGCTCGCAACCTGCTCAAGGCCGGCAAGACCGGGGGCGACATCGCAGCCCTGATCATCGACCACACGCGCGCCCAGCGCCTGCAGCATGCCGGCGCCACCGTCGTTGGTGGCACTGCCACCCAAACCAATATAGATAGTCTTTGCCCCGGCACGAACCGCACGGAGCATCAGCTCGCCCACGCCATAGGTCGAAGCCGCAAGCGCCGCCGATTCCGTGCAAGGTGAATACCCAATACCCGCCGCCTCGGCCATCTCAATTACAGCCGAGTCGCGCTCGTCGTCCACCAGCATCCGGGCAGACACGCGGTCGCCCAAGGGGCCTGCGACATCGCAGGTTGAGAGCTCGCCACCGCATGCGGCGATGGCATCGAGCGTTCCCTCGCCACCATCCGCCAGCGGCAACGCGGCCACCTGGGCATCGGACCACACACGGCGCACGCCTTCGGCAACCGTCGCCTCCGCCTGCGCACTCGAAACGCTGCCCTTAAAGGAGTCGATCGTCAACAGCACACGGCGGGGTCGGCGGCACGCAGGACCAAAGTCAACCGCCATGCCAGCATCCTCACCGGCACCTGCAAGCGCCGCGGCGTGGGCGGCATGCGCCTCAAGGTTCGGACCGCAGCCACAGCCGCTGCCACCCGCTCCGCGCAGACCGCCAAAATAGCTACTCAGCAGCTCGCGGCATTCATCCGTCAGGACCCCAGCCGTCACGTTAAACCGATGATTCAGGCGCGAATCGGCATTCAGGTCATACAGCGAACCCAGCGCGCCCGCCTTGGCATCACTCGCGCCATACACGCAACGCCCCACGCGCGCGTTGACCATAAGGCCCGCGCACATGCAGCAGGGTTCCAACGTCACATAAACCGTACAGTCGGAAAGGCGCCAGCGACCGAGCGACCGAGCAGCAGCGCACAGGGCCGCGAACTCTGCATGAGCCGAAGGATCCTGGTCGAGCTCGCGACGATTATGCGCCCGCGCGACGATCTCACCGTCGCGCACCACTACGGCTCCGATGGGCACCTCGCCCACCGCCGCGGCGGCGCGCGCCTCGGCCAGTGCCTCGCGCATGAACTTCTCGTCGATTTCGGTGATCGTCATCGTTCGCCTTCCCTGTTGCAAATTCAAAACGATGCTATCATTACGACTCACGGAGAGATGGCAGAGCGGTTGAATGCGGCGGTCTTGAAAACCGTTGAGCGCGAGAGCGTTCCGGGGGTTCGAATCCCCCTCTCTCCGCCACTTTTAGTGATGCACCGGTGTCATGGTCCGCTCAAACAGCGCATCGACCACGTCGGCTATCTCAGGTCGACGCTCAAGATCGTGGCCCGATTCCCACCATATCGTGAAAAGTCGAATAATACCGCCGGCGACAAACTCAGACGTCGTCTCGAGTGACACGGGGGCCAGGGCATCCTCGGCAAGCACGTTCATCACACGCTCGCGGATGGAGCGGGCAATGCGGTCGCAAATAACGTTGGTCAACATGCCCGACATGCTGCTTGCCAAAATGTTATCCATGAGCCGCTCGTGCGCCAGAATCAAATCCATGGCATCGTCCAAAATCGCGTGCCGAAGCGCGCGCACGTCCTCGGCAGACACTGCGCCGGCCTCATCGGGCTGTTTTTGCGGCAAGCCCGACATGAGCTCATCGATATAAAAGGCAAAGTAATCGTTCTTGTCGCGAAAGTGCTTGTAGAACGTCGTGCGGCGAATCATGGCGCGGTCGCACAGCATGGCAACCGTCAGGTCCTCAAACCGATGCTCCTCGAGAAGCTCGGTGAAGGCATCGAACAGGGAGCGGTAGGTTTTCTTAATGCGAAGGTCCACTGGTATCGCCATCCTCAGGGCAAAGACAACACTCGTCAATCTGTCGCATATCTTACACCTGTACCTCGCGCGCTTTGCCCCGGTGCCGGCCCCGCCGAAAACACAACGCTTACCGGAAAGTTCGGCACGGCAAAACGTTGCGGGTATACTAGTAGCGTTATACCAACGGCAGCTGGCGCATGCCGCCGCGGCCATTCGAAACGGAGACATCATGATTACCGTCATCATCGGCATCGTTGTTGTCATTGTGATTGTCTGCGCCATCGCCGGCATCTACAACAACATGGTCACCAAGCGTAACCGCATCGATAACGCCTGGCAGAACATCGATACGCAGCTGCAGCGCCGCAACGACCTGATCCCCAACCTGGTCGAGACCGTCAAGGGCTACGCCAAGCACGAGCAGGAGACGCTCTCCGCCGTGATCAGCGCGCGTAACATCGCCGTCAAGGCAACCACGCCCGAGGCCAAGATGGAAGCCGACAACGTGCTGACCGGTGCGCTGCGCCAGCTCTTCGCCGTGGCCGAGGCCTATCCCGATCTTAAGGCAAACACCAACTTTACGCAGCTGCAGGCATCGCTCGAGGACACCGAGAACAAGATTAGCTATGCACGCCAGAGCTACAACGACTGCGTGCTCAGCTACAACAACGCCATTCAGACGTTCCCGGCTGTCATCTTTGCCGGCATCTTCCAGTTTAAGGAGCGCCAGGGCTTCGAGGCCGCCGAAGCAGCCCGCCAGGCCCCGACCGTCAAGTTCTAGTAGTTTGACAGCGCATCCTTAATCGGCCAAATGCATAAACCGCCCCGTCGAATGCATACTTCGACGGGGCGGTTTCCTTTTTCGCGAAGGTCCCCCTCTAAGCGCCGTGCATTTTTAGGAGTATTCAACATAACCAAGAGCTTCGGGCGCCACGATAAATGCCAAAGACCGCGAATATCCCTGCAAATCAACCGCTGTCAGCCCATAACCCCGCCCATCATCCGTAGAAAACATCGAGAAATCCCGATTTTTTGCCCGAGGTCGGTATGCAGGGGCCTTCGATTGCAGAATACTCGCAAAAATGCACGTCGCCACCGCCCCCACATGGCGCGAAGCAAAACAAAAGGGCGACCTTCCTTTCCGGCGCACTCCGCAGGACGAAAGAACCTCCGCCGCACAAAGTGCGCAGCGGAGGTTCTTTCATGTCCGAGGACGCGCCGGAAAGGAAAGTCGCCCTCGGGCCGGACAGCTAAGACAGCTTACGCCACGGTGTAAACCCAGTTGTGCTTGTCCTCGACAGCACCGGACTGGATACCAGTCAGGGTCTCGCGAAGCTTCTTCATCACAGGGCCAATCTCGGTGTAGCCAGCCGGGAAGGTCACAGTCTCGTCGGCGCCGTAAACCTTGTTGTCGATCTCGCCAACCGGGGAGATGACGGCAGCGGTGCCGCACAGGCCGCACTCCACAAAGGTGCCGGCCTTGACCTCGGCCCACTCGACGGGACGCTGGTCGACGGTCATGCCCAGGTCTTGAGCAACCTGAACGAGCGAACGACGGGTGATAGAGGGCAGGATGGAGTCGGTGTGCGACTGCGGAACGACGAGGGTGCCGTCCTCCTTCACGAACAGGACGTTGGCGCCACCGGTCTCCTCGACATAGGTGCGGGACTCGGAGTCGAGATACAGGTTCTCGGCATAGCCCTCGCGATGGGCCTCCATCGTGGGCTTAAGGGACATGGCGTAGTTGAGGCCGGCCTTGATGTTGCCGGTGCCGTGCGGTGCGGCACGGTCATACTCGGAAACGCGCAGCTTGACGGGCTTGAGGCCACCCTTAAAGTACGGACCGACCGGGGTCACGAGAATGCGGAACGTGTACTCAGGAGCGGGAGCCACGCCGATCACGTCACCGGAGCCGATCATAAACGGACGCACGTACAGGGTCGCGCCGGAGCCGAAGGGCGGAACCCAGGCGGCGTTGGCAGAAACGACCTGCTTGACGGCCTCAACGAACTTGTCCTTGGGGAACGGGGGCATCTCGAGGCGCTGGGCAGAGTTATACATACGCTCAGCGTTCATGTCGGGACGGAAGCAGACGATGCTGCCGTCCTCGGCGGTGTAGGCCTTCAGGCCCTCAAAGACCTCCTGGCAGTAATGGAAGATACCGCCGCACTCGGAGACATGCAGGGTGTGGTCGGTGGTCAGGCCGCCCTCGTCCCACTCGCCATCCTTCCAATGAGCCTCGTAGCTGTAATCGGTCTTCATGTAGCCAAAGCCGAGGCTACCCCAATCGATATCCTTCTTCTCGACAGTCATATGTCGCTCCTTACATACACAGTTGCATACTCGCGAACCCGCACGCAAGGACCGAGGCCGACCGCGTCGCAACGTCGCACGCCCGGAGCGTAGAGCCGGACGGGACACGCGAGCAGCATCAAAGCCGATGGCACGTCGATTCGCATGCACGAGATTGTACTCCCCGCACGCGTCTGATAAAACGTTTTTCTTTAACTAACTAAAGTATTTTCATTTGACCGAAGCTAAAGAGGCCCGCCACCGTAAGCAGTGACGGGCCTCAACTGTACGGTCTGCGCGCTGGCTCGAGCTAGGCGTTCTATTTGCCCAGCTTGGCCTTAACCAGACCGACCACGGTCGGGATGATCGACACGGCAACGATGCCGATAATCAGCAGCTCAAAGTGCTCCTGCACAAAGGGAATGCCGCCAAAGAAGTAGCCCAGCAGCGTAAAGACCGTCGACCAGGTAATGCCGCCCAGCACGTTAAAGACGACAAAGTTGCGCCAGTGCATGCCGCCCATGCCAGCAATAAAGGGCACAAAGGTGCGGATAAACGGGAAAAAGCGGCCCAGGAAGATGGCCAGGTGACCCCACTTGTCCAAGAAGTCCTCGGACTTTTTGATGCGCTCGGGCGTCATGGCCTTGACCTTGCCCGAAGCGATGATCTTGCGGCCAAAGAAGTGACCGATCATAAAGTTGCACTGATCGCCCAAAATGGCAGCGGCCCATGCGGTGGCCAGAAGCGCCACGATGTTAAAGCCGCCGTTGTGGGCAAAGAAACCCGAGGCGAACAGCAGCGAATCACCGGGAAGGAACGGGAAGAACACCACGCCCGTCTCGATAAAGATGATCAGGAACACGCAGCCGTAGGCCATAAGCGGGCCGGCGGCGATCCAGCTGGCGATCGCGGTGCGCGGGTCCTTAAGCAGCTCGGCAATAAAATTGATGAAACCCATGAAGTAAAACCTCTCAGTTGTGGGCGCGGATACGTCCAAGTTGACCAGTATACGGTTGCGGTGCCCCCTCGTGCGCAACCCCACAAAAGCATGACTCCATTACCAGCAAGTTTGCATAACTGACACTTGTAGCGCAAAGCCGCCAAGATTGTCCTTTTTAATCCCTAGCGAATCGCTATACTTTATTGAATCGCATTGCCATGGCGCTAAGGGAGGGCGGCCGGTGAGCTTTATCAATACCATTCGCGAGGACATCAAGACCGTCCAGGCGCAGGACCCCGCCGCGCAAAACGGTCTGGTCATCTTCCTTTCCTATCCTGGCCTGCACGCCAAGTGGAACCACGTGCCCGAGCACTGGCTCTGGGAGCACGGTCATCGCTCACTCGCTCGCGTGCTCTCGCAGCTCACCCGTCATATCACCGGCGTCGAGATTCATCCCGCCGCACAGATCGGCAAGCACTTCTTTATCGACCACGCCATGGGCGTCGTTATTGGCGAGACTACCATCGTGGGCGACAACTGTGTGCTCTACCAGGGCGTCACGCTCGGCGGCACCGGCAACGAGACCGGCAAGCGCCACCCCACCCTGGGCAACAACGTCACCGTGGGCACGGGCGCCAAGGTGCTCGGCAACATTCGCATCGGCAACAACGTCAAGATCGGCGGCAACTCGGTTGTCGTTAAGGACGTGCCCGACAACTGCACCGTCGTTGGCGTGCCGGGACGCATCATCAAGCGCAACGGCTGCCGCGTGTTCGAGGAGAGCTTCGACGCCAAGCAGCATCGCGAGTACATGCCCGATGACGCCGCCGAGCAGAGTGCCCTCAACCGCCATGGCATCACCGAGAATGCCCGCCGCGTCAAAGAACTCGAGCGAGAGGTGGCCGAGCTCAAAGCCCTCGTCGCCAAGCTCGTGGACGAGCGCTAGGAACGCAAGCGGCACAAAACGACATCGGCACCGACGCAAAAGGCGCGCCAGGGAATCAATCCCCGGCGCGCCATTCCTTTTGATGTGACAAAGGGACTGTCCCTTTGTCACATTAGGCGAACTGACTCAGATAGAGGTCGGCATAAGCGCCCTCGGCTTCGAGCAGCTCCTTATGCGTGCCCTGCTCGATGATGTTGCCGTGATCCATAACCAGAATCAAGTCGGCGTCCACGATCGTCGACAGGCGATGCGCGATCACAAAGCTGGTGCGCCCGCGCATGAGCGCGTCCATGGCGCGGCCGATGGCAAGCTCGGTGCGCGTGTCCACGCTTGAGGTCGCCTCGTCCAGGATGAGAATCGCCGGGTTGTTGAGCAGCACGCGCGCAATGGTCAGCAGCTGGCGTTGGCCCTGACTAATGCTCTCGGCATCGTTAGCCACACGCGTGTCGTAGCCCTGCGGCATAGTGCGCACAAAGAAGTCGACCTGCGCGGCGCGCGCAGCCGCCACGATCTCCTCGCGCGTCGCCTCGGGACAGCCATAGGCGATGTTCTCGGCAATCGTGCCGTCGAACAGCCAGGCGTCCTGCAGCACCATGCCAAACTGCTGCCGTAGCTCGCCGCGGTCCATGAGGCGCGTATCCACACCGTCAAGCGTAATGCGGCCGCCGTCGATCTCGTAAAAGCGCATGAGCAGGTTGATGAGCGTCGTCTTGCCTGCTCCCGTGGTTCCCACCACGGCAATCTTCTGGCCCGGCTCGGCGGTAAACGACACGTCGCGCATGAGCGGCTTGTCGGGCGCATAGCCAAAGCGCACGTGCTCAAAGGAGACGCGGCCCTCCACGCGACCCGGCAGCTTGGCGGCCTCGTCCGGCAGCGGATCGGCCTCCATCTCGGGCTCATCGAGCAGGTCGAACACACGCTCCGCACTCGCTAGCGCGCTCTGCAGCGAGTTGAAAGTGAACGACAGCTGCGTCATGGGTTCGGACGCCTCGTAGATAAACTGGAAGAACGCCTGGAACACGCCGACGGTCATGTGACCGGCGACCAGCATGCTGCAGCCCACGAGCGCGATCACGATCTGCGCCAGGCGACCAATAAAGCGAACCGCGGGGCCGACGGCGTTAATCATAAAGTCGGCCTTGGCACTCACGCGTGCCAGCTCGCCCGAGGCCTGGTGCACCTCGGCAGAACTTTGGCGCTCGCGGTTAAATGCACGAATCACCAAACGGCCCGAATAGCCTTCCTCGACCGCACTCGTAATCTTGGACACCCACTCCTGACGCTCACCGGTTACGTCATGCGTGCGGCGCGAGACCACCTTGGTCACCAGCAGCGACAACGTCGTAAAGAACAAAAAGACCAGCGTGAGTGGCACACTGAACACAAACATCACGCTCACAGCGCCCACCACCGTACCAATCGACACCAGCAGCTGTAGCAATCCGCGCTGCATGCTCTCGGACATCTTGTCCAAGTCGTTGGTCGCGCGGCTGACCACCTCGCCGGGGCGATGCGCGTCAAAGAAGGCAAGCAGCAGACGGTTGAGCTTTTGTGCGATGCGGTTGCGTAGACGCAGGTTGAGGCGTTCGGCCACGCTCGACATCAAAAAGCTCTGGAGCGCGTAGAACGAGGCAGCGGCCGTCCAAATCATAAAGTAGATGAAGATGGTCCTGCCGCAGTTCTCCCAGGTGATGTTGAAGGTGGTATCGTTGGCAAACGCCACCTGAATGTGGCCCCACAGCTCATCGATCACACGGGCGCTATATGCCGGCGCAGCGGTGTTAAAGATGGCATAGAACACAATGCTCGCGAACACGATATAGAAGCGCCAATGGTCGCCGGCAGCCTCGCTCCACAGGCGGCGCACCGTCGCCCAGGTGTCGCGGGGTTTCTCGTCCTCGTCCTCGTCGTCCACGTCGCGCATGCGCTCTGCCTCGGCGCGGGCACGCTCGTCCTCGGCACGCTCGTTTTCCTCGTAGAGCGCTTGGCGGCGAGCCTCGCGCTCGGCTGCAGCCTTGGCGGCGTCATCCAGCTCGGGTGCCACGGCAGCCTGCTCGACCGCTTCCTCGACCGCGCCCGCAGCGGCGGCATCGACAAGGCCGCCCTGTTTCTTGAGCTCCTTGGTCATGCTACTCACCTCCCTTCATTTGCGATTCCGCGATGGCACGGTACACCTCGCAGGTTTCCATAAGCTCGCCATGCGTGCCCAGGCCCACAACCTCGCCGTCCTTGAGCACCACGATCTGGTCGGCGTGCAAGATCGTCGAGATGCGCTGCGCGATGATGAGCACCGCAGCGTCACGTGTCTCATCTTGCAACGCATGGCGCAGGGCGGCATCAGTCTTAAAGTCCAGGGCCGAAAAACTATCGTCGAAGATATATAAATCGGCATGCTTCATGAGCGCGCGAGCAATGGCCAGGCGCTGGCGCTGGCCGCCCGAAAAGTTCGTGCCGCCCTGCGCCACCGGGGTATCGAGCCCCTGCGGCTGATCGAGCACAAAGGTGCTCTGGGCAACCTGGAGCGCATGAAGCATGTCGGCCTCAGTCGCGTCTTCGTTGCCAAAGCGCAGATTGCTTGCCACGGTGCCCGAGAACAGCCATGCTTTTTGCGGCACATAGGCAATGCGCCCGCGAATCACGTCTTGCGAAAGCTCGCGCAGGTCGACGCCGTCCAGACGAATGGCGCCCTTGGTGGCATCGTGGAAGCGCAGCAAGAGCTTGGCCACCGTCGACTTGCCCGAACCCGTCGAGCCGACGATTGCGGTCGTCTGACCGCGACGACAAGTAAAGTTCAAATTGCACAGCGTGTCCTCGTCGGCGTCGTCAAAGCGAAACGACATATGATCGAACACGGCGACCGCATCGGCCCCGTCCTTTGAGTCGGACGCGGCCGCATCAAGCGTGCGCTCACCATCGACGATGCTCGGCTCAATCTCCAACACCTGCTGCGCACGGTTCAGGCACGCGGCAGCACGCGGAAGCGTCAGCACCACCATCTGGGCCATCATCACAAAGAACAGGATCAGAATTGCATACTCCAGCACCGCCGAGATACTCGCAATCTGCATGGCGTGGGCGCCTACGCGGTTGCCGCCCACCCACAGCACCGCCACCTCGGCGATGTTCATCAAAAAGAAGCTTGAGCTGTCGAGGCCCACAAACAGGTGGTTGACTTTGATAGCGTTGACGGCGTATTCGCTAAACACCTCGTCCAGACGCCGTTCCTCGTGGCGCTCCTTGTTAAACGCACGGATGACGCGCACGCCCACAATATTCTCGCGCAGCACCACGTTCATGCGGTCGATAAAGCCCTGTAGGCGCATAAAAATCGGCGCCGCGTTGGCAACCGTAAAGACCGCCGCCACCAGCACAATCGCAACGACTACGCCCAGAAGCGTGCCCATGGCGGGATCGATAAACCAGGCGAAGATGATGCCCGCCACAGCCAAAAACGGCACGGGCAGCACCAGCTGAATCGTCTGCAGAATCGCCTGCTGAATCACGTTGATGTCGTTGAGCGAGCGCGTGATCATCGATCCGGTGCCAAAGCGCTCAAAATCGCTGGCCGCGAGCTCGAGCGATTTGTCGTACACGGCATTGCGGATATCGCAAGCCACGTTGGCGGCCAGGCGCGCCGAAAGATAGCAGCCCAGCACCGTGCCGCCGCTAGCCATGCTGGTCGCGATAAACATGTATAGGCCGTTGCGTAAAATGTAGTCGACATCGCCCGTGGTAATACCGGTGTTGACCATGTTCGCCAGCATCGTGGGAACCAACAGCGTACCGACGTTATCCACCAGCAGCACCAGCAGCGTCACTGCGACAAGCCCTCGATATGGCTTTAGAAACCTCATTAACAGTCGCACGACTCCCCCTCACCTTGATTCTCGGCTTGGCTCTCGGCAGCGATATGCTGCTTAAAGGCATCGCACTCCTCGCCGAGCACCTGAGAGAATTTGCCGATCAAGCGCATAATCTCGCGCTGCTCACATGGCTCAAGCGCGCCAAAGGCTCGCTGCTCGGCCTTGAGTGCCGGCAGCGCATAACGCTCGGCAAATCGCCTGCCCTCTTCGGTCAGGCTCACAACCTTGTTCTTACGACTGCCTTCGGCAAACTCCAACGTTGCGAAGCCCCGCGCCGTCAAGGTTTTAATTGCCGAGTTGATGGTCTGCTTGCTGTAGAACCATTCGCTTGTCAGACGGCTTACGGCAATACTGCCGCCCGCCGTGCTGGTATCGACGAGCATCCAGTAAGCGCAGTCCGAAAGACCGCAGGCGCGCGAGAACTCCGAATAGATATGGTCGAGTCCATTGAGCAACCGATCGAAGTCGACCAGCGTAACCGCACTATTCATCTATCCCACCATTCAATTGTCCGATTTTTGACCAATTATATGTCTCTAGATTAGTCCGAGTTTTGACTATCGTCAACAGGCTCTCCGCAAATGCGCGCACTTGTAGGGCCTATCGGCAGAAAAAGACCGCCGGCGCGGGGGCGGCGCCAGCGGTCACGTGAAAATCGAGTTTTATTGCCTGTTAAGCGGCGACGGCCTCATAGACCGTAGCGCCCGAGAAGCTGTCATGCAGGCTCTTGCCGGCAATCCACGGCAGCTCGACGACCTCGCAGACCGTGTTGACCAACTCAGAACAGTCAGTAAAGTGGCCCTTGTCGTTGAGGGCCTCGCAATCCTGAACACGCCAATAGCCATCGGTGTGCGTGATGTAGTACTCGTGATCGTTGATCGACACGAAAGCGCGCGTCTTGGAACGCAGCAGCTTCAGAAATCCTTCGAAATCGGTCTCGACGACATCTCCAGCCTGGAACATGATGTTACCTCCTGGCCCGGCGCCACCACGGCGCATTGATAAACATTGGTACTCCTTTAGTAAAACCTTTATCAGAGGTTATGCGTTCGTCATTTAGGCAAGTGGTAAAAAACCGCAGGGTAGACGGGATAAAACGTTTAACCATCCCATTTGTTTGTCACATTCTGAAGGTACTTTTATGCAAACCTACTTTCCCAATTGGAATCTATCCTTTTGGCCGGGCAATTGACCGTCTATCGTTTGAGCCCGACGGGTATGAACGGGGCATCTGCAACGCCACCGCAAGGAGACACCATGGAGACTATAGAAGCACTCATTCACCGTCGCAGCTGCCGCAACTACAGCGATCGTCCCGTCGAGGCCGAAAAGCTTGCACGTATTATCGAAGCCGGCCAATATGCACCGAGCGGCATGGGCCGCCAGCCGGTGACGTTTGTCGCCGTCACCGACCCCGCGACCGTCGAGCGTCTCTCGCAGCTCAACGCCCAGGTCATG
>CAVFEY010000004.1:73331-90308 GCA_963621725.1 Firmicutes bacterium AF25-13AC
GGCAGCAACGGCGACCCCTTCTATGGCGCCAAAACCGTTGTGGTGGTGCTGGTTGACCGCAGCGTGCCCACACATCTGGAAGACGGCTCGCTCGCCATGGGCAACTTGCTCAACGCCGCCTATGCACTGGGTGTCGATTCGTGCTGGATTCACCGCGCGCATGAGGTCTTTGACTCGCCCGAGGGCCTGGAGCTGCTGGCCAGCTGGGGCCTGCCCGCCGACGGCAGCCTGCGCGGTGTCGGTCACTGCATTCTGGGCTACGCCGAGGACACGCTACCCGAGGCAAAGCCGCGCCGCGACAACGTGGTGTACGTCAAGTAGCGCAGGAGTGTCCCAAACTGCCGGCAGAAAAGGAACGTCCCCTTCTGCCGGCAAGCCATGTTGATATTTGAGTTGTCGTCGCTTCGCTTGTCTGGGTCGTTTCGGCGTCGTCGCCTTGCTTGTCTTCGTCCTTTTGCGCATCGGCGATGGTGGAGGCCGCCGCAACGATACCGCGCTGGGGCGCAACGCCCGTCTGGGTCTGTGCGCCCTCGACAACTTCTGTGCCTGCATGCGCGAGCTCGGGCGATTTAAACACTGCGTCCAAGTTGGCGCCACCGCCGGCGTAGCCAAGCGCAGCGAGTGCGATGACGATCACTGCAACGACGACCGCGATCGGAACATAACGATGCCAACCAGCCGGATTGAGTCCGCTGCGGCGAGCCGCCCCGCGGCTGATGTAACCGAGCGTTCCATCGTGCTTGAGCTTTGAGCCCACCACTCGTTTGCGGCCCCACAGTGAGGACTCTGCCTGCATGGCCAAGCGGGCGCTTGCCGAAGGATAGCCGTATTTAGTGCGCTTGAACGAGCCGTCAAACCCCGAGGCGTGTTTACCCCACGTCACCGATGTTGTGCGTCGGTTGACCGGCGCGGCACTCCGCCTTCTGCGGCTCGGTTTTGAAGTCTCAGCCATATGCCCTCGCACGCCGTAACCGAATCGAAACAATAACGCTTTGGACTGTAGCACACGCGTCGCGCGCGGTCACGGGCGCCTCGCTCAACGGTCATCGTCCTTCAGCAAGCGCCACAGCGTTGTACGGCTTATGCCCAGCACCTCCGCCGCACGGGTTCGGTTGCCGTGGAGATGATCTACAACCAGATGCGCGATATCTCGCTCGGTATCGGCCAGCGGTCGCAGGATATACAGGTCACTTTCGAGCGTCGGGGCGCCAAAGGTTGCGGTCTTAATCACGTCCTCTTGGGCGAGCACTTCCTCCGCCACAGCGCGGTCCACCGTGCCCGCCCCCACCAATATATACAGTCGTTCCGAGACCTCGCGGAGCTGCAGATAATTGCGCGGCCAGCGGTAAGCATCGAGCGTCTTCGTCGCCGCGGCAGACAGCGTGGGCGCTGCCGTCCCAAATGCATCAGCGAGATATTCCAAGTAGCGCGCAGCCTTCGTCGACGCGGCTCCCTGCTCGGCGATTGCCGGCGCCACGCTCACCGCACAGGCGAAGCGCTCGGTCACAAAGGCGGCTTGATCACTTTCGCTGCCGCCCGGCATGTCATTCGCCGTCAGCACCACATGGCAACGCGTCGCCAACGCGGTGTCGGCCATCGTGGAAACGAGCTCGCGAAGGCGCTGGGAACCAACCGCATTCCAGCCCTCAATGCAAAGTGTCAGCCCCGTTTGGAACAGCGGCGATTCGGAGCTTTTGAGCATATGGCGCCAACCGCGATCGGTGAGTTCATCGAGCGCAACGGAAACAAAGGGCTGATCGGCAAAAGGACCGTCCAGATAGAGGCGCTTGGCGATCTCAACCTGACCCGCTCCCAGCTCACCCTCGAGCATAAGGGGCACACCGCGCGCGTAGCTCTCGGCAACTGGTGCAGCCACCGCAGCGGCACCCTCAACGATGCCGTACGCGCTCGATTCGTAGCGGGCCTCAACTTCGTCGGCGTTGAGCCACTCGACGCCCGCATGCGCCGCGGCACCGCGCACCTCGCGGACCACGACGGCCCAAAGGCCCCCGCCCTCTTTGTCGGTGGGGCGAACGGTCAGGCTCAGGCGCGTACCCGCACGCCCCATAACAAGACGCGCGCCGTCTCCTATACGGTCGAGGCGTTCGGCAACAAAAGCCGCCACATCCCGCTCAAGCGCCGCGTCATTCATGGTCGAGATCGCGACGTCCCCACGCGCATCGATTGCCAATGCCGATGCCCCGGCAGCAGCTAGGGCATCGGTCAAGATGTTCAGCTTGGCATCGCTATCCATGATTTGCCCCTGTCCGCAGCGACGTGCAACCGCCGGCGGTCGCACGACCGAGTGTTTCAAAATTGAACGATATTGCTCACCAAACACTATAGGGCAGAAAGCGCCGTCCTGCGAGTATAGGTGTTGCCCCGCATCGCCATCCTGGCGGGGCGATAAGAGCTCTTCGGGACTTATAAACCTGCGGACAAGCCATACCCGCAAGAGCTCCTATCGCTCCACCGTAAGAATGTGCTCGCCAGCACGCAAACAAGCTACTTCTCTACCAGATTCCCAGTACGTGTTGCATTCCCAAACTCATGCACGCAATGCCAATCCAGCAGCAAAAGCCCAGCGCGATGGGCTTGCCGCCCTTTTTGACCAGCTCGACGATATCGGTATTAAAACCAATAGCCGCCATGGCCATCACAATAAAGAATTTCGACAGCTCCTTGATGGGCGCCGTGATGGACACGGGAAGCTGAAACACCGTGGTGATCACGCTCGCCAGCACAAAGAACAGCACAAACATGGGAAACGCGCGTTTAAGGGAGAACGTGCTTTTGGCGTCGCCGCCAGCCTTGCGTGCCAGATGCATCTGCCAGCATGCGAGGACCAACGTGATGGGAATAATGGCCAGCGTCCTGGTGAGCTTGACCACTGTGGCGCTCTCGAGCACATTGGCTCCGGGATGCATGCTGTCCCAGGCGCTCGCCGCAGCCGTTACCGACGAGGTGTCGTTGATGGCGGTGCCGGCAAACAGGCCAAAGCCCTCGTTGGTCAGCCCGAGCATGCCGCCGAGCGTCGGAAACACGAGCGCCGCGATAACGTTAAACAGGAAGATGACCGAAATAGCCTGGGCAATCTCGCGATCGTCGGCATCGATGACGGGTGCGGTCGCGGCGATGGCAGAACCGCCGCAAATCGACGAACCCACACCCACAAGCGTCGCGATCTTGCCCGGTACGTTCATGACGCGGCAGAGCACAAAGGCGATGACAAGCGAGGTCGAGATTGTCGCCACGATAATCGGCAGCGACTGGGTGCCCTTGGACAGAATCTGGGAGAGGTTCATGCCAAAGCCAAGCAGGATAACCGCGTACTGCAAGACTTTTTTGGACGTATAGGTAACGCCGGCGGCGAGCTGTTCGCGACGATTCTTGGGAAAGACGAGCGCCAGGACCATGCCAAAGAGGATGGCAAATACCGGACCGCCGACCACCTCAATTTGTTTGCCGAGCAACGTCGCGGGAATGGCGATGATCAGGCAGAACAAGACGCCCTTCCAGCGCTCGCGTACGATATTTGCCAGTTGCATATGGGATTCCTTCTTTCTATTTCACGTTTGCGACGGCTTATGATACGGCAACATTGAGCGCAGCCTTGCGCAAACACAGACTAAGATGCCGCAATAGTTCTCAGGCAACAGCCGAATTACCCACCGCGGAGAGCTGATTCGCGGCATAATTAACAACTGACATATGAGTTTGATAGAACAGTTGCGAGGCGCTATGGAAGAATCGATGCACGTCGGCGAGCAGGAAACGAGCCTACAGGACCAGTCCTACCACACCATTCGACGCAAAATCGTCTACCTGGACTACAAGCCGGGCGAAAAGCTGGGCGTCAAGCAACTTTGCGACGACCTGGATATGGGGCGCACGCCCGTGCGCGAGGCTTTGGTTCGCTTGGCGCAGGAAGGCCTGGTGCGCACCGTGCCCCAGAGCGGCACCTACGTCTCGCCCATCAACCTCACCCTTGCCGAGAGTGCCTGTTACATCCGCGAGCATCTGGAAAAGCAGGTGATCGTGGAGTGCTGTGCGCGCGCCACGTCGGCCGGCATCGAGCAGCTCGACCGCGCCATCGTGCTGCAGGAAAAGGCCATGGCCGAAGAGGATCGCATCGGCTTCTTTTTGAGCGACAACCTCATGCATCACATGATTTTTAGCATCGCATGTCGCAGCACCGTGTGGTCGTGGCTCGAAGAGACCAATGCCGACCTGGAGCGCTTCCGCTGGCTGCGCGCCGCCACGCAGGTTCTCGACAATCAGGACATCGTGAACGAACACAAGCAGATTCGCCGCGCTATCGCCGGTCGCGACCCCATCGAGGCGAGCTTTTTGGTCAGCAAGCACCTGCACATGATGTTCCGCAACCAAACCGAGGTTCTGGACCAGTTCCCCGAGTACTTCGAGACCAGCAAGCTCCGCTAACCTGCCAAAAAGGGACAGGTTTATTTTGGCAGGTTTTATCTGGGCAAATGCAACAAGGCCCGGCTCCGCTGCAACGGAGCCGGGCCTTGGTCGCTAGAACGGCGGAACCAACTATTCCACGGTCACGCTCTTAGCGAGGTTTCGGGGCTGATCAACATCGCAGCCGCGCAGGATGGCGACCTCGCGGGCGAGCAGCTGCAGCGGAACGCTCGCCGTGATGGGGCTGAACACGTCGCGGACGGCCGGCACGCGGATGATGCAGTCGGCGATCTTGTCGATCTCCCCGTCGCCCTCGGTGGCAACGACGATGACCTTGGCGCCGCGCGCCTTGCACTCCATGAGGTTCGACACGGTCTTGTCGTAGGTGGCACTCTTGGTTGCCACGGCGATGACGGGGAAGCCCGGGTCGATCAGGGCGATGGGGCCGTGCTTCATCTCACCGGCGGCGTAGGCCTCGGCGTGCAGGTAGCTGACCTCTTTGAGCTTGAGCGCGCCCTCGTAGGAAATAGCGGCACCCATGCCGCGGCCCACGAACAGCGCCGACTGCGCGTCCTTGCACAGCAGGGCAGCCTCATGCACGGCCTCGGTCTGGGTATCCAAAATCCACTGGATCTGCTCGGCCGTATCGGAAAGCTCGCGGAACAGCATGCGCGCCTGCTTGGTGGTCAAGCGGTACTTGACCTGCGCCAGCAGCAGGGCCAAAAGCGTGAGGCTCACGACCTGGCCGATAAAGCTCTTGGTCGAGGCGACCGCAATCTCCTTGTTGGCCTTGGTGTAGATGACGCCGTCGCTCTCACGCGCCACGGGGCTGCCCACCACGTTGGTGATGCCGAAGACCTTGGCGCCCTTGATGCGCGCGTCTCGAATGGCGGCAAGGGTATCGGCCGTCTCGCCCGACTGGGACACGGCAACGACAAGCGTCGTCGGCGTAATGATGGGATTGCGATAACGGAACTCGCTGGCCGCCTCAACCTCGGTGGGGATGCGAGCCCAGCCCTCGATGAGATTCTTAGCAATGAGGCCAGCGTGATAGCTGGTGCCGCAAGCGATCACGTAGACGCGGTCGATGTCGTTGAGCTCCTCGAGCGAAAGGCCCAGCTCGTCGATGTCGAGCTCGCCGGCCGGCGTCATACGACCGACCAGCGTGTCGCGCACGACGCGCGGCTGCTCGTGGATTTCCTTGAGCATAAAGTCGGGATAACCGCCCTTTTCTGCCATGTCCAGGTCCCAGTCGATGTGGGTGACCTTGGGCTCGATAACGTTGCCGGCCTCGTCGGTGTACTCGACGCCTGCGGGCGTGAGCTTGGCAAACTGACCGTCCTCGAGCACCACGACATCGCGGGTGGCGTCGATGAGCGCGATGACATCAGAAGCAACATAGGAGCCGGTTTCACCCACACCGACTACGATCGGGGAATCCTTGCGGGCCACGGCGATCACGCCGGGCTCGTCAGCGCACACGGCGGCCAGACCATAGGCACCGACCACGTGGGTGCAAGCCTCGCGCACGGAGGCCATCAGGTCGTGCGTCTCGGCATAAGCCTCTTCGATCAGATGCGCGAAGACCTCGGTATCGGTCTCGCTCTTAAAGTGGTGGCCGCGGTCCTCCAGCTCTTCGCGCAGCTCGGCGAAGTTCTCGATGATGCCGTTGTGGACGATGGCGATACGACCGTCGCAGCTGGTGTGGGGGTGAGCGTTAACGACGGAGGGCTTGCCGTGGGTGGCCCAACGGGTGTGGCCGATACCGCAGGTAGCGTCGCTGTCGATGTTGGAAAGCTCGCTCTCCAGGCCCGCGACCTTGCCCACGCGGCGGATGACGTCGAGGTGCGCCGCAGCGCCCTCGCCCACCTCGAGCGCGACGCCCGAGGAGTCATAGCCGCGATACTCCATACGCTTGAGGCCTGTGACCAGGATGTTCTTTGCAATATCAGAGCCGGTGTAGCCGACAATTCCGCACATAGGATAAGTCCCTTCGTCCGCTTGACTGCAAAACGTCCACGCACAGGGGGCGCTGAGACGCATAACGTTCGAGTATTGTACTCACGCAAACGCAAGCTGATATACCAGAAGTGGTATCTCAACTTAGATACCACTCGATGCACACACGTCCAGCCGGTCCAAACCACCACAAAGGTACCTGCCCCCTTCGTGGTGGTCGCGCTGGCAACGGCGTTTCCCCAGATAAACCTGCC
Source organism: Firmicutes bacterium AF25-13AC (assembly GCA_963621725.1). Lineage (GTDB taxonomy): Bacteria > Actinomycetota > Coriobacteriia > Coriobacteriales > Coriobacteriaceae > Collinsella. Next base: position 79,967 of record CAVFEY010000004.1, read on the forward strand.
AAAATAAACCTGTCCCTTTTTGGTAGGTTTGGGATGCTACAATCTGGCTTGTACTTGAAACGCATCAAAGGGGCCGCTATGGCAAAGGTAAAAATCAGCGACGTCGCGCGCGAGGCCGGGGTTTCGTTGGGCACGGTTTCCAACGCGCTCAACCACCCCGAAAAGCTGCGCCCCGAGACCCTCAAGCTCATCAACGAGACCATCAATCGCCTTGGCTACCTGCCCAACCAAAGCGCCCGTCAGCTCGCGGGCGGCGCCACCAAGTCCTTTGGCCTGGTGCTCCCCCGTCTCGATCACGGCTTTTCGCTCCAAATCGCCAGCGGCGCCCACAACGAGGCCCGCAAGCACGGCTACGACCTGCTCATCGCCAACGCCGATAACGACGATATTCTCGAGGACCATTACCTGCGCTACTTTATGGGCACGCAGATGTCCGGCGTCATGGTTCAGCCCATGGCATCCCCCGACTGGCACCCCGCCATGGCCAAGATGCCCGTGCCGATCGTCCACCTGGACATCCATTGCTCCGAGCCCGGCTACTACGTAGCGGCCGACAACGAGGCCCAGGGTCGCATCATTGCCGAACTCGCCATCGCCCGCGGCGCGCACCATATTGTCGTCGTCGGCCGAGCAGCATTTATGCAGCTCACCCTACGTGTGCTTGGCATTCACAAGGCCCTCGCTCTGCACCCCGATATCAAGATCGAAGTCATCGACGCCGGCGAATGGAATACCGCTGCCGACGGCTACGGCATCGGTGCCCAAATCGCCGAGCGCCCCGCGAACGAACGCCCCGATTTTGTCGTCGGCCTGACCGACGTGTTGGCCTCGGGCGTTATCTCGGCGCTGGTCGACAAGGGCATCTCTGTCCCCGGGCAAGTACGCGTAGCAGGTTGCGATGGCAACCCACTCGCTTGGAGCGGATCGGTCCCGCTCACTACGGTAGCGCCCCCGGGCTACGAGATTGGCCGCAAGGGCGTTCAATTGCTGATGGAGCAAATCGAGAACAAGGCGCCGGCGAAGCCCAAGCACGTCCACATCGGCTCTGCCGCGCGCACCGTCACCGCAGTCACCGCCGCCGAGGACATCAACCGCCAAGAACTCGTGCGGCCGTTCCTACTGGAGCGCGCCAGCACCCAGGCAAGCAGCCAGACCGACGCCACGGCCATCAACCTCGGTGCGTATCTATAGCACGCCCGCAAGTATGCTAAGTCGCCGCTTAAGCAAAAGGGGCCCGACCATTGCCGGGCCCCTTTTGCTTAAGTGCAAACGTGGGCAATTGCTCGTTTCAACACCGCAATTGTCTAGCGCACGGCCTTGACTGCCGCTGCCAGGTCGAACAACGTATCGAGCACGGCCTCGCAGCCATCCACCACGTCCTGCGGCAGCGGAACAATGTCAGGAACGGCAAAGACGTGGCAGCCGGCCGTAATGCCCGAGACGCAGCCGTTGCGCGAATCCTCGACCACGGCACATTCCTCGGGAGCAAAGCCCGCGCGCTCGCAGGCGAGCAGATACATCTCGGGGTCGGGCTTGCCGTGCACGACGTCCTCGCCACACGTTACCGTTTCAAACTTGTCAAAGAGGCCGAATGCTTTAAGGTTGCGCTCGGCCGTAACATGGCGCGATGACGTTGCAAGGCCGACGTGATAGCCCGCAGCCAACAGCTCGTCTAGGCACTCGGCGGCGCCGGCCTTAAGCTCCAGCTCGGTCTTGACCATCTCGTCGCGAATCTCCTTGTGGCGGACATAGATCGCCTCGGCGGTCTCGTGGCTGCCGTAATGCTCCTCGAGAATGCCCATGACATCGGGTAGCGTGCGACCGATAAACTGATGGATCAGCGCATCATCAATCGCGAGCCCCAGCTCAGCGGCGCCTGCCTTCCAGGCCCTAATCCCCAAACGCTCGGTATCGACCAGCGTTCCATCCATGTCAAAAATAACAGCCTTGATCATATCGGTCCCCCTCGCCGGATTGCATTACTGCCACTCTACCGCACTTTACAAGCTTGTATATAACGTATATAGCATATTGCACTTTCGTTACATAGCTGGAAGTCTTATGACAAGCAGCTCGGTGGGATTATAGTTTCATCCGAGCTTTAATAACTGTAAGGAACTTTCATGCTTTCAGACACCGCCGCACCCGCAGAGGAGCTTCAGGACAAACTCGCAGCACTCGAGCAGCTGCTTTTGGCATACGGACGCGTCGCCATCGGCTTTTCCGGTGGTGTCGACAGCAGCTTTTTGGCCGCGGTCTGCGCCCGCATCATGCCTACCAATACCCTCCTCGTCCATCTCACCACGCCGCTCATCGGCACGCCCGAACAGACTTCGTTTGAGCAGTCCGTTGATGGGCAAGCTGATGAAGGGGCGCATTTTAAGCTCCCCGTGCTCAATCTTTCGGTCGATCAGCTGCAGCTCCCCCAGGTAGCCTGTAACGATGCCAATCGCTGCTACCACTGCAAGCACGCCGGCTTTACCGCCATCGTCAACCACGCCAAGTCGCTCGGCTTTCCCACCGTCATCGATGGCAGCAATGCAAGTGATCGCGGCGACTACCGCCCTGGTATGCGCGCGGCAAAAGAGCTCGGCGTACGCTCCCCTCTCATGGAGGTCGGCTTTACCAAGGACGAAGAGCGCGAGCTGCTGCGCGCATGGGGCTATCCCGTTTGGAACCTGCCGGCGGGAGCATGTCTTGCCACGCGCGTTCCCACGGGCGAGGAGCTTACGCGCGAGAAGGTCGATTTAATCCGCGCCTGCGAGGATTACCTGCACGATCTTGATCTGGCACAGGTACGCGCGCGCTTGATCGGCGGCTGCATGCATATCGAGGCCGCACCCGCAGATGTTGCCAAGATTGCCGCCCTCGGCGGTGCCGCCATCGACGACAAGGGCAAGACCCCGCTGCCCGCCGTTATCGAGTCCGCGCTGCGCGAGCTGGGCTGCGACCATATCTCCCCCGAGGTCACCCCCTACATCCACGGCAACATGAACCAGTAGCGCATCCCGATAAGTTGCGGTGGAATAGTTCCTGTCTTACGGCCTATCGGACCCAAACAAGAACTATTCCACCGCAACTGTGTTTGGCAAGCATGGACCCGCGAAGAAAGAAGCATTTTATTATTGGGCGCGTTTGTCCGGGCAAACGCGCAGCGACGCGCTAGACGAACATCTTGACGCTCATGTCGACGGGATTCGCTGTGAAGCAGGACGTGGTCACGAGGCCATCAACGCCGGTCGACGCGTACTCGGCCGCGTTGTCGGGACGAATCCCGCCCGCTGCAACCAAGGCCACATGAGGATCGATTCCATGTAGCTCCTCGACAAGCGGCCCAAGCTCAGCGACCGGCACTTTGTCGAACTGAATACCGTCGACGCCCGCCCTCACCAGCCTGCGAGCGTCATCGGCACCCGCCTCGACAAACAGCTTTTTCTCGATGCAGCGCCGGCGAACCCGAGGCAGAAGCTCAATAAGCGCATCGAGTCCCGTTGCTCCAGAAGGCGCTGTCATAAACCTGGTATGGTTGTCGAACACCAATACGGTCTCGGAAAGGCCCATGCGATGTGGAAACGCTCCGCCCGCAACGACCGCCTTGGTCAGCAGATCCCTATTGCCCGGCGTGCTCTTTCGCGTCGTCAGCACCTCGCACATGGGATTGGCAGCATGCGCGGCGTCGACCATTTTGCGCGTCTTGGTTGCCACAGCCGAGTAGTGGTCGAACATATTTAGGCCGACTTTCCATAGCAGATGCAAATTGGCGGCCGAACCGCATACACGCATAAAAGATCGCCCGGCTTCAACCTTTGTTCCCGAGGGCTCAAACCACTCGACCGTCAGGTTCAGCATAGTTGCCATACGCACAACCTCCTCCGTGCAACAAAGCACGCAGTTCTCGCGCGTGTAATACTCCATCGCACCGAGCGCCTCACCGATTCCCAGGATATGCGTCGTAAGATCGATATAGGGGACATCCTCGGCGATAAGCTCCTCAAGCCGCGCGTCGCTTATACGGATAATGTCGGGCATGGGGCCTTCTCTCTGTCATTGTTCTCGACGAAGAATAGCGTATCGCTTTCCCAGCCTATACGGTACAACCTCATCAGCAGCGTTTGTCCCGCATCTTACGTATTCTGCCGAGCAAACGTCCTGCGGCGTCTCCTGCTAGACTGGTAGATTCCCAACCGTCTAGCCAGGAGCCTCAATGTCGCGCAAGTCCGCCTACAAGCAAGTCCTTTCCATCGGCACCGCCGTGGTGCTGGGGTTTGCGCTGTTTACGGGATCGCTCGACGGAGCTCCCAAGCTGCTGTCACCGCAAAGCGATGAACAGGCGGTAGCTCTGGCCGAGAAGCAAAACGAGAGTCCCAAGCGCACCGGCAACGAGGCAGACCTGGTCGCCCGGCTCGAATCGGGAACAGCCAGCTCCGAGGACTCCGGCGATGGCTCCGAATCCGCCGCACCCGACACCGGTGACGCCGCTTCCGAGGACAGCTCCACCACCCCCATCGACGAGGTCGAAAACCCCGACCTTAACCGCGCCCGCGGCGTATACCTCAGCAGCATTCCCGACTACGCCGGCAACCCCTACGTTGCCCTTCGCGCCGACAGCACGCACCCGCTCGGCACGCCATCATTCACACTCGATGAATACGATCGCGCCACCGAAGAGGGCTGCTTTAAGAAATTCTCCAAGCTCGACAGCCTGGGCCGTACTCGCAAGGCGCTCGCCTGCGTAGGCCCCGAGTCGCTCGGACAGGGAAAACGCGGCGATATCTCGCGCATCCATCCTGCCGGTTGGCACCAGCAGCGCTACGACTTTATTCCGGGCCAGAGCCTCTACAATCGCTGCCACCTTATCGCCTGGTCGCTCTGCGGCGAAAACGCCAACCGCAAAAATCTCCTCACCGGCACGCGCTATCTCAACGAGACGGGCATGCTACCGTTTGAGGAGCAGATTCTTAACTACATCCACGACACGGGCAACCATGTTCTCTACCGCGTCACGCCCATGTACAACGAAGAGGAACTTGTCTGCCGTGGCGTGCGCCTTGAGGCGCAATCGATCGAGGACCACGGCAAGACCCTCTGCTTCCACGTGTACTGCTACAACCTGCAGCCGCATGTGCAGATCGACTACGCCACCGGCCGCAACCAGGCATCTGGCGACTAGTACCGACAGCGCCGCCCGTAACCCAAAAAAATGATCCGTTTTCCTCCGTCCCCAAGGGATCAAAAAGAGCCGCCCCGGTTACCCAGGGCGGCCCTTGCATCGGCATGCATGTTGCAGGCAAAACCACGCGTTACTTGGCGCGGCCCTCCTCATAGCGCTCGACCAGCTTGGCCTGAACGTCATAAGGCACCTGCTCATAGCCTGCGGGCTTCATGGTAAAGTCACCCGTGCCGCGCGTGATAGAGCGCAGGCGCGTCGAGTAATCCGTCAGCTCGGCCAGCGGCGCCTGGGCAATAACCACGGTATCGCCGCGCTCATCGGTCTCCATGCCCGTCACGCGACCGCGCGATGCCGAGATGTCGCCCATCACGGCGCCGGCGTAGCTCTCGGGGATAGTCACCGTGATTTCCTCGATGGGCTCCAGCACCACCGGGTCGGCATCGGCGCATGCCTTGCGCAGGCCGATGCGAGCCGCCGCGCGGAACGCCATCTCGTTGGAGTCGACGCTGTGATACGAGCCGTCGTACACAGCAACGCGAATGCCCGTGAGCGGATAGCCGGCAATGATGCCGTCCTTCATGGTCTCCTGGACGCCCTTGTCCACGGCGGGGATCAGCGATCGCGGAATGCGGCCGCCCACGACCTCGTCCACAAACTCATAGCCGTCGCTCGTGCCGTCGGGCCCAATGAGCGGCTCCACGCGCAGCCAGCAGTCGCCGTACTGACCGGCGCCGCCGGTCTGCTTCTTATGGCGGCCCTGGGCACTTGCCGTACGGCGAATGGTCTCGCGATACGGAATGCGGATCGGCACGCTCTTGGCCACGACTTTGGTGCGATCCTCCAAACGGTTGAGCAGCACCGAAACCTGCGCCTCACCCACCGCCGAAATGATGGTCTGGCCAGTCTCCTCGTCACGATCGATGCTCATGGTCGGATCAGCCTTGCACGCCTTCTCGATAAACGTATAGAGCTTCTCTTCGTCGCCACGGTTCTCGGCCTCGATGGCAATGCGGTACTGCGAGTTGGGGAACTTAAACGCCGCCGCCTCGACCTTACCGGTAATGGAGAGTGTGTCACCCGTCTCGGCAGCCAGCTTGGGCGCCACGATGATGTCACCGGCATAGGCGTGACCGACCTCGGTCATGTCACGGCCGCACATCACATACAGGTGGGCCAGACGATCGCTCTTGCGGGTACGCGCGTTGATCAGCTCAAGACCCGGCTCAAGCGTACCCGTCAGCACCTTGATAAAGCTGATGCGACCCTGCTGCGGATCGGCCAACGTCTTAAACACAAACGCCACCGGACGATCATCGTCGCTCGAAATCTTGAGCGAATCGCCGTCGATGAGCGGCATCTCGCCGTAGTCCGTCGGCGCCGGGAAGTATGTGGCAATGTCGTCCATCAGCGAGTTGACGCCCTGCTCCTTAATGCAATCGCCCGCAAAGACCGGCACAAAGATGCGCTCGGCAATCGCCTTCGACAGCAAGCCCTCAAGCTCCTCCTGCGTCAGCGTCTCCTCGCCTTCCAGGTACTTCATCATCAGCTCATCGTCAGCCTCGGCCACCAGCTCGCACAGATGGTCATGGGCTTCCTCGGCCTGGGCACGATACTCCTCGGGAATCTCCGACTCAACGGCTTCGGTGCCGTTGCAATGGCGCACCTTCATGCGCACCAGGTCGATGATGCCGTCAAAGTCCTCGCCCTCGCCCCAGGGAAGGGTCACGGCGCCCAGGCGCGTGCCAAAGCGCTCTTGCAGCAGGTCCATCGTGGTCGCAAAGCTGGCCTCGGAGCGCGACAGGCGGTTTACGAACACCGCACGCGCCAGGCGCAGGTCCTCGGCGGCATACCAGAGCTTAACCGTCGTAGGCTGCGGGCCGGCCTCGGCGTCGACCACAAACAGAGCCGTCTCGCAGACGCTCATCGCGGCAAAGGCGTCGCCGATAAAATCGGGGTAGCACGGGGCATCGAGCACATTGATGCGCGCGCCCTTCCAATCGATCGGCGCGATGGTCGTCGAGATGGAGAATGAACGCTTGACCTCTTCGGGGTCATAGTCGAGCGTGGGCTTGGTGCCGTCGTGGCCGCCCAGGCGGGCGGTCTTACCGGAAAGGTGGAGCATGGCCTCGGCGAGTGAAGTCTTGCCCACCCCGCCTTGGCCTACGAGCACCACGTTCCTTACGTTGCCGGTCTTGGGAGCACCCATGATGACCTCCTTGCAGGGTCGCGCGCGATGCGCGACGCCAACGGGGAGAGTTCGCGGTCGATGCCGTCCCGGGAGCAGCATGGTCGGCAGCCGAGCCGACTCACCCTCCAAATGTCCTATGCCACCACCCTACCCTCACAGGCGACTGTCCATGCACACCTTTCGGCGCACGTATGAATACAGGCGGCGAGAGGAAGGGGCGAGCTTGCGAGGCGATTATTGAACCCCACGGATGCAAATAAAATGCCGCCCCAGGCCGTAAGACCTGCGGCGGCATCACCTCAATAAGCAGTTGAGTAAATAGCTGAGCCTATCCCTCGATACGGCTCAAGAACTCGCGTGTACGCTGCTCGCGCGGATGATCGATAACCTGCTCGGCCGGACCCTCCTCGACAATGCGCCCGCCGTCCATAAAGACCACGCGGTCGGCAACGTCGCGGGCAAACTGCATCGCGTGCGTCACAATCACCATCGTCATATTCTGCGCGGCCAGATCCTTGATGACGCGCAGAACCTCGGCCGTCAACTCGGGATCGAGCGCCGAGGTCGGCTCATCAAAGAACAAGATTTCCGGGTCGAGCGCCAGGGCGCGGGCAATACTTACGCGTTGCTGCTGACCGCCCGAAAGCTCGCAGGGCACCTTGTTCTCGTTACCCGTAAGCCCCATCTGTGCAATGAGCTCGTGTGCGCGAGCCTCCGCCTGCTCGCGCGGGCGCTTAAGCACGCGGATCGGTGCATCGGTGATGTTTTTCATCACGGTATAGTGCGGGAACAGATTGTAGTTCTGAAACACCAGGCCGAATCGCGAGCGCGCCTGTTTAGGTACATCGCCCTTTGCGTACACCGCGCCCGAACCCGCATCCGTCGCGACGGCAAGGTCGCCAAACGAAAGCGAGCCACCGTCGAGCGTCTCGAGCAGTGTGGCACAGCGCAGCAGCGTGGACTTACCGCCGCCCGAAGGCCCGATAATCGCCACGACCTCGCCACGCTTGACCTCGAGCGAGATATCCTTGAGCACCTCATTGCCGCCAAACGCCTTGCGCGCGTTCGATATATTCATAACCGTTCCGGACACAGGAACCTCCACGTGTTTGAAAAGCACAACGGGACAGGCTAGTCATGGTAATAGTCAAGTCGTTTCTCGGCAGCGCCTAACAGCATCTCGACTACAAAGTTAAAGACCCAGTAAATCAGTGCCGCGATCGCAAACGGTACCATGCTCACCTGCGAGGCGACCAGCGCCTTGGCCGTCGAGAACATCTCACCCACGCCAATGGCAAACGCCAGTGACGTGTCCTTGACCAGCGTGATGATCTCGTTGCCCATCGCCGGCAAAATGCGCTTGGCGACCTGCGGCATCACGATATACAGAAACGTCTGCGTGCGCGAATAGCCCAGCACCTCGGCGGCCTCGTATTGACCGCGCGGAATGGACTGCAGGCCCGAGCGATAGATCTCGGCAAAGTAACCGGCGTAGTTGATGATGAACGCCACGACGCACGCCGTCCACTTGGAATCGGGCGTGAGCGAAATGCCAAACACGTAGTACGGGGCAAAGTAGATGGCAAACATCTGCAGCATGAGCGGCGTACCGCGCATGACCGAAATGTAGATGCGCGCAATCCAGCGAAGCGGCGCGATTTTGCTCATGCGCATAAACGCCACGGGGATTCCCAGCGGAATCGACCCCAGCAGTGTCAGCACAAACAACTGCAAACTGACCAAGAATCCCTGGCCAAGCATCTGCATCATGACTTGGATAGACAACCTACCCTCTCTTTCACAGCAACAGAACAGCGGGCGTTAATTGAAATAGGCACAGTGCCCAAGATTGCGAGCGACAAGCCCGACGAAGCGTACTTTGGTACGCGAGGAGGGTTGGAGCCGCAAGGTTGGGTGCTGTGGCTATTTCAAAACCCAATTATCGAAAGATAGACCATAGCTTGAATACTTGTCGCACAGGTCCTTAACCGTGCCATCCTCATAGAGTGCCTTGAGCGACTCGGTCACGGCGTCGGCCGACTTGGTGTCGCCCTTCTTAAAGCCGACGGCGTAGTGCTCGCTGGACAGCGGCTCATCAAGCTGGGTATAAGCATCGGGCTTGGCGGCAAGCTGATACTGGGCGATCGAGAGGTCACAGGCAACGGCATCGACCGCGCCGCTCTCGAGCTGCATAAAGGCCGTGTTGTACTCGCCGATCGTGTCGAGCGTGGCAAACGTCGCCGCCAGATCCTTCTGGTCACCCTCGAGCACATCCTGCGCAGCGGAATCGGTCTGAGTGATCACGGTCTTGCCAGCAAGATCGTCCCAGCTCTTGATGCCCGCATCCTTCTTTACCACCAGCACCTGCTCGTTGAGCATGTACGGCTCGGAGAACGTATAGTCATCCTCACGGCCCTCCATGGTAAAGCCGTTCCAGATGCAGTTGATGGCGCCCGAGTTAAGCAGCGTATCCTTGGCGTCCCAGTCGATGGCCTCGTATTTGACCTCCCAGCCCTGCTTATCAGCGACAGCCTTGGCCAGATCGAGGTCAAAACCAGTGTACTCGCCGTCGTCGCCCACAAAGCCGTACGGAGGATAGGACTTATCAAAGCCCACCACGAGCTTCTTGGACTCCGCAGCGCCCTTCACATCCTTGGCTGCGGCAGAACCGGCAGCAGAGCCCTTATCGGCACCGCCGCCACAACCAACCAGGCCAAGGCCTAGAACCGTGGCGAGCGAGCCGGCTAGACCAACAAACTGACGACGAGACATATCGGTGTTCATGGTATTCCCCCTTGATGGCACTTTAGTTAAGTAAAGTGAGTCGTGTAACGTCCAGAATCATACACTCTACCTTGATAAAGTACAAGGGAGAGGTTGCCCGGCGTGGGCGGGGAGCGGCGCGTAATTAAGTTTCCTGCTCTACAGTCCTGCGCAAGACGGAAAGCACATTAAGTGCTTTCCTTTGCGTGCGGAACTCGCGA
>CAVFEY010000005.1:0-17587 GCA_963621725.1 Firmicutes bacterium AF25-13AC
GCTTAGGGGTTTTCTGTTGCGCGTTGCATACCAAGACTGTTTTCATCTGATCGAGCCGCTGCTCGCCAAGGTCGAAAAGCCGAGTCGCTATATCGACCACGAGTGGGGCACGCTCTCAAAGGCCGATGCCGACTATCGCTGCTGCATGATCTATCCGGACGTGTATGAGGTCGGTCTGCCCAACCAGGGCATCGCCATTCTCTACAACATCCTTAATCAGGCCGAGGGCATTTCCTGCGAGCGCGGTTATGTGCCGTGGCCCGATATGGGCGATGCCATGCGCGAGGCTGGGATTCCACTGCTGTCGCTCGAGGGCGCAGCGCCCGTGGCCTCGTTCGACATCGTCGGCATGCACGTGCCGCACGAGATGGCTGTGACGAACTTCCTCGAAGCGCTCGATCTCGCCGGCATTCCGCTGTTGGCTGCCGACCGTACCGAGGACGACCCCATCATCGTCGCCGGTGGTCCCTCGGTGTATAACCCCGAGCCGTACGCGGCCTTTTTCGATGCCATCCTCATTGGCGAGGGCGAGGAGTCGCTGCTCGAGATTTGTCAGCTGCATCGACGCTTGCGCGACGAGGGTGTCTCGCGCGCTCAGATTGTCGAGCAGCTCGCGACGGTCGCCGGTACCTATGTGCCGTCCCTGTATGAGGTGCGTCATGACGAGCCCTGCTCCCCGCATGGCTACACCGTGCCGCGCGAGGGCAAGGACGTCCCGCCGGTAGTCTACAAGCGCGTCGTCGAGGACTTTGGTGCCACCAATCCGCTGTCGCAGTCGTGCGTACCCTATGCGCAGCTGGTTCACGACCGCCTGTCTATCGAGATCCTGCGTGGTTGCGCCCGCGGTTGCCGTTTTTGCCAGGCCGGCATGACGTATCGCCCGGTGCGCGAGCGCTCGGCCGACCAGATCGTCTCGTCGGTGATTCAGGGTCTGGAAAAGACCGGCTATGACGAGGTGTCGCTGACCTCGCTCTCCACGACCGACCACTCCTGCATTCGCGACGTGCTCGGCAGGCTCAACCGTCGCCTGGAGGATACGGGTATTCGCGTGTCTATTCCGTCGCAGCGCCTGGATTCGTTTGGCGTGGATATGGCCGAGTCGGTCGCCGGCGAAAAGAAGGGCGGCCTGACGTTCGCGCCCGAGGCCGGCAGCCAGCGCATGCGCGACATCATTAACAAGAACGTGACCGAGGAGGACTTGGACCGTGCGGCCAAGGCGGCCTTCGAGGCCGGCTGGAACCGTATGAAGCTCTACTTTATGATGGGCCTTCCCGGCGAGCGCGACGAGGACATCGTGGCCATCGCCAATCTGGCCGATCACGTGCTGGAGCTCGGTCGTTCCGTGGTGCCCAAGGCTCGTCGCGGCTCGATCTCGGTGTCCATCTCGGTTTCGGTCTTTATCCCCAAGGCTGCCACGCCGTTCCAGTGGTGCCCGCAGCTCGACTACGACGACGTCAAGCGTCGCCAGAAGCTGCTTATCACGAGCGTTCGCAACCGTGCCGTCCGCGTGCATTACCACGATGCCGAGACTTCGCTCATCGAGGCCGCGCTGTCCCGCGCCGGTCGTGACATGACGCCCGTCATCATCGATGCTTGGCGCTCGGGCTCTCGCTTTGACGCCTGGGTAGAGCATTTCTCGCTCGATAACTGGAAGGAGGCTGCTGCCAAAAACGGCATCGACCTCAATGAGCTCGTGCACCTGCCCTACGAGTTGGACTGGCGCCTGCCGTGGGAGCACGTGAGCCCCGGCTGCACGCGCGGCTTCCTCGAGCGCGAGTACCGTCGCTCGCTCGAGGGCGTCACGACTCCCGACTGCACCCGCACGTCGTGCACCGGCTGCGGGATCTGCCCCACGCTCCACGCCAAGAATGTATTGATGGGTGATCGCGCATGAGTGAGCGCCTGACCGACAACCCCACGCTCTTTAGACTTCGTGTTCGCTATGGCAAGCGCGATCGCCTTAAGTACCTGGGCCATCTCGAAGTAATCCATACCATTGAGCGCATCGTGCGCCGTGCGGGACTTCCCTATGCCGTCACGCAGGGCTTCTCCCCGCACATGCGCGTTGGCTTCTCTTCGGCGCTACCGGTGGGTACGTCGTCGACCTGCGAGTGGTATGACCTGTTTATGACCGAGTTCGTGGCGCTCGACGAGGCGTTTGGGCGCCTGGCTGCGGCGTCTCCGGCCGATCTGGCGCCCATCGAGGCGGCGTACATCGACGTGCGCACGCCGGCGTTGACGGCGCAGCTCACGCGTCTTTCGTATCGCATCGACCTGCACTTGGATCCCGAGGCGCCCGTAAGCGCCGATGAGGTGCGTCGTGCGATCGACACGCTGCGCGCGGACCATGGCATCGACTACGCGCGCGGAAAAAAGAGCAAGCGCTTGGATTTGGATCACACGCTCGTGGGCAATGAGCTCACGGCGGGGGAGCGCCCGGACCATTTGGTGCTCATGCTCGACACCCATGCCGACAACGAGGGCTCCATGCGTCCGGAAATTTTGCTTTCCGCTGCTGATGTTTTGTTGCAGGGCTTGACCCCGGGCGTGGATGCACCTATTGTTTCCACCGGTATGCAAGACCTCGTGACCATCTGCTCCTACGATGTCGAGCGTCAGAATCAAGCATGCGAGGACGACGAGGGCCGACTCGTCAGCCCCATACCTGTGCGAACTTGTGGATTTGCTCCACATACTCGTTGACGGGGTTATTTTCGCCTGCTACTATATTCGGCTGTTGCACTAACTGATGCATGAAGGGCAAGTAAACATGTACGCAATCGTTAACACGGGCGGCAAGCAGTACAAGGTCGCCACCGACGATGTCATCACCGTCGAGAAGATCGAGGGCAATGAGGGCGACAAGGTCACCCTGCCGGTTATCTTCCTCAACGATGGTAAGAAGATCGTCACCGATCCCGACAAGCTGGCCAAGGCCAAGGTTACCGCTCAGATCGTTGAGCAGTTCAAGGGCGAGAAGCAGCTGGTCTTCAAGTTCCACAAGCGTAAGCGCTATCGTCGTCTGAAGGGTCACCGTCAGCAGCTCACCAAGCTGAAGATCGTGAAGGTCCAGGCTACCTCCCGCGCCAAGAAGGCTGTCAAGGCAGAGGCTGAGGCTGTTGCCGAGGCTTCCGTCGCCGAGTAGATTACACTCGTAACGAAAGAGTAGGTATACACAATGGCACACAAAAAAGGACTCGGTTCCTCCCGTAATGGCCGTGACTCCCGCGGTCAGCGCCTTGGCACGAAGCGCTATGCCGGCCAGACGGTAACCACGGGCACGATTCTCGTCCGTCAGCACGGCACGCACATCCACCCGGGTGAGAACGTTGGCCGTGGTAAGGACGACACGCTGTTCGCGCTGGTCGACGGTACCGTTGAGTTCCACAAGGGTATCAAGCACAGGGTCAGCGTACGCCCGCTCGCGAACGCGTAATTCACCCTTCATAGAGCACATATGTGGGAGGCACTTGAGTTTTAGGATTCAAGGGTCTCCCTCTTTTTTGTAGGAGGCGATTCTGTTGTCACAGTTCACCGATATCAGCCGCATTAACGTGTGCGGCGGCGACGGCGGAGCCGGATGCATGTCGTTTAGGCGCGAGGCATTTGTCCCCAAGGGCGGCCCCGATGGCGGCGACGGCGGTCGTGGCGGCAATGTCGTCATCCAGGCCGATGCTCAGCTGTCTTCGCTGATCGATTACCGCTTTAAGCATCACTTCCGCGCCGAGCGCGGCACGCACGGGCAGGGTGCCCGTCGTAACGGTAAGAGCGGCGAGGACCTGATTCTCAAGGTCCCTATGGGTACCGTGGTGCGCGAGCTCGACCCCGAGACGCAGACCCCGATGTTCGAGATTGCCGATCTGGTGCACGACGGCGAGCGCGTCGTCGTGGCGCCCGGCGGTGCCGGCGGTCTGGGCAACACGCACTTTGTGACGTCGGTGCGCCGCGCGCCCGCGTTCGCTCAGCTAGGCGAGCCGGCCGAGGAGCACTGGATCGAGCTCGAGATGAAGCTTATGGCCGATGCCGCGCTCGTGGGCTTTCCCTCCGTGGGTAAGTCATCGCTCATTGCGCGCATGAGTGCCGCCCGCCCCAAGATTGCCGACTACCCGTTTACCACGCTCGTGCCGAACCTCGGCATGGTGCGTGCCGGCGAATATTCTTACGTCGTTGCTGACGTCCCCGGTCTTATCGAAGGCGCGAGCGAGGGTAAGGGCCTGGGTCACCAGTTCTTGCGCCACATTGAGCGTACGGCCCTGATCATGCACGTCGTCGACATGACGGGTGGTTTTGAGGATCGCGATCCGGTCGAGGATTACCACATCATCAACCGCGAGCTCGAGCAGTATGGCGCCGAGCTTTCGGAGCGTCCGCAGATCGTCGTTGCCAACAAGTGCGATGCGCCGGGCACGGCCGACAAGATTGCCGACCTCAAGCGCGCAGCGCTCGACGACGGCCATATGTTCTTTGCCGTGTCCGCCGTGACGGGTGCCGGTCTCAACACGCTGATGCTTGCCGTGGGCGAGCAGGTGGCTAAGCTGCGCGCCGAGTTGGCTGTCTCGGATGAGCCGGTCGTTCTGCGCGACGATGAGTGGGAGCGCCGCCGCCTACAGCGTGAGAAGCGTTTCCGCATTGTTCAGGAAGAGCCCGGTGCCTTCCGCGTGGTCGGTCGTGCCATCGAGCGCATGGTCATCCAGACCGACTGGGAAAACGAGGAAGCCGTCATTTACCTGCAGCATAAGTTTGCGCGTATGGGTGTTGACGACGCGCTCGAGAAGGCCGGTTGCCGTGCGGGTGACGAGGTCCGCATTTGCCAGCGTGCCTTTGACTTTGAGGGAGCTGAGGACTTCTCGGAGTACGAGGAGCTCGAGGATGCTGGCGAGGACGTTGCCGTCGAGGCAATTGACGTGGCCGATGCTGCGGATGAGGGCGTCGAGGTTGTCGATGCGGCGGATGCCGCGGGCGATGCCGAGACCTCGGAGGGCGAGTAGGCCATGTCGCTGCGCGGTGGAATCGGTCTGCCCGAGCTTCCTCTAGAGGACGGGCAGGAGTTTAGGCTCGGCATTATGGGTGGCACCTTTGATCCCATCCATTACGGGCACCTGGTGACCGCCGAGCAGGCGCGTGAGTCCCTCGATTTGGATGCCGTGCTCTTTATGCCGGCGGGTTCTCCTGCCTTTAAGCTTGACAAGCCGGTTACGCCTGCCGAGGACCGTTATGCCATGACGGTCCTCGCCACCGCCGCGAACCCGGCCTTTTTGGCGAGCCGGTTCGAGATCGACCGCCCGGGCGTAACCTATACGGCCGATACGCTTCATGCCCTTCGCGACTTTTACCCGCCGCAGGTAAAGCTCTACTTTATTACGGGCGCCGACGCGATTATCGATATTGTGACCTGGCATGATGCCGAACGAATCGCTGAGCTTGCTACCTTTATTGCGGCGACACGACCGGGCTTTGATATCGATACGGCGCGTGCCCGAATCAAAGAGTCGGGGCTGCCGTTCGACGTGCGCTATATTCAGATTCCGGCGCTGGCGATCAGCTCGACGAACATTCGTAAGCGAGTTGCCCGCGGTATGAGCGTGCGCTATCTTACGAGCGAGTCCGTGCTCGGCTACATTCGCAAACGCAGGCTATATGCCGATTTGGGCCAAGAAGATTTTGAGTGATGGGGGTCTACGTTGTCGGTAGAGGATCAGTTTGAGGGCGATGAGCGCGCGCTGCTCAAGCGCATTCAAGAGCTGCTCGATGTTCGCATGAAGGATAAGCGCAAGCGCTATGTGCATTCGCTGGGTGTTGCCGAGACCGCACTTCATCTGGCCGAGGTCTACGGCGTTGACCGCTTTGATGCCGCTGCCGCCGGCCTGATCCATGACTGGGACAAAGTGCTCTCCGACGACGAGCTGGTCACGCGCGCTCTGCATTACGGCATTAAGATTGCCGGCTCTCCTTCCGCCGCGACGCCGCTTTTGCATGGCCCTGTTGCCGCCTATGAGCTTCCGCAGCTTTTTCCCGAGCTGTCGCCGGCCGTTTTCCAGGCTGTCGACCGTCACACCGTGGGTGCCTGCGACATGACGCCGCTCGATATGGTGGTCTTTGTGGCCGATGCCATCGAGCCCAACCGCCACGGCGACTATGCCCATGCGTTGCGTAAGATGGTGGGGGAGTCGACGCTCGATGAGTTGTTCTTCTCCTGTTTTGCGCAGGGTCTGGTCTATGTGATCCAGTCCGGGCGCTATCTTTATCCCACGGCTATTTCGATTTACAACCATTACGCCCAGCTGCGCTAGCTCGGGCTGTCTAGAAAGAGGTATTCCATGGCCGACGAGACCATGACCGACGAGCAGATTCTTGAAGGTGTGGAGCACAAGAGCTTCGTCGCCACGTCCGACCGCACCGCCGCCTCGCTGTCCGCGAGCGGTGTCGCCGCCGAGGATGTCGCCCGCGCCGCCGCGCAGGCCGCCTACGACAAGAAGGGCGAGGACGTTCAGGTGCTCGACCTGACCGAGCTTTCCGACGTATGCGACTACTTTGTGCTTGCCACCGGTACCAACAACCGCCAGGTCGATTCTATCGTCGACGAGATCGAGGAGAAGGTCGCCGAGGCTTGCGGCGAGCATCCGTTCTCCATCGAGGGTCGCGAGCAGAAGACCTGGATGCTCATGGACTACGGTTCGGTTGTCGTCCATGTCTTCACTCCCGAAGCCCGCGACTTCTACCGCCTCGAGAAACTCTGGGGAGACGCCCCCCAGCTCCCCCTCAACCTCCTTTAGTAGCTCATTTGAGACGGGGTTTTAGCTACCCTCACGCATATCGCCGGGCAGTTGCGGTTTTCCGCACCTGCCCGGCTTTCTTTTTTGCCCAAAGGCGGTTAATCGTTGAAGCGGGATTGGCGGCCGAAGGAAAGGGCGGTGTCGCCGAATTTGTCTCGGACGGCGTCGATGGCGACGGAGAGGTCGCGGCGGTCGCTGGATTGGGCTCCGCGGTCATCGATCTCGCAGAACAGGTCAGTCTGGATGCCGCCTTGGTGGTCGAAGTCGCTCATGCCGATGCCCGCTAAGCGAACATGCATACCATCCTGCCAGATGTTGTCGAGCAGTTCGAGTGCAACCGCCACGAAGATGTTCTCATCGTCGGTCGGATGAGGCAGCCGGCGCTGTGCCGTACGCCCGCTGCCATACGAATACTTAAGCTTGAGCGTTACCGTGGCACCCGTCAGCCCCTGACGGCGCAGGCGGCGTCCCACTGACTCTCCCAACAGCGCAATCGCCGCCTCAATATCCCCACGCTCAGTTAAATCTTTAGCAAAGGTGCGTTCATTGCTGACCGACTTGACCTCGCGCTCTTCATCGAGGCTCGTGACTTCGGAGATTTCGAGTCCCAGCGCACGCTGGCGCATGCGTTCGCCGTTGACGCCAAAAATAGAGGCCAAGGTGGATTCCGGTGCACGTGATAGCTCGCCGAGGGTGTAGATGCGCATGCGGCGCAGTCGCTCCTCGGCCGAGCGCCCGATGCCGCTCATGGCAGATACCGGCAGCGCGGCCAAAAAGCGCTGCTCGGTTCCGGGGCGCACGATGGTCAGCCCAAACGGCTTATCCCGCTCGCTTGCGATCTTTGCGACCGTCTTGTTGCAGCCCACGCCAATGGAGCAGGTCACTCCCAGCCCTGCCACGCGGTCGCTTATACGCCGCGCAACCAGCAGCGGGTCTTCGGGCGCAAAGCGACCCGGTGTGATATCGATAAAGGCTTCGTCGATGGATACGCGCTCGACGCGCGGGGTCTCGTCGGCGAGAATCGCCATGACCTGCGCGCTCACCTCGCGGTAGCGATCAAAGTGCCCATGCGTCCAAATGGCTTGCGGGCATAAGCGCCGTGCCTCGGCCGAGGCCATGGCAGAGTGCACGCCAAAGCGGCGTGCCTCATACGAACACGTGGACACGACGCCACGCGAATCGGCGTCTCCGCCTACGATGAGCGGCTTTCCTCGCCATTCGGGATGATCGAGCATCTCCACACTCGCAAAAAACGCATCGAGGTCCATGAGGCCCACCGCCGGACCCGTCCAGGGAGGCGGCGTGACGCCCATGGCATCCTCATAACCGTATGTATGTTCGCGTCTTTCGATGTCATGAGTATACCGCGCAGCTCATGTGGGGTGCGTGTATGTGCTTGCAAATCCCGAATTCTTGTCTAAGATATGGATTTGCCCTCGACTACACCGAAGAAGTTGGTCTCACGGACTTCACCTGCCCGCGTCGATGGCGTATTATATTCAACTGTTTGTTTGTAGTTGCAGCCTAAAGCTGCTTGGTTGGAGGAGTTTCCTTTGGCAGTCAAGATTCGCCTTGCTCGTCACGGCGCTAAGAAGCGTCCGTACTACCGTGTCGTCGTCGCCGATTCCCGCGCCCCGCGTGACGGTCGTATCATCGAGGAGGTTGGCCGCTACAACCCGATGACCGCCCCCAAGACCATCAACCTCGACCTCGAGAAGATCGCCGACTGGCAGTCCAAGGGCGCTCAGCTCACCGACGCCGTCGCCGCTCTGGTCAAGGCCGCCAACGAGGGCGAGAAGACCGAGACCGTCGTCAAGAAGTCCAAGAAGCAGCTCGCCAAAGAGGCCGAGGCCGCTAAGGCTGCCGCTGAGGCCGCTGAGGGCGCCGAGGAGTAAATCGTGCCTGAGGTTGACGCTGCACAGCTCGAGGGTGAGGCAATGCTCTCAGATCGCATCGCCGATCTCGTCGAATATCTCGTTGTTCAGATCGTCGACGACCCGGATTCCGTGAGCCTTGAGGTCATCGATGGTGACGACGCCTCTACGATTGAGGTTTCGGTCGCCGAGGATGACGTCGCTAAGGTCATCGGCCGTCGTGGCCGTACCATCAAGGCCATTCGCACGCTCGCCCGTGCACTGGCCGCTCGCCTCGACACTGCTGTCGAGGTAGAGGTTCTGGGCTAGGACCTTGAGGTCCCAGTACAAAAACATCGCCCGTGTGGTCAAGCCGCACGGAAGGAAGGGGGAGGTCCTCGCGCAGCCGCTGCGGGGGCTTCCTTCTGTATTAGAGCCGGGTATGCGCGTCGCCCTGACGCCGCCGGCGCTCAGGCGCGACCGCTTTTGCACGGTCGTGTCCGTCACCGATACGGGCGATGGCGATCTGGTCTCATTTGAGGGCATTGACGACTTGACGGCCGCCGAGGGTATCACGGGATGCTACGTGCTGGCAAATCGTGACGACTTCGAGCTCGATTCGCTCGACGCTGCCTATGCCGACCTGATGGGTCGCGAGGTGGTCGACGAGCGCTTCGGTTCGCTCGGCACGATTGTCGAGATCATGTCGACGCCCGCTAACGATGTTTGGGTTGTCGAGGGTGATCGGTACGGCGAGGTACTGATTCCCGTGATCGAGCAGGTCGTGCTCGATCTTCCCGATGCAGGAACAATTTCCGTCCACGTGATGGACGGCCTGATCGATATGGACAAGTAGGGAGGACAACATGCTGATTGAGACCCTTTCGGTCTTTCCCGAGATGTTTGAGCCCGTCATGTCCACGTCGATTTTGGGCCGCGCCCGCAAGGCCGGCCTTTTTGATTTTAAGGCGTATAACCTGCGCGACTGGACGCACGACCGCCATCGTACCGTCGATGACGAGCCGTACGGCGGCGGGCAGGGCATGCTCATGAAGGTCGAGCCTATCGCAGAGGCCATCGAGGCCATTAGCGCAGAGGGTCCCAAGCCCACTGTGGTGTTCTTCACCCCCTGTGGCGAGCCCTTTACGCAGCATGTGGCCGAGCGCCTGCTCAAAAGTGAGCGCCTGTTGTTTGTGTGCAGTCGCTACGAGGGCGTCGACGAGCGTGCGTATGCGTATGCCGATGAGCGTCTGTCGATCGGCGACTACGTGCTTACGGGCGGCGAGCTTCCCGCTATGGTCGTTGCCGATGCCGTCGTACGCCTGATTCCCGGCGCCCTGGGCGACGAGATGAGCAATGTGGACGAGTCGTTCTCGACCGCCGAGGACGGAGGCCTGCTCGAGTACGCGCAGTACACCCGTCCCGCCGAGTTCAACGGCGAGGGCGTGCCGCCGGTGCTTGTGAGCGGCGATCACGCCAAGGTCGATGCCTGGCGTCGCAAGAACGCCATCGAGCGCACCTGCCGCTGGCGTCCCGACTTGATCGAGACGGCGCGGCTCACGCCCGAGGAGCGCGCTTACGCGCAGGAGATTTTGGACGCTTCGTATTCGCAGAGCGAGGAGTGAGTATGGTTCCTACGCAACATTCCGCGTTGAGGGGCGCTTTTGAGTGGATCGCGGTCATCGCGATCGCACTGGTCGCCACCTTCTTGATTCGCTCGTTTGTGGTCGAGCCCTTTGTGGTGCCCACCGGCTCCATGGAGTCCACGATCGAGATTGGCGACCAGATCCTGGCACAAAAGGTGAGCCTCGAGCTCGGTCAGCCCGTCAAGCAGGGCGATATCGTGGTGTTTCACAACCCCGATGGCACCTCCGAGCATGATGTTCTTGTCAAGCGTGTTATTGCCACGGCCGGCCAGACGGTCGACCTGCAGGATGGCAAGGTGGTCGTTGACGGCCAAGCGCTCGACGAGGACTATACGACGGGCATGAGCTGGCCACTTTCGGTCCAAGCGCCCGGTGCTCAGGTAAGCTATCCCTACACCGTTCCCGACGGGTGCGTGTGGGTGATGGGCGACAACCGCGAAAACTCTGCCGACTCACGCTACTTTGGTCCCGTCGACCGTTCGGACCTGATCGCCGTGGCGCTCGTGCGTTACTGGCCGCTCAACCGTCTGGGCGCTATCGACTAAAAACCGCTATAGTACAGTACCTAACCGTGTAATCGTTTCGACGAGGGGATATTAGAGGCATGAACGCTTCATCGCTTTCCTTCCAAGACATCATCCTGCGCCTCCAGCAGTACTGGGGCGAGCAGGGCTGCGTCATTATGCAGCCCTATGACTCCGAGGTCGGTGCCGGTACCTTCCATACCGCGACCACGCTGCGCTCGCTCGGTCCCGCCGAGTGGCGCACCTGCTATGCGCAGCCCTGCCGCCGTCCCGCCGACGGCCGCTACGGTGAGAACCCCAACCGCATGCAGCACTACTATCAGTTCCAGGTGCTCATCAAGCCCTCGCCGGTCAACGCCCAGGAGCTCTACCTGGGGTCTCTTGCCGCTATCGGTCTGGACCCAAACGACCATGACGTCCGCTTTGTCGAGGACGACTGGGAGAGTCCGACGCTCGGCGCCTGGGGTCTTGGCTGGGAGGTCTGGCTCAACGGCATGGAAGTCACGCAGTTTACGTACTTCCAGCAGGTGGGCGGCATCGAGGTCGACCCCGTGCCCGTCGAGATCACCTATGGCCTGGAGCGCATCGCCATGTATGCGCAGGGCGTCAACTCGGTCTACGACTTGGTGTGGAGCTACCTGCCCGACGGCACGCCCATGACCTATGGCGACGTGTTCCTCGAGAACGAGCGCGAGTTCAGTGCCTATAACTTTGAGGTCGCCAACGTCGAGATGATGCGTCAGAAGTTTGACGACTACGAGGCCGAGTGCCATTCCTGCCTGGAGCGCAAGCTGCCGCTGCCGGCGTACGACTGTGTCATGAAGTGCAGCCACGCTTTCAACCTGCTCGATGCCCGCGGCGCCCTGTCCGCGGTCGAGCGTGCCAACTACATCCTGCGCGTCCGCGCCGTCGCCAAGGCGTGCTGCGAGGCCTACATGGCCGAGGTCGCCGGAGTCAACGAGAATGCCGATCAGGAAGGCGAGGTGGCGTAAGCCATGGCAGACGCTAAGGATTTCCTGTTTGAGATCGGTACGGAAGAAATGCCCTCCGCACCGTTGAACAATGCCGTCAAGCAGCTTGGCACCATGATCGCCAAGGGCCTCGACGAGGCCGGTCTGGCCCATGGCGAGGTCCGCGTGATCTCGAGCCCGCGTCGTCTGGCTGCGCTCGTGGCCGACGTCGCCACTGCGACCGATGAGGTTCATGAGGTCAAGCGCGGTCCCGCGGCAAACATCGCCTTCGATGCCGACGGCAACGCCACCAAGGCCGCCCAGGGCTTTGCCCGCAAGTGCGGTGTGGCTGCCGAGGACCTTGTCCGTCGCGAGGACACCGACGGTCGCGAGTATGTGTTCGCCGAGAAGAATATTCCCTCCGCACCGGCTACGCCGATTCTGACCGCTCTGTGCGAGAAGACCATCGCCGGCCTGCAGTGGCCCAACTACCGTAGTCAGCGCTGGGGCCACGAGCACGCCACGTTCGTGCGTCCGGTCCGTTGGATCTGCTGCCTTTTGGGCGAGGATGTTGTTCCCGTGTCGTTTGCCGACGTGACGAGTGGCAACACCACGCGTGGTCATCGCGTACTTGGCCCCGGTGACCATGTGGTCGCCAGCCCCGCCGTCTACGAGCAGGTGCTCGAGGACGCCGGCGTGCTTTCTGCCGAGCGTCGTCGCGAGGCCATCCTTGCCGGTATCGCCGAGGTCGAGGCCGCTCGCCCCGGCTGCCATGTCGACACGCCCAAGAAGGTCTTCGAGGAGGTCATCAACCTCTGCGAGTGGCCGACGGTGCTCGTCGGTACCTTCGATGAGGAGTTCCTCAAGGTCCCGCACGAGATCATCTGCGAGTCCATGCTCACCAACCAGCGCTACTTCCCGATCTATGACGGCGAGGGCAAGCTCACGCGTGAGTTCGTGGTCGTCTCCAACAGCAAGCCCGAGAACGCCGAGCGCGTGATCGACGGCAACGAGCGCGTTGTGCGTGCCCGTCTGGACGATGCCAAGTTCTTCTACGAGGAGGACTTGAAGATCTCCCTCGACGAGTTCCGCGAGCGTCTGGCCAAGGTCGCCTTCCAGGAGAAGCTCGGTAGCGTGCTCGCCAAGTCCGAGCGCATTGAGCAACTCGCGCTTGCCATCGCCCGCGAGGCCCATCTGGGCGCCCACCTGGCCGCCGATGCCGCTCGCGCCGCGCACCTGTGCAAGGCCGACTTGGTATCCAACGCCGTCGTCGAGTTCACGAGCCAGCAGGGCGTGATGGGCGGTTACTACGCCACCGCGATGGGGGAGAACGACGAGGTCGCCCACGCCATTCGCGATCATTATCGTCCCCGCTTTGCCGGTGACGAGCTGCCCGAGGGCACCGCTGGCTGCATCGTGGCCTGCGCCGACAAGCTCGATACCATCGCCGGTATCTTTGCCATTGGCGAGCCCCCGACCGGCTCCTCCGACCCCTACGCGCTGCGTCGTGCCGCTATCGGCATCATCAACATCCTGCGCGACCGCCTGCCGATCGACCCCACGTCGCTCATCGACTTCGCCCTCAAGCTCTATAGTGAGCAGGGCATTGAGTTCGACGCCGCCGAGGTCGCCCAGCAGGTTCGCGACTTCTTTCATGGCCGCCTGGTGAGCATGGCCCGCGACGAAAAGATCCCGGCCGATACCGTTGCCGCCGTCTCTGCGGTGCACATCATCGCCCCGTCCGTCTTCTTCGCCCGCTGCGCCGCCCTCGACGAGGCCCGCAAGAACGATGCCGAGACCTTTGACAACCTGGCTACGGCCTATGCCCGTGCCGCGCATATCTCCAAGCCCGAGCTGGGCGCGGAGTACGACCGCAGCCTGATGGGCGAGCCCGAGCTCGCGCTTGCCGACGCTTCCGAGGCTGCTCAGACTGCTGTCGATGCTGCCCTTGCTGCCGAGGACTACCCGGCCGCATTTGCCGCGCTCGCCGCCCTGCGCGCGCCCATCGACCGTTTCTTCGATGAGGTTATGGTCATGGACAAGGACGAACAGCTCCGCGATAATCGCCTTAAGTTGCTCAACCGCTTCGAGGCCGTTTTCTCCGGCATCGCCAACATCGGTGAGCTTGCCCGCAAAAAGTAAGCTAGCCTGCGCATAAGCGCAAAAGGAGCCCCGCATGGATTGCCCGGTCACCGCTCGTCCCACCGTTATCGTTATCTCCGACTCGCTCGGCGATACCGCTTGTGAGGTGGTGCTTGCGGCGTCCGGGCAATTTGATGAAGGGGCTTTTCGTCTCTTGCGCCTGCCCAAGGTGAACTCGGTGGAGCAGGTCAAGTCGTTTGTGGGTCTGCGCGTCGATGCGGACCATCGCGATATTGCCGTGTTCCACACCATTGTCGATCCGGCGCTTCGCGCCCGCGTGCTCGATTACCTGAGCATGTTGCATATCCGTTCGGTCGATCTGATCGGTCCGACACTTACCGTGTTGTCGTCGCTCATCGGTGTGTCGCCCAAGGGCGTTGCAGGCGTGATTCACAAGACCGATGACCGCTATTTCCATCGCATCGAGGCCATGGAGTATTTTGTTGAGCACGACGACGGGCGCGGTTGCGACGATCTGTCGGGTGCCGATATCGTGCTGCTGGGCGTATCGCGCACGTCCAAGACGCCGCTGTCGATGTATTTGGCCTATCAGGGTTACAAGGTTGCCAATGTTCCGTTGGCCCATGGCATGGAGCCGCCGAAGTCGATTTACGAGGTTGACCCGATGCGCCTGTTCGGCCTGATTTCGACCGTCGACGTTATTTCTGAGATTCGCGATAGCCGCTTGGGCGATGATTACGCCCGTGCCGTTGCCGGCTCCTATGCCGAGCCCGAGAGCGTGCACAGCGAGCTCGAGGAAGCTCGTGCCCTCATGAAGCGCCTAGGCTGCTTTGTGGTGCGTACCGACGGCAAGGCCATCGAAGAAAGCGCTGCCGAGATCATTAGCCACTTGGAGGAAATCCAAGAAGCCCGTGCCCGCCGCGCCGCCCGTCGAGCCTAATAGTAGCAGCATTTTGATAAAGCGATTTAGCAATAATATCGCATCTGACCTGCACTTTCTTACAGTGGTATCTTCATTATGTAACCACCTTTACCTACCGTTTACCGCCAGTTTTAGCACGTTTACCAAACCGCGCATCCTCTGCTTAAGCCTGCTCAAAACCCGCCGTATAGTTCCCTCACGGCCCGCATCTGGCGGGTCGATTCGTTACCACGGTCGTGTGCGAGAGTGCATGGAAGGGGAAGTATCGTGAGCGATTGCAAGAGGGTTTACCGTTTTGGAACCGACGCCCAGGGCACCTGTGTCACTGAGGGCGACAAGTCCATGAACTTCGTGCTTGGCGGCAAGGGCGCAAACCTTGCCGAGATGAGCCGCATCGGCCTGCCGGTCCCCGGTGGCTTTACCATTACCTGCCAGACTTGCGTCGAGTACTCCGGTGCCGGCAACGTGTGGCCCGAGGGTGCACTCGATGAGATCGTTGCTGCCGAGGCGGACCTCGAGGCCCGCTGCGGCAAGAAGCTCGGTGACGCCAACGACCCGCTGCTCGTGTCGGTTCGTTCGGGCGCTCCGTTCTCCATGCCCGGCATGATGGACACGGTCCTCAACTTAGGCCTCAACGACGACTCCGTTCAGGGGCTCATCGCCCAGACGCAAAATCCGCGTTTTGCTTGGGATAGCTACCGCCGCTTTATTCAGATGTTCTCCAACGTCGTTATGGGCGTTGACGCCGACCTGTTCGAGAACGCGCTGACCCAGGCACGCCTGGTCGCCGGCGTCCGCGTCGACTCCGAGCTTTCGGCCGAGGATCTGCAGGAGCTCGTCGAGACCTTCAAGGGGATCTTCTCCGAGAACGTCGATGCCACCCTGTATCCCGAGCTCGAGGTCGCTGACGGCAAGCCCGTCTTCCCGCACGACCCGGAGCTTCAGCTACGCCTTGCCATCCAGGCCATCTTTGGCAGCTGGATGAACGAGCGTGCCTGCATCTACCGTAAGCAGCATGGCATTTCCGACGACCTCGGCACCGCCGTCAACGTGCAGGCCATGGCCTTTGGCAACAAGGGCGAGACCTCTGCGACGGGCGTCGCCTTTACGCGTAATCCGGCCGACGGCACCAAGGAGTTCTACGGTGACTTTTTGGTTAATGCCCAGGGCGAGGACGTCGTCGCCGGTATCCGCAACACCGAGCCCATCGCCGACCTCAAGACCACCCCGGGCCTCGAGTCCGCAGGTGAGGAGCTCGAGCGCGTGTTCCTGACGCTCGAGGATCATTACCGCGATATGTGCGATATCGAGTTCACCATCGAGCAGGGCAAGCTCTGGATGCTCCAGACCCGCGTGGGCAAGCGCACCGCCACCGCCGCCCTGCGCATCGCCATCGAAATGGTCGAGGAAGGCCTGATCACCCGCGAAGAGGCCGTGAGCCGCATCGATCCCGCGCAACTCGACCAGCTCCTTCACCCGCAGTTTGACGCCTCCAAGAAGTACGAGGCTCTCGCCAGCGGTCTTAATGCCAGCCCCGGTGCCGCCGTGGGCGAGGTCGTGTTCTCGAGCGACGACGCTGTCGCGCGTTCCGCCGAGGGTCACAAGGTCATTCTGGTTCGTTGGGAGACCAACCCCGACGACCTGAAGGGCATGGTCGCCGCCGAGGGCATCCTGACCAGCCACGGTGGCAAGACGAGCCATGCCGCCGTTATCGCCCGCGGCATGGGTACGCCCTGCGTCTGCGGCGTTGAGCGCTTCCACATCGACGCCGCCGAGAAGGTCGTGCGCATCGAGGGCAGCGACCGCGTATTGCACGAGGGCGATGTCATCTCCATCGACGGCACCCAGGGCATCGTCGTCGACGGTCCCGTCGACCTGGTCTCCGCCGAGCTTACCGGCGACCTGGACACCATCCTGTCCTGGGCCGACGAGATTCGCCTGGACGAGACCTGTGGCCATGCCAACCATGTGCGCGTCAACGCCGACAATCCCGAGGATGCCGAGCTCGCCCTCGAGTTTGGCGCCGAGGCCATCGGCCTGTGCCGCACCGAGCACATGTTCCTGGGCGATCGCAAGAACATCATCCAGAGCTTTATCCTGTCTGACGATGAGGCCGTGAAGCAGCAGGCCCTGGCCGACCTGCTCAAGGTTCAGACCGAGGACTTCCTGGCGATGTTCAAGACCATGTCCGGTCGCGATGTGGTCGTCCGTCTGCTCGATCCGCCGCTTCATGAGTTCCTGGATGATCCTCGCGAGCTCGAGGTCGCCATCACCAAGAAGGAAGCCGCTGGCGCCAACGAGGAAGAGCTTGCCGCCCTGCGCACCCGTCTGCGTAGTATTGACGGTATGGTCGAGTCCAACCCGATGCTCGGCCTGCGCGGTGTGCGCCTGTCCGTCGTCTTTAGCGATCTGCCGCTCATGCAGGTTCGCGCCGTTGCCACGGCTGCTGCCCGTCTTATCAAGGAAGGCGTCGATCCGCGCCCTGAGATCATGGTTCCGCTCGTTTCCATCACGGCCGAGCATGTCCAGACCCGCGAGGTTATCGAACGCGTGATCGCCGAGGTTTCTGACGAAGAGGGCGTCGAGCTCAATATTCCCGTGGGCACGATGCTCGAGCTGCCGCGCGCCTGCATGGTCGCTGACGAGATCGCCCATCACGCAGACTTCTTCTGCTTTGGCACCAACGACCTCACCCAGACCACCTTCGGTTTCTCGCGTGACGACGCCGAGGCTAAGTTCATCCCGCTGTACATGCATAAGAAGATCTTGAAGGACAATCCCTTCGAGACCATCGATACCGCGGTGCTCGAGCTGGT
>CAVFEY010000005.1:17597-30379 GCA_963621725.1 Firmicutes bacterium AF25-13AC
GAGCTGGTGCGCATGGCTGTCGAGAAGGGCCGAGCCACCAACCCCGAAATGTACTTTGGTGTGTGCGGCGAGCACGGCGGCGACCCCAAGTCCATCAAGGGCCTGTTTAACGTGGCCGACGTGGACTACGTGTCCTGCTCGCCCTACCGCGTGCCCCTCGCGCGCCTGGCCGCCGCTCAGGCCAAGCTCGAGGCCAAGCGTTCCGCCTAACGTTTTGGGTTTAGACGCCTAGCGTAGCCCCCTTCATGCCGCCCGTCTCATTCGTGAGACGGGCGGTTATCATGTGCGGGTTTTGTCTTTTTGTCTGCGTAAAAAATTGTTCTTGCAGCAGAAACCCGCGCGTGTATACTCGAATACGTTTGTTCAACTACGTGCCGGCCAGAGTGGTACGGCACCTCTAGAAGAGTAAGGAATTGCACATGGATTACATCCGCGCAATCGAGCGTCAGCAGATCCGCGAGGACATTCCTCAGGTTCGCGTCGCCGACAACGTCAAGGTTCACTACCGCATTAAGGAAGGCGACCGCGAGCGCATCCAGGTCTTCCAGGGCGACGTCATCCGCATGGCCGGCGCCGGTGCCCGCGAGACCTTCACCGTCCGCAAGATGTCCTTCGGTGTCGGTGTTGAGCGTACCTTCCCGCTTCACAGCCCCAAGATCGCCAAGCTCGAGGTCGTTCGTCATGGTCGCGTCCGTCGCGCCAAGCTGTACTACCTCCGCGACAAGGTGGGCAAGGCTGCTCGCATCCCCGAGAAGCGCTAAGAAGATCGCAGCGTCTGTCCACTCGTTTGGACGTAAGGGTCACCTTCGGGTGGCCCTTCTTTTTATCTGATTTGCATGCAAGGAGGGCCTGGTATGGCCAATATGACGAGCTCGGTTTCGGCATCGCAGGTTGCCGGAGAGCTAGCGAGCGCAACGTTTGAGGAGATCCCCGCCCTCGTGGAGCATTATCGCGAGGACCCGCGCCAGCAGGTGATCAAGGCTTGCGAGCGTGCTCTTAAGCGCCATGCTAAGGAACTTGCCGAGCGCGAGCGCGTCAATGACATGTACGAGCTTATGCATGAGCTTGGCGGCGATGGGGTGGTCGTTGGTGTCGACGAGGTGGGTCGCGGATCGGTGGCCGGTCCTTTGACGGTATGCGCTGTCTGCCTTCCTATGGAGCCGCGCGTCTGGGGCATCAACGATTCCAAAAAGCTCACGCCGGCGCGCCGCGAGTTGCTCTCAGTGAAGATTGCCGAGGTGGCGACGGCGATCGGTTTTTGCCATATCGCGCCTAAGGATATCGATGAGATGGGCATGGCCCGTGCTATCCGTACCGCCGTTGCGGGCGCCGTGGCCGATACGGGGCTCGAGCCCGATTGCGTGCTTATGGATGGCAACCCCTTGGGCGCCGTTCCTAACGAGCGCGATGTGGTGAAGGGCGATGCCAAGATCGCCTGCATCGCCGCGGCGTCCATCATGGCTAAGGTCACGCGTGACGAGATGATGGTCGAGTACGACGCCGAGTATCCCGAGTACCATCTGGCCGAGTCGAAGGGCTATGCAAGCCCCGAGCATATCGAGGCCATTCGCAAACATGGACTTTGTCCACTGCACCGCGTGAGCTTTTGCGGAAACTTTCTGCAGACTGAGCGCCTTTTCTAGGCTAATTGTGGAGACAGGGACCTCTGACGTTTTATAAACCTGCTGGTAGCGGGCCGTATACAGCACCATTGCTGCGTACGGTCCTTTTTTTGACGGCATTTGGTCAGCTTTTGGTTTGCTTCCTGTACTTACCCGCATATATGGTGCCCTCATCATCGGGGCAATGCAGCGTGCGGGAAAGGAGACCCCATGAGTGCCGCAAGCAAAAAGAGTAAGACGCAGCAGCTCAAGGAGCGTTGGGAAAACGGCGAGCTCGACTGCGGGGCGATGACGCCCGAGTTTATCAAGGGACTCAGTCCCCGCGAGCTGGGCATGCTTGGCGAGCTGATCACCATCGACTACTTTAACGAGCGCGGCTACACCTTGCTGGAGCAGGGCTATCGTTGCACCGAGGGCGAGGCCGACCTGGTGCTGCTCGATGAGCTCGACGATGTCGTGGTAATGGCCGAGGTCAAGACCAGACGCGTTGCACTGGATTGCAGCACGAGGGTCTTTCCAGAGGAGGCCGTGGACGCCCAAAAGCAACGCCGCTACCGCCGCATCGCAAGTTGCTATCTCATGGAGCATTATCCGCTCAAGGCGATTCGCTTCGATGCCGTGGGTGTCACCATCCGCGGCGGGCATATCGCCGAGATCGAGCATAAGTACAACGCGTTCGATTGGCAGGTGTCGTGATGGCGTTCGAGACGTTTGCCGTTCACGCGGCCTGCATCCGCGGCGTCGAGGCGATTCCCGTCACGGTCGAGGTCTCGCTTGCCGGTGGCGTTCCGGGCATTCAGATGCTCGGTATTCCGAGTATGGAGGTGATGGAGTCACGCGGTCGTATTCGCTGCGCGATGCGCTCCGCCGGGTTCGAGATCCCACGCTCGGGCATTACGGTCAACCTGGCGCCCGGCGATATTCGCAAGACCGGTAGCGGCTTTGATCTGCCCATCGCCATCGCGGTTCTAGCGGCCGATGGACAGATTCCCCGTGACAACCTCGATTGCTGCCTTATCGCCGGCGAGCTCGGCTTGGACGGTACGGTGCTTCCTGTCAAGGGCGAGGTGGCGTTTCAGCTATTGGCTCGCGACATGGGGCTGTCTTTTATCGCCGGCAGGTCCGACCAGCATGTGCCACTCGCGGGCGTGGATTGCGGCTTTATCGATCATCTGTCTCAGCTTGCCCATGGCATGGGCGAGGCGGCTCGGCGCTATCTGGATTCCGAGAGCGTCGAGGCGACCTTTGAGCTTGAGCTCGACTATGCCGACGTGCTGGGGCAGGAAGTCGCTAAACGCGGCATGGCGCTTGCGGCGGCAGGAGAACTCGGCTTGCTCATGATCGGGTCTCCGGGATCGGGCAAGACGATGCTCGCTCGCCGTATGACCGGCATCCTGCCCGAGCTTTCCGTTGAGGATCAGCAGGAGGCACTGTGCATCCATTCGGTTTTGGGTGAGAACATTGATGGCTTGTTGGCGGGGCACCGCCCCTTCCGCAGTCCCCACCACAGTATTTCGACCGCAGGCCTTATCGGCGGCGGGCGCCCGGTGCACCCGGGTGAGATCAGCCTTGCTCATGGTGGCGTGCTCTTTTTGGACGAGCTTGCCGAGTTTCCCACTGGCGTGCTGCAGACGCTGCGTCAGCCCATCGAGCGCGGCTACGTGAGGATCGTACGCGTCGACGGGGCTTTTACCTTCCCGTCGCGCTTTCAGCTGCTGGCTGCGAGCAATCCCTGCCCCTGCGGCTTTTTGGGCGATCGCGAGGTGCCGTGTCGCTGCTCGGCGGCGATGGTCGAGCGCTATCGGTCTAAACTGCGTGGTCCTTTGGCCGACCGTATCGACATGATGATCGATGTGACCCGTCCCGACCCTCAAGTGATTATCGAGGGTGCGGAGGGCATGTCGTCGGCCGAGTTACGTGACTACGTTGTGCGCGGTCGCGCCTTTCGCGCTTGGCGCGAATTCCGCATGGACGATGCGGATGCCGAGGCCGAGGATGACGAGACACGGTCCATTGACGGCGTCGTTTCGACCTTTGAGCTCGATGATGCGGCGGAGAAGTGTGTGCTCGGCCTGTCGAAGCGCACGCATCTCACAGGGCGTGGCATCGTGCGCCTTGTTCGCATTGCGCGCACGATCGCAGATGTCGCCGAGAGCGAGCAGGTGACGCAGGACCACGTGCTCGAGGCGGCGATGTACCAGGGAAGGAGGGACCAATGATGGCTGAGGGGACCTTCGAGCTGCATCCAGGTGACGCGTTGTATCCCGAGACCGTTTTGGAGCTTTCTGATGTACCTCAGACGCTCTATGTGCGCGGCAACCCCGAGGCGCTTTCGACGCCCGCGCTCTCCATCATCGGTGCGCGAAAGGCCTCGCCGTATGGTCTTGCCGTGGCAGAGCTTGCGGCGAAGGTGGCGGTTGAGGCGGGAGTGACGGTAGTTTCGGGCGGTGCGGTCGGTTGTGACCAGGCCTCGGGTTGGGCTGCGGTCAACGCCGGCGGCAAACACGTTGTGGTGCTGGGGACGGGCGCCGACGTGGTCTACCCGCGTTCGAGCGCGGGGCTGATTACGCGCACGCTCGATACGGGTGGCGCGGTCGTGTCGATCTCTCCGTGGGGCATGGGTCCGCGCAAGTTCGCCTTTCCGCGCCGCAATCGCGTAATCGCGGCCCTGTCGCAAGCCCTCTTTGTATCCGAGGCGGGTATGCCTTCTGGGACGTTTTCCACAGCCGAGGCTGCTATGGATTTGGGGCGCGAACTTCTTGCCGTGCCGGGGTCGATTCTATCGCCCGAGTCGCGTGGCACGAATTACCTCATTGCGAACGGTGCCTGCTGCATCGTCGACGAGGAATCTATCGAGATGGCTATCTCACGCATCTACGGAACCCTGCGCTACTCGCGCCCCGATGCTCCCGGCATTGCCGACCTGGATCCAACGCAGCAGACCGTGATGCATGCGCTCATCGCCTCTCCGCTCAAGGTCGACGACATCGCGGCGCTCGTCTCGCTCGATGCTGTCGGCGTACTCAAACTCTTGGGTTCGCTTGAACTCGAGGGTCTTATCGAGCGCATGATGGATGGAAGGTATGCGCCCTCCAAGTTTGCCCTTCACGCCCAGACACCCTTCGGTCACAATGGAAAACGTGTCAATTAGAAAGGTGTTTGCAGATGCAGTTCGATCAGGTGACAGTTATCGGTGGCGGTCTGGCGGGTTCGGAGTGCGCGATCCAGCTGGCAGATCGCGGTTTTGCCGTAAAGCTGTGCGAGATGCGCCCCCAGGTGAGCTCCCCGGCTCACCATACC
Source organism: Firmicutes bacterium AF25-13AC (assembly GCA_963621725.1). Taxonomy (GTDB): domain Bacteria; phylum Actinomycetota; class Coriobacteriia; order Coriobacteriales; family Coriobacteriaceae; genus Collinsella. The sequence continues at coordinate 22,520 of CAVFEY010000005.1, forward strand.
GATCACCTGGCAGAGCTCGTCTGCTCGAATTCGTTTAAGTCGACCCGTCCGGATTCCGCGGCTGGTTTGCTGAAGGCCGAGCTTGAGCGCATGGGTTCAGTCCTGCTCGATTGCGCCCATCGCGCGGCTGTTCCCGCCGGCGGTGCCCTGGCGGTCGACCGCGTCAAGTTTTCCGAGCTTGTCGAGGCCGAGGTTGCCGCTCGTCCCAATATCGAGGTCGTGCACGGCGAGGTCACGCAGATTCCCGAGGGTCACGTGGTCATTGCCGCGGGCCCGCTGTGTTCACCGGCGCTGAGCGAAGAGGTTATGAAGCTCGTCGGTGGCGATGCCCTGGCATTCTTTGATGCGGCGGCGCCGATCGTCGATGCCTCCACGCTCGATATGGACGTGCTGTTCTCGCAGTCGCGCTACGAGGAGCAGGGGGGCGGCGACTATCTCAACGCTCCGCTCAATAAGGAGGAGTACGAGGCCTTTATCGAGGCGCTTACCACGGCCGACCGCGTGGTGCTCAAAGACTTTGAGGGCGGCGATCTGTTCCAGGCTTGCCAGCCTGCCGAGGAAGTTGCGCGCACCGGCAAGGACGCCATTCGCTTTGGCGCCATGAAGCCCGTCGGCCTCACCGACCCGCGTACCGGACGTCGCCCCTGGGCGGCGATTCAGCTGCGTGCAGAGAACAAGGAGAAGACCGCCTATAACCTGGTGGGCTTCCAGACCAACTTGACCTTTGGCGAGCAGAAGCGCGTCTTCCATATGGTGCCGGGCCTGGAGAACGCTGAGTTCTTCCGCTACGGTGTCATGCACCGCAATACCTTTGTCGACGCCCCGCATGTGCTCGATGGCACCTTTGCCGTGCCCGGTACCGGTGTGCGCCTGGCCGGTCAGATCACCGGCACCGAGGGGTACATGGAAGCCGTGGCGACAGGTCTTCTCGCGGCGCTCAACACCTATGCCGAGGCTATCGGTGCCGCGGGCGTCGAGTTGCCGCGTGTGGGCGCCCTGGGTGCGCTCGTGGGCTATGCGACCGATCCTGCCACCGTGGGCTATCAGCCCATGCATGTCAACTTTGGCCTGGTGCCGCCGCTCGAGGACGGTAAGCGCCGCAGCAAGCGCGACCGCTACCAGGCCTATGCGGACCGTGCGCTCGAGGCCCTCGATGCCTACTTGGCCACGCGTTCCGACTTGTTTGGAGGCGACCGGTCATAGCCTTTGACCTGTACGACACCGTCGACTCTTTTATCGCCTATATCGCACGCGTTGAGGGGCTTTCTCCCAACACGGTGACGGCCTATGGCTCGAGGCTGGAGCGCTTTGCTGCCTGGTGCGAGCGCGAGAATATTGATGCTTTCGCTGCCGACGTGCGCACCATTCGTCGCTATCTTGCCGAGCTTTCGCGTGAGCAGGTGGCTCCCCGAACGCTTGCGGCGCACCTGTCGGCTATTCGATCTCTCTATCGCTGGATGGCTGCCGAGGGGATTGTCGAGGGCGATGCGGTCTCGGCGATCGCATCGCCCAAGCTGCCACGTGACCTGCCGGGCGTCCTTACGACCCAGCAGGTTGAGGCGCTGCTCAAGACGCCTGATACCTCGACGCCCGCGGGACTGCGCGATGCGGCGATGCTTGAGTTGCTCTATGCCTCGGGTGCCCGCATCTCAGAGCTTGCGGCGCTCAATGTGGAATCCATCTCATGGTCCGAGCGCACGCTGCGCCTGTGGGGCAAGGGAAGCAAGGAGCGCATCGTTCCTCTGTATCGTCGTGCGCTCGATGTGACGCGTCTCTATATTGAAGAGGGGAGGCCGGAGTTGCTCGCTCGGGCAAAGCGCCGCGACCTCGCTACCGGGCCGCATCCGCTGCTTATATCGGCGCGCGGCAATCGCATGAGTGCCGCCATGCTCAGGCGGCGGTTCCATACGCTGGCGACGCTCGCCGGAATTCCGGCCGACATTGCCCCGCATGCGATGCGCCATACCTTTGCGACCGATTTGCTCGAGGGCGGTGCGGACCTGCGCTCGGTTCAAGAGCTGCTGGGCCATGCGAGCCTGTCTACAACGCAGATTTACACGCATCTCACGCCCGATCGGCTCAAACGTGCCGTGGCTCAAGCCCATCCCCGCGGCGAATAGTGGCTGGGACGTCCCGCGCCGCACTCAGGTGTGTGGTTTTGATTGCGGGTTGGCAGGAAGAGGCAATCCTGCTATCATTCATCGGGTTGCTTCACGGCAACAGGTTTTTATCACGCACGCGCGGCTACTTCATACCGTGGTGCCCGGGCTTTGGTAGCACATGTCCGGGTTGGTTTTGGAGGATGACCCCGCGCGGAGGCAAACCACAGGAGGTTTAACATGGCTACCAAGATTAATATCCGCACCCTGCTCGAGGCCGGCTGCCACTTCGGTCACCAGACCCGTCGCTGGAACCCCAAGATGAAGCCGTTCATCTTCGGTGAGCGCAACGGCATCTACATCCTCGACCTCAAGCAGACCATCCTCGACGCCGACCAGGCCTACACCTTTGTCAAGAACGTCGCCAAGGGTGGCAACGTGCTGTTCGTCGGCACCAAGAAGCAGGCTCAGGAGGCCGTCAAGAACGCCGCTGAGCGCGCCAACATGCCTTACATCAACCAGCGCTGGCTCGGCGGCATGCTGACCAACTTCGTCACCATCCGCTCCCGCATCAACCGCATGGAGGAGCTCGAGGCCATGGTCGAGGACGGCCGCATGGCAGTGCTCCCCAAGAAGGAGCAGGCTGTGCTCGGTAAGGAGCTCACCAAGCTCCAGACCAACCTCGGTGGCGCCCGCGACATGAAGGGTCTGCCCCAGGCTCTCTTCGTTATCGACACCAAGCGCGAGGAGAACGCCATCAAGGAGGCCCAGCGCCTGAACATCCCCGTCGTCGCTCTGATCGACACCAACTCCGATCCCGACGAGGTCGAGTACGGCATCCCCTGCAACGATGACGCTATCTCCGCTGTCACCCTTATGTGCGAGCTCATGGCTGACGCCTGCCTCGCTGGCTCTGGCAAGGAGCAGGTCTCCGAGGCCGAGATGGCCGCTGAGCCCAAGGCCGAGTAAATCAGTCTTAGTTAATTCTTTTTCATCTCTTTGAAAGGAACCACAATGGCCCAGATTACCGCCGCTATGGTCAAGCAGCTCCGCGAGATGACCGACTCCCCGATGATGGAGTGCAAGAAGGCTCTCGTCGAGGCTGACGGCGACATGGACGCCGCTGTCGACGTTCTTCGCAAGAACGGCCTCGCCAAGGCTGCCAAGAAGGCTGGCCGTGAGACCAACGAGGGCGCCGTCGCCGCGTTTGTCTCCGAGGACGGCAAGACCGGCGCTCTGCTCGAGCTCTCCTGCGAGACCGACTTCGTCGGCTCCAACGCCAAGTTTACCGGCTTTGCTTCCAAGGTCGCTGAGGTTGTCGCTACCACCGAGCCTGCTGACGTCGACGCTCTGCTCGAGAAGCCGATGGGCGAGGAGACCGTTTCCTCCGAGCTCACCGAGATGATTCACATCATGGGCGAGAACATGAAGATCTCCCGTTTCGCCGCCCGCAAGGCTGAGAACGGCGCTCTCGCTTCTTACATCCACATGGGTGGTAAGATCGGCGTTCTCGTCGAGTTCGCTTTCGAGAAGGCCGAGACCGCTCAGGCTGAGTCCTTCAAGACCTTTGCTCACGACGTTGCCCTTCAGGTTGCCGCCGTCGCCCCGATCTGCGCTACCCGCGATCAGGTTCCGGCTGAGACCGTCGAGCACGAGAAGCAGATCTACATGGCTCAGGCTGCCGAGTCCGGCAAGCCCGAGGCTATCCAGGAGAAGATGGCTGTTGGCCGTCTGGAGAAGTTCTACAAGCAGTCCGTGCTCACCGAGCAGGAGTTCATCAAGGACAGCTCCCTCACCATCAAGAAGTACGCTGAGCAGGTCTCCAAGGAGCTCGGCGACACCATTACCGTCGTTGCCTTTGACCGTCTGGTCCGTGGCGAGTAAATAAGCTCTTGTAGCTGGTAATGAGCAGGCTGTGGGTTTTACTCACAGCCTGCTTTTTCATGGCTCTCCGTTAAGCCTTTGATATTATGTTATGAGTCTAATTAAAGGAGGATCGCTTTGTCCGACATCCGATATAAACGCGTGCTTCTGAAGCTTTCCGGTGAAGCGCTGATGGGCGATGGCAACTACGGCATCGACCCCAAGGTTACCGATCATCTTGCCAAGCAGGTCAAGGAGCTGCTCGCCGTTGGTCATGAGGTCGGCGTCGTTGTCGGCGGCGGCAATATTTTCCGCGGTATGGCCGGCGCCGCCGGTGGTATGGACCGCGCCCAGGCCGATTACATGGGCATGCTCGCTACCGTTATGAACGCGCTTGCCCTGCAGGATGCCTTCGAGCACAACGATGTTCCCTGCCGCGTGATGAGCGCTATCCAGATGAACGAGATCTGCGAGCCCTATATTCGCCGTCGCGCCATCAACCACCTGTCCAAGGGCAACGTCGTTATCTTTGCCGCCGGATCGGGTAATCCGTACTTTACGACTGACACCGCCGCGGCCCTTCGCGCCTGCGAGATCGGTGCCGAGATTCTCATTAAAGCCACCAAGGTTGATGGCATCTACGACAAGGATCCCGTCAAGTGCGCCGACGCCGTCCGCTTTGACAAGATCACCTATCATGAGGTGCTCGTTCGCGGTCTGCAGGTTATGGATTCCACGGCTACGGCTCTTTGCCAGGACAACCGTATGCCCATTTTGGTCCTCAACATCGATGGCGAGGACACCGTCAAGCGCGCGCTCGCGGGTGAGCCCGTCGGCACGCTCGTCTATCAGGAGGATTAAGCATGGCAGAGAACATCACCGCCCACATGGACAAGTCACTCGAGTCCCTCAAGCATAACTTCTCCAAGGTCCGCACTGGCCGCGCTAACGCCAACATCCTGTCCGACATCACTGTCGACTACTACGGTGTTCCCACGCCCGTCACACAGGTTGCTGCCGTTAAGACCCCCGAGGCCCACATGCTGCTTATCGAGCCGTGGGATAAGGCGCTCATCAATGCCATCGTCAAGGCCATCAGTGCCTCCGACCTGGGCATTACCCCCAACTCCGATGGTACTGTCGTGCGTCTGCCGTTCCCGGCTCCCACCGAGGAGCGTCGTCGCGAGCTCGTTAAGGAGTGCCGCGAGTACGCCGAGCAGGCCAAGGTCTCCATCCGCAACATCCGCCGCGATTTTAACAACAAGCTCGAGCGCGACGAGGAGCTCACCGAGGACGATGTCCGTCGCGAGCAGGCCAAGGTCCAGAAGCATACCGACGAGTATGTCGCCAAGGTCGAGGAGCTTCTGAAGGAAAAAGAAGCCGAGGTCATGGAGATCTAAGGTGCAATACGACGAGCATAAACTGGTCGAGTACTTTGCCGACGCCCCTGCGGGCGTCGGTTTTTCCGACCTTGACCTCAATAACATCCCGCACCATATCTCGTGCATCATGGACGGCAACGGCCGTTGGGCCACGGCGCGCGGTCTTGCCCGCACCGAAGGCCACAAGGCCGGCATCGTCTCGCTGCGCGAGATCATTACCGCCTGCGTGCGCCTGGGCGTCGACGTGCTTTCGGCCTATGCATTTTCGACCGAAAACTGGAATCGCCCGCAGCACGAAGTCAACGTTCTGATGCACCTGTTTGCCAAGACGTTTATCGATGAGCTGCCGCTGCTTAAGCGCGAGAATGTTCGCGTTGTCTTTTTGGGCGATATTTCCGCGCTGCCCAAGAAGACCCGCGATGTCTTTGAGCGCGGCCTTGCCGAGTGCGCCGACCATACCGGTATGACGCTGGCGCTTGCTGTCAACTACGGCGCGCGTTCCGAGATTACCCGCGCTGTCCGTCAGATCGCACTCGACGCTGCTGCCGGTAAGATCGATCCTGGCGCAATTGATGACGACATGGTGGCCTCCCACCTCTATACCGCCGGTCTTCCCGATCCTGAGCTTGTGATTCGCACCTCTGGTGAGCTGCGCCTTTCGAACTATCTGCTGTGGCAGGTGGCTTATTCCGAGTTCTATGTCACCGATACCTATTGGCCTGACTTTGATCGTTGGGGCCTTGTCGACGCCATTTTGGCCTATCAGGGCCGTGACCGTAGGTTTGGTGGACTGAGCAAGACCGAGGAGGCTTAATCGTGTCCGATCGTCCCAAGGCATCTGCTCCCAAGACGCCTGCGCGCAAAGCTACCACTGTGGGAGCGCCTGCAGCGAAGAGCGGCAGCGGTTCGTGGCTGGCGGGCTTTATTACCCGTGCCGCCGCCGGTATCGTCTACGCCGTTGTCTTTATCCTGTGCCTGGTTTTGGGTATCGTGCCCACGGCCATCTTTGTTTCCGTCATGAGCGGTCTGTGCTGCTATGAGTTTTTCCGTATGACAAGACTCGATGGCAAGATGGCTAACGAGCGCATGGGTATCGCTGCCGCCGTACTCTTTCCGCTGTCGGCGTTGGGCGATTCGATGTTGCTGAATGCCCTGCTTTTTGCCCTGATGCTCGCTGTGGGCATTTGGTATGTTTGGTCGCCGCGTACCCGCATCTCTGATGTGGCCGTGACGCTCATGGGTCCCATCTACACTGGCTTTATGCTGTCGGCTATCGTGCTGCTGCGCGATGCCGTGCCCGGTTTTGCCGGCGCCCTGCTTTCAGTGGGCGTTTGCGCGTCCCTTTGGGTCTCCGATTCGTTTGCCTACATTGTGGGCAGCCGTATCGGCAAGCACAAGATGGTTCCCAAGATCTCTCCCAAAAAGAGCTGGGAGGGTTTTGTCGGCGGCATCCTGGGCTCGGTTTTGATTTGGCTCATTCTGTGGGCGACGCACTTCTACAAGCTCAGCCTGCCCTATGCGCTGCTGTGCGGCGTGGTCGTGTCCATTTTGGGCGTTATCGGCGACCTTATCGAGTCGCGCATCAAGCGTGGCGTGGGCGTCAAGGATTCCGGCAACCTTATCCCGGGCCATGGCGGCATGCTCGACCGTAGCGACTCGCTTATCTTTGGCTGCATTACCGCTCAGCTGCTTTTGATGATCGGAGGCGTGCTGTAATGTCATTCCAGACGACGTATGGCCCCGATGGACGCCTCCGTGTTGCCATCCTGGGTTGTACGGGCTCTATCGGCACCCAGGCACTCGATGTGTGCCGTCAGCATGCTGATCGCCTGCAGGTGACGGCGCTGTCCGTTAATTCCAGCACCTCTGAGCTCGTTGCCGCTGCCCGCGAGTTCTCGGTTTCGGCGGTTGCCGTGGCCGATGTCGCTCACGGCGATGACGCCGTGCTGCAGGAGTTGCCCGAGGGAACGAAGCTCGGCGTTGGCGCGCAGGCGGTTTGCGAGCTCGCGCGTCGCGACGATGTCGACTGCGTGCTCGTTGCTATTGTGGGCGCCGCCGGTCTCGAGGCGAGCCATGCGGCCTTGACCTCTAATAAGCGCCTTGCCCTTGCCAACAAGGAGTCCCTCGTCGTCGGTGGCGACTTGCTTATGCCGTTGGCACAACCGGGCCAGCTTATTCCAGTCGACTCTGAGCACTCCGCCATCTACCAGTGCTATCTGGGGGAGGACCCACGCGAGGCTCATTGTATTTGGCTTACCTGCTCGGGCGGTCCGTTCTTTGGCCGTACGCGCGACGAGCTCAATCGCGTGACGCGTGCCGATGCCCTCGCACATCCCACGTGGGCCATGGGTGCCAAGATCACCATCGACTCCGCCACCCTCATGAACAAGGGCCTAGAGCGCATTGAGGCCATGCATCTGTTTAACTGCGACCTCGATTTCATTAACGTGGTCGTGCAGCGTCAGTCCAAGATTCACTCTATGGTCGAGTTTGCCGACGGCTCCGTGATGGCGCAT
>CAVFEY010000005.1:30389-67000 GCA_963621725.1 Firmicutes bacterium AF25-13AC
CCCATCCAGTTCGCGTTCTCGTATCCCGAGCGTTGGGATACCCCGGCGCCTCGTATCGATTTCCGCGAGCTGGGGCAGCTCACGTTTGATGCTGCCGACATGGATACCTTCCGCTGTCTGGCGCTGGCCGAGCGTGCCGGCAAGACGGGTGGTACCATGCCGTGCGTGCTCAATGCCGCCAACGAGGTCGCCGTCGATGCCTTCCTGCACGATGGCTGCAACTTTACCGATATCGATCGCATTGTGGAATCCTGCATGGATGCCCACGATATGCAGGCGGTCGATTCGTTTGAGCAGCTTCGCGAGATCGATGTGTGGGCGCGTGAAAAGGCTGCGCAGGTGCTCGCCGCAACCCGTTCCTAACCCATAAGGATTGCTTTTTCGTTTTATGGATACTGTTCTGAGCGTTCTCTCATCGGTCTTTTGGGGCCTGCTGATGCTTTCCGTCCTCGTGTTTTTGCACGAGGGCGGCCACTTTTTGGCGGCGCGTGCCTGCGGCGTTCGTGTGACCGAGTTCTTTTTGGGCCTGCCGTGTCGCTTTGACATCCATTACACGTCACGTCGCATTGGAACCAAGTTTGGCGTGACCCCGCTGCTGCTGGGTGGCTACGCTGCCATCTGCGGTATGGATCCGACCGACGTCTCGTGCGCCGATCGCGTGCTCGCGGCTATCTATCGTCATGGTCGCGTGACCGTGGCCGACCTTGCCGCCGAGCTCGAGCTATCCGAGGAGGATGTGTTCGAGGCATGCGCCTTGCTCTTGGGTTGGGGCTCTATCGCGCCTTGGTGTGAGGAAGGGGAGAAGCCCTCGCCGAGCTACTATCCCACCAAGTATCAGACGCTGCCGCGAGACGCGGCGGGTTACACCACCTTTGACGGCCGCCGTTTCGATCGAGAGCATGCGACTACCGAGGGCGATGTGTGGGAGCTGCCGTGCGGCGAAGCCGAGTTTCTTGCGCAAGAGCGTTCGCATACCTATCTGGGCCAGGGTTTTCTCAAGCGCGCCTTTATGCTGCTCGCGGGCATTCTCGTCAATATCCTGACGGGTTTTTTGCTGCTTATGAGCATCTACTCTATTGCGGGTGTCACCGTGCCGATGGATACCAACGTGATCGGTCAGGTTGACGAGGGGTCTATTGCCGCCAAGGCGGGTATCGAGGGCGGCGATGCGATCCTTTCGGTTGACGGAGTATCGTGCTCTACCTGGATGGACGTTTACGATGCCATCGGCAAGGCCGCCGGTAAGGACGATATCGCCATTGAGTATGAGCGCGACGGCAAGCAGCATTCGACCTCGGTTGCGCTCAAAAAGGACGAGCGCCTAGGTGTGTATGCCTCTACGCAGGTGGTCCGTTTAGACCCCATCACGTCGGCTCGCCTGTCGTTCTCCTATGTCGCGCAGACGGCGGAGGGTGTGATGCGCCTGCTCCAGCCGCAGCATACGATGGAGATTCTCGATCAGTCTTCTTCGATCGTGGGTATTAGCGTTATGTCCTCACAGGCTGCTGCTGCCGGCCCTGTCACGTTCCTTTCGTTTGCCGCCCTCATTTCGTTCTCGCTTGGCTTTATGAACCTGCTGCCCATCCCACCACTCGATGGCGGCAAGCTGGTCATCGAGATCATTCAAAAGATTGTGGGCCGCGAGCTTCCGCTCAAGGTCCAGACGATTGTGAGCTATGTGGGCATCGCGCTCTTTGCGCTTCTGTTTGTCTATATGCTTCGTTCCGACATCCTTCGATTTATTCTGTAGGGGAGTGTTTGGATTGTCTTTATCCCATTCTTTGGCGCGCGAGCTGACGCGCCCCGTGCATGTGGGCGGCGTGCAGATCGGCGGCGGCGCGCCGGTGGTGGTCCAATCCATGACCTGCACCGATACCGCTGATGCCCAGGCAACGCTTGTGCAAGTGTGCGCGTTGGCGCAGGCTGGCTGCGATATCGTGCGTGTGAGCGTGCCCACCGAGGCCGCGCTTGAGGGTTTCCGCACCATCTGTGCCGAGTCTCCGGTGCCAATCGTTGCCGATATCCACTTTAACCACAAGCTGGCCATTGGCGCTGTGGAGGCCGGTGCCGCCAAGCTCCGCATCAATCCCGGCAACATTGGCGATTGGGCCAAGGTCGATGCCGTCATCGACGCCGCCGGCGCCGCGGGCTGTGCGATTCGTATCGGCGTCAATGCCGGTTCGCTTGAGCAGGATATCGCCGAGCGCGACGACCTCACGCAGCCCGAGAAGCTCGTGATGTCGAGCGAGCGCTTTGTGCGGCACTTTGAGGATCGTGGGTTTACCAACATAGTGCTTTCCGCCAAGGCCCATAGCGTACAGACGACGCTCGATACCTATCGAGCCCTGTCGCGTGAGATTCCCCACGTTCCGCTTCACCTGGGCGTGACGGAGGCGGGGACCAAGCTCCAGGGCACCATCAAGAGCTCTGTAGGCTTGGGTATCTTGCTTTCCGAAGGCATTGGCGACACCATGCGTGTGTCGCTCACAGCCGATCCGGTTGAGGAGCCGCCGGTTGCCTGGGGTATTCTGCAGTCGCTGGGCCTGCGTCGCCGTGGTCCCGAGATTGTCTCGTGCCCCACGTGCGCCCGCTGCCAGGTTGACCTGATTCCCATTGCCGAGGAGGTCACCGAGCGGCTTAAGAACTACTCCGCGCCACTTTCGATCGCTGTGATGGGATGTGCCGTTAATGGCCCCGGCGAGGCTTCCGACGCCGACCTGGGCGTGGCCTGTGGACGAGGTCAGGCCCTGCTCTTTTCGCATGGCCAGATCATTGGTAAAGTAGCTGAGGATCAAATTGTCGACGCGCTGATGGCTGAGGTCGACAAGCTTATTGAGGAGAAGTAAATGACTCGAGCAATGTATATGTCTAAGCTCTATGCGCCGACGCTTAAAGAGGATCCGGCGGACGCTGAGCTCGCCAGCCACCGCCTGCTGCTCCGTGCCGGCATGATCCGCAAAGAGGCCGCCGGCCTGTATTCTTATCTGCCGCTCGCATGGCGCTCGATCCGCAAGATCGAGAACATCGTGCGCGACGAGATGGATGCTGCCGGCGCCCAGGAGCTTATGATGCCTATCATGGTCGACGCCGAGTTGTGGCGCGAGTCCGGGCGCATCGACGCCTATGGCAAGGAGCTTGTGCGCTTTGACGACCGTCATGGTCGCGAGTTCGTCCTGGGCCCCACGCACGAGGAGACCGTCACGGCCCTGGTGCGCAACGAGCTGCGCTCCTACAAGCAGCTGCCCGTCAACCTGTACCACATTCAGGATAAGTTCCGCGACGAGTTCCGCCCCCGCTTTGGCCTGATGCGCGGTCGCGAGTTCATCATGAAGGACGCCTACAGCTTCTCCGCCACGCAGGAGAGCCTGCAGGAGGAGTATGACAAGATGAAGCAGGCCTACGCTAACATCTGTGAGCGCTGCTATATCAAGGCCCTGCCCGTTGTTGCCGACTCCGGTGAGATCGGTGGCGATACCTCCGTCGAGTACATGGCTTTGGCCGACGCCGGCGAGGCTTCGCTCGTCTACTGCGACGATTGCGGCTTTGCTGCCGATGACGAGGCGGCAAGCACCAAGGTCGTCGTGACCGAGGGTCCTGGTGACGGTACGCTCACCAAGGTTGAGACTCCGGGCATGGGCACCATTGAGGCTGTTGCTAAGTTCTTTGGGTTCCCCGAGAACGGCACGCGCAAGTCGCTGGCACTCATCGACGCCGAGGGCAAGCCGGTCGTGGCCATTGTTCCGGGCGATCACGAGCTCAACGATTGCAAGGCCGAGCACGTCTTTGGCAAGGGCTATCGCATGATGACCGACGAGGAGCTTCAGGCGAACGGTCTGCACAAGGGCTTTATCGGACCGGTTAACCTGCCCGATGGCATTCGTCTGGTGTGCGACGAGAGCCTGCGCGATTCCAAGCATTGGGCCTGCGGTGCCAACGAGGTCGATTATCACTTTACCGGTGCCTGCCCCGAGCGCGACTTTACCGTCGATGAGTGGGCCGATCTGGTCACCGTTGTCGCCGGCGACCCCTGCCCGCACTGCGGCAAGCCGCTCTCCGCTGCCCGCGGCATCGAGGTCTCTCAGGTCTTCCAGCTGGGCACCAAGTATTCCGAGGCCATGGGTGCCACCTTTATGGACGAGGACGGCAAGGAGAAGCCGCTCATCATGGGCTGCTACGGCGTTGGTGTGTCCCGCTCGCTCGCTGCCGTCGTGGAGCAGCACAACGACGAGCACGGTATCGTCTGGCCGGTTTCCGTTGCCCCGTACGAGGTCGCGGTGATTCCGCTCGATCCCAAGAAGGAGGAATGCGCTACCGTCTGCGAGCAGATCGTTGATGGCCTGTGCGCCGAGGGTATCGAGGTTGTCGTCGACGACCGCGACGAGCGTCCCGGCTTTAAGTTTGCCGACAACGACCTTATGGGCTTCCCGTATCAGGTCGTTCTGGGTAAGCGTGGCCTTAAGAATGGCACCGTTGAGCTCAAGGACCGTGCCACGGGTGAGCGCGAGGATGTGGCGATCGACGAGGTCGTCGCCAAGGTCGCCGAGCTTGTGAAGGCAGCACGCCGTTAATCGACGATTTCGCTTGTAGTTCGATATACGGGACGGCCCCGCATTTCTCCAGATCGGGGAGATGTAGGGCCGTCCTTTTATCTTGTAGCATCATCGATATCTTAAAGGAAAACCCCACAGCCCATATGAGCTGCGGGGTTTTCTTGTGCCTCCGATGCGAAATAAATCGCTCAGATATTACTGATAATCGACGACGTCGATCCAGTTCTTCAGGAACTCATCGTTCACGTTGCGCTTACGAGCGAGCTCGGAAGCGGCGACGATGCTCGTCCACTGACGCACGACCTGCATGGGCATGTCGGCGCGGTCGCAGTAGAGCTCCAGGTAGGCCTCGGCCTGGTCCTTGCTGTTGAGGGCGAAGAGCAGGTAGGTGGTGGCAACGTCGGCAGCAGGGGAGCCCTGGGTGGCGTGTGCCCAGTCGCACACATAGAGCTGGCCGTCGTCGCCGACGATGACGTTGGAGGGGTTGAAGTCGCCGTGGCAGACCTTGAACTCCTTGGTCATGCCGTCCAGACGCTCCTGAAGGTTGTAGCGCGTGGTGGCATTGAGCTGATCAAGGCTGTCGATCATGCGGGCGTACTTGTCGCGCTGACGGTTGAGCAGCGGGGAGGTGTAGCCGTGGATCTCGATCTGGAGGTCGACGAACATCTCGAGGTACTCACCAAAGCGCTGGGGCTCGGCAGTCATCTTCTCGGCAAGGGTGGTGCCCGGAACCTTCTCGGTCACGAGCGCCCAGCCGTTGGCGTTCTCGAGCTGGGAAACCTCGAGAGCCTTGGGGCTGCGGATGCCGCACTCATTGATGCGGGCAAGATTCAAAGCCTCGTTGAACACGTCGGAGACAGGCTTGGTCTCGTTAAAGACCTTGACGATCTTGTCGCCCAGGTCGTAAACGACCTTGTTGCCACGGCGGACGAGCTCGGTCTTGGAATCGGGTAGCAGCATGGTTGCATCCTTTCAACGATGCGATAGAAGCGACGGCGGGGGTGTGTGAAACACCCGTGCACCCCCGCCGTTAAAAACCGTGCTAAAACTAGCAGACGGCGTAGTCCTGGGGCTCGCGGCCGTAGTAGGCGTCCAGGTAGAGCTCCTTGATCTCGCTCATGAGCGGGTAGCGCGGGTTGGCGCCGGTGCACTGGTCGTTGAATGCCTGCTCGGTCATCTCGTCGAGGGTGTCGAGGAAGTACTGCTCGTCAACACCGTAGTCGGCGATGGTCTTCTTGACGCCGATGAAGTCCTTGAGCTCCTCGAGCTTCGTGATGAAGTTCTCGAAGACCTCCTTGTCGTCCTTGCCCTCGATGCCGCAGTACTTGGCCATCTCGGCGTAGTTGTGCAGCGCGTTGGGGTAAGGATACTGGGAGAAGGTACCCATCTTGACGGGAGCCTCGGCGGCGTTGTAGCGCATGACGCGGGTCAGGATGACGGCGTTTGCGAGGCCATGGGGCAGGTGATGGAAAGCGCCGAGCTTGTGAGCCATGGAGTGGTTGAGGCCCAGGAAGGCGTTGGCGAAGGCCATACCGGCCATGCAGGAGGCGTTGTGCATCTCCTCGCGGGCATGCGGGTCCTTGGCGCCGTTTGTGAAGCTGGAGGGCAGGTTCTCGAAGACGAGCTTGGCAGCGCGCTCGGAGAGGCCCTTGGTGTAGTCGGAAGCCATGATGGAGACGTAGGACTCGATGGCGTGGGTCATGACGTCGATGCCGGAGGCGGCGGTCAGGCCGCGCGGGGCGGTCATGCAGTTGTCGGCGTCGACGATAGCCATGTTGGGGAGCAGCGCGTAGTCGGCGAGCGGCCACTTGATGCCGGTCTCCTTGTCGGTGATGATGGCGAACGGCGTGCACTCGGAGCCGGTACCCGAAGAGGTCGGGACGGCGACGAAGTAGGCCTTCTTGCCCATCTCGGGGAAGGTGAAGATGCGCTTGCGGATGTCCATGAAGTCCATGGCCATGTCCTCAAACTTGCACTCGGGGTGCTCGTACATCATCCACATGATCTTGCCGGCGTCCATAGCGGAGCCACCGCCGACGGCGATGATGACGTCCGGCTCAAAGAGAGCCATCTGCTTGGCGCCGCGACGTGCGCACTGCAGCGACGGATCGGGCTCGACGTCGTAGAAGCAGTCGTGGGCGATGCCCATCTCGTCGAGCTTGGCCTCGATGGCGCGGGTGTTGCCATTCTTGAAGAGGAACTGGTCGGTGACGATGAAGGCGCGCTTCTTGCCCATGACGTTGCCAAGCTCGTCGAGGGCGACGGGCGTGGAACCCTTCTTGAAGTAGACCTTCTCGGGAGCGCGGAACCACAGCATGTTCTCACGGCGCTCGGCCACAGTCTTAACGTTGATCAAGTGCTTCACCCCAACGTTCTCGGAGACGGAGTTGCCGCCCCAGGAGCCGCAGCCCAGGGTCAGAGACGGCTTCATGCCAAAGTTGTACAGGTCACCGATGCCGCCGTGCGAGGACGGGGTGTTGATGACGATACGGCAGGCCTTCATGACGTGCTCGAACAGGCTGATCTTCTCGGCCTGGGCGGGGTGCACGTACAGAGAGGCGGTGTGGCCCGGGCCACCGGCGAGCACGAGGTGCTCGGCCTTGTCGACGGCCTCCTGGAAGTCCTTGGCGTGGTACATGGCCAGGACCGGGGAGAGCTTCTCGTGGGAGAACTCCTCCTTGGCGGGGTCGGTGGAGGTGACCTCGGCGATCAGGATCTTGGTCTTGGCGGGAACCTCGATGCCGGCGAGCTCGGCGATCTTGGCAGCGGCCATGCCGGGGATGCGGTGATCGAGAGCGCCGTTCTTGAACATGGCGGCACGCAGGGCCTCCATCTCGGCACCCTGCTTGACGAAGTAGCAGCCGCGCTTCTGGAACTCGGCCTTAACCTGGTCATAGATGCTGTCGATGACGGTCACGGACTGCTCGGAAGCGCAGATCATGCCGTTGTCGAAGGTCTTGGAGTGGATGATGGAGTTGACGGCGAGCAGCACGTCGGCGGTGTCGTCGATGACGACCGGGGTGTTACCGGCGCCAACGCCCAGGGCGGGCTTGCCCGAGGAGTAAGCGGCCTTGACCATGCCCGGGCCACCGGTGGCGAGGATGATGTCGACGTCGCGCATGACCATGTTGGTCAGCTCGATGGAGGGGACATCGACCCAGCCGATGATGCCCTCGGGGGCGCCGGCCTTGACGGCGGCGTCAAGCACGAGCTTGGCGGCGGCGATGGTGCACTTGGCGGCAGCCGGGTGCGGGGAGATGATGATGGCGTTGCGGGTCTTCAGGCAGATCAGCGTCTTGAAGATCGCGGTGGAAGTGGGGTTGGTCGTCGGGATGACGGCGCCCACGATGCCGATGGGCTCGGCGATCTTGGTGATGCCGTAAGCCTCGTCGCGCTCCAGGACACCACAGGTCTTGGTGTTCTTGTAAGCGTTGTAGATGTACTCTGCGGCGTAGTGGTTCTTGATGACCTTGTCCTCAAGAACGCCGCGGCCGGTCTCCTCGATGGCCATCTTTGCCAACGGGATACGAGCCTTGTTGGCGGCCATGGCGGCCTCATAGAAGATCTTGTCGACCTGCTCCTGCGTGTACGTAGCAAAAAGCGCCTGGGCTTCTCGCATCTGAGCGAGCTTGGCCTCAAGCGCCTCTACGTTGTCCACAATTGCGGGAGTAGTGTTTTCCGGTGACTTTTTCACCATTTGTGTCTCCTTGCGATCGGAGATTTACCCTACGCCTTGCATGATAGCAAGAAATTATTCGGTGAACGGTAAGATTCCCGTAAAAGGCACACTAAAACGCTTCAATAAACTGAAACGCTTTAAATAAAACTATCTGCCTGCTGCATCGCCTCGCTCATTGGGGACAGACTTACATGAGTGCTTCCACTCATTTGGGACAGACATCGTTTTGCCATTTTGCCGTTCTGAACCTGTTTTTGCCGCTCATTGGATATAAATAGGTTACAGGCTCAGCATTTCGCGTTCCTTCTCTTCTTTTAGGTGTTGCCTGTTCAGTTTTGAAAGGAGAGATTATGCCCCGATGCGCCCGCGCCGTTTCGCTCACCGGCTATTACCACGTCTTTGACCGTGGCAACTCCAAACAGATTATTTTTGAAGATGACTCTGACCGATATCGTTTCTTATCGGACATCTCGGACAGGTTTGCACGCCATAAAGTGGCAGTGTTGGCTTGGTGCCTTATGGACAACCACTTCCATTTGATGGTTGATGACCCATTTGACAACCTTTCAAAGGCAATGCAGTGCGCACTGACGGCGTATGCCAAGTATTTCAACGGGAAAACGGGGAGAACGGGGCATTTGTTTGACAATCGCTATTCGCGGGTCGCGGTCGAGTCGGACACACAGGCGGTGCAGCTACTCGATTATATCCATCTCAATCCTGTGAAGGGTGCGCTCGACTCGCTCGAGGCGTACCGCTGGTCAAGCTACAAGGCATATCAGCTGGGCTATGATCCCTTTGACATCTGTGACGCGGCTCCTATGCTCGATATCGTCGGAGGCTCCCGTTGCTATTGCGAGCATCTCGAGGAAGTTGCCGGGCGCACTTGGTCAGTGGAGGTTCTTCCACGCCGGCGGATCCCCGATGAGGAGGCCATTTCCATTGCGCACGAAGTCCTGCCGAGCATAGATCCTGCGCTGCTCAAGGCCCTGCCACGCCCCGATCGCGATGCCTGTCTGCTGAGGCTCAGGCGGGCACATCTCACGGTCAAGCAAATTGCCCGTATCACCGGCATTGGCGCTACAAGCGTGACCAAGGCCACTGTGGGCTGGAGGGAGGCTGCGTGAGGCTGGGCAGGACCTGATCATGGCGCCGCATGTGTACGTCACGTCTGTCCCCAATGCGTGAAAGCACTCATGTAAGCCTGTCCCCAATGAGTGCAAAAAGGCGCCCTCCGTAGGGGAGGACGCCTTTGGTAAGTTCTATATGAACGCGAGGTCTTTGACCCGGAGAGTCCGAGGTACTTGTTGGTAAGACCTTATTTAGGAGCGCGCAACCTTGCCGGACTTGAGGCAGGTGGAGCAAACGTTCATCTTGCGACGGTGACCATCGACGACGACGTAGACGCGCTGGATGTTGGGGCGGAACTTACGGTTGGTGACGCGGTGAGAGTGGCTGATGGAGCGACCGGCAACGGGGTGCTTACCGCAAACTTCGCAAACTTTGGACATAACTGACCCTCCTTGGGCGACAAACGAACATGTCGCGTTAACAAACAAGCCTGAACTATAGCACAGAAGCAGCTCCCTGTGCGTAATCTACACAGAGATATTTCTCTTTTGGCGATAGTGCTCACGCCACGGCCCTGGACGTAGATCCGATTTGCGTGCAGCAGAGGGGATTATGCCAGCTCGTGCGTACGTTTTCAAGCTCGTCCCACAAATATATATAGGTTTATTGAGCATTGGGCTCCGTTTACGGATTGCTCTGTATTTATGCTCGCAATTAAGTTCGAGGTTGGCTACACTATCCCTTGACCATTAAAGGGGTACGAGATACCCACATGGAATTACATAGCTGCCAATGAGCAGCCCTTCCTGTGGGTGTCTGGTCCGCTTTGAGCGGTCGGGCATCTATTTTTTTTGACTGTGTCAGCAGTCAAGACATGTGAGGAAGGAGATCGATGGGCACGACTTCCCCCAAGGCGGTCATCATGGACGAGACCGCCGTCAATCGAGCGATGACCCGCATCGCGCACGAGATTCTCGAGCGCAACGAGGGCTGTGAAGACCTCGCTCTGGTCGGCATCGTCACGCGCGGCGACCTTCTGGCAAAGAAGCTCGCTGAGGAGATCAAGGAGATTGAGGGCGTCGAAGTTCCGCTCGGCAGCCTCGACATCAGCTTCTACCGCGATGACTATGCGACCAATTTCGCTCCCGCGATCCACGCTACCAACATTCCCTTCAGCGTCGACGGCAAGCGCGTCGTGCTGGTGGACGACATCCTGTACACGGGCCGTACCATTCGCGCCGCTCTGGACGCCGTCATGGATCTGGGCCGTCCGAGCCGCATTGAGCTGGCAGTTCTCGTTGACCGCGGTCACCGCGAGCTTCCCATCTCGCCGGACTTTGTCGGCAAGAACGTTCCCTCGTCGCACGAGGAGAACGTGCACCTATATATGAAGGAAGTCGACGGCCGTACCGCTGTCGAGATCAACGACGTCGCGCCGGGCTCCCATGTGGGTTCTGCGCCGCTGGGAGGTGAGTAGTACCGTGGCGTTCAACCATAAGCACCTGATCGACATTACCGAGTACTCCGAAGAGGACATCAAGCTCATCCTCGAGACCGCCAAGGCGTTCTCCGAGGTCAACGAGCGTGCGATCAAGAAGGTCCCCACGCTCAAGGGCAAGACCATCGTCAACATGTTCAACGAGCCCTCGACGCGCACCCGCAGCTCCTTCGAGCTCGCCGAGAAGCGTCTTTCGGCCGACAGCCTCAACTTTGGCGGCTCCTCGACCTCCACGGTCAAGGGTGAGAGCCTCGTCGATACCGTCGAGACCCTCAACGCCTACAAGATCGACTGCATCGTCGTGCGCGACAAGCATGCCGGTGCTCCCTACATCGTCACGCAGAATTCGCCCGCGAGTGTTATCTGCGCCGGTGACGGTAAGCACAACCACCCCACGCAGGCTCTGCTCGACCTGTACACCATCTGGGAGCACAAGGGTGACTTCCACGGTCTGAAGGTCGCCGTCGTCGGCGACATCTCCCACTCCCGCGTTTGCGGCTCGCTGATCCCCGCGTTGAAGATCATGGGCTGCGAGACCTACGCCGTCGCCCCCGGCACGCTGCTGCCGCCGGCGCCCGAGGTTCTGGGCTGCGACCACGTGACGAGCGACCTCGATTCCGTCCTGCCCGAGCTGGACGTCGTCTACATGCTGCGCGTGCAGCAGGAGCGCCTCGAGGGTGCCCCGTTCCCGACTATTCGCGAGTACCATAAGCTCTTCGGCCTGACCAAGGACCGTGAGAAGCTCATGAAGCCCGACGCGATCATTTGTCACCCGGGCCCCATCAACCGCGGTGTCGAGTTCGACTCCTATATGGCCGACCACCCGCAACGCTCCGTCATCCTGGAGCAGGTCTACGCCGGTATCTGCGTGCGTATGGCTATCCTGTATCTGCTGCTTGGAGGTGCCGATAATGGCCTTGCTTCTTAAGAATGCCCACGTCGTCGACCCGTCCGTCGAGATTGACGGTGTCGTTGACGTCCTGATCGACGGCGACAAGATCGCCGAGGTCGGCGAGAACCTCTCCGCCGAGGGAGCCGAGGTCCGCGACCTTTCCGGTAAGTACCTCGTCCCCGGCCTGGTGGACATGCATGTCCACCTGCGCGAGCCCGGCTACGAGGTCAAAGAGGACATCGAGAGCGGCACCCGCGCAGCTGCCAAGGGCGGCTTCACCGGCGTGTGCGCCATGCCCAACACCGACCCCGTTACCGATAACGGCACCGTCGTTGAGTTCGTCAAGTCCCGCGCTGCCGAGGTCGGCCACTGCCGCGTCTATCCTTCTGGCGCCATGACCCGCGGCCTTAAGGGCGAGGCTATGTCCGAGATGGGCGATATGGTTGCCCACGGCGCCGTCGCCTTCACCGACGACGGTCGCGGTGTGCAGGGTGCAGGCATGCTCCGTCGCTGCATGGACTACGGCAAGATGTTCGGCAAGGTCTTTATGAGCCATTGCCAGGACGAGGACTTGGTCGGACACGGCCAGATCAACGAGGGCAAGGTCTCTACCCGTCTGGCCCTCGAGGGCTGGCCGGCGGCAGGCGAGGAGCTGCAGATCGCCCGCGATATCGAGATCGCCAAGCTGACCGGCGCCAAGCTGCATATCCAGCACATCTCCACCGCCAATGGCCTGGAGCTCGTGCGTGCCGGTAAGGCGGCTGGCGTGCAGGTCACCTGCGAGGCCACCCCGCACCACATGTTCCTGACCGAGAACGACCTGGACGAGACCTACAACACTTCGCTCAAGGTCAACCCGCCGCTGCGTACCGACGAGGATGCTGAGGCTATCCGTCAAGGCGTCATCGACGGTACCGTCGACGTCATCGTCACCGACCACGCTCCCCACACTCCGTGGGAGAAGGCCCGTGAGTTCGAGCTTGCGCCCTTCGGCATGATCGGCCTCGAGACCTCGCTGGCGCTCGTGCTTACCGAGCTGGTCAACACCGGTAAGATGGGCATGGGTCGCATGGTCGAGCTCATGGCCATCAAGCCGCGTGAGATCTTGGGTCTGGACCAGGTTCAGGTCAAGGCGGGCTCCGTTGCCGACCTGACCGTGTTCGACGCGTCCGCCACCTGGACGGTCGGCGAGGACGGTTACGAGTCGCGCGCCGAGAACTCCGGTTTTGCCGGCCACACGCTCACCGGTCGTGCCACCGATGTGTTTGTCGGCGGTAAGCAGACGCTTGCCGACGGCTGCATCTGCTAGCATAGCCTTATCGCTTTTGTGCGCGGCGCCCTTGCGGTGCCGCGCTTTCTATTCGCCTGAACCATGCAACCGCATGGGGGATTGGAGCGTCTATGCCCACACCTTCCACTGCACGCATGCACGACTTCGAGGTCGTCTCGAACCGGGAGATCGCCGACGGCATCTTCTCGCTCGTTATCTCGGCCCCTAAGCTTGCAAGTGCGCTCAAGCCCGGTCAGTTCGTGAATATCGCCGTGCCGGGCGATGCTTCCTCGCTGCTTCGCGTGCCCCTGAGCTTCTATCGCGCCGACGCCGAGGCCGGCACCGTCGAGCTGTGGTACGCCGTCGTGGGCGATGATACCCGTCGTCTGTCGCAGATGGCCCCTGGCTCCACCTCCAACTTGCTGGGCCCTGGCGGCCGCGGCTGGATCGTGCCCGAGGGTACCAGGAAGGCACTGCTCGTCGCCGGCGGCATTGGCGTTCCGCCCGTGCTCTGCCTGGCTGACATGCTTGCCGAGCAGGGTGTGGACGTTGACGTTTGCCTGGGCTTTGGCACCGCGTCCAAGGCCGTGGGCGTCGATGAGTTCCGCGCGCTGGGAGCCACGGTCAACGTGTGCACCGACGATGGCTCGTTGGGCACGCACGGCTTCTGCACCGATCCTGCGGCCGAGCTGCTCGGAGAGAGCGGTTACGACTACGTCGCCAGCTGTGGTCCCGCCGTCATGATGAAGAAGGTCGCCGCCGCTGCCGCGGAGGCCGGCGCGTACTGCGAGGTGTCGCTCGAGCGCATGATGAGCTGCGGCTTTGGTGCCTGCAACACCTGCAATGTCGAGACGGTCGACGGTATGAAGGGCGCCTGCATGTGCGGCCCCGTGTTTGATGCTTCCAAGGTGGTGGTCTTCTAGTGGGTACCGTGAACATGGCCGTCGATTTCGGCGGCGTCAAGATGCAGAACCCCATCAACACCGCAGCCGGTACCTTTGGCTACGGTTGGCAGTTCCAGAACTTCTTCGATGTCTCCCAGCTGGGTGCCATCACCACCAAGGGCTGCGCTGCCGAGCCCTGGCCCGGCAATCCCGCACCCCGCATGGCCGAGATCCCCGGCGGCATGATCAATTCCGTGGGCCTGCAGAACCCCGGTGTGGCCGCTTTCGCCCGCGAGTCCGGCCCGTGGCTCGAGCAGCTCTCCAAGGACGGTTGCCAGGTCATCTGCCAGGTTGCCGGTCATTCCGTTGACGAGTTCGTCCGTGCGCTCGAGATGTATGTCGAGCTGTGTCCCTGGGCCGCCGGCTATGAGATCAACGTGAGCTGCCCCAACATTGCCGCTGGCGGTGCCGCCATGGGCTCCACGCCCGATGGCGCCTCTGCCGTCATGGCCGCCTGCCGCAAGGTGACCGACAAGCCGCTGTTTGTGAAGATGGCTCCGGTCAACGTCGTCGAGATCGCCCGCGCCCTTGAGGCCGCCGGTGCCGATGGCCTTTCGGTCATCAACTCCATCCAGGGTATGGCCATCAACGTCCACACCCGCAAGTCGCGTGTGGCCAAGCCCAAGGGCGGTCTTTCGGGCCCGCTGTGCCATCATATCGCCGTGCGTATGGTTTGGGAGGTTGCCCAAGCCGTCGATATCCCCATCAACGGTGTCGGCGGCGTCATGACCGGAGAGGACGCGGCCGAGTTTATCCTGGCCGGCGCTACCTGCGTATCGGTCGGCATGGCCAACTTCGTCGATCCGTGCGCTTCGCTCAAGATCGCGCGCGAGCTCGAGGCCTGGGCCGCGTCCCAGGGCGTGAAGGACATCAACGAGCTGGTAGGTGCTTTCGAATGCTAGAGACCGATGCCCGCGACCGCGTTATCGTCGCCCTCGACTGCGACCGCGAGCGTGCGCTCGAGCTCGCCCATGAGCTTTCGGGTCATGCCGCCTGGCTTAAAGTGGGCATGACGCTCTATTACGCCGAGGGTCCCGAGATCGTCAAGACCTTTAAGGACCTGGGTTTCAAGGTCTTCCTCGACCTTAAGTTCCATGACATTCCGCATCAGGTGCGCGGTGCCGCCCGCTCGGCCTCGCTTGCCGGTGCCGACCTGCTTTCGGTTCACGGCTTGGGTTCGGGTGCTATGCTCGCCGCCTGCCGTGAGGGTGCCGAGGAGGCGCGCGAGGACCGTGCCAAGCTCGTCGCCATCACCGTGCTCACGAGCATGAACCAGGATGCGCTGGCCGAGATCGGCGTCGAGTCGCCCGTTGCCGAGGAGGCCGCCCGTCTGGCAAAACTCGCCCAGGCCAACGGTATCGACGGCATCGTGTGCTCGCCGATGGAGGCTCATGACATGCGTGAGCTGCTGGGCCCCGATGCGCTGATTGTGACCCCGGGCGTGCGTCCGGTTGGTGCTGCGCTGGGCGATCAGTCCCGCGTGGCCACGCCTTCCCAGGCTATCGAGCGCGGCGCGAGCCATATCGTGGTGGGCCGCCCCATTACCGGCGCCGAAGATCCGGTTGCCGCGTTTGACGCCATCGTTGCCGAGCTGGTCGAAAACGTCGCGTAAAAGATTTCCTAAAGTCACCACTTTTTGGTTTTAATAGCACAAATTAGCCCCTGTGCCTGCGTAAACTTTCCCATCCTTTGTGTGGAATTGCAGGTCGGGGGCTCATCTTTTAGCGCGATATATTGCACTTTTTGCGGGTATCGTCTAACCTATGGAGCCGCGATTGGGCATTTTGTACGTTTTACGTGCTAAAATGCCAAATATTGAATCAGATATAACCCAACTACTTGGAGGTACGAATGGCACTCCCTCAGCTTACCGATGAGCAGCGCAAGCAGGCTCTTGAGAAGGCTGCCGCCGCGCGTCACGCTCGCGCAGAGCTCCGTGAGCAGATCAAGAAGGGCGAGAAGTCCCTCGAGTCCGTGCTCAACTCCGATGACCCCATTGCTTCCCGCATGAAGGTTTCCACCCTCATCGAGTCTCTCCCCGGTTATGGCAAGGCCAAGGCCGCCAAGATCATGGAGGAGCTCGGCATCTCCGCTACCCGTCGCGTACAGGGCCTTGGCGTCCGTCAGCGCGAGCAGCTCCTCGAGCAGCTGACCAAATAAGTGAGCGCTCAGGATTCAAAGCTCTTTGTGATTTCTGGACCGTCAGGCGCGGGCAAGGGCACGCTCGTCACTCGTGTGCGCGAGCGTCGCTCTAACCTGGGCCTGACGGTTTCGGCTACCACGCGAGCCCCGCGCAAAGGCGAGGTCGATGGCGTCAATTACTTTTTCCTGACGCGTGAGGAGTTCGACCGCCGCGTGGCAAGCGGTGAGTTTGTCGAGTGGGCCGAGGTCCACGGTAACTGCTACGGCACGTTGGTGAGCGAGGTTCAGTCCAAGCTCGCCTCGGGCGCGTCTCTCATCTTGGAGATCGATGTCCAGGGTGCCCTGCAGGTCAAGGAACGTTTCCCCGAGGCCGTGCTGATCTTTATCAAGCCACCCTCGCTCGAGGTGCTCCGCGAGCGTCTGGTCGGTCGCGGTACCGAGACGCCCGAGACGATCGAGCTGCGTATGGCAAACGCCGCCCATGAGCTTGCCCTTGCCGACCGCTACGACGACGTCGTGGTGAATGACGATCTCGACCGCGCGACCGACGAGCTCGTTCGCGTTCTCGATATGCATGAAAGGATCTGAGGTCCGTGTCCGTTGTAAAGCCTTGTATTGACGATCTTCTGGAGAAGACCGATCACAACCGCTTCCTGCTCGCTTCGCTTGCTTCCAAGCGCGCCTGCGACATTAACAGCATGCTGCGCGGCCAGCACAACCGCGTGCTTGCCGTCCAGGATGTCGACGACATCACCATTGCGCTTTCCGGCGCCGATACCATCTCGATGGCTATGGACGAGATCGTCGACGGTGACATCTCCTATGACGAGGCCCGTTACGAGAAGGCGCTCGGCCATAAGGTTGCTGAAGCCTAAATGGCAGCTCGCGTCTGCCTGGTCCACTATCACGAGGTTGGACTGAAGGGCAAGAACCGCGCACATTTTGAGCATATCCTCATGGATAACATTAAGGCGGCTTTGGCCGCCTTTTCCGTGAACGCCGTGTCTCGAATTTCCGGTTATATCCTCGTGACCTTTAACGAGCATCAGGCCGACGAGGCGGCGCGTGTCATCCGCACCGTCCCCGGCGTTGCCCGTGTGTCCCTGGCGTACCACACCAACCGCGACCCGCAGGAGTACTGCGCCGCCGCCGTCAAGGCGCTGCGCGAGTTTGGCCCCTTCGATTCGTTTAAGGTGCATGCCAAGCGCTCCAATACCGACTATGAGCTCACCTCGATTGATATCAATCGTCAGGTGGGCGAGGTTCTGTGTGAGGCCTTCCCCGATAAAAAGGTTCAAATGCACGACCCCGATGCGATGGTGCACGTACTGGTGGTCCAGGGTAGCGTTTACGTGTATGCGCGCTCCGAGCGCGGCGTGGGCGGTCTGCCGGTGGGTTCTGCCGGCAAGGTCGTGACGCTTCTGTCGTCGGGCATCGATTCTCCGGTGGCGACCTGGATGCTCGCGCGTCGCGGCGCGGTGTGCGTGCCGGTACATTTCTCCGGTCGTCCGCAGACGCCCGATACGAGCGAGTATTTGGTGCAGGACATTATCCGTGCGCTTGAGCCGGGTATCCAGATCGGCCGCCTGTACGTGGTGCCGTTTGGCGATTGTCAGCGTGAGATTTCCGTCACCTGCCCCAGTAACCTGCGCGTGATCATGTATCGCCGTATCATGTATTCGGTTGCCGAGCGCATCGCGCATATCGAGGGCGCCAAGGCCATCGTGACCGGCGAGTCGCTCGGTCAGGTTGCCTCCCAGACGCTCGAGAACATCATGGCCGTCAACGAGGCCGTGAAGATTCCCGTGTTCCGTCCGCTCATCGGGTCCGACAAGCAGGAGATCATTGCGCGCGCTCAGGAGATTGGCACGTTCGATATTTCCACCGAGGCGGCGCCCGACTGCTGCACGCTGTTTATGCCGCGTCGTCCCGAGACGCACGCCAAACTCGATGCCGTACACGAGGCCTGGGAGCTGTTCGATCACGAGGAGATGATCGAGCGTTTGCTCAAACAGACCGAGTACATCGACTTCTCCAGCAACACGTATAAGGCCCCTAAGACCTTAAAACGCAAACATTCGGAGCTTGCTCCGCGTGAGATTTACCAAGATCACGAGTAATTGTCTGCATAGACCGACGATGCGCCTGCATCGTCGGTCTTTTGCTATCTGGGCAAATGATGCCAAGATGTTCATTCGCTGACGTGTGCCTGAATAAATGGACATGTTCCCGCAAGGTTTTGGTCAGCTTTTGGTTTGACCGTGAAAACTGGTGTGGACGTGCGGAAGCTGCGGCGTCCGTTTCCTGACACGATGGTGTTGGGAGGTTTTGCAATGGCGCAGCGCGAACAACATGAACGGGTGAAACGGATGGACCGCTGGGCGGAAAAGCTGCTCGGCCATAAGGCGGTGGTCGTGGCGATTCTGGTTGTCATTGCCGCCGCGAGCGGCTTGGCGATGGCAAGTTTTAATAGCCGCTCCAGCGGCGTGTCGTTTGAGCGTAGCGATAAGGCGAGCGCCTCGGATGTGCGCGCCGCCGGGGATGCCTCTCCTGATGATGCCGATGAGTCTTCGGCCAAGAGCTCCTCTGCGACCGAGGTGTACGTCGATGTGGATGGCGCCGTTGTGAGGCCTGGCGTGTATCGGCTCAAAGATGGAGCACGGGTTTCCCAAGCGATCGATGCCGCCGGAGGGCTTACGGCCGAGGCGGATGTGACAGGGCTTAATCGGGCGTCCAAGGTTACCGATGGCCAAAAGATCTATGTTCCGACGGTGGGGGAGCAACACGCGGCTGCGGCGGTCGACGGGGCCGAAAGCGGTGCTGCCACGACTCCTGGCGCGGGGTCTTCGTCGGGGCTCGTGAACATCAATACGGCAAGTGCGGCGGAGCTGCAGACGCTTTCGGGCATCGGGCCTTCTATGGCCCAATCGATCATCGATGAGCGGACGCAAAACGGGGCTTTTGCCTCAGTCAATGACCTGATGCGCGTATCGGGGATCGGTGAGAAGAAGCTCGCCAAAATCAAAGATTGCATCTGCGTATGAGTGCGATTGAGTGCGAGCAAGTGATGCCGCCACGGCCATTGATGCCGTGGACGATGGCGCTTTGTGCCGGCTTGTGTGTGGGCTGTGGCTTGGTGCTTAACATGGCGGCCGATTTGCTGCTGGGAGAGCCGGCAGCGCCCGTCACGTTGCTTATGGTCATTCCCGTTGCGGCTGTGGCTTGCATCGTATTGGCTCGGTCCTGTATGCGCCTTGTGCGGTGGCGGCGCTGGCTGTATGCCGCGGCTTTCGGCCTCGTGGCGGGGGCGGTCGTGTCCGCTGGTTGGGCGATCGGGGCGCTGCGTGCTTCGAGGGCACTGGATAATCGGGCTGCGAGCAGTCTCGAGTTTGTTGTGCACGGCGACCCGTCCATCAATGACGATGCGTACTCCTATACCTGCGATGCGTATGAGGGCGAAAATCGTTTGGGTCAGGTGCGGCTGTCGTGCGATCGCGAGCTCGACGCCGGTTCGCATGTACGCGCTATCGGTCGAATTTCGCGCTTTGAGAACGATGCGTATGGGCGCTCGCGCGTGCTTCGAGGCGAGCTTCGAAAAGTGAAGGTCATCCGGTTGGCGTCGGTCGATGAGGGCTCTCCGCGGCCGCTGCTTCGGCTGCGAAATGGGCTGCTTGCGTCCATCGCGCCTGCGACCGACCCGGCGCGTGCGCTCATAGCCGGTGTTGTCTGCGGTCGTTCGTCCGAGCTGCGCTCCCAGCCGGCGGGCGACTGGTTTTCGGTAACGGGAACGGCACATCTTATCGCCGTCTCGGGCAGCCATCTTGCCATCGTGGGGTTTGTAATCGAGGGTGTATTGCAAAAGACTCGGTGTTCACGTGGTCTTCAGCGGGCGATATTGGCGATAACGCTTGTGGGCTACGCTGCCTTTACGGGCGCGTCTCCCTCGGCCGTGCGCGCGTGCTGTATGGTGGCGGCGACGCTTGTCGTAAACGGCGCGGGGCGTCGTCGGCATGGCCTCTCGGCACTCTTCGTAACCATGTCCATCTTTGTGCTACTCCGCCCAACGGTACTGTTCGATATGGGTTTTCAACTCTCGTGTGCCAGTGTCTTTGCCATCCTGTGCTTTTGCCCCTATGCGACCTACGCTTTGGGTGAGCTGGGTGTGCCGACGGGTATTGCCGGCATGCTTTCCGTCACGCTGTGCTCGCAACTGGCGACGCTGCCCATCACCATTCCTGCCTTTGGTACGTTCTCGCTCATTGCTCCGTTGGCGAATGCGGTCATCGGTCCGGTGGTGAGTCTACTGCTCGCTGTGTCGATCGTGCTGGTTCCCTTTTCGCTCGTGGCGCCGTTGCAGCCTTGGGCACTCGTCGTACCCATGATTGCCGCCCGTTGCGCACTGTTCTTTGAGCAGCTGTTTGCCGCCGTGCCGGGTGCATCTGTGAGCGTGCCGCCTGATAGCGTGTGGATTTACCTGGTGCCGTGTTTGCTGGCGGTTCTCCTGGTCAGGTGGTCGCGTCCCCGTGTACGTCCTATGGCGGTGGGGCTTGCATGCCTGGTGCTCTTGGCTGCGATTCCCTACATCTACTGGGATCGATTCGCGCCGCCTTCGGTGACGGTTCTCGATGTGGGCCAGGCCGATGCGATTCTTATCCGCCAGGGCGGTGCCGTAGCGCTCGTCGACTGCGGGCTCGACGAGCGCGTGGTGGCAGCGTTGGTTCGCAATAACGTGCACCATATCGATGCCGTCTTTGTGACGCATTGGGATGAGGATCACTGGGGTGGTCTGCCTGCCGTGCTCGAACAGTTTCCAGTCGGAACGATTGCCGTGGCGGCGGATGCGCTCGAGGATGCTCCTGCCGAGGTATTGAACCGACCTGGCGTGGAGTATCGGCAGGTTCGCCGTGGGGATACGTTCGACATCGGTTCATTTTGCGCCCGCGTGATGTGGCCATTCGAGTCCGTGGATGGCGAGGGCAATGAGGACTCGCTTGTCCTGCTGCTCTCTTATGTTCAGGAGGGCAAGGGCCTGCGCGTGCTCCTCACTGGTGATGCCGAGCTCGATCAGGAGCGCGAGTTTGTACAGGAGGTGGGTGATATCGATGTGCTCAAACTGGGGCATCACGGCTCAAAATCTTCCGTCGACACAGACCTGTTGGGCACGCTTAAACCCGAGCTCTCTATCGCGAGTGCGGGCGAGGGCAACCGCTACGGCCATCCATCCGATGCCTGCATCGATGCGGTTCGCGATGTGGGCGGCGCGTTCGCATGCACCATTGAACAAGGAGACATTACCGTCTCGCCGACCGTAACCGGTTTTACCATGCGATGCCAGCGACCATGACGCTGTCGTTGGCGCGGGACCAACCCGTGGGCTAGAATGGCACGGTATGAATTCGAGAGCCTGCGAGAGGGGAGCGCAATGTCAGAAACCGGTCTGCTGCCGGCATATCTGATCGTCGGTACCGATGGGGTCAAGCGCGACCACGCCGTCTCGCGTATGAAAGCTCGCTTGGAAAAGTCGGGCATGGTCGAGTTCAACCTCGACGAGCGCGATATGACGAAAGATCCCGATATCGAATCGATTATCGGCTCGCTCAACACCTTTCCCATGGGTAGCGAGTTTCGCCTGGTGATCCTCGACGGCTGCTCAAAGCTCGCTAAAGCGGTCTCGGAACCGCTCGTCGAGTATCTCGCAAGTCCCAGCCCCACGACGGTCTGTCTCATTATCGCCGACTCACTCGCCAAGAATACGCGCCTGTATAAGGCAATCGCCAAGATCGACAAGAAGGCTATTGTCGATTGCTCGGGTACCAAGCGATGGGAACTGCCGCGCCGCGTTCAGCAGATGGCGTCGCAGCACGGTAAGTCCATCTCGACGGCTGCTGCCGAGGAGCTCGTCTCGCGTTCGGGAGAAAACACGCGCATGCTCGATAACGACCTGGCAAAGCTCGCCCAGATGGTCGAGGCGCCCCAGATTGAGCTTGCCGACGTGGAGCGTTGGATCGTGCGTACGGCCGAGGTTCAGCCCTGGGACTTCCTCAACGCCGTCTCGGCTCGCGATATGCGGCGTTCGCTCGAGCTCTTTAAGCTTTTGCCCTCCAAGAGCTACGTGTGGACCTACACGCTGCTATGCGGTCGCATCCGTGAGCTGATCATCGCCAAGGCGCTCGATGGGCGTGGACAGGGGCGTGAGCTCGCCGCGACGCTCAAGCTTCAGGCTTGGCAGGTCAAGAATCACCTTACCTGGGCACGTCGTTTTTCGATGACCGAGCTCGTTGCCGCGCTCGAGGGCGCTGTCGATGTGGAGCTCGCGCTCAAGGGTTCGGCCGATTCTCAGACCGCGCTTTTGCTCTGGATTACGAACATCTTGAGAAAATCGTGATGATACCTGCCTTTTTGACAAATTCGTTCTATCCCTTTGAGGGGGAGCGTGCTATAGTAGGCGCTTGCATGACCTCACCGTGTCTCAGAGGTGTCATACATTTTTTGCAAGGAACTCGAAAGGAACTCCAGAAGTGGCAAACATCAAGTCTCAGAAGAAGCGTATCCGCACCAATGAGGCAGCTCGCATGCGTAACAAGGCTGTCAAGTCCGAGCTCAAGACGCTGACCAAGCACGTTCAGTCCGCCGTCGCCGAGGGCGACGCCGAGAAGGCCCAGGCTGCCCTCAAGACCGTCACCAAGCGTCTCGACATGGCTGCCGCCAAGCATGTCATCCACAAGAACCAGGCTTCCAACCGCAAGTCCGGTCTTGCCAAGCTCGTGAACAGCATCAACGCTTAAGTTGTAAATTTCACACCACACAGATTACGCGCATAAATGGAGCCCGTTTTATGGAACAGGCTCCATTTTTTGTATCGCTCGGGTAAGATAGTCCGCATGATTACTTCAATTGACATTTCCCACATCCGCAACTTCTCGATCGTTGCGCATATCGACCATGGCAAGTCCACGATCAGTGACCGTATCCTCGAGCTGACCCATACCGTCGATGAGCGCGACATGGAGTCGCAGCTGCTCGACACGATGGATATCGAGCGCGAGCGCGGTATCACGATCAAGTCCAATGCCGTTCGCGTGTCCTATGACGCCGACGATGGCGAGACGTATCAGTTCAACCTGATCGATACGCCGGGCCACGTGGACTTCACCTACGAGGTCTCGCGTTCGCTGGCCGCTTGCGAGGGTGCGGTGCTCGTCGTGGACGCCACGCAGGGCGTCGAGGCGCAGACCGTTTCCAACGCGACGCTCGCCATGAACGCCAACTTGGACATTGTTCCGGCCATCAACAAGATCGACCTTCCCTCGGCGCACCCCGACGAGGTTAAGACCGAGATCGAAGACGATTTGGCCATTCCCGCCGACGATGCCGTGTGCGTGTCGGGCAAGACCGGCGAGGGCATCCACGATCTGCTGGAGTCTATCGTCTTTTTAATCTCGCCTCCCAAGGGCGATGCAAATGCCCCTCTCAAGGCACTTATTCTGGATTCGTACTTCGATGAGTACCGCGGCGTCGTCGCCACGGTGCGTGTCTTTGACGGTTCCATCAAAAAGGGCGATACCCTGCGCATGATGCAGGCCAAGGGCGACTTCTTGGTCGACGGCGTGGGCGTCAAGCGCCCTGCCGAGACGCCGGTTGATGCTCTGATGGTCGGCGAGGTCGGCTATGTGGTCACGGGTCTGAAGGACCCCGAGGCTGTGCGCGTGGGCGATACCCTTACGTGGGCTTTGAACCCCTGCCCCGAGCCGCTGCCGGGCTACCGCGAGGCCAAGCCCATGGTCTACACGGGCCTGTTCCCCATCGACAACAAGGACTACGAGAACCTGCGCGACGCGCTCGATAAGCTGCACGTCAACGATCCGTCGTTGGTGTGGGAGCCCGAGACGTCGGTGGCGCTGGGCTTTGGCTTCCGCGTGGGCTTCCTGGGCCTGCTGCATATGGAGGTCGTCAAGGAGCGCCTGGAGCGCGAGTTCAATCTGGACCTGATCGCCACGAGCCCCTCGGTCGACTACCACGTGTACAAGACTGACGGCGAGATGATCGATGTTCGCAGCCCGCAGGATCTGCCCGAGGCCACGCGCATCGAGCGTATCGAAGAGCCCTACCTCAAGGCAAAGATCATCTGCCCTCCCGAGTATACGGGTGCCGTCATGCAGCTCGCCATCGAGCACCGCGGCGTCACGACCGACATGATCCACCTGACGAGCAAATCGGTCGAGATGCGCTTTGATATGCCGCTCGCCGAGCTCATCTTGGACTTCTTCGATCAGCTCAAGAGCCGCACCAAGGGGTACGCATCGCTCGACTACGAGTTCAACGAATATCGCCCCTCCGAGCTCGTCAAGCTCGACATCCTGCTTTCGGGCGACGAGGTGGACGCGCTGTCGTTTATCGTGCACAAGGACAAGGCCTATGGCCTGGCCCGCGGCCTGTGCGACAAGCTCAAGGAGATTATCCCGCGACAGCTGTTCGAGGTGCCTATCCAAGGCGCTATCGGCAACAAGATCATCGCCCGCTCCACCGTTAAGGCGCGCCGCAAGGACGTGCTGGCCAAGTGCTACGGCGGCGATATCTCGCGCAAGCGCAAGCTGCTCGAGAAGCAAAAAGAGGGCAAGAAGCGCATGAAGGCCATCGGCTCGGTCGAGGTTCCGCAGGAGGCCTTTATGGCGATTCTCAAGGTGGACGAGTAGGTCTATGGCGCTTTCTGAATACAGCAAGCGGCTGCTGGGCGCTTATGCCGAGCAGCCGTTCCTTATGGCTCCCATGGCGGGCGTAACCGACCCCGCCTATCGCATCATGTGCCGACGCCGCGGTGCCAACCTTGCCTACAGCGAGATGGTGAGCGTTGCAGGTCTTGCCTACGCCAGCAACAAGACGTGGCGCCTGGTGTTGCCGGCCGACGAGGAGCAGCAGATTTGCGTGCAGCTCTTTGGTTCCAAGCCCGATCAGTTTGCGAGTGCCGTCGCTGCCGTCGAGGAACGCGTGGGCGACCGCCTGTCATTGATTGATATCAACATGGCCTGTCCGGCTCGCAAGGTCGTTACCAAGGGCGAGGGCTCGGCGCTTATGCGCACGCCCGACCTGGCCGAAAGAATCGTCGAGGCAGCGGTGGGCGCGGCGCATGTTCCCGTGACCGTGAAGATCCGCAAGGGTTTTTATGCCGAGGATCGCAATGCCGCAACGTTTGCCCAGATGCTCGAAGGGGCGGGCGCCGCTGCAGTTGCCGTGCACGGTCGTTGCGCCACGCAGCTCTATACGGGCCAGGCCGATTGGTCTGTCGTCGATGAGGTTGCCGACGCTGTCGAGATTCCCGTGATTGGCTCGGGCGATGTGTTCTCGGCCGAGGACGCTGCCGAGCATCTGCAAGACTCGGGTGCCAGCGCGGTGTTTATCGCGCGCGGCATCTACGGCAATCCGTGGGTGTTCGGCGATGCACGGGCCCTTGCACTCGATGGCACGCCGGTTCCTTCTCGCTCCTCGGTCGAGCGCCTGGAGGCTCTGCGTGAGCACCTGACGCTCACGCACGAGCTTCTGCCGCTTATGTCGCGCGCTCGTACGTATGCAAGCTGGTACTTAAAGGGCATGCCCCATGCCGCCGCCTGGCGCGCTCAGGTGGTGCGCTGCTCCACGTACGAGGAGTTTATGGCGCTGGTCGATGATATCGAGCGCGACGTGGT
This sequence comes from Firmicutes bacterium AF25-13AC, assembly GCA_963621725.1. Lineage (GTDB taxonomy): Bacteria > Actinomycetota > Coriobacteriia > Coriobacteriales > Coriobacteriaceae > Collinsella. The sequence continues at coordinate 56,116 of CAVFEY010000005.1, forward strand.
GGTCTGCGAGGCCGCACTTGCCGCCGGTGAGTCGGTGCCTGCTCATCCGCTGGAGGCTTAAGGGTGGCCGTTACCGCGCTGTATGTGCACGTGCCGTTTTGCGCTCAAAAATGCCGCTATTGCGACTTTGACTCGCGCAGCGTGGCGCCGTGCGACCTGGAGGCTGCGCTCGATGCTTATTTTGAGCAACTGTATGCGCGGCTCGATGCCTTTGGCAACGCTGGGGCACTCAGACAGATCCGTACGGTCTACGTCGGCGGCGGCACACCGTCGCTGGCGGGGGAACGTCTGGTGAAACTCGCCCGTCGTATCTCCATGTGGTGTAAGCCCGTTGAGTTTTCTTGCGAAGCCAATCCAGAGTCGCTGACCGCTGGGCTCGCCACCGCACTTGCCGAGGCGGGTGTCACGCGCATCTCTTTGGGTGTGCAAACCCTCGACAATACCGAGTTGGCTGTCATTGGCCGCATCCATAATGCCGAACGGGCGCTTGAGGCTATCGCGACGGTGAAGGATGTTGGGCTCGATGTGTCGTGCGACCTCATGTGTGGGCTTCCCGGACAGACTATGGCGAGCTGGCAGTACGCGCTTAATGGCGTGCTCGCGGGGGCCCCGCACCATGTGTCGGTCTATCCGCTCACACTCGAGGAGGGCACGCCGCTTTACCGCATGGCGTGCCGTGACGAGTCGCTTGAGCCCGATGAGGATTTCCAGGCCGCATGCATGGACGTCGCGCGCGAGCGGTTGAGTTCGGCGGGCTACCATCCGTATGAGGTGGCGAGCTACGCGCTCGATGGGCATGAATGCGCTCATAATATTGCCTACTGGACTGGTCAGGGCTATCTGGGTTTGGGTCGTTCTGCCGCGGGTGTGCTCGATGCCGAGGATTTCGATCGCTTGGCCGGGCTGTTTCCCGGCGTGGCCCCCCGTGGTGGCTTTCACCGCGTGCGTCTGGTGCAACGCGACGATGGCGCGACGGCGTTTGAGGCCGAGTACCTGACGCCGCGCGAGGCTGCGGCCGAAGATCTGATGCTCGCCTGCCGCATGACGCGCGGCGTTGCTTCCGACCTGTTGGTTCGCGCGGCTCGTGTCGTCCCTGCCGATGAGCTGACAGCTGCTTGTGACCGCGCTCTTGAGCTTGGGCTTGCCACTTGGGTGCCCGAGCAGGGTGATGCCCATGTGGGGTCTATCGCCTCTGTCGATGTCATCGACGGCCACACCTGTGCCCGCCTGGCGCCGACCCACCTGGGTTGGCTCGATGGAAATGTGCTGTTCGAGCTGTTTTGGGGTCTAGCTTAGGCCGCTCGGGTAGAATGACCGCAAGATATACGCTGCTGTGAGCAGGAGGTTGCCGCGCATGGCGACGATGAACGAAAAAGATTACTACGAGATTTTGGGTGTCTCCAAGGATGCCACCTCTCGTGATATACAGAAGGCCTTCCAACAAAAGGCCCGCAAGCTCCATCCGGACGTCAACAAAGAGCCGGATGCCGAGGAGAAGTTTAAAGAGGTTTCCGAGGCCTACGCCGTGCTCTCTGACGAGCAGAAGCGTGCGCGTTACGACGCCATGCGGTCGGGCAATCCCTTTGCCGGTGCACCGACGGCTTCGCCCTATGGCTGCGGCTATGCCGGCAGCGCCGGTTACGGTAACCCCTTTGACGGCGGTTTCCCCTTCGGGGGCGCCTGGGGCCAGCCCCGTCGCGGCCAGGCGGCCTACAACCCCGAGAGTGGCGCCAACGTGGTTGTCGATATCAAGCTCGACGCCAAGGAGGCCAAGAGCGGTGCCCACAAGACCGTTCGCTACACCCGCTTTGACACTTGCGGACATTGTGGCGGATCGGGCTCCGTTTCGTCAGAGCATGCCCACACCTGTCCGAGCTGCGGTGGTCGCGGCCATATCGATGTCGACCTGTCCTTCCTGTTTGGTGCGGGCACGTTCCAGACGGTTTGTCCTGAGTGCGGCGGTTCCGGCAAGGTCGTTGCCGACCCGTGTCCCGATTGCGGTGGCAGCGGCCGTATCCGTGTGACCTCCGAGCAGACGATTGAGTTTCCCGCCGGCACGCATGATGGCGACGAGGTGCGAATCCCCAACATGGGTCACGCCGGCACGAACGGCGCTTCGGGCGGTGACCTGGTCGGTCGTGCGCACGTTGAGGCCGAGCGTCTGGAGGGTAAGGCTCGCACCGGCTTCTACCTCATGGGTATCATCGCGCCGTTTTTGGTACTGTCGGCCATCTCGGGCGTATTCTCCGCCTTTGCCATGATGTGCTTCATTCCGTTTGCCATGGGCCTGTTCATGGTGGTCTCGGGCGGCGTGCTTCATCGCAGCCTGCTGTGGTGGAAGCGCGGTGCGATGCAGTTTGCCAATGGATTTGCCAACGGTTTTATGTTCGCGCTCGTGTCGGTTTGGTTCGCGAGCTGCTCACAGCGGGCCGTGCTTTCGCCGTACGGAGCTCAATAACATCAAACCCTCTGTTTGCGCCCGGCCCAGCTTGGGTATAGGACGCACTGTGACAATAATGAAAGTTGGAAGGATTCGGTCGTGTCGGAAAATAGGGATTACTACGAGGTACTTGGCGTTGACAAGGATGCCGACGCGCGAACGATTAAGCGCGCGTTTCTAAAGAAGGCCCGTACGGTACACCCGGATGTTTCGGACGACCCCGAGGCCGAGGCCAAGTTTAAAGAGCTCAACGAGGCCTATTCCGTTCTTTCCGACGAGCAGAAGCGCGCTAACTACGACCGTTACGGCACTGCGGACGGCCCCGGTGGTTCTGGCTATGTCGACATCAACGATATCTTTGGTGGCATGGGCATGGACGACCTGTTCTCGTCGTTCTTTGGCGGCGGCGCCGGCGGTGGCGCTCGCAGCCGTCGCGAGCGCCGTCGCGGTCGCGATATGGCCATCTCCCTTTCGGTGACGCTCGATGAGGCGGCGCTCGGCTGCAAAAAGACGATCAGCTACGACCGTCTTGCCCCTTGCGATGACTGCAATGGTACCGGCAAGGCCGAGGGCGCGACCGAAAAACAGTGCAGCCGTTGTCACGGCACAGGCTATGTGACGACGGTCCAGCGTTCTTTCCTTGGCCAGGTCCAGTCCTCTTCGCCCTGTCCCGACTGCCACGGCGAAGGCACGGTCATCGATCATCCCTGCGACACCTGTGATGGCCAGGGCCGCACGCCTTCTCACGAGAAGATTGACATCGATATTCCCGCCGGTGTTTCGACCGGTCGCCAGCTGCGCGTGAGTGGTTTTGGCGAGGCCGGCCTTCGCGGCGAGCCGTCGGGCGACCTGATCGTCAACGTGCATGTCGCTGACCACGAGCGTTTTAAGCGTAATGGCGATGACCTGTATCTGGTGAGCGATATCTCGATTGCGCAGGCCGCGCTCGGTTGCGAGATTGAGGTCGAGGGCATTATGCCTGACGAGGTCGTCAAGGTGTGCGTCCCCGCCGGCACACAGTACGGTGACACCGTGAGCGTCAACAATTACGGCATGCCGCGTATCGGCGGTGGCGGTTCGCGCGGTCGTCTGATCGTGCAGCTGCGCGTGGTCATCCCCACCAATCTCTCCAACAAGCAGCGCGAGCTGCTTCGCGCCTTTGCCGACGAGATAGGCGATGACGTCGCTTCCGGCAAGAAGTCGGTAACCGATCGTATCAAGAGCGCCCTCGACGATATCCTCGATTAAGGAGCCCGCTTGCTCGCACCCCATATTTCCGTCGTCAACCTTGGCTGCCGCGTCAACCGGGTTGAGTCCGACCGTATCACTGCCGATCTTATGCGCCAGGGCTTTGCGATGGTGGAGCCCCAGGATGCCGACCTGATCGTCATCAATACCTGCGCCGTGACGGGCGAGGCCGAGGCCAAGACCCGCAAGGCCGTCCGCCATGCGCTGTCATATCCGGGCGAGCCCTATGTGGTCGTGACCGGCTGCGTCGTCAACTTGCATCCCGAAGAGCTACTGGAGCTTTCGGACCGCGTCATTGCCGAGCCATCGAAAATCGACGTCGCCGATCGTGTCTGCGAGGTGCTGGGTGTGGAATCCGATAGTGTGGCCGCCTGCAGCGACAGCGATGTGGTCGATGCCCTGGGGCGCTCGCGTCTGGGCGTGAAGATCCAAGACGGCTGCAATCATCGTTGCACCTATTGCATCGTGTGGAAGGCGCGTGGCCCCGAGCGTTCCGTGCCCGTCGAGTCCGTGCTCGAGCAGGTGCGCGAGGCCCAGGAGGCCGGCGTGCCCGAGGTGGTTCTGACTGGCGTGAACCTGGGCGCCTATGACGGCAAGAGCGCGACTGACGAACACGTGGAGATCGATGAGCTGCTCGAGGCCATTATGGAGCGCACTACGATTGCCCACGTGCGCATTTCCTCAGTGGAGCCCATGGACATCTCCGAGCGCCTGCTCAAGGTGATGGCGCGCTATCCGCAGCGTATCGCGCCGTTCTTGCATCTTCCCGTGCAGTCCGGCTGTACGGCAACCCTGCATCGCATGGGTCGTCCCTATAGCGCGGAGGCCTTTGATGACACGGTACACATGATTCGTGCCAATCTGCCCCAGGCGTCACTTTCTTGCGACGTCATCGTCGGCTTCCCCGGCGAGACGGACGAGGAGTTCGAGGAGTCGCTGGCGTTGTGCCGTTGCGTGGGCTTTTCGCGCATGCATGTCTTCCGCTACAGCAAGCGTCCCGGCACGCTTGCGGCCGATATGCCCGATCAGGTGCCGCCCGAGATTATGGCCGAACGCAGCCGCCGCATGCGTGCCGCCGCACAGGAGCTTGCGATCGCCGATGCCCGCCGTCGCGTGGGCACGGTCGAGCGTGCGGTGCTCGAGTATGGCGACAACCTGACGCTTGGCTCGTTTCATCATGCCCGTCTTGACGATGTCTGCGGGCTCAAGGCCCCGTGCCTGCTCGATGTTGCTATCATCGGAGTCGATGATTCCGGCTTAGTCCATGCTCGCAGGGAGGTCCATGGAAGCCTCGAAGATTAGACTTACCGTTCCCGAGGGGATTGACCCTTCGCGCGTCTTGGGCGCCGGCGACGCTGTCCTTCGCGCGGTTGAAGACTTGGTTCGCGCCCATGTGGTTGCGCGCGGTGACCAGATTGCCGTGAGCGGCGACCCGGACGAGGTCGAACTCGTGGCGCGTTTTTTCGAACACGCTTTTCGCGAGGCGGCTTCCGGTCGCACGCTGTCTGCCGACGACGTCTCGCGTTGCTTGGCTGTCCTGCGCGATGGCGAGCACGACGCCTCGTCGCTGCGCGATGACGTGCTGCTGTCGTATCGCGGCCGCGTCATTCGTCCCAAGACGCTCGGCCAAAAGCGCTATGTTGACGCCATCCGCTCGCATACCATCACGTTTGGCCTGGGCCCCGCCGGTACCGGTAAGACCTATCTAGCCATGGCGCTCGCCGTCGCCGCGCTCAAGCGCCACGAGGTGGGTCGCCTGGTCCTTACGCGGCCCGTTGTCGAGGCAGGGGAGAATTTGGGCTTTTTGCCCGGCACCCTCGAGGAAAAAATCGACCCTTACATGCGTCCACTCTACGATGCCCTGTTTGACATGATGGATCGTGAGCGTACCGACGAGCTCATGGAGCGTGGCGTGATCGAGATTGCCCCGCTCGCCTACATGCGCGGCCGAACGCTGAGCGACGCTTTCGTGGTACTCGACGAGGCGCAAAACACGACGCCTGAGCAGATGAAGATGTTCCTGACGCGCCTCGGCTTTAACTCCAAGTTTGTGATTACCGGTGATCTGAGCCAGCGCGATCTGGTGGGTCGTCGCGGCGGCCTGGCCGATGTCGAGAGGATTTTGGGCCGTGTCGACGATGTGGCATTTTCTCATCTGGAGCGCGCTGATGTGGTGCGCCATGCCCTGGTGGGCAGGATCGTCGAGGCCTATGATGCGTATGATGACGTGCGTGAGCAGCGCTCGCGCGACCGAAAGGAGTCCCGTTGAGTGTATTGATCAGCAACGATGCCGAGCTCGATACGCTGCTCGACGCGCCGGAGGTGGAGCACATCTGCCAGTTCGTGCTTGCCGCCGAGGACGTTGAGCGTGAAGTCGAGATTTCCCTTTCGTATGTCGACGAGGACGAGATGCATGAGCTCAACCACGAGTGGCGCGGTATCGACCGCACCACCGATGTGCTCTCGTTTGAGTGCGACTCTGCCTTTGACGAGGATATTCCCGCCGACGAGACGCTCGAGCTCGGCGATATTATCTTGGCGCCGCAGGTCATCGCTCGTCAGGCTCCCGGTTTTGGTAACAGTCCCGCCGACGAGTGCCGGCTGATGCTCGTGCACGGCATGCTGCACCTGCTGGGCTATGACCATATCGAGGACGACGAGGCCGAGGTCATGGAGGCCCGTGAGGATGCCATCCTGCGCGATCTGGCGCTCGAGCGCGGCGAGGACCCCAAGTTGGTCCACGTCGGTCCCATCACCAACCATGCCCACGACTAGGAGCCGTCTATGATTCCCGGATCGAACAAGGACCATCCGTCCTTTTTAAAGTCGTTCTCCTACGCCATGGAGGGCTTTGTCACCGCCGTTAAAACCGAGCGCAACATCAAGGTCATGCTCGCGGCGGGCGTGTGTACCGTCATTGCCGGCTGCATTGTCGGCCTCGACATTGCCGAGTGGGCCACGGTTATCATCTGCTGCGGCCTGGTGATTCACGGCGAGCTGTGCAATACCGCTATGGAGGCAATCGTCGACCTGGCGACCCAGGAACTTCATCCGCTGGCGAAGCGCGCTAAGGATATCGCCTCCGCTTCCGTGTACGTTCTTTCCATCACCGCCGCAATCGTGGGCCTGCTGGTCTTTGCCCACGCACTTGGCTTTATTTAGAAAGGGATTCCCATGTCCGACAATATGCAGCCTACCGATGAGGTCCTGGACGACGAGGCTCTGGAAGAGGTCGAGGAATTCGACCCGTTTGAGGGTATGAGCGACGAGGAACTCGACGCCCTATGTGATGAGGACGAGCCGTCTCTGGGCTTTGGCGATGTGGAGCCCGGTTTCCGTAGCGGCTTTGTGGCCCTGGTCGGTCGTCCCAACGCCGGTAAGTCCACGCTGCTCAACGCCTGCTATGGCAAAAAGGTCGCCATCACCTCGCCGGTGGCCCAGACGACTCGCCGCCGCATGCGCGCCGTGGTTAACCGTCCCGGCTACCAGCTGGTCTTTGTCGATACCCCGGGTATCCATAAGCCCAAGGACGGTCTGGGCTCCGAGCTCAACAAAAGCGCTCTGTTCGAGCTCAACGACGTTGACGTCGTCGCGTTTTTGATTGATGCCACCAAGCCCATCGGCAGGGGAGACGCCTGGGTTGCCGAGCGCGTCAGAGGCGCCCGCTGCAAGAAGGTCCTGGTGCTCACCAAGGCCGACGAGGCCGACCCCGCGCAGGTAATGGAGCAGCTCAAGGCAGCGCATGAGCTTATGGAATACGATGACGAGATCGTGACCTCGTCGGTGAAGAACTTCAACGTCGATGCCTTCATCGATACCGTTGCGCACTTTTTGCCCGAGGGCCCGCGTTGGTTCCCCGAAGACATGGGTACCGATGCTTCCGACGAGACGCTTGTTGCCGAGTTTGTGCGCGAGAAGATCTTGCGCCGCACCCGCGACGAGATCCCTCACTCCGTTGGCGTGATCTGCGATGCGCTCGAGCAGACCAAGAAGGTGCTGCGCGTGCACGCCACCATTTACGTCGAGCGTGAGGGCCAAAAGGGCATCATCATCGGCAAGGGCGGCGAGATGATCAAGCATATCGGTATCGACGCCCGTCGCGATCTTGAGCGCATCTTTGGCACCCAGGTCTTCTTGGAGCTGGATGTGAAGGTCAAGGCCGGCTGGCGCGACGACGAGGCCCAGATCCGTCGCTTTGGGTATAACGCCGAAGACTAGCCTTTCGAACGCATATGGCAGGTTCTCGCACATATCGCACGAAAGTGCTCGTCCTCGACAAGACCAAGCTCAAGGAAACCGATCTGATCTTGACGATGCTTGACGAGCGAGGCCGCCAGGTGCGTGCCGTGGCAAAGGGCGCGCGCAAGCCTGGCGGTCGCTTGGCGGCGCGCTGCGAGCTGTTCTGTACGGTTGATATGCTGCTCGCGCACGGACGCTCGCTCGACATCGTGTCGCAGGCCGAGTTGTTGGAGGCTCCCCTTGGCACCGCCCCCGATTACGAGGTGACCTGTGCGGCGAGTGCGATCGCCGAGGTCGCGCGCGTATGTTCGTTTGAGGATGCCGAGGATCCGTTTACCTTTGCCATTTCCTCGCGCGCCTTAGAACTTGTGGGCGGCGGTCTCGATACGGCGCACATGGACCTCCTGGTAGCCGCCTTTGTCTTTAAACTGCTGTCGCATATCGGGTATCGTCCCGATTTTTCTGCCTGTGTGTCGTGCGGCGACCCTATGCTGTCGTATTTTTCGCCCCAGGCCGGCGGGCTCATGTGCGGGTCGTGCGCGTCGAGCGTTCCCGGTGCCGAGCTCGTGTCGACCGGCGAGGTCGCCTGGCTGCGCGCCCTTATGGGCATGACCTTCGACGAGCTTATGGTTCAAAAGATCGACCCGCATACTGCGGCGTTTTTGCTCGGGCTTTCGCATGTCTGGGCGGCAACGCATACCGATCAGCGGCTCCGTGCGATGGAATTCATGTTGGGTCGGTGATGATGCGCAGGCACAGGCTGCTTGTGGTAACATACCGACCTGTTGGTACCTCGACCTTGGTTGCTCGCTCCACCGGCGGCTTCCCAGTCCGAGGCGAATCAAGTCGCCCGCGGGCGACGTAAAACGAAAGGTGAAACAATGACTGTTTCCAAAGAGCGCAAGGCGGAGCTGACTGCCCAGTTCGGTAACACCCCGGTCGACACCGGTAACCCCAAGGTTCAGGTTGCCATCCTGTCCGAGCGCATCAAGGAGCTGACCGAGCACATGAAGTCCCACCAGAAGGACTTCCACACCCGTCGTGGTCTGCTTATGCTCGTCGGCCGTCGTCGTCGTCTTCTCTCCTACATCAAGAAGAACGACATCGTCGAGTACCGTGAGCTGATCAAGGCTCTGGGCATCCGCGACAACATCCAGTAAGGATTTGTACATGCTAAGAGCGTCCTGCGCAGCTGGGCGCTCTTTTTGTGTAAGGGCGTGAACAACCACGCTCTGAAGCGTGGCGGGGGCAGGGGGCCCGCGTCACATGAGAAGCCCGCAGGCAAGGGGCCTGTGGGGTAAAGGAGAACAATGACACTCGTATCCAAGACCTTTGAGCTGTACGGCAAGACCTACACCTTTGAGTCCGGCGAGCTTGCCAAGCAGGCCACCGGCGCCTGTCTGGTCAAGCAGGGCGATACCACGATGCTCGACACCGTGGTTGTCTCCAAGGAGCGTAAGAACTACGACTTCTTCCCGCTGACCGTCGACTTCAATGAGAAGATGTACGCCGCCGGCCGCATCCCGGGTGGCTACCTCAAGCGTGAAGGCCGTCCCAGCGAGAAGGCCACGCTCACGGCCCGTATGATCGACCGCCCGATCCGCCCGAGCTTCCCGGACGGCTTCCGCAACGAGGTGCACATCGTCGCTACCTCTCTCGTCGCCGACCAGGTCAACCCCTTCGACGTCATCAACGTCATGGGTGCTTCTCTGGCCATGACGCTCGGCGGCGTGCCCTTCGAGGGCCCGCTTGCCTGCGTGCGCATCGGCCGCAACGTGGAGACCGGCGAGTTTATCGTCAACCCCACCTATGAGGAGCGCGAGAACTCCGACCTGGACCTGGAGCTGGGCGGCTCAGCCGACTTCATCTCGATGGTCGAGGCCGGCGCCGAGGAGATCTCCGAGGACGACATGCTCGACGCCATGAAGTTTGGCCAGGAGGCTCTCGCTGCTTTCTGCCAGGCTCAGGACGAGTTCGTCGCCGAGTGGGAGCAGGTCAACGGCGCCATCGTCAAGAAGGAGTACCCGCTCGACCAGCCCGTCGAGGAGGTCCAGAAGCGCATCTTTGCCCACTACGACGAGATGGCTGCTGCCCTGCGCGACGCCGACAAGCTCTCCCGTATCGGCAAGGTCGAGGCTCTGAAGGAGTCCATCCGTGCCGAGTTCACCGAGGAGGAGCAGGCCGCTTGGGAGCGCGAGATCCCCGTGGCGCTCAAGAAGCTCGAGAAGAAGGCCATGCGCACCATGGTCGTCGAGACCGGCGAGCGCGTCGACGGCCGTGCAGCCGACGAGATCCGTCCCATCATGGTGAAGGATAACTACCTGCCGCTCGTTCATGGCTCCGGCCTGTTCCAGCGCGGCCAGACCCAGGTGCTCTCCGTCCTGTCGCTCGGCATGCTCAACGAGGGCCAGCGCCTGGATACCATCGAGCCCACCGAGGGCAAGCGCTACATGCACCACTACAACTTCCCGCCGTTCTGCACCGGCGAGACCGGCCGCATGGGCAGCCCCAAGCGCCGCGAGATCGGCCATGGCAACCTGGCCGAGCGCGCTCTGCTTCCGGTGCTTCCCGACGAGAACGAGTTCCCCTACGCCATCCGCGTCGTCTCCGAGGTTATGGAGTCCAACGGCTCCTCTTCGATGGCTTCGACCTGCGGCTCCACACTCGCCCTTATGGACGGCGGCGTGCCCATTAAGCGCCCGGTCTCCGGTATCGCTATGGGTCTGATTCAGGAGGAGGGCAAGACCGTGGTCCTGTCCGACATCCAGGGTCTCGAGGACTTCCTGGGCGACATGGACTTTAAGGTCACCGGCACCACCGAGGGCATCACCGCCCTGCAAATGGACAACAAGGCCACCGGCCTTACCTTCGACATCCTGGCCCGCGCCCTGCAGCAGGCCAAGGAGGGTCGCGCCTTCATCCAGCAGAAGATGCTCGATGTGATCCCCGAGCCGCGCC
>CAVFEY010000005.1:67010-86592 GCA_963621725.1 Firmicutes bacterium AF25-13AC
GCGCCACACCACGCGCAGCACCGCTCCGCGCATCGTTTCCATCCAGGTTCCGACCGACAAGATCCGTGACGTCATCGGTTCCGGTGGTAAGGTCATCCGCGGTATCCAGGACGAGACCGGCGCCTCGGTCGACATCCAGGAGGACGGCACCGTCTTTGTCGGCGGCACCGGTGAGTCCGTCGACCAGGCTGTCGAGCGTATCAAGCTCATCATCAAGGTTCCCGAGCCGGGCGAGGAGTACACCGGTCGCGTGGTCTCCATCCAGCCCTTCGGCGCCTTCGTGAACCTGCTGCCCGGCAAGGATGGCCTGCTGCACATCTCCCGCGTCGCCAAGGGCCGCGTGGAGAAGGTCGAGGACGTCCTCAACGTCGGCGACGAGGTCAAGGTCGTCGTCATCGAGGTCGACGATCGCGGCAAGATCTCGCTCGATCGTCTTGACAAGCCCGAGGCCCCGGCTCGCGCCGAGGGTGCCTCTGAGGGCGACGGCGAGCACTTCCAGCGTCGTGAGCGTCCGCGTCGCGAGCGCTCCGAGCGCAGCGACCGTCCGCGCCGTCCCGGTGACAACGGAGGCCGCAAGCCCCGCCGTCACCACGACGCCGAGTAACAGCTAAACATAAGCAGCTCAACAAGGGCGATTCCGTACAGGGGTCGCCCTTTTGCTATTCCCGGCGGGGTCCGCGGATAAAGTTTCCTGCTCTACAGTCCTGCGCACGAACAGGAGGCCACATTAAGTGGCCTCCTGTTCGTGCGGAACTCGCGATAAACTTTATCCGCGGACCCCGCCGGGAATAGCAAAAGGGCTGCTTGGTGCGGGTTTCGATTTTGTCAGACAGTCTATTCAGTTTTCTTATTTTCTGAATTGTCGATACTTGTACTCTCGGCATATCCCCAGTTAAAACCGACCAAAATAAACCTGTCCCTATTTGTCAGGTCTGGGGCCATCGGGGGCCGGGGCGGGTTAAGTTTGTCGCGAGTTCCGCACGCAAAGGAAAGCACTTAATGTGCTTTCCGTCTTGCGCAGGACTGTAGAGCAGCAAACTTAACCCGCCCCGGCCCCCGATGGCCCCAGACCGGCGGGATGGACCAGTTCAGATGGGGCTTTGATGCATGGGTGGTCTGTTGGTGGGCAAATGGGTATCATACTGTGGTTACTGCGTCGACTCTATGATGCATGTTTGTACGTTCCCGGCGGTCGGTTTGCCAGAAGCGCCCCGTCGGTTGTTCCAGACCCGTTTCGAAGAAAGGAAACAACACTCACCTATGGCAGCTAAAAAATCATCTCCCTTGAAGATCATTCCGCTTGGTGGTCTTGACGGCATCGGCAAGAACATGACGGTCTTCGAGTGCGGCGACGACATGGTGCTCGTCGACGCCGGTCTCATGTTCCCGGATGACTCCCAGCCCGGTATCGATCTGGTGCTTCCCGACTACACATATGTTTTGGAGAATGAGGAGAAGCTCCGCGGTATCGTTGTCACCCACGGCCACGAGGACCACACCGGTTCGCTTCCGTACCTGCTGCAGGACCTCAACAACAAGGTGCCCATCTTCTCGAGCAAGCTGACGCTTGGCTTTATCGAGGGCAAGCTTTCTGAGTTCCGCATCCGCGCACCCAAGTTCCGCGAGGTCAAGGGCGGCAGCCATGTCAACCTCGGCGGCATCTCGCTCGACTTCTTCTCGATGACGCACTCCATCCCCGGCGCTCTGGGCGTGTTCATCCGCACCAATCAGGGCACCGTTATGCACACCGGCGACTTTAAGCTCGACCAGACGCCCATCGACGGCGTCACGCCCGACTATGCCGCTATCAGCCGCTTTGCCAAGCAGGGCATCGACCTGCTGCTGTCCGACTCCACCAATGCCACGGTTCCCGGCTTTACCAAGTCCGAGGCCGAGGTTGGACCCAACCTGCTGCATGCCATCAAGAACGCCCCGGGTCGCGTGTTCGTCGCGTCGTTCTCGAGCCATATCCATCGCCTGCAGCAGATCTGCGATGCCGCCCGCAAGTGCGGCCGTAAGGTCGTTGTGACCGGTCGCTCCATGCTCACTAACACCCGCGTGGCGCGCGAGCTGGGCTACCTCAACATCGACGATGCCGATATTATCGATGCCTTCGACATTGATAACCTGCCTGACGACAAGATCGTTGTCATGTGCACCGGTTCGCAGGGCGAGCCGCTGTCGGCCCTGTCTCGCATGGCCAACGGCGAGCACAAGACGCTCTCTATCCACGAGGGCGATACCGTCATCCTCTCGGCAACTCCCGTTCCTGGTAACGAGAAGGCCGTCCAGCAGGTCGTCAACAGCCTGGCCAAGCTCGGCTGCGACGTGTGGGATAAGAACCGCGCTCTCGTCCACGTCTCCGGTCACGGTAGCCAGGAGGAACTCAAGCTCCTGATGGCCATGGCCAAGCCCACGTACTTTATGCCGGTTCACGGTGAGGCCGTACATCTGCGCGCCCATGCCCAGCTGGCCCGCAAGATGGGCATCAAGGACGATCATATCTTTATCCTCGATAACGGCGACACGCTCGAGATGCGCGGCGGTATCGTCAAGCGCGGTACGCCCGTCGAGTCCGGCGTCGTCTACGTCGACGGCCTGCGTATCGGCGATACCGACCCCATCGTCCTGCGCGATCGTCAGAAGCTCGCCAACGACGGTATGGTCACGGCCGTTGCCATCGTCTCACTCAAGCACAAGAAGATTGAGGCCATCGAGTTCTCGGGTCGCGGCGTCTCGTTTGCCATCGACGACCAGTTCTCCGAGGATGCCTCCGCGTCCATCATGAAGACGATCGAGAAGGGCAAGTTCAGCTTTACGAGCAGCGGTTCCGATGCCATTCGCAAGGCCGTGCGCGACTCGCTCTCTAACTTTATCTGGAGCCGTACGCGCACCCGTCCGATGATCATCCCGGTCGTCATGGAGGTTTAGTTTGGCGCGCGGATCTGCACAAAACGCCAAAGGCAATAAGGCCAACAACCAACCGGCATCTGCTAAGGGTGCCGGTTCCCATCTGCGTGCCAATAAGGGCCACGAGGCGGACTTTGACGATTTTGAGCCCTTGGTCGAGCCCTCGGCCAACCGCGATATCGCCGGCGTGGTCATAGCCGTTTTGGCGATTGCGTCCTTCATTGCCGTGATTTCGCCGGCGACCGCACCCGTTACGGATGCGGTTGCCGGTTTCTACCACCTGGGCTTTGGTCTGGGCGCCTACGTGCTGCCGATCGTCATTTTGCTGTTTGCCGCCACGCTTTTTTTAGGCGAGGACTCGCCGCTCAACGTGCGCTCTGTTGCGGGCGGCGCCGTGGTCTTTATCGCCGTCGTCTCCATTCTCTCGCTGATGGTGCCGGGTACGAGCGACTCGTGTGACCTTATGTTCACGCCGCAAAATTTGTCCGCCTCGGGTGGCTACATCGGTGCGTTTATTGCGAGTGCGCTGCAGAATGCCCTGGGTAAGCCTATCGCGATCGTAGTCCTGTTGGGCCTTGTCGTCGTGGGCTTGGTCATCATCGGCTTTTCGGTTGGCGGCGTTTTGCGCTCTGCTCGCGACCGCGCGGCCGATTTTGCCGAGCGCCGTCGTGCCGATGTTAACGCGAGTCCGTGGGGTGACGACGAAGCCCTGTCGGTGCCCGGCGTTGCCCGTCCGCACCTGAGCATTCTTCGTCAAAAGGGCTCCGATGCTGCCGTGACCACGGTCATGGGCAACGATGTGGACCCGGTTTTGGACAATGACGACGAGGACGAGGATCCGTTTGTCGACGTATCCGATGCCGTGGAGGCCGAGCGCGCTAAGACGACGCTGCTGCCGCGCCGCCATGCCAAGAAGGGCAAGGCCACGCCTAAGCTCAATACGAGTGAGCCCGACCCGTCCTGGTCCGATAGCGAGATTGAGCTTACCGAGGGCGATGACGAGGACGACGAGGCTCCGATTGAGACCGCAAAGACAACTTTGCTGCCGCGCCGCCATGCAAAGCGCGACCAGGTAACCGGTCAACTTTCGATGGAAGACGACCCCGATAAGATCGACGAGTCCGAGCCGCCGTTTGCCGTGAATCCTGTCTCGGCAGCACCTCAGATTCCCGACTTCTTGAAGCATCCCAAGGTTGCCGATGCGCCTGCCTCGAGTGCCGTCGAATCGGCTGCGGCTAGCGATGGGGGAGCGGACGGTGGCGCCGCAGATAACGAGGGCGAAGAAGAGGACGGCCTCAAGCTTCCGCCGCTCGAAATCCTGCATGCCAACCCGCAGTCGGCTTCCGCCGCGTCTTCGGACAAGGAGTTGGAGCAGACCGCTGAGTCACTGCAATCCACCTTGCTTGAGTTTGGCCGCAGTGCCCGCGTGGTCGGCTGGATCGCCGGCCCCACGGTGACGACCTTTAAGCTGCAGCCTGGTGAGGGCGAGCGCGTGAGCAAGATTTCGAGCCTCGAGGACGATATCGCGCTTTCGCTCGCTGCCCAGTCGGTACGTATCTTTGCCCCGATCCCCGGCACCTCGCTCGTGGGCATCGAGATTCCCAACCGCAAGCGCCAGAACGTCAACCTGGGCGACGTGCTGCCCTATGTGAAGGGCGGTCCGCTCGAGCTCGCCATCGGCCGCGACGCCGAGGGCGCTCCAGTCGTCGCCGACCTCGCCAAGATGCCCCACCTGTTGATTGCCGGTACCACGGGTTCCGGTAAGTCGGTCATGATCAACTCCATCATCACGACCCTGCTCATGCGTGCCCTTCCCGAGGATGTTCGCCTGATCATGGTCGACCCCAAGCGCGTCGAGCTCGCGGGCTATAACGGCCTGCCGCATCTTTACGTACCGGTCGTTACCGAACCCAAGCAGGCCGCGAGCGCCCTGCAATGGGCCGTGTCCGAGATGGAGCGTCGCCTGAAGGTCTTCGAGCGCCTTAACGTGCGTAAGATCTCGACCTACAACGAAAAGCAGGCCGCCGGCGAGTTTGAGCATTACGATAACCCGCCGCAAAAGATGCCCTATCTGGTCATTATCATCGACGAGCTCTCGGACCTGATGATGGTCGCCGGTAAGGATGTCGAGGCCTCGATCGTACGTATTGCACAGCTGGGCCGTGCCGCCGGTATTCATCTTATCGTGGCCACGCAGCGCCCCAGCTCCAACGTGGTGACGGGCCTCATCAAGGCCAACATCACCAACCGCATCGCCTTTAACGTCGCCACGGGCATCGACTCGCGCGTCATTATCGACCAGATGGGTGCTGAAAAGCTCACCGGTTTGGGCGACATGCTGTTCTCCAAGGTCGACTGGGGCAAGCCTCGCCGTATCCAGGGCTGCTTTGTTTCGGATGATGAGATCAACGAGATTGTCGAGTTCGTCAAATCGCAGAGTGAGCCTGACTACCACGAGGAGATTCTGTCTGCCGTGGTGCCCGCTTCCATGTCCATGGCGGGTGGCGGCGGTATTGTCCGCACCGGAGTCGCCGAGCCGCAAGACGATGATCCGCTCATTTGGGAAGCCGCCCATATTGTGGTGGAATCGCAGCTTGGCTCCACATCTGGCTTGCAACGTCGTCTGAAGGTTGGCTATGCGCGTGCCGGGCGTATTATGGACATGCTGGAAGAAAAGGGTGTCGTCGGCCCGCCCGACGGTTCCAAGCCGCGCGAGGTTCTGCTGGACGAAGAGGGTCTTGCCGCGCTGGAATCTGTCGACGCCGAGATGGCACGTGAAGATCGTGAGTTTGGAGGATTCTGATGGCTGCACGCTTTGGTGACATGCTGCTCGAGCAGCGTCGCCGAATGGGCCTTTCCATTCAGCAAGTCGCCAACACCATCAAAATCAGGCCGCAGATCATCGAGTTTTTCGAGACCGGTAACTTTGCTTCGATGCCGCCGCGCGGCTATGCGCAGGGCATGATTTCGAGCTATGCTCGCTTTTTGGGCCTCAATCCGCGCGAGGTCGTCAATGCCTACTTTGACGACCTGATGGCATACGAACGCGAAACGTCGCAGCAGGGCGGTCGTTTTCAGGACGCCGCCGGCTACGTCAATTCGCGTTCCTCGGTCGATAACGGGCGCTTCCTGATGGTTCAGGGCGGTCGTTCGACCCGCTATGGACTGCGTCCTCAGCAGGCCGGTTATATTACTGAGACGGGTTCGGGCGAGGAGATTCGCTCACAGCGTGACCGGTTCCGCAGTACGCCGATGCCCGAGGACCGTGCACTTCCCGCTGCCCGCGGCGTGGCGCGTGACCCTCGTGCCGGCTACGGCGACGGCGGCTATTCCGATCGCGGTCACCGTGGTGTCTCCACCGGACGCTCTCGCGGTGGCTATGCGGATGCCGATACCACGCAGGTGACGCCGCGTCTTCGCTCTCAATCACAGCCGTATGGCCAGCGCTCTTCGGCTCCGCGTTCGGGCCAACGTGGCTATCAAGGCCGCGGTGAACTTGCGCCCCGCTCGGGTCAGCGCAGCCTTCAGGGCCAGGGCGGCTATCGCGGCCGTTTCGATAGCAATCGTGGTCGTATGCCTCAGGGAGGCGGCCGCAGCAGTTCCGGTCGTGGACGCGGCGGATCCCGTACTCCTCAAAACAACGGGCTCGATCCGCGTATCGTCTACGCCGGCATCGGTGCCGTGGCGTTGCTGCTGATCGTGCTCATCGTGGTGCTTCTGCGCGGCTGCGCATCTTCGGCGCCCGAGACCACGCCCGAGACGCCCACTGCTACCAAGACGACGACCAAGAAGTCTTCTAAGAAGACCGAAACGGTCGACGAGGACGAAGACACCGATGAGCCGACGGATGAGTCGACTGATTCGGACGCTACCAAGACGACGGCCAAGAAGGAAGAGAACGAGGTCACGAAGGTCAAAGTTTCCGTTGCCAAGGGAAAGACCGCGTGGATTGAGGTCAAGGTCGACGGCAAGTCGGTCTATGGCGCTCAGGCGACTGGCCCCTTTGAGCAGGAGTACACGCCCGAGTCCTCGATCGAGATCACCACGTCCAAGCCTTCCGATGTTACCGTTACCAAGAACGGTGAAAAGGTCCGTTACGATACCAAGACCTCGGGCGTGGCTCGTGTGACGATCACCGTTCCTAAGAAGGAGACGACTGATTCCGAGAATGGTGAAAGTTCTGATGGCACCGACACCACCGATGGTACCGATACCACCGACGGCACCGATGCCCAGTCCGCGGATGGCGCCGATACCGCAACTGACGGTCAGACGCCCACCGATTCTACCGACTATTCGTACGATAGCTACTAAGCCGCTCGTACGCGAAAGGAAACATCATGGCTAAAGATTCCAGCTTCGACGTCGTGTCTGAGGTCAACATGCAAGAGGTCGACAACGCCTTCCAGCAGACCACGCGCGAGATTTCCCAGCGCTATGACCTTAAGGATTCCGGCGCCACGATCGAGCTTTCGAAGGGCGACAAGCTCTTTACGATCAGCGCCCCGGCTGACTTTGTCTCTAAGCAGATTATCGACGTGCTGAGTTCCAAGCTCA
Source organism: Firmicutes bacterium AF25-13AC (assembly GCA_963621725.1). Classification (GTDB taxonomy): domain Bacteria; phylum Actinomycetota; class Coriobacteriia; order Coriobacteriales; family Coriobacteriaceae; genus Collinsella. The sequence continues at coordinate 74,478 of CAVFEY010000005.1, forward strand.
TCAAGCGCGGCATTGACCTCAAGGCTGTCTCGTGGGATGCTCCTCAGGCGGCATCGGGCGGCACCGTGCGCGTGCTCGGCCATATTGTCGAGGGTATCGACCAGGCGACCGCCAAGAAGATCAACAAGGACATCAAGGATCAAAAGCTCAAGGTCAAGGTGACCATCGAGGCCGACAAGCTGCGTGTTTCCTCTGCTTCGAAGGACGCGTTGCAGACCGTGATTCAGTTCCTGCGCGACCAGGACTACGGCCAGCCGCTGCAGTTCACCAACTACCGCTAATATCAATCGAAAGGACTGCTCTCCAACATGGATACACCGTTGGGCTCCGTGCTCTACATCACCCTCGGGTGCGCTAAGAACGAGGTTGACACCGACCGCATGCGTTCTCTTTTGACCGCCGCGGGCTACGAGGAGGCATTCGACCCGCAGGATGCCGATATCGCCATCGTCAATACTTGCTCGTTCCTCGCCTCCGCAACGTCCGAGAGCATCGAGACCACGCTCGAGCTCGCCAACGAGGTTCAGGACGGCGTTCGTTCTTGCCCCATCGTCATGTGCGGCTGCGTGCCGTCGCGCTATGGCGATGACCTGCCTGACGAGCTGCCCGAGGTCGCTGCCTTTGTGAAGGCCGACGAGGAAGATGGCATCGTGGCGGTCATCGATGGCGTGCTGGGTGTCGAGCGTGAGATTGCAGCCTATATCCCGCAGGTCAAACGTACCGTCGAGGGTGCTGTCGCCTACGTCAAGATTTCCGATGGCTGCAACCGCTTCTGCAGCTTCTGCATGATTCCCTACATCCGCGGCCGCTATCATTCGCGCAATGCCGAGAGCATCATCTCCGAGGTGCGCGACCTGGTTGCCGGCGGTGTGCGCGAGATCGTGCTGATCGGCCAGGACACGGGCATCTGGGGTACCGACTTTGCCGACGAGGACGTCGCCGATGGCTCGCCGCGCAATCTGGCGCAGCTGCTGCGTGCCGTCGCCGAGGCCGTGCGCCCGCACAACGTCTGGGTCCGCGTGCTCTATCTGCAGCCCGAGGGCATGACTGACGAACTCATCGAGACGATTCGCGATACGCCCGAGGTGCTGCCCTATATCGATATCCCCGTGCAGCACTGCGACGCGCGCATTCTCAAGGCCATGCGTCGCTCCGGTTCGCGCCAGGAGCTCGAGGATCTGTTCCGCGATCTTCGCGAGCGCATCCCCGGCATCGTGATCCGTTCCACGGCCATGGTCGGCTTCCCGACCGAGACCGACGACGAGTTCCGCGACCTTATCGACTTTATGGATGCCGTCGGCTTTGACTACACGAGCGTCTTTGCCTACTCGCAGGAGGAGGGCAGCCTGGCCGCTAAGATGGAAGGTCAGGTCGACGAAGAGGTCAAGCTCGAGCGCGCCCAGGAGGCCATGGACCTGGCCGAGTCGCTCGGTTTTGCCGCCACCGCCGCACATGTGGGCGAGCGCGCCCAGGTAATCGTCGACGGTATCGAAGAGACCGAGGATGGCGCCGAGCTGATCGGCCATGCCTGGTTCCAGGCGCCCGATTCCGATGGCGCGGTGCATCTGGACGCCAGCGAGGCGTCCGTGGGCGATATTCTGACCGTCGAGTTTACCGATAGCTTCTGCTACGAGCTTATCGGTCATGTTGTGGAGTAGGAGAGCGTCGTGGCTAACGAGAGCAATAAGGAACTGACGAGTGTCTGGACGCCCGCCAACATCGTGACGTGCGTTCGCATCGTCTTTATCCCGGTGTTCATGATCGTGTCGGCGCTTTCTCACACGAGTGTTGCCGGTACGGATTGGAGCACCTTCGACGGCCCGCTCGCCGCCGCTGCCTTCATTCTGTATGTGATCCTGTCGTGCACCGATAAGGTCGACGGTTATCTGGCGCGTTCGCGCAACGAGATCACCGACTTCGGTAAATTCTTGGACCCCATCGCCGATAAGCTGCTCGTGTTTTCGGCCCTGCTGATGTTCTTGGATTTTGGCGCGGTGACCGTGTGGTCCGTGTTCATTATCCTGTTCCGTGAGCTGCTGGTGAGCGCCCTACGCATGGTTGCGAGTGCGGCCGGCGTGGTTGTTGCGGCCGATAAGCTCGGCAAGTACAAGACGGCAACCACGATGGTCTCCATCTGCGGTTACCTGTGCGTTTTTGCTATGGCCGGCTTGCACCTTGGCCCGGTGGCGCTGACGCTCGGCATCTACTCGGTGTCGCGCTTCCTGTATGCCGTTGCCGTTGTCTTGACCGTTATCTCGGGCGCCCAGTACTTCTGGAACTGCCGCAAGATCGTCTTTTCGGTCTAGGTCCTGGTGGGTATGACGGACTCTTTTGAGCAGATTTCCGCACATAACGAGGAGCTGGCGCGCGATATTGTCGAGCACGCGAGCGCTCGGGGCGTGACGGTTTCGACGGCTGAGTCGCTGACGGCGGGTATGATCGCATCGACGATTGCCGATATCCCGGGTGCCTCGGCGGTGCTGCGTGGCGGTGCGGTGACCTATTGCGATGAGATTAAGCATCGCGTTCTTGGTGTTGAGCAGGAGACGCTCGACCGCTATACCGCGGTGTCGCATCAGACCGCGCGCGAGATGGCGGTGGGTTCGCTGGAGCTGTACCAGAGCGATATTGCAGTGAGCGCAACGGGTTATGCCGGCCCCGGCGGTGGCACTGAGGGCGATCCGGCGGGCACTTTCTATATTGGCTGGGCGCATCGTTCCGCCGATGGGGGCGTGCCGGTCGTGGACTCTGTGCGCTGCCACTATGAGGGTGACCGTTCGTGTGTTCGTGCCCATGCGGTCACGGAGGCATTGGGTCGCATTGCCCTTGTGCTCAACTCTATGGAATAGACGTGTTTTAAGGGGCCTCCGAGCCCCTTAATTGTGGAGATAGGGACCTTAGGCTCATTTGGCGTTTGTGCTGGTTGTAGATGTATTTTTGCCTGTCTTGTTCATATTTGGTCATTTGTGGTCAAGCATTTGGTCAGTGTTTGGTCGGCGTTTGGTTGGGTTTTGGAAAGACCGCCTGCATATGATTGGCCTGAACGGTTGACCACGAACAGCCGTTCGTTTATTATCGATGCAGGTTGTTAAGAGGAGGGCTATTCATGGCCAAGAATTCAGGTCCCGTACGTACCGTTCATGCTCGCACGACGGGTAAAGAGCGCGATGAGATGATCGCCACCACCAAGGCCGAGATCGAGAAGAAATTCGGCCAGGGTTCCATCATGAGGTACGGCGACGGTGGCCCCGAGCTCGAGGTCGAGGCCATCCCTACGGGCGCTCTGGCACTCGATGTCGCTCTGGGTATCGGCGGTGTGCCGCGCGGCCGAATCGTCGAGATCTACGGTCCCGAGTCCTCCGGTAAGACGACGCTTTCGCTCGAGATCCTTGCCGAGGCCCAGGCAATGGGTGGCGTTGTGGCATTTATCGATGCCGAGCACGCGCTTGATCCCACGTATGCCGCGCGAATCGGCGTGGATATCGACGAGGTGCTCATTTCCCAGCCCGATACGGGTGAGCAGGCGCTTGAGATCGTTGACATGCTTGTGCGTTCCGGAGCCATCGATGCCATCGTCGTTGACTCCGTCGCCGCGCTGACCCCGCGTGCCGAGATCGAGGGAGAAATCGGCGACACTACGGTCGGTCTTCAGGCTCGCCTGATGAGCCAGGCGCTCCGCAAGCTCGCCGGCTCGCTGTCCAAGTCCAACACGACGTGCATCTTCATTAACCAGCTGCGTGAGAAGATCGGCGTCATGTTCGGAAACCCCGAGACCACGACGGGCGGCCGCGCCCTTAAGTTCTTCTCTTCGGTGCGTATCGACATTCGCCGTATCGACAGCATTAAGCTTAAGGATGAGGTTATCGGTAACCGCGTGCGCGCCAAGGTCGTTAAGAACAAGGTGGCGGCTCCGTTCCGTTCTGCTGAGTTCGACATCATGTACGGTACGGGCATCTCCAAGGAGGGCTCGATTCTGGACATGGCTGTCGAGTGCGGCATCTGCAAGAAGATGGGCTCCTGGTTTGCCTATGGCGAGGACAAGCTCGGCAACGGTCGCGAGGCCGCCAAGGCGTTCCTGCGCGAACACCCCGATTGCGCTGACGAGATTGAGCATAAGGTCCGCCTTGCCTGCGGGCTTGAGTTTGATGACGATGCTCCGTCCGAGGTCGAGCTGACCGATCAGCCTGCGCCTGAGGAGTTTGACGAGCTTTACGCCATCGATGGTTCCGCCATGCTCGATGATGACGACGAGTAGCGGTTACGCTCATGTCGTATACGGTGACCGAGGCCACGGTCGTCTTTCCCGATAAAAAGGCGGCCTCCTCGTTCTCGAGCGGGTATGCGTCCAAAAAGCCTTGCGCACATATCGATTGTGAGCTTGAGGGCGGTTTTGAGCGGTCCATTTGGATTCCCGTGCGGGTCGCGCGGCTGTATGTCAAAAACCGCCCCGATCTGCCCTGCGATTGGGATAACTTTCGTGAGGCGGTGCAGCTCATCGAGCGTAAATGTGCACTCACCATGGTGACCGAGATGCTATCGCGCCGCGACCATGCGACGGGTGAGGTCCGTGACAAGCTAGCTCGCTACGGCTTTCACCAGCCTGCGATCGATTTCGCCGTCGAGCGCGCCACCGAGTATCGCTTTTTAGACGAGAGCCGCTTTTGCTCGTACTTTATCGAGGAGCGCAAGCGGCGCGGTTGGGGACAGCGCAAAATCGAGACCGAGCTCAAGCGCCGTCATGTCGTGCTCGATGACATTCCCGGTTATCCCGAGGATTATTTTGCCGTCGAAGACGATTTGGCTCGTGCGTCAGCCCTGCTCGCCAAGCGGCGTGTTCCAGGGACGCGCGGATTCGAAAAACTGGTTCGGTTTTTGATGGGCAAGGGCTTCTCGTATCACATCGCCGCCGATGCCGTTAAGGTACGTCTCGATGCCGAACGCGAGTAATGTGCAATTTAGGCGTATGCGCTTTGTGGCCCTGCCGTTCACCGCGTTTTAGCCGCCGTGCTGGGGCCATTTATTTGACAGTTGTTGTGGTTCAACGTACGATAAACACTGTCATTTGCTTTGTGATATGTGCTCATCTGTGATGAGTTTGTTTATATGTTTATCTGTATCCGACCCGCATAAGCTGCGCCCATATTACTCAAATGTCGCGAGCCGTTCGTAAGGATGGTTCGCTTTGTTGTGTAACGAATCCATAAAAAGGAGTGAGCATGCCTATCATCGCAGCGCTCGTTGGCATCGTTTTGGGTGCCATCGCCGCCATTGCCTACATGCGCACCGCCAAGCAGGGTAGTCTTCACGAGGCCGACGAAAAGATCCAGTCGGCACACGCACAGGCTGAGTCCCTGATCGGTGATGCTAAGCGTCAGGCCGAGACCCTCAAAAAAGAGGCTCTGCTTGAGGCTAAAGAGGAGATCATCAAGAACAAGCAGGCCGCCGAGGCCGAGGACAAGCAGCGTAAGAGCGAGATTCGTACGCTCGAGAACCGTGTGATGCAGCGCGAGGAGTCCCTTGATCGCCGAAACGACGCTCTCGACAAGCGTGAGCACCAGCTGTCCAGCCAGGCCGGTCAGGTCGAGAAGCGCTCCCGCGAGCTTGAGGAGCTCTGCGCCAAGCAGACCTCCGAGCTCGAGCGTATCGCCGACCTGACCCGCGAGGACGCCCACAAGGAGCTCCTCGATAAGGTTCGCGGCGAGGTCACCCACGAGGCTGCCACGATCATTCGCGAGTCCGAGCAGCAGGTTCGCGCCGAGTGCCACAAGACCGCCCAGGAGATTCTGTCCCTGGCGATTCAGCGTTGCGCTGCCGACCACACAGCCGAGGTCACCGTTACCTCCGTGCACATTCCCTCTGATGACCTCAAGGGCCGTATCATCGGTCGCGAGGGTCGCAACATCCGGACCTTCGAGCAGGTTTCCGGCGTCAACCTCGTGATCGACGACACGCCTGAGACCGTCGTTCTTTCGAGCTTCGACCCGGTCCGTCGTGAGACCGCCCGTGTTGCCCTCGAGAACCTCATCGCCGACGGCCGCATTCACCCCGCCCGCATCGAGGAGATGTATCACAAGGCTGCCGACCTGGTTCAGCAGCGCGTGCGCGAGGCTGGCGAGCAGGCTGCCTTCGATACCGGCATCCACGACCTGCACCCCGAGATCGTCAAGACCCTTGGTGCCCTGCGCTACCGTACCTCGTTTGGTCAGAACGTGCTTCAGCACTCCCTCGAAGTCTCTGACCTGTGCGGCGTGATGGCTTCCGAGCTTGGCCTGGACGTTGTGACCGCCAAGCGCGCCGGCCTGCTGCACGACCTGGGCAAGGCAATCGACCATGACGTCGAGGGCCCGCATGCCGTCATCGGCGCCGAGCTTGCCCGCCGTTATGGCGAGAAGCCCGTTATCGTCCACGCTATCGAGGCTCACCATGCCGACGTCGACCCCAACACGGTGCTCGATGTCCTGGTACAGGCCGCCGATGCTGTCTCTGCCTCTCGCCCCGGTGCCCGTCGCGAGTCTGCCGAGAACTACATCAAGCGTCTTGAGAAGCTCGAGGAGATCGCCAACTCCCATGATGGCGTCGAGCGTACCTATGCCATGCAGGCTGGTCGCGAGGTCCACGTCATGGTTCAGCCGGACAAGATCTCCGATGCCCAGTCCACGGTCCTGGCTCACGATATCGCTCATCAGATCGAGGAAGAGATGGAGTATCCCGGTCAGGTGCGCGTCGTCGTGATTCGCGAGAGCCGCGCTGTCGATATCGCTAAATAACATGAGCGACGCGAACGAGCTCATCTCATTTATCGCGTCGATGTCGGGGGAGGGCAACCTTCGCGTCGAGGAGAACCTTGGCGAGGGGTATGTCCGCCTCCGCGTTTCGGAGGCCGAGCGGCGCCAGGCAAAACACGACATTCAGCATGTCGAGGATATCGTCATCGAAATGCTCCGTAATGCTCGCGATGCCGGCGCTGACAAGGTCTATCTCGCCACGACCAAGGAAGATGGCGTCCGCACGCTTGTCTTTCTGGATAACGGTTCGGGCGTTCCGCAGGATATGCAAGAGCGAATCTTCGATGCCCGCGTTACCTCCAAGCTCGAGAGCATGAAGATGGACCGTTGGGGCGTTCACGGTCGTGGCATGGCATTGTTTTCGATCAAGCAGAACACCGACGAGGCCCGTGTGGTCACGTCCGGCGTCGATCTTGGTTCAGCCTTTAAGGTGAGCGTTGCAGCCGACCGCCTCAGTGAGCGTGCCGATCAGTCCAGCTGGCCCCAGGCCGTCAAGGATGAGGACGGACGTTATGTCTGTGCTCGCGGCCCGCATAATATTATTCGCGCTGCCTGTGAGTTTGCGCTCGAGGAGCTGCGTGGTTGCGATGTCTATCTTGGTTCTCCGTCTGAGATTGCCGCGACCCTTTATGCTCAGGCGTCAAGTCGGCTCGATACGTCTCGTCTCCTGTTTATTGATGACGAGAGCGAGCTTCCGGTTGTCGATCGTTTAGGCCTTGCCTCTGATGCCGAGGACTTTATTCGTATCTGCTCGGGTTTGGGTCTTGAGATGTCCGAGCGCACGGCACATCGCATTTTGGCAGGGCAGATTAAGCCCGTTCGCGGTGTGACCGCGCGTCTGCTGCGCGAGCGTGATTCGTCCTCGCATGCGCCGGCTCCTGTCGATCTCGCGAAGGATCGTCGCGGGCTTCGTATTGCCAAGGATGACATGGCACAGTTTTCGCGTGCTGTGGAGCGCGACTTTAATGACCTTGCCGCCCGGTACTATCTCAACCTTTGCGGCGACCCAAAGATTCGCGTTTCGCGTGATCGAATCACTGTGACCTTCGATCTTGCCAAAGAGGAATAGTGCCTTTACCGAGTCCACTCGGTACGATACAGTTATTGCAGTTAAAACGTACTTTTAAACGCAGGAGTTTCTTCATGGATTGCCTGAAGGTATCAAGCAAATCATCGCCCGCGTCCGTTGCCGGCGCCATCGCCGGCATGGTCAAGGATGGTGTGCCCGTCAACATTCAGTGTGTCGGCGCCGGTGCGGTCAACCAGGCCATAAAGGCTGTGGCTATCGCGCGCGGTTTTTTGATTCCAACCGGTTTTGATATTTCCTGCGCGCCCGTGTTCTCCGACATCCTTATTAACGGGGAGTCGCGCACGGCCATCCGTCTTTCTATTTACGTTCACCAGATCAATCGAGCTGCTATGGATAACGTCGTCATGGATGATGTTAAGCCTGTGGCATAGCTTCTGCTTGCCTCGATTCGCCCCCCCCTCTCCATCGTTAGGACTTATGCACATGGACCAGCGTTCCGTACGCGATATTCTTGCCGGTAAAACCTACTTTATCCGCACCTTTGGCTGCCAGATGAATCAGCACGACTCTGAGCGCGTGAGCGGTCTGCTCGATTCGTATGGTTGCCTCATGGCGCTCGATCCCGAGCATGCCGATATTGTTGTCTTCATGACATGCTGCGTGCGCGAGGCCGCCGATACTCGCCTGTACGGTCAGTGCAACTCTTGTAAGAGCCTCCCGCCCTCACCCTCGGGCAAGCGTGTGGTTGCCGTTGGTGGTTGCATCGCGCAGCGCGATGGCGAGGGCCTGCTCACCAACGTCGATAACGTCAATGTCATCTTTGGTACGCATTCCATCGCACATGTGGCCGAGCTCATTGCCGAGGCGTTCCTTGATGGCAAGCGTCATATCCGCACCAATGAGCATGAGGATACGGATGCCATGAGCATGCCGTGGCATCGCGAGACCCAGTATCACGCCTGGGTGCCCATTATGACGGGCTGCAATAATTTCTGCACCTATTGCATCGTGCCGTTCGTGCGCGGTCGCGAAAAGAGCCGCCCCTTCGAGGAGATTGTCGACGAGGTGATCGGTTTGGTGCGCCAGGGCGTGCGTGAGATTACGCTGCTGGGCCAAAACGTTAACTCATATGGTCGCGATCTGTTTGGCAAGCCGCGTTTTGCCGATCTGCTGCGTGCCGTGGGCGATACGGGTGTGGAGCGCATCTTCTTTACGTCTTCGCATCCCAAGGATCTGCTGCCCGAGACCATCGACGCCATGGCCGAGACGCCTGCCGTTATGCCGCAGCTGCACCTGGCCGTCCAGTCAGGTTCGACGCGGATCCTCAAAGAGATGAATCGCCGTTATACACGCGAGGACTATCTGGGCCTGGTCGATCGCATCCGCAATCGCATGCCCGATATCGCGCTCTCGACCGACATTATCGTCGGCTTCCCGGGCGAGACTGAAGAAGACTTTGAGCAGACGCTCTCACTTGCCGAGACGGTCCGCTATGCTCAGGCCTATACCTTCATCTATTCCAAGCGCGCCGGTACCCCGGCCGCCGAGATTGACGATCCTACGCCGCATGAGGTTATTCTCGAGCGTTTCAACCGCCTGGTTAAGGTTATCGAGACCACGGCACATGAGTATAACCAGGGTGAGCTTCATACTGTGGTGCCGGCGCTCATTGAGGGCACGAGCAAGAAGAACGATGCGGTCCTGCTGGGCAAGAGTCCCAAGAATCAGACCGTGCATGCGCCTATCTCCGAGGGTTACAGCATCGATCAGCTTGTTGGCAAGATCGTTGATATTGACGTTGACGTTGCCAAGACCTGGTATTTGTCCGGCTCCGTTGTGGGCGAGCCGCGCTAATGGTTTCTTCCGGGGCAGGTCTTTCCGCCGTTGCGATCGTCGGTCCGACGGCGGTTGGTAAGAGTGATGTTGCCGACCGTTTGGCCGCTCGTCTTTCGTCCGAAGTGCTGTCGTGCGATGCGATGCAAATCTATCGCGGCATGGACATCGGTACCGCAAAGATGACGCCCGATGAGTGTACGGCGCCGCTGCGTCTCGTCGACATTGTAGAGCCGGGTGTGGCATATTCTGCTGCGCTTTATCAGGCTGACGCTCGCGCGCATGTTGAGCGCTTGCTTGGCGAGGGCCGACTGCCGGTGTTTTGCGGGGGTACGGGGCTGTATCTCAAGGCCGCCCTCGATGAGATGGACTTTCCCTCGGGCGAACTTGAGGACGATCGCCGTGCGGGCTATCAGGAGCTTGCCGAGCGTATTGGCGAGGAGGGACTGCATGCCCTGCTTGCCGAGCGCGACCCCGAGTCCGCTGCGGTCATCCACCCCCATAATGTTCGCCGCGTGATTCGCGCTCTCGAAATGCACGATGATGGAGTGTCCTACGCGCAGCAAAAGTCGCAGTTTAGTGTTCCGCGCGAGCATTATCACGCTTTGTGGTTTGGTCTGACGCGTAATCGCGAGATGCTCTACGAGCGCATTAACCTGCGCGTCGACCTGATGTTTGAGCAGGGCCTTGTCGATGAGGTTCGCGGTCTTATGGACCAGGGGCTGGCAGATGCCCTGACTTCGATGCAGGCGATTGGCTATAAAGAGATTATCGATGCCTTTAACGGCGTGATTTCTATGGATGAGGCTCGCGAACTCATCAAGATGCGTTCGCGTCGCTATGCCAAGCGTCAGCTTTCGTGGTTTAAACGCGATGACCGTATCGTGTGGTTCGATATGGACGAGTTTACGATCGATGAGGTCGTTGAGGACATCCTGCATCGTATTGAGGCTGTCTAATGGCTCGTTTTCCTCTTGTTTCCACGGCACCCGAGCCCGAGCGTGCCATTTTGGTTGGTGTTGAATGGCGCGACAATGCATGGCCGCTCGATCGATCGCTTGACGAGCTGGATCGCCTTGCCCATACGGCTGGTGCCCGGTGCGTGGCGCGCTTGTCTCAGCGTTTGGTAAAGCCGTATCCTAAATCGTTTATCGGTTCCGGTAAGGTTGAAGAGCTGTGCGGCCTGGTGCATCGCATGGATGCCGATGTTGTTATCTTTGACGACGACCTGACGCCCTCGCAGCAATCCTATTTGGAGAAAGCCGTGGGCGAGCCGGTAAAGATTATCGATCGTACGGCACTTATCTTGGATATCTTTGGCCTGCATGCTCAGACGCGTGAGGGACGCCTACAGGTACAGCTGGCACAGCTTCAATATCTGTTGCCTCGTCTGCGTGGCATGTGGAGCCATCTTGCCAAGGAGCAGACGCGCGGCGGCATCGGTTCGCGCTTTGGCCAGGGTGAAAGCCAGCTCGAGGTTGACCGTCGCTTGATTCGCAATAAGATTGCCGCGCTTCGTCGTGAGCTTAAGCAGGTTGAACAGCGTCGCGATGTCCAGTCCAAGAGTCGCATTGAGTCACCGGCGTTTCGCGTCGCGTTAGCCGGTTATACCAATGCCGGTAAATCGACGTTGCTCAATCGCCTGACCGGCTCTACGGTACTTTCGCAGGACAAGCTGTTTGCTACGCTCGACCCGACGACGCGTTCGTATCACCTGCCCGGCGGTCGCGGCATGACTATCACCGATACCGTCGGCTTTATTCAAAAGCTGCCGCATGGTTTGGTCGATGCCTTTAAATCGACGCTGTCCGAGGTGTTGGGTGCCGATCTAATTCTCAAAGTCGTAGATGCGTCTGACGAGGACTATGAGCGACAGCTGGAGGCTGTCGACCGCGTGCTTGATGAGATCGGCGCTGGAGAGCGTTTAACGCTGACCGTATTCAATAAAATCGATCTTCTCGATAGCGTTGATCGACTGAGCTTCCGTCGTCGCTATCCCGAGGCCGTGCTGTTCTCGGCCCAGACGGGCGAGGGACTCGACGATCTCGTCGACCGTATTGCTCGTGAGGCGGCTGCTACCGATGTGTTGCTCTCTGCTGATATCCCGTATCGCGAGGGCGCCCTCATTACGCTGGTGCATGAGCAGGGAACCTTTTTGCACGAGGAATATCTTGAGGACGGCGTTCGTATTGTGGCGAAGCTTCCGGCCCGTATCGCGCCGCGGCTCGAGCGTTATCGCACCGAGTAGACGAGCTCCAAAATGCCCAGAATGATGGGCTGATGCAGCAGATAAAAGGGGAGTGCATGACGTCCAAGGCTGGCGAGCGCCGGCAGGGGGTTGGCGTAGGCCCAGATTGGGGCGGTTTTATCGATTCCCTGCGCTATATGTGCGGCGAAGTATCCTGCAAGATAGGTAGTGTCGAGAAAGTTGGTGTAAGGGCCCTTGCGGCCCCTGTGTCCGATATCC
>CAVFEY010000006.1:0-30667 GCA_963621725.1 Firmicutes bacterium AF25-13AC
AGGCCCGATTTTGCCTCTTGACAATGTCCTGCTCATATTAAAAGGAACGTCCCCATCTGCCGGATTAGGAGAGACTCTCCAGCACGCGACGGAGCTCCTGCTGGACGGCGTGGTCGCGGTTACAACCCACCACGCGATCGGCCACCGCCTTAAGCGCGGGACGCGCGTTTTCCATCGCGCAGCCCGTGCCGACAAAGCGAATGATCTCGTAGTCGTTCATCGAGTCGCCAAACGCCATGACCTCGTCGCGCCCAATGTCGTAATGCTCCGCGAGCTGCGCGATACCCGAGGCCTTCGACACACCAGGCTGCATGGCATCAATCCACGCGTTGCCCGAAGGCGCAAAGGTAAAGAGCTGACCAAGTTCGCGCTGCAGTACGTAGGCGCTGTCCATAACGGCACCGTCATCGCAAAAGATACTCGCCTTGATGATATTTACGCTGGGATCGGGCAGCTCCCAAATGCGCTCGGCATTGGGAAGGTCCTTATCGACCTCGCGCACGAACTTGCACTCGTCATCGAGCAGGAAGGACTTGGTTCGGTCAAAAAGCGCAAGATGCAGATTGGGAAACGTCGCGACGGCCTGGGCGAGCCTTCGAATCGCCAGGTGCGAATACACCTCGCGGTCTACCATTTTGCCGTCGGCGTAGACCTGGGCACCGTTAGCTGCGACAAAGTCCATCTTGTCGCGAACGGGCGCAAAGAACTCGCACAGGCGATCGTAGCGGCGGCCTGACGATGCGGCAAAATGCACGCCATGCTCGCGTAGCGCCAAAATCAGTTCGTAGGTCTCGGGAGGCACCTGGCCGTTTTCGTCAAGCAGCGTGCCGTCCATATCGGATGCAATCAGTTTAAACATAGAAAAGCTCCCTTCGGGCTTGTTGGAATCGAACGCGTATCCGATTCCAACGTACCCAAAGGGAGCTCAAATAAGACTCCGCGGGCGTAAACGTTACAAGGACCTGGCAAATAGCTCACACATGCCAGAGGCCCTACGGTCGCGGCGTCAGGTGACACGCCACCCCGATGGCTAGTCGGCGTAGGTGAAGGTTGTGACGTCGAACATGCCCTCGGGGCGGATGCGGAGCGTCGGGATGACCGGCAGGGGCAGGAAGATGATGCCCATGATGGGGTCGAGCGGCGGCTCAATACCCATAGCGCGCGCCTTGACCATAAAGTCGTCGTGCTGCGCTGCGACATCCTCGGCCGTGCCCTCGCTCATCAGGCCACCAAGCGCTAGCGGAATGCGCGCCACGACCTCGCCGTTGCGCACCAGCACGTGGCCGCCCTGTCCCACGGCCTCAACAGCAGTCATCATATCGGCAGCGTTGTCGCCCACCACGCACACGTTGTGCGAGTCGTGGCCGATCGTGGAGGCAATGGCACCACCGGTGATGGTAAAGCCACGCACCCAGCCGCGACCGATATGCTTGCCAACCAGGCCCAGGCCAGCGGGGCCGTCGCCGTCGACGCCCTCGGCCTGCAGCGACACGCCGCGGCCATGGCGCTCGATAAGCATAATGCGACGCAAGTCCTCGTCAGTCTCGGGACGAACCATGCCCGTGATAGCCATGCCCGGGATCACATCGATCACGGCCTCGCCCGGCTTAAAGGCATAGTCGAACACGTCGAGCGATAGCTTCGGCAGCTTAACGGAAGCACGCAGCTCATCGGCAAGGGCCGCAACCTCGGCCATCTCGGGTGCGATCTCGCCCACAAAGGTGCCGTCCTGCGCCACCAGAGCACCGGCGGCATACACGCAATGCGGAGCCGTGGCAAACGTCAGGTCGTTGAGTACCAGCAGGTCGGCACGCTTGCCCGGGGCGATGGCGCCACGCAGCTCGTGCGGGTCGCGGCAACCGTGGTCCAGGCCAAACGCCTCGGCCGTGGACAGGGACGCCATAGAGATGGCGACCACGGGGTCAATACCGGCCTCAATAGCTACGCGGCAGGCATTGTCGATCATGCCGGTCGAAAGAGCATCGGAGGGAGCGCGATCGTCGGTCGCAAGGCAGCAGCGGCGGGCGCGGGCAGGATTCTCCAGCAGCATCGGGGACAAATTGGCCAGGTCGTGGCTGCACGTGCCCTCACGCAGCATCACATACATGCCGCGAGACAGCTTGTCGAGCGCCTCCTCGGGAATCGTCGACTCGTGGTCGGCGATAATGCCCGCTGCGGCATAGGCGTTGAGGTCCTTACCGGCAACGAGCGGCGCGTGGCCGTCGACCTGCTTGGACGGCGTCTGGTTGGCAGCATCGATGCGAGCACAGGTCTCGGGGTCGGCCATAAAGACGCCCGGCAAGTTCATCATTTCGCCCAGACCAAAAACATCGCCTGGATGCTCGGCAAAAAACGCCTGCATGTCAGCGGCGGTAATCACAGCCCCCGCTTGCTCGTCGGGCAGCGCGGGCACGCACGAAGGCATCATGTACTTGATGGAGATGGGTGCGCGGCGGCCGTCCTCAATCATAAAGCGCAAGCCGTCGAGACCGGCAACATTGGCAATCTCGTGGCTGTCGGCAATGGCGGTGGTAGTACCGCGCGTCGCGGCCATGCGAGCATACTCGGCGGGACGGATGTTCGAAGACTCGATATGCAGATGCCCGTCAATAAAACCGGGAGCGAGATAGCGACCCTGGCAGTCGATAACCTCGGCAGCCTCGTAGGTACCGGAGGCATCGTCGCGACCGTTGTAGAGCACGCCGACGATCACACCGTCCTTGACGGCAACGCTACCGGGCGCCACACGCTGGCCATACACGTCGACAATCTGCGCATTGGTAAACAGCGTGTCGACGGGCACGCGCCCCTCGGCAGCATCGATCACAGACCTCATGACCTCAACGGACATACATACTCCTTTAACCGTAGAAAACAGCTGCGGAGCGGACAGGCCTTCACCGCAGCAAGCTAATAGCCATTGTATGCCCAAACGAT
This sequence comes from Firmicutes bacterium AF25-13AC, assembly GCA_963621725.1. Classification (GTDB taxonomy): domain Bacteria; phylum Actinomycetota; class Coriobacteriia; order Coriobacteriales; family Coriobacteriaceae; genus Collinsella. The sequence goes on from CAVFEY010000006.1 coordinate 2,938, forward strand.
GGGCCAACAATACGCCCCTCCGCTTAACGGCACACGCCGCTTGACGCAATGGGGACAGGTTACTTTGCACCAATGGCAAGGAGTGTCCCAAAGTGCCGGCACAAAAGGAACGTCCCCAAGTGCCACAAAAGGAACGTCCCCAAGTGCCAACAACGGAAGCGCCGATGTTTTGGCATCGCCAGCGAGCGGGCCGCATTTGAGACAAGGTGACGTGAAACGAAAGGGCGCTGACCTTCTGGTCGCGCCCTTGAAGTTGAACGTCAGATTGTCCAAATGCGGCCCGCGCAGCGTCGGCCGGTCCGCCGTTCGGTAGAACGGCGGACCTAAATCAACTTGAAGCCCTTGCGTTTGCCCACGGAGAGGGTGTCGCCAAGCTTGAGGGCGCTGGGATCGATGTTATAGCTCTTGGGAGCCACGGCCTTGCCGTTGATCTTGACGCCGCCGCCGTCGATATCGCGACGAGCCTGGCCGGCGCTCGCCGAAAGGCCCAGGTCCTTGAGCAGGCCGGCGAGGTAGATCTGACCCTCGTCGTTGACGGTCAGCTCGACATGCTTCTCGGGGAAGTCGGCAAGCTGGCCCTCCTTGAATACGCGGTCGAACTCGGCCTGAGCCTCGTCGCCGGCGCCGGCGCCGTGGTAGGTGTCGCACAGGTCGCGGCCCAGAGCGCGCTTGAGCTCGTAGGGGTCGGCAGAACCATCGGCCAGGGCGGCGTCGATCTTGTCGACCTCGGCCGGGGTGAGCGAGCTGGCCAGACGATAGTACTTGCCGATCATCTCGTCGGGGATGGACATGGTCTTGCCGAACATATCCTTGGGAGCGTCGGTCAGGCCGATGTAGTTGCCATAGGACTTGGACATCTTGCGCACGCCGTCGGTGCCCTCGAGCAGCGGCATGGTGAGCGCGATCTGCGGCTCCATGCCCATCTTCTCCATGAGCTCACGGCCGGCGAGCAGGTTGAAGAGCTGATCGGTGCCGCCCATCTCCACGTCGGCCTTAATCATGACCGAATCGTATGCCTGCATCACGGGATACAGGAACTCATGCAGGGCGATCGGCGTCTGAGACTGGTAGCGTTTGGTAAAGTCGTCGCGCTCAAGGATGCGGGCGACGGTGAACTTGGAACACACCTGCAGCAGACCGGCCAGGTCCATCGAAAGAATCCAGTCGCCGTTGTGCACGATGGTGGTCTTCTCGGGATCCAGGATCTTCATGGCCTGACTCACATAAGTCTCGGCATTGGCCTCGATCTGCTCCTGCGAAAGCTGCGGACGCGTGGAGTTCTTGCCCGAGGGGTCGCCGATCAGCGCGGTACCGTTGCCGATGATGAGGGTGACGTTGTGGCCCAGGTCCTGGAACTGACGCATCTTGCGCAGCGGCACGGCGTGGCCCAGGTGCAGGTCGGGGCTGGTGGGGTCGACGCCGAGCTTGATGTTGAGGGGCTCGCCCTTCTCAAGCTTCTTGCGAAGGTCGGCCTCGGGAACGATCTGCGCGGCGCCCGAGGTGATGATACGCATTTGCTCGTCAACAGACAGCATTGGGTATCCTCCTTTTGCTATAGCACCCTCGCCGAAAACGGCGGTGCTGGAAGTCCATAAACTCTCTTATGATAACAAACTGACGCGACGCGGCACCTACGACAGGAAAATCCTCGTCCTGCCGCATGCGTCAATGGCAACTGGCAGACGTGTACCGTCACGCTCGACCAGATAGCGTACCTGCCGACGACGCAAACAGTCGCGGCAACGAACCTGTCCCGTCGCATCGGTGGCGCAGACGCCCTCGGCGGTCAGCAGGCAGTGCTCGCACACCATGAGCTCGGGGCAATCGGCATCGACGGGGCCCAAAACATCAGGTTCGGCCGTCAGTTCGGCAATACGTTTCGCATCATTGCCGAGCAACTCTGCCGGCAAGTACACCCGCCCCGCACCGAGTCCGCGCAGCCAGGTAAGCGTGGCCCGATTCGCGCAGAACACCGGCGCCGCCACGTCAAACGTCACGCCCAGCTCGCGAGCGATCACCACCTGTCCCAGGTTGCGGCAGACGACGCGCCCGGCACGCTGCATCAGTGAGCGGGTCCAGTCAGCGTCACTCGCGCGGCACACCTCGTCAAGCACCACAACGGCGTCGGACAAATCGAGTTCTCCGCACGGGTCGGCATCCATCAGCTGCCAAGCAAAAACCATGCGAGTGGGAACCGCGCACTCCACCGACTCCGTCGATGCACCGCCATCCACCGCAACGCCCTCAAAGGGCAGCACTTCAACGGCACGCGCAACGGGCGCAATCGCATCCGCCTCGGCCCGCATGCGCTCCAACACCGCCGCCGTCTGATCCAACACGCCGGCGCTGCGAATCAGGTACACCTCGCAGCCCGCGTCCACCTTACGCTTGCAATGCACGACGACGCGCTTCCCCGCTGCGGCATCCACCGGGCAGGGCACCTGCGGCCAGCGCTTGGGCACATCGGGACGCGCGTCGACACCCGGATAGAACCGAATCTCGAGCGTGCCACCCGCCGCCACGGCGGCGTCGAGCTCAACGGTCACCTCTTCGTGGCCCACAGCGACCAAACGCCCCACGCGCACGCCCTGGTTAATTGCGCGCTCAAAGCTCATCAGCTCGGCACCCGAACGCCCTCGCAGGTACGCATCGGTAAACCCACGGTTAAACGACCTTCCCAGCTCGCGTTCAAGCTCTTCCACGACATCGGGGTCCCACGCGCCGTCGCGCAGCATATCGAGTGCCCGGCGCCACACCCGCACCACGTTGAATACGTAATCGGGGTTCTTCATGCGCCCCTCGATCTTGAGCGACGCCACGCCGGCATCTACAAGCTCGGGCAGATGCGCAATACCCAGATAGTCACGCGGGCACAGCAGGCGATCTCCCTCGACGGCGACAACGCTCTGCCCCGCCTCGTCCACCAGGTCGTACGCCAGACGGCACGGCTGCGTGCAGTCGCCGCGCATCGCCGAGCGTCCACGCCGCAGGGCCGAGAACTCGCACGCCCCAGAATAACCGATGCAAATCGCACCGTGGCAGAATACCTCGATGGGCACGCCCGTGGCACATAGCGCCGCAATCTCGTCGACCGTCAGCTCGCGCGCCGTCGTCACACGCTCGACCCCCAGCTCATCGGCGGCAAGCCGCACGGCGCCTTCGCTATGAACGCCCGCCTGCGTAGACAGGTGAATCTCGACCCCGGGAATCGCCGCGCTCAGCGCGCAGGCCAACCCGGCATCGGCCACAATCAGAGCATCGGCGCCCAGCTCCAGTGCATGAGCTCCCAGCGCCACCGCATCGGACAGCTCATCGTCAAACACGAACACGTTGAGCGTCACGTACACGCGCACGCCATGGGCATGCGCCACGGCGCAGCCGCGCGCAAACTCGTCATCCGTAAAGCCATGGGCGCTCACACGGGCGTTAAAGCCGCCCAACCCCGCATAGATGGCATCGGCGCCCGCGGCGATGGCCGCAAGTATCTGGTCGAGCCCGCCCGCCGGCGCCAGCAGCTCGGGCAGCGCCGCACCGGCAGCATCCAATCCAGTCTCGTATTGTCCGCTCGGCCCCATCGTCCGAATCGCCATCGACAAACTCCTTACCAAGGTATGCATTCACTTTGAAAAATGCCGTCTTCCAGCATACACGAGGCCTCGCGCGCCCCGTTTGGTTTATCGTGTAATAACTTATGTCCATCCTGCCCCGACGGCACATCCACCGTCCGGCACGACATACCTGGAGGTCAATATATGGGTCCTCGCCAACGACAGGGACGCAGTCGTTCCAAGACGCATGCCCTGCCCATGATCCTGCTCTCGTTCTTGGGCTTTTTGCTCATCGCGGGCGTGGCATTTGGCATCGGCATGGTCGGCAACGTCAACCGCTGGCTGTCCGATCTGCCCGACTACACCGACGCCAACGCGTATCTGGTGAGCGAGCCCACCGAGATCGTCGACTGCAACGGCAACAAGATCGCGAGCTTCTACACGCAAAACCGCAAGTCCATCACCAAGGACGAGGTCTCCCCCTACGTGCTGCAGGGCACCGTTGACGTCGAGGACGAGCGCTTCTACGAGCACGGCGGTATCGACCTGTGGGGTATCGCGCGTGCTGCGGTGGCAACCCTCGGCGGCGGACACGAAGGCGCCTCGACTATCACCCAGCAGCTGGTGCGCAACACCATCCTGCAGGAGGAGCAGTTCGACTCGACCATCGAGCGTAAGGTGCGCGAGGCCTACATCGCCGTCAAGATGGAGGACATGTACTCCAAAGACGAGATCCTCATGATGTACCTCAACACCATCTATTACGGCCACGGCGCCTACGGCATCGAGGCCGCAGCCGAGACCTATCTGTCCAAGAGCGCCGCCGACCTCACCCTGAGCGAGGCCGCGCTGCTCATCGGCCTTCCCAACTCGCCCTCGCAGTACGACCCCACGGTCAACCCCGACCTGGCGCTGTCCCGTCGCAACAAGGTCCTCGACAACATGCTGCGCCTGGGCCACATCACCCAGGAGGAGCACGACGCCGCGCAGGCAGAGCCCATCACCCTCAACGTGACCGAGATTTCGGGCAGCGGCGTCGACGTATACTCGCAGCCCTACTTTGTCGCCTATGTTAAGCAGCTGCTGGAGCAGGAGTTCTCGACCGACGTGCTCTTTAAGGGCGGCCTGACCGTCAAGACCACCATCGACCCCACGATGCAGCAGGTAGCGGAGAATGCCGTCCGCGAGCAGCTCGACACGCTCTCACTCGACGGCCTGGACATGGGCATGGTCGTCGTCGACCCCAAGACCGGCTACATCAAGTGCATGGTGGGCGGCTACGACTACAACGCCGACGAGAACCACGTAAACCATGCCACGGCCAAGCGTCCCGTCGGCTCCACCTTTAAGGCCTTTACGCTGGCAACTGCCATCCAAAACGGCATGAACCCCAACGTCACCCTCAACTGCAACTCGCCGCTCAAGGCCAAGGGCACCACGACCGAGGTTCAAAACTACGCCAACCATAGCTATGGCAACATCACGCTTAAGCAGGCGACGGCATACTCCTCCAACACCGGCTACATCCAGGTGGCGGAAGCCGTCGGCAACAGCAAGATCATCTCGCTCGTCAAAAAGCTCGGCATCGATCCCGCCAAGGACAACATCGAGGACGTTCCCGTCATGACCCTCGGCACTGGCTCGATCTCGCCGCTCGAGATGGCCGCCGCCTACGCGACGTTTGCCAACGGCGGCTACTATCGCCAGCCGATCGCCATCACCGAGATTGACTCTCGTACCGGTTCGGTGCTGTACCAGCACACCGACAATCCCTCACAGGTGCTTACCGAGGGCGAGGCCGCCGCGGTCACCGATGTTCTGTCCGGCGTCATGCAGGGCAGCGGTACAGGTGCTGCTGGCGCCCTGAGCGTCAACCAGCCCTATGCCGGCAAAACGGGCACCACCGACAACACCACCAACCTGTGGTTCTGCGGCTATACCCCGCAGCTGGCGTGCGCCCTGTGGACCGGCTATTCCGCAGGTGAGATTCCCATCCAAAAATACGGCACAGACCTGCTGGGCGACAGCACCAACCTGCCTGTCTTTAAGCGGTTTATGAACACCGTTCTGACCGGTACCGAGCGCGAGGAGTTTGCGACCGGAACGGCGCCCACCTACAAGAACAACAGCGTCTGGAAGTTCTACGGCACTAACAACTCCAAGAAGACGGAGAACGACGACAAGGACGAGAACGAGGACGAAGAGGAAACCACCACAACGACTACCACGACGACCACGACCACCGAGACCACGGGCGGCGACACCACCGGCGGCACCGGTACGACCGGTGGCTCGACGGGCGGCTCCACTGGTGGTTCGACCGGCGGCGATGGCGGCACGCCTACGCCTACGCCCACTCCCGACCCCTCGCCCACGCCTGACGATACGGTCGGCTAGAAATCATCCGGCCATAAGCAACAAGGCCCCCGAGCAGCCTATTGAACTGCTCGGGGGCCTTTTAGTTTGAAGCGACCTGTTGGGCGGTCTTTATACCGGCAAACAAAAAGGGGGTACCGACCAACGTCGATACCCCTTACAAGCCACTATGTCAGCGCGCGCAGTGCCGAGCGCTCGACCCGCACGCCTACTTGCGAGAATTGCTCAGCTTATTGATCAGCGCCTCGAGACGCTCGCCGTCCTCGGCCGTCTGGGCAATAACCAAAATCGTATCGTTGCCGGCAAGCGAGCCAAGCACATCGGGCAACTCTGCCGCATCAACGGCGGCGGCGATGCCGGAAGCCGTGCCAGGTTGAGCCTTGATCATAACCAGATTATCGGTACGCAGAACGCCCGTTACGAGCTCGGAAACCATACGCTGCAGGTGCAGGTCCTCTGCCAGAACATAGATGCCCTCAGGGAGCTTACGCAGCCCCATATCGGCAATATCGCGAGAGACAGTCGCCTGCGTGCAATCAAAGCCCATAGCGCGGAGCTCATCGACCAGCACGCGCTGCGTGCGGACGTCCTTATTGCGCACAATATCTCTAATGGCATCCTGGCGCCCATTGCGTTTTTTAGCCATACAAACCCTCACTCCAAAAGATGGCGGAGACAATCAATCAGTGATTGAATAGTTTAACGCTATTTGAAGGCTTTTGTGTATAAGAACGCATTTCGAAACAATTCTATGCAAATTTGTTTCGAAATGAGCCGTTTAGGCGGTTTTTGCGCCCGTCCGGTTAAGAAAAGCTGCCAGATGCGTGCACATCACGCAGCGCGTGGGCTTGGCACTGGCGATCGGCCCAAACAACAGACCGAGTCCCCGATGGTTGTCCTTGAGCGCGGCGACCATCTGACGGGTTCGAGGCGCTTCGAGCATATCACGCATGCGGGCGGAACGCTCGATTGACGACACTCCATGCGGGCTCAGACACAAATTCTCGATGCAGGCGACCAGTCCGGCAAAGTAGAACTTTTGGCTTGCCAGCTTGAGCCGACCACCGCTATCTGCTTCCGAGAGTGAGTCCGCAAGCTCGTCGAGCGCTCGAGTGTCATCGGATATCCTGGCATACATGGTGGGATCAAAGGCATCTGTAAGCTTAGGTGCCACCGCGTGGAAACAAGCGTCGCCGCAGCCGGACACGAATCGTGCCTGCGAGAGCGCATAAGCCATAAACTCAACCGTACGGTACGCCTTGCCGCGCGACAGGCATGCCTCAAACAGCGGACGGCTATACATCACGCCAGAGGTCTGAGCGACTAGGCCGCCTAAAATCAACTGAGGCAGCCCGGCCACCATCGAAGATTTGCTATCAATGGAAATATGAGCAGCATCCAAGACGCGCGAATGGCGCTCTCGATGTGCATCATAGCGGTCGAGCGACACCGTGGGGAGCACTATGTCTGCCGCAGTATCGCACGCGATATCGACCATCTTGGAAAGAGACTGCGGAGCAAACCACTCATCGGCGTTCATGGCGATGATTTGAGAGCCGCGCGAGGCAGCAAAACCGGCACGAAGACAAGCGCCGCGCTTCGCGTCCTCGACGTCAATCAAATCAATATGGATGTCCCTGTCGGCGGCAACTTGAAGCGAATGGCGCACACCGGGCGCAGCATCGCGGCAGACAACGACAATCTGCAAATCGTAGAGGTCTTGGTTCTGGATACTCTCGAGCGCACGCATCGCATAGCTGGGCGAACCTTCTACCACAAGGATCACCGAAAGTCGCGGATGCGAGCCACGTCGAACCAAGTTATCCGTCCTCTCGACAGCAATGAATCAAACCGTGGTTCATGGTACACCCCGGCAATAAAAGCAATGAGACACCGGTTGTATTGCACGTCAAGAACAGATGTTGCACACGCGCAGCCCACAGATGACAGGTGTCGACGCACGACGCGTCGAGCCCTCCCCTAGTCGAGCACGACAAGCTCGGCGGGATCGTAATCCACGCCCATAAACGTAAGGCCGCAGGCAGGAGCCGTGGGGCCCGCAGCGGTACGGTCGCAAGCATCGATGACCTCGCGCATCCACTCGGGTTCACGGCGATGCATGCCAATCTCGACAAGCGTGCCCACGATCGTGCGGACCATCGAATGCAGAAACGCATTGCCCTCGATGGTAAACGTCAGGATGTCCTCGCCAAACGCAACCTCATGGCCAAACTCGGCACGCATCACGCAGCGATGCGTGGGCTTGCCAACGGCCGAGGCAACCTTGCAAAAGCTCTTAAAGTCCTGCTCACCCAAAAGCGCGGGACAGGCCGCAGACATGGCCTCGACGTCCAAGGGATAGCGATGCCACCACACGGCACCCCGTGAGAGCACGGGACGCGCGTCGCGATCGGCAATACGGTACGTATATGTACGTGAACGCGCATCAAAGCGTGCAGAAAAGCCTTTACGGGCCTTGTAGACCTCGTTTATGGCGATATCTTTGGGCAGCAGGGCATCCATAGCCCGCAGCCACCTACGGCGCGTCAAGGCGAGCTCAGCGTCCGTTACGGGCACGCTGATGTACTGAGCCACGGCATGTACGCCGGCATCGGTACGCCCCGCGCACGTCAGGACAATCGGACGGCGCAGGAGCGTCTCGATAGCGCGGCGCAGCTCGCCCGCAACCGTCGTCTGACCGGGCTGCTCGGCAAAGCCGCTGTAGGACGAGCCATCGTAGGCCACGCGGAAAACGAGCGTGGCATCGAGCTCGGGAATCGAATTGAAATCAGACGGCGCGGTCATGGACGCTCCCAACAAACAGGCAATGGCATTTCGACAAAAAAAGAGGGGTACGCGAACGTACCCCTCGAATATAGCCTATGCAGACGGATTGTCTACTCAGCGGTCTCCTCAGCAGGAGCCTCCTCGGCAGCCTCGACCTTCTTGGGAGCAGCGGCCTTCTTGGGGGCCGGAGCAGCCTTCTTAGCCTTAGGCGTGCAAGGCTCGGTGACGAGCTCCATGATAACGATGGGAGCGTTGTCGCCCTTGCGGTTACCGAGCTTCATGATGCGGGTGTAACCGCCGTTGCGGTCCTGCCACATACCCTGGGCAGCCTTGTCGAAGATCTCGGCAACGAGCTGCTTATCGCCGAGCTTGGCGATAGCCAGACGACGAGAGTGCAGGTCGCCCTTCTTGGCCCAAGTGATGATCGGGTCGACGACCGAACGCAGCGCCTTAGCGCGGGTCTCGGTGGTCTTGATGCGGTCGTTCTCGAAGAGGGCCTTAGCAAGGCTCTTCTTCATGGCCTTGGTGTGGCTCGCATCGGTGCCGAGCTTCAGGCCCTTCTTAACGTTGTGACGCATGGTCTAGTTTCTCCTCAAATATGCGAAGCATTAAGCCTTCAGGCTCAGGCCCATGGACTCAAGCTTGTCCTTCACTTCCTCGATCGACTTAACACCGAAGTTACGGATGTTGAGCAGATCGTTCTCCGAGAACTCAACGAGCTGACGGACCGAGTGAATGCTGGCGCGCTTAAGGCAGTTGTAGGAACGGACGGAAAGGTCCAGATCCTCGATCTGCTTGTCCAGCTCGGCGTTGTCGTTGGTGACCTCGGGAGCGAAGATCGAAGCCTCCTCCTCGACCTCGGGGGTCTCGGCAAGGTTCATAAAGGCGGCCATATGCTGGTTGATGATATTGGCAGCCTGGACCACGGCGTCGCGCGGGGCGATGGAGCCGTTGGTCTCGATCTCGAGGACAAGGCGGTCGTAGTCGGTGTGCTGACCGACACGGCAAGCCTCAACGAGCTTGGCGCAACGGGAAACCGGCGAGTACAGCGAGTCGACGTGGATCACACCGATGGGATCGTTGTCGCGCTTGTTGGCCTCGCCAGAAACATAGCCGCGGCCATAGCCGATGCGCATGCTCATGGTGAGATGGCCACCCTCGGTGAGCGTTGCGATGTGCTGCTCGGGGTTGACCAGCTCAAACTCGGACGGAATAAAGAAGTCCGCACCGGTGACCTCGCAGGGGCCGTCAACCGAGATGGTGGCGGTCGCCTCGTCGGTCGTGCCGAGAGCCCTGAAGACAAGACCCTTGACATTCAGGACGATGTCGGTGACATCCTCGACCATGTTAGGGATGGTCATGAACTCGTGCTGCGCGCCATCGATCTGAATAGCCTCGACGGCGGCACCCTCGAGCGAGGACAGAAGAACGCGACGAAGGGAGTTACCCAGCGTATCGCCGTAGCCACGCTCGAGCGGCTCGACGGAGACACGAGCAGACGTCTCGTTGATCTCTTCGACCTGAACCTGAGGCCTAATGAATTCTGACATGTATTACCTCCAGCCTCAGCAGCCCGGATGGACTACTTAGAGTAGAGCTCGACGATGAGCTGCTCGTTGATATCACCGCTGATCTGCTCACGCGTCGGCAGAGCGAGCACGTTACCAGACAGCTTCTCGATATCGACCTCGAGCCAGCCAGGGACCTCAAAGCGCTCGGAGGAAATCAGTGCCTCCTTGATGGGGAGGAGGTCACGGAACTTCTCGCCGACAGCGACGACGTCGCCGGCCTTGACGCGGTAGGACGGGATGTCCACGCGCTTGCCGTTCACGGTGAAGTGACCGTGACGGACGGACTGACGAGCCTCTTTGCGGGTGCGGGCGAAGCCAAGACGGAAGACGACGTTGTCGAGGCGAGACTCAAGGATGATCATGAGGTTCTCACCGGTGACGCCGTTCATCTTACGGGCCTTGTTGAAGTAGCCGTGGAACTGCTTCTCCAGAACGCCATAGATGAACTTGACCTTCTGCTTCTCGCGCAGCTGCATGCCGTACTCAGATTCCTTGCGACGGCGCTTGGGCTGACGGATAGATTCCTTCTTGCTGCTGTAACCGAGCTCAGCGGGATCGATCCCGAGCTGACGGCAGCGCTTAAGAACAGGAGTCCTGTCGATTGCCATATTGATACGATCCTTTCAGTTACACGCGGCGACGCTTCTTGGGGCGGCAGCCGTTGTGCGGAATGGGGGTCTTGTCCTGGATGCTCGAGACCTCGAGGCCAGCAGCCTGGAGGGAGCGGATGGCGGTCTCACGACCGGAGCCGGGGCCCTTGACGAAGACGGAAACCTTCTTCATACCGTGCTCCATGGCCTGCTTGGCAGCAGCCTCGGCAGCCATCTGAGCAGCGAACGGCGTGGACTTACGGGAGCCCTTGAAGCCCACCTGGCCAGCCGACTTCCAGGAAATGACGTTGCCCTGGGGATCGGTGATCGAAACGATCGTGTTGTTGAACGTAGAACGAATGTGAGCCTGGCCCACGGAAATGTTCTTACGGTCCGCGCGCTTCAGACGGGCAGCGCGAACGTTCTTCTTAGCAGTAGCCATCTATCTAGCGCTCCTTATTTCTTCTTCTTAGCACCGATCTGACGCTTCGGGCCCTTGCGGGTACGAGCGTTAGTGTGGGTGCGCTGGCCGCGGACCGGGAGGCCCTTGCGGTGACGAAGGCCGCGGTTGCAGCCGATGTCCATAAGGCGCTTGACGTTCTGGTTGCGCTCACGGCGGAGGTCGCCCTCAACCATGATCTGGTTCTTATCGATATAATCGCGGATGGCGTTAACCTCATCCTCGGTGAGGTCCTTAACGCGCGTATCCACGTTAACGTTGCACTCGACGCAAATCTTCGTCGCAGTGGTGCGGCCGATGCCGTAAATGTAGGTCAGACCGATCTCAACGCGCTTCTCACGCGGGAGGTCGACACCATTAATACGGGCCAACGTAGTCTCCTCTCTTAACCCTGACGCTGCTTATGACGGGGGTTCTCGCAAATGACGAGGACCTTGCCATGGCGCCTAATGATTTTGCACTTATCGCACATCTTCTTGACCGAAGGACGTACCTTCATCGTTCTTCCTTTCGGTAGCGCTCAAACTACTTCCCTACTATCTACTCGCCCAGCCGCAGGCGTTTAAAACTATGGCTGGTCTTCACACACAATCCGACCGTAGGTTGAGCTAAGCCTGCAGTCGGAAATGGAGTGCGTGTATGCGTGCCGCTATTTGTAGCGATAGGTGATGCGGCCGCGGGTCAGGTCGTACGGGGAAAGCTCCACGACAACCCTGTCACCGGGGAGAATACGGATGTAATTCATTCGGATCTTGCCAGAAATGTTGCACAGAACCGAATGACCGTTCTCGAGCTCGACCTTAAACATGGCATTGGGCAGCGGTTCCTTTACCGTACCCTCGAGCTCAATTGCGTCTTCCTTCTTCACAAGCAATCATCTTTCTCTAGAAAACGACAGCGATTGAGTATTCTACAACACGTATGCACGCATCGTAATAACTTCGTAATGGCTCCACAACTAAGTGGAACTAGTTACATTTCTCCGCCTTGGAGCGAACACCAAGCACCTTGGGCATCCGTGGTGAGAATCACCGGACCGTCATTGGTAATGGCGACGGTGTTCTCGTAGTGCGCGGCGGGCAGGTGGTCGTTGGTCGTAACAATCCAACCGTCGGAGCCCGTGCTCACATGGTTGGAACCCATCGTAACCATCGGCTCGATGGCAATGACCATGCCGGCCTGGAGGCGAACGCCCCTCCCCTTCTTTCCATAGTTAGGAACGTTGGGGTCCTCGTGCATCACGCGGCCAATGCCATGGCCAACATAATCACGAAGCACGCCGTAACCGTGAGACTCGGCGAGGGACTGAACGGCATAACCGACGTCCCCGATATGGTTACCGGGAACAGCCTGCTCGATGGCAGCCTTAAGACAATCACGCGTGACCTCGCACAAAGCCTTGGCTTCGGGCGTGGGGGTGCCGACGAAAAACGTCCAAGCGTTATCGCCGACCCAACCGTCGACAACGGCTCCCGTATCGATGGAGATGATATCGCCATCGCGCAGGATCATGTCGGGGTTGGGAATACCGTGGACCACGGCATCGTTGATCGATGCGCAAATGGTCCCCGGGAACCCGCCGTAACCCTTAAAGGCCGGGATGCCGCCATGCATGCGGATAATCTGCTCCGCGAGCTGATCGAGCTCAAAAGTCGAAACGCCGGGACGCACCATGGCTCCAACGTGGCGGAGCGCCATCTTAGATAGCGCTCCTGCCTTCTTCATCTGCTCGATTTGCGTTGCAGACTTAATCTTGATCATAGACCGAGAGCCTCTTTGACATCCCCGTACACGGTCTCACGAGCCTGGTCACCGTTGACCGACTTGAGCAGACCCTGGCCACGATAGTAGTCGACGAGCGGACTCGTGGACTTCTCGTAGACGTCGAGACGGTTCTTGATGGTCTCGGGCTTGTCGTCGTCGCGCTGATACATCTCGCCACCGCACTTGGGGCAGGTAGCATCGGCAGCGGTGCCGGTGTAACCGCAGGCGCGGCAAGTGCGACGCGAAGACAGACGATCGATAATGACCTCGGGGGCCACATCGACCAGAAGGGCACAGTCGATCTCGCGACCCATGGCGGAAAGCTCGGAATCGAGCGTCACAGCCTGGGCGGTGTTGCGCGGGAAGCCGTCGAGGATGAAGCCCTGCTGGGCGTCATCGGCGGCAAGGCGCTCCTTGACAAGGTCGATCACGAGCTGGTCGGGAACGAGCTCGCCAGCGTCCATGTACTTCTTAGCCTGAATACCAAGCTCGGTGCCACCCTTGACGGCAGCACGCAGCAGGTCGCCCGTGGAAATATGGGCGACGCCAAACTCGGCGACGAGTTCCTGTGCGACGGTGCCCTTACCGGCACCCGGAGCTCCGAGCAATACGAGGTTCATGAGCAATCCTCCTCTAGCCTATTTAAAGAATCCATCGTAATCATACATCTTGATCTGGCCTTCGAGCTTATCGACCGTGTCGAGCACGACGCCGACCATGATGAGGATGGACGTGCCGCCAAATGCCTGGATCAGATGGTTACCCGTGAAGGAGAAGATGATCGAAGGCACGATGGCGATGAGCGCCAAAAAGACAGCGCTGGGAAGCGTGATCTTGTTGAGCGCGTTCTTGATGTAGGCCGCGGTAGCCCTACCCGGACGGACGCCCGGAATAAAGCCGCCCTGCTTCTTAAGGTTATCGGCCGTGTCATCGGGGTTGAACACCATGGAGGTGTAGAAGTACGCGAAAAACACGATGAGGACAACGTTAAGCACCCAGTTGAGCCAACCGGTCGAAAGCGCGGAGGCAACTGCCTGAATCCAGCCGATGCCGGGGAAGAACACGGCAATCTGAGCCGGGAAGTACAGCAGCGCCGAAGCGAAGATGATCGGCACGACACCCGCGGTGTTGACCTTGATGGGCAGGTAGGTGGTCTGGCCACCCATCATGCGACGGCCCACGACGCGCTTAGCGTAGGAGACCGGGATGCGGCGCTGGCCGCGCTCAAGGAAAACAATCAGCGGGATAACCAGCAGGATGATGGCGCAGATGATCACCATGGTGATGATGCCACCGGCATTGCCCTCGGTGCTGGAGAAGATAGCCTGCGGCAGACCGGCCATGATGTTCGCGAAGATGATCAGCGACATGCCATTGCCGATACCGCGCTGGGTGATGAGCTCACCAATCCACATGATCAGCATGGCGCCCGCGGTGAGCGTACCGACGATCATGAGGTCTAAGATGATCTCGGGAGCTCCGGCGCCATTGAAGCTGATGCCGAAGCTCTTAAAGAGGAAGAGGTAACCCACGGAGTTGAGGATTGCCAGAGCCAGGGTGAGGTAACGCGAATACTGCGTAATCTTGGTCTGACCGACCTCGCCCTCGCGGGCAAGCTCATGCAGGGAAGGCACGACGGCCTGGAGCATCTGGAGGATGATCGAGCTGGTGATGTAAGGCATGATGCCCAGCGAAAACACCGACACATAGCTCAACGCGCCGCCAGAGAAAAGATTCAGGAGGGCCATAGCACCTGCGGCGACCGAATTGTTATCGGTCGAGAAAAGGCCCAGCATCCCCTGGAAGGGAATGCCGGGCACAGGAACGTGCGCACCAATGCGGTACACGACGAGCATAGCTATGGTAAAAAGAATCTTTTCGCGCAATTCTTTGATGCGGAAAGCATTCTTAAGACCATTTAGCACGGCAGCTCGACCTTTCCGCCGGCGGCCTCGATCTTGGCCTGCGCAGAAGCGCTGACCTTGTCGACCTTGACCGTGAACTTCTTGGTGAGCTCACCATTGCCGAGCACCTTGACGGGCTCGAACTCGCTCTTGGTGATGCGAGCGGCCTTAAGAGCGGCACCGTCGATCACAGCGCCGTCCTCGAACTTACGCTCGAGACGCTCAACGTTAACAGCGGTGTACTCGATACGACGGGGGTTACGGAAGCCCGGAAGCTTGGGCAGGCGCATAGCCAGCGGAGTCTGGCCACCCTCGAAGCCGGCACCCTTGGTGCCGCCAGAGCGGGAACCCTGGCCCTTCTGACCGCGGCCAGAAGTGGTGCCGTGACCCGAAGAATTGCCACGGCCGACGCGCTTGCGGTTCTTGGTGGAACCGGGCGCGGGAGTAAGATCGTGAAGCTGCATTTGCTACTCCTCTACAATCTCGACAAGGTGCTTGACCTTGAAGATCATGCCGCGGACGGACTCGTTGTCAGCAATCTCGCGAACCTCGCGGATCCTGTGGAGACCGAGGGCACGGACAGTACGGACCTGGTCCTGCTTGCAACCGTTGGTGCTGCGGACCTGCTTGATCTTGATGGTGTCAGCCATGCTTAGTTCTCCTTACCGACGAACATCTCGGAGACCGTCAGGCCACGGCGAGCCGCGACGTCCTCAGGGCTGGAGAGCTCCTTGAGGCCCTCGACGGCAGCCTTGATGATGTTGAGGCCGTTGTCGGTACCGAGGGACTTGGACAGGACGTTCTTGATGCCAGCAAGCTCAAAGAGGGGACGCACAGCGCCGCCGGCGATAACGCCGGTACCCTCGACAGCGGGCTTGATGATGATGCGGCCGGCACCAAAGTGGCCGAGAACCTCGTGCGGGATGGTGCCCTGCTCGGTCACCGGCACGTGGAACATGTTCTTCTTGGCATCGAGAGATGCCTTGGAGATGGCCATGGGCACCTCAGCGGACTTGCCCATGCCAACGCCGACGTTGCCCTTGCCGTCGCCAACGACGACGAGAGCGACGAGGCTCATGCGACGACCACCCTTGACGGTCTTCGACACGCGGTTGATGTAAACGACGCGCTCCTCGAACTCGGAGGCCTCGCGCTGCTGCTTCTGATTACGAGCCATGTGCTACATACCTCCTAGAACTCGAGACCGGCGGCACGAGCACCGTCGGCGAGGGCCTTGACGCGGCCATGGTAGATACGGCCACCGCGATCGAAGGCGACCTTGGTGATGCCGGCCTCGATGGCGCGCTTGCCAACGAGCTGACCGACCTTCTCCGCAGCCTCCTTGTTCGAGGTGTGGGTGCCCTTGAACTCGGCCTCGAGGGTCGAGGCAGAGACGAGCGTCAGGCTGGAGCCCTTGCTGTCGTCGATGATCTGGGCATAGATGTTGGCGTTAGTACGGGTCACGCGAAGACGCGGACGCTCGGAGGTACCCGAGACCTTGCCGCGAACACGACGCTGACGACGCTTGAGGCCTTCCAGCTTCGCCTTATGCTTGTTCATACGTAAACTCCTAAAAAGGTTGATCTTGCCAGCACCTGACGGGGTGCTGGTCTTATGCGAGTGAGTCGGTTACGACTACTTGGCGGCCTTACCCAGCTTGCGGCGGATGTGCTCGCCAACGTAGTGGATACCCTTGCCCTTGTAAGGCTCGGGAGGACGATGGCCGCGGATCTCAGCGGCGATCTGACCGACCTGCTGCTTGTTGATACCCTTGACGTTCACGTGGGTGTTGTCGGGAACCTCGAAGGTGATGCCCTCGGGAGCCTCGACGATCACGGGGTGCGAGAAGCCCAGGGAGAACTCGAGGTTCTTGCCCTTCTGCTGCACGCGGTAACCGACGCCGGCGAGCTCGAGCTTCTTCTCGAAGCCCTCGGAAACGCCAACAACCATGTTGTGGATGAGGGCGCGGGTGAGGCCGTGGCGGGCACGGGTCTCACGCTCGTCGTCGGGACGGGAAACGGTGAGGACGTTGTCCTCGACGTTGATAGCGAGCTTCTCAAAGACATCGAGCTCGAGCTGGCCCTTGGGGCCCTTGACGACAACGTTGTTGCCGTTGACTGCCACTTCGACTCCGGCGGGAATCTGGACAGGCTTATTACCGATACGAGACACGGTGATCTCCTTTCCTTCTACCTACCGAGCGAATTACCAGACGTAAGCGATGATCTCGCCGCCGACGTTGTGCTTGCGAGCATCGCGGTCGGTCATGACGCCATGGCTGGTGGAAATAATGGCGGTACCAAGGCCACCGCGGACGCGGGGCATGTCGGCAACGCCGGTGTACTTACGCAGGCCCGGCTTGGAAATGCGGCGGATGCCGTTGATGACCTTAGCCTTCTTAGGACCATACTTAAGCGTGATGTGCAGAGTCTTCTGGGGAACGGTGTCCTCGACATCGTAGCCCTCGATGTAGCCCTCCTCGTGCAGAACACGAGCGATCTCGACGAGCTTCTTGCTGCTCGGCATGGAGACCGTGGCCTTGTTCACAGAGTTAGCGTTACGGATGCGCGTAAGCATATCTGCGATCGGGTCTGTAAGGTTCATACAGATTCTCCTTCGTTCTTGATGAACACGTGCTCTTGGTTCTTCGCCGCCCTTAACGGCAAAGCCTTTTTAGCGCGTTTTCCCTGTTCCAAACTGATGCTTGAAACGCTGGTAGTGACTTACCAGCTGGCCTTCTTAACGCCGGGAAGCTCGCCCTTGAGTGCAAGCTCGCGGAAGCAGACACGGCACAGGCCGAACTTGCGGTACACAGAGTGCGGACGGCCGCAGCGCTGGCAGCGCGTGTACTCACGAGTAGAGAACTTCTGCTTGCGATTGCACTTGACGATCATCGATGTCTTAGCCACTTATATCCTCCTCACATAGAGTATTGTTCGCCCCAAGCGCCGCCCCCTTGTGGGAACGGCGCTTATAGGGCAGGTGAACCTATTTCTTGAACGGGAAACCGAAGGCGTCCAGAAGGGCCTTGGCCTCCTCATCGGTATTGGCGGTGGTCACGAAAGTGATGTCCATACCGCGCTGGTGATCGACGGAGTCGAAGTCGATCTCGGGGAAGATGAGCTGCTCGGTGACGCCCATGGAGAAGTTACCACGGCCGTCGAAGCTCTTGGCGGAGATGCCGCGGAAGTCGCGGATACGGGGGATCGCGACGGAGGTCAGACGATCGAAGAACTCCCACATACGGTCGCCACGCAGGGTAACCTTGCAGCCGATCGGCATACCAGCGCGCAGGCGGAAGGTAGCGATGGACTTGCGGGCACGGGTGATCATCGGCTGCTGGCCGGTGATGGCGCGCAGGTCGCGCACGGCACCGTCGATGGCCTTGGAATCGGTAGCGGCCTCGCCGACACCCATGTTCACGACGATCTTCTCAAACTTGGGGATCATCATGACGTTCTCGTACTGGAACTTGTCCTGAAGCTGCTGCTTGACCTCGTTGTTGTACTTGGTCTTCAGACGCGGCACATACTTCTCTTCTGCCATTGTTCACTCCTTCTTGGGGTTTTAAGCACGGGGCGTGGCCACGATGGGTTGTCCTCGTGCCTCCTGGCTGCATCCGCGCCGCTCATGGCATTTTGCGGTTTGGACTCGACGCAGCAGGAGCCGACAAAACAATCGGTACTATACGCGCATCGGGAGCGTATTTCCAGAAAAACCTCGTCTGCCTGCACAACTCCACAACTCCCCCGCACAAATGGGTCCCAAAAAGCAGTTGCGGTGAAATAGGGACTGTTGGGCGGCCTTACAGGCTTAAACAATCCGTATTTCACCGCAACTTATCGGTGGGAACGGGGATTAGCGCTTGCGGGGGACGAGTTTGGTGCGGCGCAGGTGGATCATCTCGGCGGCGATGGAGATGGCGATCTCCTCGGGGTCCTCGGCCTCGATGGCAACGCCGATCGGAAGGTGCAGCTCGTCGATCTGGTCCTGCGTAAAGCCTTCCTGCTCCAGGCGGGCACGCACAAAGGCCGTCTTGCGGCGCGAACCCAGACAGCCCAGGTAGGCAGGCTTGGCACGCATGGCCTGAATCACCACGTCGATATCGGACTTGTGACCCGCCGTGGCGACGACCACCAAGTCGCGCGGACCGATGGGACACAGCTCGCTCAGGTTCTTGTAATCGACCAGGCGACGATCGTAGACACCGGGCACCCATTCGGGCGTCAACGTGCCGGGGCGGTCATCGCAGGCCACGACGGCAAAGCCCGCCGCCGTGAGCACGCGCGCCGTCGCGGCGCCCACGTGTCCGCAGC
Organism: Firmicutes bacterium AF25-13AC; assembly: GCA_963621725.1. Taxonomy (GTDB): domain Bacteria; phylum Actinomycetota; class Coriobacteriia; order Coriobacteriales; family Coriobacteriaceae; genus Collinsella. The sequence continues at coordinate 22,254 of CAVFEY010000006.1, forward strand.
CAAAGATGTAGGTCAGGCCCTCGGGGCAGAGCGTCTCGATGTGCGCCGCGGGAATCTCAGAGGCAGCGTTGGTGTAGGTGACGTTACTCCCCTCCTCCACCAGTGAAAGCCCGGGGCAGCCCGCAATGGTATGGCGCGATGCCTCGCCATGGTACTCGGCCACATCGCCCTCGAGCGCGCTCGCGATAAACGGCTCAAAGTCGATGACGAAGTCGCCGATGCGCCGATAGACCAAGACGTCGGCAATTTCCTGGAACAACGGTGCCTGGGTCGCATCCAGATGCAGATAGCACAGGCAAATGGCTCCGCCGCAGATCATGCCGGTATCGGAGTTCTCGCCGCCCATGGTGTAGCGGACCAGACGCGACTGTCCCGCGCTCAGGAGTTCGCGCGCCTCATCCAGCGCAAAGAGCTCAATCTTGCCGCCGCCGATAGTGCCCGCCTGGCTGCCATCGGCAAAGACGGCCATCCATGCGCCCACACCGCGCGGTGACGACCCCGCCGTGCCGGCCACGACCGCCAGCTCGCACGTCTCGCCAGCACGCAGGGCGGCAAGCGCCGCATTCACAACATCGAGCTTTTCCATTGCCGCCTTCTATCCTCTAAAGATATCGGTGAGCATAGCGAGTGCCTCGAGCACGCCGCCGCCGACCGACGTCGCCTTGTCCGAAATGTAGTTGATATAGCTGGCATCGCCGCGCGGATCGACATCGGCGCATTTAAAGCCCTCAGTCACCTGCACGCCGTTCGCCAAAAGCCCGCGCAGGCAGCCATCGATCTGCGTGCACATGGGCGTATCGTCCGCGTAGCCAATCACGTCTCCGGCGCTCACGATGTCGCCGATTGCGCGGTCGGACCGAAACACGCCGGCGGCGGGGCTGTGGATAACGCGCTCCTTGCCATATCCGGCGATGACGCCCGGCACGCCCGTGTTGGGCTGGGGCGAGCCCTGGGTAATGACACGGCCCAAAAAATGCCCGCGCATGGTCTCGACCACGGCGTCGCAATCGACCGGCGCGGTAAAGCCCGGCCCCACGGCGATGACGGTAGGCGCCATGTCGCGCGTGGTGCCCAGGTTGCGCTTGGCCAGAATCGCGTCGACCACAGCCGCGGGTTTAAGCTCATCGAGCATCTTGGCCTGAGGGTCCACCACGACGGCAACATCCCCCGCTTGGGTAATCTCGAGCGCCTCTGCCGGCGTCTGCGCCAAGCGAGCGCGAATGCCCTCGACCTGGACCTCGCCCAGGCGAATAGCCTCGCAAAAACTGATTGTGCGGCGGATGCACGTGGGAACCGCGATATCGGCCATGACAACTGACACGCCGGCGCGCACCAAGCGAGCGGCGACGCCCGTGGCGATATCGCCGGCGCCGCGAACATAAACGAGCATTCCCGGGGCACCTCCCTGTGCTACGGTTTGAGCAGAGCAAAAGCGGTTCGACCGCTACTCTGATGATTATTTATTATCACAGTATTATACGGCGGTGAACAGATGGAAACGGTTAGCGGCAATCTTGCCTCGGCGCTCAGGATCGAGCCGGGCATTACCGCGATTATCGGCAGCGGCGGCAAGTCGACGTTGCTGAAAACGCTGGGTCTCGAGCTCATGCGCGCCGGCGGCGGGGTGCTCCTCTGCACCACCACGCACATGTTTCCCGTCGCCGGCGTCCCGTGGGACGGGTCGAATCGTCGCCTGGGTGCCGCACCTTGGAAGCCGGGTGCCGCGCATGTTCCCGGCTGCACCTGTGAGGCGTGCGCGGGACTTGCCCGCGGGAGTATTTGCCAGGCGGGTGTCTTAGACCCGGAAGCAGGCAAGCTCTCCGCACCCGCCGAGCCACTCGGCGAGCTGGCACAGCGCTTTGACTACGTGTTGGCCGAGGCGGACGGCAGCAAGCGGCTCCCGCTCAAGGCGCACGCCGCCTGGGAGCCGGTGATTCCCTCTGGCACGGCAAACGTTGTCTGGGTCGTCGGCGCCTCGGGACTGGGCAAACCCGTCGCCGAGGTTGCCCACCGCCCCGAGCTCTTTTGCGAGCGTTGCGGCTGCGAGCTCACCGACACTGCCACCCCAGAGCGCGTCGCCCAGGTGCTCAATGCCGAGCTGCGGATGCTGAACCTCAACAATGCCCGCATCATGCTCAACCAAGTCGACACGCTCAGCGACCCCACGATGGCCGACTGCTTCGAGGCAGCCCTCGGCCGCCCCGTCGTCGCCAGCAGCCTCAAATAGCCGGCCCCATCTCGTCAGTTGCGGTGAAATACGGACTGTTTGGCCGCCAAACGGCCGCAAACAGTCCGTATTTCACCGCAACTGCGGAGGGGACACGGCATCTTTGCTGCTAGCGGGGCACGTAGCGGCCAGGCTGGGCTCCGGTGGGCTCGCCATCGCGCGCCACCAGCACGCCGTTCACAAACACGGCCTTGGCGCGGCCATGTGCCTCAAAGCCCTCGAGCGGCGTGTAGTCCACGGCCTGATGCTGTGTCGCGGCGCTGATCGTCCAACGCGCGCACGGATCCCACACGCACACGTCGGCGTCGGAGCCCTCGGCAAGACAGCCCTTGCGCGGATACATGCCGAAGACGCGCGCCGGGTTCTCGCTCATCAAGCGGCACAGATCCTCGGGGCCCAGTTGCCCTTCAAAGCTCGTGGCAATCGCGACGGGACGATGCTCCACGCCGGGCCCGCCGTTGGGAATCGCGCGGAAATCGTCGCGCCCGCGGTCCTTTTGCCCGTGCAGGTTAAAGCTGCAATGATCGGTCGCAATCGTATCGATCTCGCCGGCCACAAGCGCCTCGCGCAATGCCGCACGGTCACCGGCATGGCGCAGCGGCGGGCTCATCACGTACTTGGCGCCCGCAAAGCCGTCCTCGCCCTGCTCCAGATAGCAGGTGTCGTCAAGCATCAGATATTGGGGGCAGGTCTCGACATAGATGTTCTTCTGCCCGCGCGCTTTGGCAGCGCGAATGGCCTCGAGCCCCAGCTTGGTCGAAAGGTGCACCACGTTGACCGGAGCGTCCCCGGCCAAGTGCGCCAGATACAGCAGGCGGCTCACGGCTTCGGCCTCACACACGTCCGGGCGGCTGAGCGCATGCCCCTCGGGCCCATGAATCCCCTGCTCGTACACGCGCTTCTGCAGCTCATTCACCAGCGTACCGTTCTCGCAATGCACGCACAGGATACCGCCCACGCGCTTGAGCTCCTCGAGCACCTCGAGCGTCTCGGCATCGTCCAGGCGCAAATGATCGTAGGCAAAGTAGGTCTTAAACGACGATACGCCCGCCTCGCGCATAGCCGAAAGATCGGCGCGGTTGCGTTCATTCCACTCGGCGAGTGCCATATGAAAGGCGTAGTTGGCCGTGCAGGTTCCGTCGGCACGGCGATGCCACTCGGCCAAGGCATCGGGCATGGTCACGCCGCGATCAGCCGTCGCGTAGTCCACGATGGTCGTCGTACCGCCGCAGGCAGCCGCACGCGTGCCGGTTTCAAAGCTATCGGCTGTCCAATCCATGCCAGTCCAGCACTGCATGTGCGTGTGGCCGTCGATAAAGCCGGGGAACACCCAACAGTCCGTGGCGTCCTGGACGGTATCGTCCTCGCCCGGCTCAATCGCCGCGGCAATCCGCACGATCTTGTCGCCCTCCATGGCAAGATCGGCGCGGCGAAGCCCCTGTGGCGTCACGAGCGCGCCGTTTTTGATGATGATCATGTTGCTCCTTATCGATTCATACAGTTGGCCACGCGATCAAAATACGAGCAGGCCGCGATATGCTCCGCTATGCGTCGCTGTCCCTTGGCGGTATCGACATCCCACAGCTCGTAGGCACGCGCTTCGACCAGCGCAACGTCGACGCGACCTTTGAGAATCGAGCCCCCGCCGTCCTTGCCCTCAAGACGCATGAGTGCATCGAATAGTTCCGCCGGAAAGAGCACCGGACTCGAAGGCTCACCGTTGCACGCCAAGCGCACCGGATGTTTGCGGCCACGTTCGTCAAACGCGTGAACCAAAGCCTCAAAAGAATCCGAACTCACGAGCGGCTGGTCGCCCGGCAAAAAGAGGCAGCCTTTCCAGTTGCGTTCGACTCCCCACGAAAGGCCCGCACGGACGCTTTCGCTGCGCAGCTCGCCATCGTGCAGCACGCACGGGCAATGTTTGTCCTCGCAAATCCGGGCGACCTCGGGCCAACGCGTCGAAACCACAACGTCAAAGCCCCGGGGAACCGAATCGATGGTCCGGGCAATCAGCGGCTCGCCATAGATATCGGCAAGCATCTTGTTAGAGCCAAACCGCTTGCCCTCGCCCGAAGCCATAATGACGCATCCAAGTTTCATGGTGATACCTCCCCTGAAACCATCGTACCCATAACTCGCGCCGCGGGCATCCACATCGAAAGCGCTTATCCCGCACGCCCGCGATGCAAAAAAGGGGCACCCCGCCGGTTGGCAGAGCGCCCCCTTTACATGGCTTACCTCAACCCGGCTTTAGGCCTGGAGCCAACGGGCGGTGTTGCGCTCGTCGAGGGCCTTGAGGGTAGCGGCGGGATCGGCAACCTTCTGCAGGAACATCATGGCTGCGATGGCGTACGGCTTGTAGCTGGCCTCCTTGTACATGCCCACGCGGTGCATGTCGAAGACGTCGGCGTTGACCTCGCCGTGCTCGCAGGAGACACCGGAGATGTCGGCGGGCAGCGGGTGCATAAAGATGGTGTCCTGGCCGTTGGCAGTCTTCTCCATGAGCTCGGTCGTGGAGCACCAGTCCTGATGGGTGGCGTTCTGGGCGAGCAGCTCCTTCTCGAGCGCTGCGATGCCGGCGTCGTCGCCCTCGGCGTACAGGTTGGTACGCTTTTCCATGGCGGCAAACGGAGCCCAGCTCTTGGGGATCACGATGTCGGCGCCCTCGAAGGCCTCGGCCATGGTGTTGACCTGCTTAAAGGTGGTGCCGGACTCGGCGGCATAGCCCTTGGCGCGCTCGACGACCTCGGGCATGAGGTCGTAGCCCTCGGGGTGAGCCAGGGTGACGTCCATGCCAAAGCGGGGCAGCAGGCTGATCAGCGACTGCGGGCAGGACAGCGGCTTGCCGTAAGAGGGCGAATAGGCCCAGGTGACGGCAACCTTCTTGCCCTTGAGGTTCTCGAGGCCGCCAAACTCGTTGATAAGGTAGAGCATGTCGGCAGAGGACTGCGTGGGGTGATCGGAGTCGGACTGCAGGGAGATGAGCGTGGGACGGTGATCCAGAACGCCATCCTCGTAAGCCCGCTGGACAGACTCGGAGACCTCGGCCATGTAGGCGTCGCCCTTGCCGATGTACATGTCGTCGCGGATGCCGATGACGTCGGCCATGAAGGAGATCATAGTAGCGGTCTCGCGGACGGTCTCGCCGTGAGCGATCTGGGACTTCTTCTCGTCCAGGTCCTGCAGCTCAAGGCCGAGCAGGTTGGCGGCCTTAGAGAAGGAGAAGCGCGTACGGGTGGAGTTGTCGCGGAACAGCGAGACGGCCAGGCCCGAATCGAAGATCTTGGACGAAACGTTGTTCTCGCGCAGCTCGCGCAGAGCGTCGGCGACGGTGTAGAGCGCCTTGAGCTCATCGGTGGTCTTATCCCAGGTGTGCAGGAAGTCGCTGCCGTACATACCCTTAAAATCGAGGCCGTTCAGCTGCTCGACGAGCTCGGTAAACTTGGCGTCCATGTAAATGTCCTTTCTAAAGGTGAAACGATCGCAATGAGTAGATGCGCTCCGGCATGCGCGTGTGGCTAGAACATGCAGAGCGCTATGACGAGGACCCGCCACCGTCGAGGAAGCATGGGAGATAACGACCGCGGGCCCCAAGTCAACAGGAGGCGCCGGGGGCATAAACTGCCCCCGGCTCAACAAGATCGAGGAATGGGACTAATCGATCTTGTTGTTGGTCAGACCGGCGCGGAACACGGTGGCATCGCCATCGGCCTGGCTCGGATCGTAGAGGTTCAGGGCAGCCACATACATGGCGGCAGCGGTGACCAGGTCATCCTTGTAGGTGACCTCGTTGGGAGCGTGAGCCTGAGACTCGGCACCCGGGCCAAAGCCGACGCAGGGGATGCCATAGCGGCCCTGGATGGAAACGCAGTTCGTGGAGAAGGTCCACTTGTCGCACAGAGGGCGACCGGTGCGCTTGTCCATGCTGGGCTCGCAGCCGATGCGCTCGTCACCAAACATGGCCTTGTGAGCGTCGACGAGGGCCTTGACGTGCGGAGCGGTCTCCTTGTTGATCCACGTGGGGAAGTAAGCCTCGGTCTCGTAGACCTCGCCGGTCCAGGACGGACGGTCGTACATGTACATAGAGACCTTCACGTCGTCGCCGTACTTCTTGGCGGCCGGCAGGTTGCGGATCTCGTCCAGGCAGGACTCCCAGGTCTCACCGGCGGTCATGCGACGGTCGATGGAGATGGCGCAGGAATCGGCCACGGCGCAGCGGCTGGGGCTGGTGTAGAAGATCTGGCTGACGGTGCAGGTGCCGCGACCCAGGAAGCGGGCGTCCTCGAAGTGCTCGGGGTTGTACTTGGGGTCGAGCATCTTGACGAGACCCTTGATGTCGGTCGACTCGTCGCAACCGTTGTTGTTGAGGGCGCGGACGTCGGCGATGATGTCGGCCATCTTGTAGATGGCGTTGTCGCCGCGGTCGGGAGCGGAGCCGTGGCAGGAGGTACCGTGAACGTCGACGCGGATCTCCATGCGGCCGCGGTGACCGCGATAGATGCCGCCGTCGGTGGGCTCGGTGGAAATGACGAACTCGGGCTTAATGCCGTCCTTGTTGTAGATGTACTGCCAGCACATGCCGTCGCAGTCCTCTTCCTGGACGGTGCCGACGACCATGATCTTGTAGCCCTCGGGGATGAGGCCCATGTCCTTCATCATCTTGGCTGCGTAGGTAGCGGAAGCCATGCCACCCTCCTGGTCGGAGCCGCCGCGGCCGTAGATGATCTCGTCGGTCTCGTAGCCCTCATAGGGATCGGCGTCCCAGTTCTCGATGTTGCCGATACCGACTGTGTCGATGTGAGAGTCGATGGCGATGATCTTGTCGCCCTCGCCCATAAAGCCCATGACGTTGCCCAGGCCGTCGACCTTGACCTCGTCATAACCAAGGCTCTCCATCTCGGCCTTGATGCAGGCAACAACCTCACCCTCCTCGCAGGACTCAGAGGGATGGGAGATCATAGCGCGCAGGAAGCGAGTCATATCAGCACGATGGGACTCAGCAGCAGCCTTGATAGCGTCGAAATCGAGTTCTTTAGCCATTGTTCATAACCTTTCATATGAAGGAATCTACCTGTGAGGTGGCGGAGCGATACCTATTTACTCCGCCCTAACGATTAGCAAGTGGGATATTCGCCTTCCCAAACAATACGGCGATACTGGTCGGGATCCGTGTCACCTTCCGTGGAGAAGCAGAGCACGGAGCTCGTCTTGTCCAGACCGATGAGTTCCTTGAGCTCGGCGTACTCGGAATCGAGCATGAGAGTCTCGACCAGGCCGGTGGTCACCGCGCCGGACTCGCCGGAGATGACGCGCGGGTCGCCCTTCTCGGGAGCGCCCAGGGTGCGCATGCCGCGAGCGGTGACCCAGTCGGGGCAGGACACGAAGGCTGTGGTGTGGTTGCGCAGGATATCCCAGCCCAGGATGTTGGGCTCGCCGCAGCACAGACCGGCCATGATGGAGGGCATGTCACCGTCCACGATGCGCGGGTCGCCGTCGCCGGCGGCAGCGCCCTTGTACAGGCAGGCGGCAGGCGCGCACTCAACCACGACGAAGGTGGGCGGGTTATCGGGATACAGGTTGGTGAAGTAGCCCACCACGGCGCCGGCGAGCGAACCCACGCCAGCCTGGACAAACACGTGCGTCGGGCGGTTGATGGCCATCTCGCGCAGCTGCTCGGCAGCCTCGGAAGCCATGGTGCCGTAACCCTCCATGATCCAGGACGGGATCTTCTCGTAGCCCTCCCAGGCGGTGTCCTGAACGATGACGCCACGCTCGCAGGCGTCAGCCTCGGCGGCGGCCATGCGCACGCACTCGTCGTAGTTGACCTCTTCGATGGTCACCGTGGCGCCCTCGGCGGCGATGTTATCAAAGCGGGGCTTGGTGGAACCCTTGGGCATGTGCACGACGGCCTTCTGGCCCAGCTTGTTGGCAGCCCATGCCACACCGCGGCCATGGTTGCCGTCGGTGGCGGTAAAGAAGGTAGCCTGGCCAAAGTCCTTGGCCAGCTGATCGGAAGTCAGGTAATCGAAGGTGCACTCGGCAACGTCCTTGCCGGTCTCGTCGGCAATGTAGTTGGCCATGGCAAACGATCCGCCCAGAACCTTAAAGGCGTTGAGGCCAAAGCGATAGCTCTCGTCCTTAACGCACAGGTTGGACAGACCCAAGCGCGCAGCCTGACCGTCCAGGC
>CAVFEY010000006.1:30677-49247 GCA_963621725.1 Firmicutes bacterium AF25-13AC
CCAGGCGGGCAAGCGGGGTGACGGTATATTGAGGGAACGACTGGTGGAAGGCACGGGCCTTCTTCACGTGGTCGAGGCTCATGATTCCCAAGTGCTTATCATCGCTCTTGGGCATCGTGTTGCCCGCCCACTGGATCTTATCGGCCATACGGTGAACTCCTTAAGTCCTCTCTTGCCGGCCCCCGCATACGCGTTTCAGCCCGATCCCATTCACACGGCTGAACTTTTATGTGGATGCCAAACAAAAAGTTTGTTAGTAATGTTCTATCACACTTTTTGATTGGCATACCTAACGAATTGTTTGTTGCCGTAATCGGTACTTTTTCGCCGCCGAACGGTCACATAACGCAGCGACGCTTTCGTTATTTGCGAACAAGTGGGGTTTATGGCAAAGTGAGCCCAAACTAATTTTTAGGAAGGCACCCATGACCCCCGCACAGATTGAGTTTTACAAGCGTCTTGCACACGGCCTGGCGCTCCAGTTTGGCCCCAACTGCGAAATCGTCGTCCACGACTTGGAGACCGAGGACGTGGACCACTCCATCGTAGTGATCGAAAACGGCCACGTCAGCGGGCGCAAACTGGGTGACGGCCCCAGCCATATTGTGCTTGAGTCCATGCACGAGGGCACCGCCGACATACACGACCGCGAGCCGTACCTCACTAAAACCGCCGACGGCAAGCTGCTCAAGTCCTCGACCATCTTTATCCGCAACGATGAGGGCAAGCCCGTCGGCATTTTGGGCATTAACTTTGACATTACGCTCATGAAGGCTTTTGAGCGTTCGCTCGACGCCTTTACCGGCACCGGCAGCACGGGCTATACCGAGCCCGAGCCCATTACCAAGAACATCGGCGACCTGCTCGAGGACCTGCTGCACGAGTGCGAGCAGTTTGTGGGCAAGCCCGCGGCACTCATGACCAAAGACGAGCGCATTCGTGCCATTGGCTACCTCGACCGTCGCGGCGCCTTTCTCATTTCCAAGTCGAGCGAGCGCGCCTGCGAGTTCTTTGGCATCTCCAAGTACAGCTTCTATAGCTACCTCAATGAGGCCAAGGCGGCGGCCGGCGACAAGTAGGCACTCGCCTGGATTGCCCCTCCCCTTTTGGGCGCGAGTTCTGGAAAGCACGAATCCAAGACCGAGCCGCTTGGGAAGTTCCATATAATCGATGTCATTAGTATTTCGAAAGGATGGAACAGAATGGCGTTGAGCAAGGCATCATGCACCGGTCGCGGATTGATTCCGGCAATTGGTGGACATGTGCACCGCATGTTCGATGAGGGTGAAGACGACCTGTTTTCGCTGAGCCTTGACGACGTGATGGATGATCGCCCGTGGACCGCCGACGAACTCATGGGCGGCGGGGCTCGCCCGTCAAGTCCCAATCCCGCACTTGCGCCTAAGCCCGCATCTGCGCCGACTCCTGCGCAGTCGCCTGTTTCGACGCCCGCGCCTACGCCCGCACCCACTTCGGCGCCCACGCCCGCTTCCCGCCCCGCAAGCGACCCGTCCGAGACGGCGGCATTTCTCGCTGCAGCGGCGCAGGGCAAATCGGCCGACAGCACCGTTATGTACAGCGCCCAGCAGTTGCCTGTTCCTGCAGCACGCAAGCCTCCGGTCGCAAGGCTCGATGAGCCCGTTGCCCATCAGGTTGCCTACGATTCCTGGGCTGCAGCCGATCTGGATGAGACCTCTACCGGCATGCCGGCGCTCGACGTTCCAGTTAACCCACTTTTTGCCGCCAACACGAGTGCCGCGGACTATGAGGGCGGTGCGGCATATTCCGATTATTCCGATGGCTATGCTGGCAACGGTCGCATCGAGACCGAGGATTATGGCACCGCATCGAGCGATTATCTCAACGATCCGTACGCTGCCACGCCCGCACCGGAATATGACCCGGAGGCCGCGTCCGCGCCGGCGCATACCAAAAGCACGGGCGAAGAGCGCTTCGCCGATTATTACGCCGAGGAAAAGGCGCTGCGTTTCTCGGAATTTCCGCAGGCAGTCAAGGTTGCCTTTATCGCCATTATCATTGCCCTGCTCGGTGTCATTGCGTTTGAGGGATTCCAGCTGTTCCGCGGCCCCACCCAAGCGGAGTCGGAGACCCAGCAAAAAGAGGACGATAACCAGTACCTGGACATCAACACCCTCAAGGGCGACCCCAACGACGGGGACGACGAATAACAAATGCCAAAAATTGAGGGTCGTAGACCAAATCAACCCCGTGCGCTCATTGCCGCACGGGGTTGATTTTTGTCCGCGCGCGATGATAGACTCCATCGTGCCCGCAAGGAGCGGGCGCGTTTTATCCAGAGTCGGGGTAGAGAGTTGGCTCCACGATCCCGACGCCAACCGGCCAAGAGGCACGGTGGCCCTGCCAGCATCGATGAAAGGAGTCCGTATGGACAATTTCTCTGTGCGCAGCGAGCGCAACTTCCACAATCTGGCAGCGAAGCCAAAACGAATGCATCTTCTGGACGGGCCGAGCGGCTATGCCTCGGCCATGGTCAAGAGCAGTCTCTCCCACCAGATGCGTTTTACCGTGCAGCTGCTCGAGGAAGAGCTCTGTGCTGCTGGAAATCCGCACGTACTGCAGATCAAGCTGCTCGGAGACGACTCGCGCGAGCCGTCCAGCTGGAAGTTCTTTGCCGACGGCGTGTGCGTCGCGGACGGATCCGGTGCCTTTGCCCGCGAGTGCTTCTGCGAGGGAGCCGAGGTATTCCTGGACCTGTGCCGCGACGCCGTCGAGGCTGCCGAGCTGCGCCAGTGGAGTCAGAGGGAGTACGAGCTGCTGAGTGCGGCGCGCGGGATTGCGGGGGTGTAGGTAGACGCAGGCGGCGTGCAGCCGTTGCACGCCGCCGCTCAGGCCACACGATGTCAAAAGACTGACACTTGTGTATGCCTTTTGACATGCACAAGTGCCAGCTGGGTTTATCTATGCCGCTCGCAAGAGTATTTCACGCTGAGTGTTAAGGCATTCCCTAAGGCCTTCAACGTCATTCGGTTTCTTTTCGAACAACTTAAGAACGGCATTGGAGGTCTTCCCACCATTCGCCTTGGACAGACGATCAGTGTAGTCGCGCACGGACTTGACAATGTCCTCAAACTGCTCGCCCTGAATTTCAACCGTGAAATCTTCCTTGCCGTCATTAAGAGCCGCTATGGCGTCTTCCAATCTGTCAATTGTCTCGATTGTAAGTTCGCCTTCCCCCAGAGCTTTGAGGTATTCCGAGAAAGCGGAGCTAAAGTCTGCCATCCGCTTCTTTCGCATCGCGTCTTCTTTACTGTGACGCACGCGAGTCACCCCTGCATAGACGCCTCCGCCGACCGCAGCTACGCCCGCAACCGCAAGTGCCGCTATAGCAACTTTCTTATTCTGCTTCGCAAGCTGCACCGCCTGGTTAGCTATGCGCAGCGCTTTGTTAGCCCCATTTTGAACATCTGCAGGCTTAAGATGCCGAACAATATGCCCGGCGCCGTCGCGCACAACACCGCCCCATTGGACATACTTACCCGAAGCTAGGCCCACCGCAATTTCTGCGGGGACCTCGAAAGCAACTTGCTGAATCATAAGTACCTTTCAATTGGAACGATTACTGGCTATAGCAGAAAGGGCAGAACGTAAGACTTGAGAACCACTACATTTGGAACTGCTTATATAACGTGTCCGCAATATGAGCAGTTCTCCGCGCAACGTTCAACTCCCTCTTTTCATATCTCTCTGCAAACTTTCTTGTAGTTACGAAACGCGACTCTCGGTATATGACTAGTTTTTCCTCGATGGGCTTATCTTTGCATCGTGCGTTTAAGCCTGATTCGAGTGGAAGCAAATTGCCGATCAAAGCATTTTGTTCGCCTGCGGAATCAGGCAATACGTGCTCGATTGTGTACTCTCCAAGCTCTTTAGCTCCACCCATGCTCAGTTCCAGCAAAGACAGTACCAATTTGCATCTGTCTTTGAGTTTGTTGTCTTCGTAAAGCGTCCATTGATGGGACCATCCCAGAGCACTTAGGCTCGTCTTAAACGCTTCGATACTCGGCAGCTTACTCCCAAAGCTTTTGCGCCATTCCTCGATGACTTTCGGAGAGCATTCTGTTTCAAGCAAATATGAGTGTTTGCCAATAGAATCTGTCAGATGATTTGATTCCATCCCCCCAACGACTTTGTAACAAATGTAAAACCTGTAAATAAACTCAAGTGAGTCGCTGTATTCCTGCAAAGAGATTTGTTCCCTATCGCGGCAATGCATCAAACTCATCAGGAGCGGACGAAAAACTTTGACATTATGTGCCTTAAAGAAAAGCAATATCTCGGCGTTTCTGTCGCCTGTAGTGGGCGTCACTATTTCGGCGTAATACTCTGCCTTCTTCTTCAAGTCAAAGAGAAGCTCAGAGGCTTTAACGGGATCAGCTGAATCGCGGATTTTCTTATACGGACCTTCTTTGTCTTTCTGGGTTAGACGATATCGCTGAATAGCATACTGTCTCAAAAAAGGTTTCATGTTGGAGCCGAGCAGCTGCTCAATTTCAGACCAAACAATTTTGGCATCGTCTCTTTTTTCCACCGGGTTTATATAGCGCATGATGTAGTTTTTCAGCAACTCGTGGTCTTCAAGCTCGATGCCACGAGCATTGAGGATTTCGAAGATGGTATAAGAGTCTTCTTCTGTTGAAGAGCTAATACTTACGTACGATGTTGAGATAACTGCGTTTCGAAATGCAATTAATTTGTCGTCTGGCATGCGCTCCAAGCAAGTAGAAAAATGCTGAAACGCTTTCACAATCAATGAATCCTTTGTTGCAGATGCGCATCTCTCTTTTGCAAATGCGGTGGGTGTCGTAGATGATGCGGTCGTTCCGTCCACCCCTATGACACCCAAAACAATACGTTCCAGAGTTAAGTGATTGCCCGGGGACACAATCACATGCTCGTTGTTTTTTACGTCAGTAGCCACAAGATACTTCTTTGTACCGCCGGCATCTTCAAACAGACCACGTCGCTTGAAGGCATACAGGATGCTCGACAGAAGAATTGTCAGAGTGATGATTCTTTGTTGCCCATCGATGATCGTAAAAACAGAAAGCCCTTCTTCGGCGACCTCCTCCATAAGAACGATCGAGCCGATGAAATGAGATGAAGAAACACCGTTCGTAACAAGCTCAATGTCCTGAAACAGGTCGTTCCAATTATCTTCCTTCCAGACATACATACGCTGATTTCGCGGGATACGGTATATTGCATCATTCAACAACCGACCCACTACGCTCTGTCTTGCGTCAAAAGACATCATTAACTCCTATTTATAAGTCCCAATAATCCATCGCAGCCGAACTACCCTTACGCCTCCTTTTATGCTGGCCACCAAATGCGCGTGAGTGGAAGAATGGAACGGGTGTCGTCATCGGTCTTGTCATAGATTTCGACATAGTGACGTACGAAGGCATCCAGATCGAGTAGTCGCACGGGAATGTTTGCGCGATCCGCCTCGTAGCGTGCCTCTTTCGTAAAGCCGCCCGTAGACACGTACAGGCCGCGATCGCCCGCGCGAAGGCCACCAATAAATGCACGAACCGCTGGGGCTCCCATAGCGCCCTTACGGTGTTTGACTTCAGCGACAATGCGGGGCGATTCCAACCCGAGAGCATCCGGAGACGCTACCACATCGCGACCACCATCAGGGCCCTTGGGCATAACGCGAGCGCAGTAGCCCATGGCCTTGAGCAAGCCCGCTACCAAGCGCTCCATATCCTCCCAATCGAGCTGGTTAACGCGATCCTTAATGAGCTCAATACCATTGTCATAGGTCGCTGCTAGGGTTTCTTCGTCATTCGTCGCGTTGCTATCATCGCTGGCGGAATCATTCGAAGGCACCGCCGACTTGTCCTTTGCAGCGTTCATGAGGTCGGCCATAACCTCATCAGACACGGCAAAGATGGTTTGGATGCCGCCAAGTGAATTCTTAGAAGAAGGCGAGAGCACGTCACGTGGAGCGGTTTCGCCCCAATTGACGTCTCGCGTGTAGGTCACTCCGTCCATATCGCAGACGGCAACGCAGGGGCCAGTGATAACGCCGAGGTGATAAAGGCGGTTCTCCGGATCGTACATGACAACGGTCGAGCCCGTCGTCATATCGTGCGCAAAACGGTAAACCTGCCCAACACCCGCCGCGACCTTACCCTTGCTGTCACCGGGATGCGCCTGGCCATATGCCGCCCTAATCTGCTCGCGATCCATAGCGGCAATATCGGCACTATCAAAATCCCAACCGATACCTATGACGCCACGCTCGAGCCAGCTGGTCGCATATACTCCCCCGCGCCCAGCGCGAATCATCCAAGCACCCACACGAAACCTGCCTTTCTGCCATAGCACGACCGTATTATGGCACTATGACTTACCTCAAATGCCCCAGGCATTGCACCGACAACTTGCCACAGCGTTGGCAAACGGCCAACGATAGCTCTACTTTTCGCCCGCCTTCATGTAGACAAGTCTTCGTTACGCCCGTAAGGTCGAACAGATTCGCCTCGGTTACCTTCATTTGCGTTTGCTCTCCTTTTGTTCATGTCACTTGTAATTAAATAATCGCCAATCAACAAATTTTGCATAGAGGACACAACGCTATAATGCTGTAAACGCATTTGTATTGTATTTCGAGTGACGGGAGCACAGATGCCTGATAACTACAAGGAGCTCATTAAGAGCAACCCTGACGAAACCGAGATCAGGAGCTTCCTGGTGAACGGTAATCAAGTCTCCGTGACTCTGCGCATCCCCGACACCTTGCGCGACGCAGCGAAGGAGGAAGCGGCGCTGCGAGGCATGAGTTTCTCCGCCTTCGTGCGCACCTGCATGATCGAAGAGCTCGCGAAGAAAGGGGCGTGAGCATGATCCGGGTCAGGACTCTCACCGTCCAGCTCATAGACGCGCAGCCGGACCGCATCCGCATCTGTCGCATCAACGGCGAGTCGCTTGTGACCGTCGTCGTTCCGAGGGAAGACCTCGCTGAGGCGAAGTCGCTGCCGAACATCCCGCAGCGCGGCGTCTACTACCTGCTCGACGGGGACCACGGCAACTGCTGAAAAACGCGGCCGTCGCGGCCGCACGCAGGGAGATCTTCGGCGATTCGGGCGGTATCGCAGAGCTCGCCGAAGATCTCGAGTTCCCGACGCCCAGCGCCGCGGCGGCGTTCGTGCTCGGCGGCAGCCAGAATGGTTGGACCGAATGGGTAAGCGACGACGGAGAAACGCTCAACCAAGTCTATAGAAGCGAGGAAAACTAGATGAACAAGCAGCAATTGGCATCAAAGATATGGGAATCCGCCAACAAGATGCGCTCGAAAATCGAGGCAAATGAATACAAGGATTACATCCTGGGCTTCATCTTCTACAAGTTCCTCTCCGAGACCGAAGTCACCCGCCTGAAGGCACGTGATTTCGCCGAGGAGGATTTGCCGAGCCTCGTGGAAGACGACGAAGAAACGGTCGAGTTCGTCAAGGGCGAGTGCGGCTACTTCATCGCCTACGAGAACCTCTTCTCCACCTGGGTCGCCAAAGGCGGCGACTTCGAGATTTCGAACGTTCGCGATGCCCTCTCTGCTTTTAGCCGCAACATCGACCCTGCCCGCAAGCGCGTCTTTGACGGCATCTTCGACACGCTGCAGACCGGCCTCTCCAAGCTCGGCACCGACGCACGGAGCCAGTCCAAGGCCGCTCGCGACCTCATCTACCTCATCAAGGACATCCCGATGGACGGTCGCCAGAACTACGACGTGCTTGGCTTCATCTACGAGTACCTCATCAGCAACTTCGCCGCCAACGCCGGTAAGAAAGCAGGCGAGTTCTATACGCCGCACGAAGTCTCCATGCTCATGAGCGAGATAATCTCGTGGCACCTGGCCGGACGCGAGAACATCACCATCTACGACCCCACGAGCGGATCTGGCTCGCTGCTCATCAATATCGGCAAGGCGGTGGCGCGACGCAACGGCGACCCCAACTCCATCAAGTATTATGCGCAGGAACTTAAGGAGAACACGTACAACCTCACGCGCATGAATCTGGTCATGCGCGGAATACTCCCCGACAACATCGTGGCGCGCAATGGCGATACGCTCGAAGACGATTGGCCCTGGTTCGATACGGTCGAGAACAAGGATGAGACCTACAATCCACTGTTCGTCGATGCCGTGGTGTCAAATCCACCCTACTCCCAAAACTGGGATCCGGAAGACAAAGAACTCGATCCGCGCTTCAAGTTCGGCGTTGCTCCCAAATCCAAAGCCGACTATGCCTTCCTCTTGCATGATTTGTACCACTTGCGCCCCGACGGCATCATGTGCATCGTTCTGCCCCATGGTGTGCTGTTCCGCGGCGGCGAGGAGGGCACCATCCGTAAGAACCTGGTGGAGAACCGCCATATTCAGGCAATTATCGGGCTGCCCGCCAACATTTTCTTCGGCACCGGCATCCCAGCCATCGTCATGGTACTCCGCAAGCAGCGCGAGAGCAGTGACGTGCTGGTCGTAGACGCTTCGAAGCACTTTGTGAAGGAAGGCAAGAACAACAAGCTGCGCGCAAGCGATATACGCCGCATCGTAGACGCGGTCACGGCTGGGGCGACAATCGACAAGTTCAGTCGCCTGGTGACCATCGACGAGATACGCGCCAACGATTACAACCTCAACATTCCGCGCTATGTTGATTCGTCCGAAGCCGCT
Source organism: Firmicutes bacterium AF25-13AC (assembly GCA_963621725.1). Taxonomy (GTDB): domain Bacteria; phylum Actinomycetota; class Coriobacteriia; order Coriobacteriales; family Coriobacteriaceae; genus Collinsella. The sequence continues at coordinate 39,403 of CAVFEY010000006.1, forward strand.
GAGAGCTGGGACGTGTACGCCACCATGTTCGGTGGAGTTCCGAAGGCCGAGGTCGACGATCTCGACCGCTACTGGAAGGTGTGGCCGAGCCTGAAGGGCCAGCTTTACGGCGATGGCGGCGGATCGTGCTTTGCGGTCGTGGCAGACGACGTGGCGGCAACGGTAAAGACCAACGCCAACGTCGTCTCATTTCTAGGCGGCTATCGGGATGCATTGTCGCATCTGCCTGCTGAGCTGCAGAAGAGGTTGGTGGACGGTGCGTCGCAGGTCGACGCTGTGGCCGAAGAAGAGCATATTGCGGCACAACTTCACGATGCCCTTTCCGGTATCGCGCTTGTTGACGAATACGATGCCTATCAGGCTCTTGATGATGCATGGACGGGCATTTCCAGCGACCTCGAGGTTATTCAAGCCGAGGGCAGGGAAGCTGTACGTAAAGTCGATCCAAATTTGGTGATTAAGAAGAAGAGTGGCAAAGACGTTGAGGTGCAGGATGGCTGGACGGGCCGCATTTTGCCGTTTGCTCTTGTCCAAGAGCAGCTGCTCGCTGATGATGTCAAGGAAATTGCCGCGTGCGAATCCCGTTTGAATGAAATATCTCAAGAGCTTGACGAGATTCTTGAGAATCTTGATGAGGAGGAGAAAGGCTCGAGCGATGTTTTTGACGATGACGGCGTGCTTGTGGCGGCATCCCTCAAGAAAGCCGTGAAGAGTATCGGCAAGCATCCGAATGGCGACTTTGAGATGGCGCTTGTTCGTGCTCAAACTCTGCTCGATGAGGAGAAAGACCTCAAAAAGGCAAACAAAAAGGCGCTTGTCGCGCTCGAAGAGACGACAAAAAAGGTTATTGAGGGCTTGACTGATGTCCAGTGTGACGAATTGCTGGCTGCGAAATGGATTGAGCCGCTGCAGTCTGATTTACTCGAACTGCCCAATGCCGTTGTAGGCGACTTCATTGCGAAGATTGTGGCGTTGAATGCAAAGTACGCGACAACCTATTCGGACGTGTGCAATCAGATTAATGAGGCAGAAAACGAGTTGACAGCGATGTTGGGGCAGCTCACGGGCAATGAATACGATATGGCGGGCATTGCTGAGCTGCGGAAACTGTTGGGAGGTGAATAACGTGACGGAAAAGACTAATGTACCTGAAATTCGTTTTGCCGGTTTTACGGACCCTTGGGAACAGCGTAAGTTGGGAGAGCTTGGCTTTGCTCAGTCAGGAATAGGTTTCCCGGACGCAGAGCAAGGCGGTACTGAGGGGACGCCTTTCTTTAAAGTCTCAGACATGAACACACCGGGAAACGAGTACGAATTGGTTGCGTCAAACAATTACGTGACAGCTGAGCAAATTGCACGTATGGGTTGGCGCCCGATTAGTCAGGTGCCCGCAATCTTCTTTGCTAAGGTTGGAGCCGCAGTCATGTTAAATAGGAAACGGCTGGTAAATGAGCCGTTTCTGTTGGATAACAACACCATGGCGTTTTCAATGGATTCAAGTCTGCTTGACACGCAATTCGGTCGATCATTGTTTGAACGTCTTGATTTAACGAGCTTGATTCAAGTTGGAGCTTTGCCGTCGTTTAACTCATCCGACGTTGAGAGCATATTCGTTTCTTTGCCAAGTACCATGAATGAACAGCGCCAAATTGGCCAATATCTCTGTGACCTCAATACTCTTATCACCCTTCATCAGCGTGAGCCACGGTTTGCTGATACAGGTTAAATTAGAGTCGAAAGAGCCCTCATGACGATGTCAATGTCCTTGTTCTCGAGCTCTTGAATGACGTGCAGATAGGTTTCCTGAGTGGTGGTCATGCTTGCATGGCCGAGCCTTCGGGACACGCTGGCGATAGAGACACCGGCGAACAGTAGAAGTGATGCGTGCGTATGCCGCAGTCCATGGACGGATATGGTGGGCACGCCAACATTTTTGCAGTGGCGCGCCAAAACGCTGTTAGCCGTCGAGTTATAGACCTTTCCCTTCACAAATATGGGCTCGGTCGGCGGAAGGTCTTTGAGCAGTCCAGAAAGATGCATGATGAGTTGCCAGTCGAGTTGAACCTTTCGCATCGATGAGGCGTTTTTCGTGGGGACGAATCCGCCACCGTTCTTGTAATCCCAGGTCTTGTTCACCGAGAGCGTTTGATGGGCGAAGTCGAAGTCTTCGGGAGTAAGCCCAAGGGCCTCGGAGAAGCGCAGGCCCGTTTTAGCGACTATCAGAATAAGCCAATCCCAACTCGGCCCGCCTGATAAATCAAGGTCGCCGAGCATGGCATGAAGCTCAAACTGGTTGAGATACTTGATCTTTTTCGCCCGCGGCTGTTTCCCTTTGATGATGGCCTTGCGCGTAGGGTCACGGGGAATGAGCCCTTCGTCAACTGCATCAAGGATCGCCCCCTTAAGCTGATGGTGGAAGTCCATGGTTGTCTGGCGCTCGTGGTGTTCTGCGTAACCATTGATGAGCTGCTGGTACGAGGTCCGGTCGAGATCTTTTATCTTGAGGTCTGGAATCAGCTTGGCAAGCCAAGACTGCGTGAGCCGGTACTTTCCCATGGTGACCTCACGGATGGCTCCTTCTTTGTAGACGCTAATCCATTGCGAGTAGTAATCGCAGAAAAGCGATTCTCCATTGATACCGATTGGCATTTTTGCCCTCTTTCATCATGTGAGTTGGCTCACGCTGATGAAGGGTGATGAGGGAATCCGTTGTTTCGAGCTGCTTCGCTATCGCCCTTTGTTCTGGGATTTTTGGGCACCAAATAGGCATCTCGAAAAACGTTGCATCGGAGATTGAAAACCTGTCAGACCTCGCCCCCGAATTGCCTTCGAGGAACATAAAATCATGCCACCTGGACGTTTTGAAATAGTGCTCTAAGTATGTTTTGTCCACGCTCTCATCTACCGAAAAAACTGTATACAACGGGGACATGACGCCCGCTCTGTTCAGGCAGTTTCTGTTGATTGGACCGCAAGGCGCCGTTACAGAAATCCGTGGGTTGTAGACGAAGTTGTCGGGTTGAACTACATAGTAACCACTGATATTCGCATTGTTAGTAATGTCATGGTCGAAGTAGTCGAGCTGACTGATGACGCCTTGCTCTGCAGAATTTGTAAACGTCTCCGAAAGACCGCCATCAGCGTTCTTGGTGGTTATCTTCTTGCTGAATTCACCCAGCTTACGCTGTTCCCAAGTTGAAACGAGGGGACGCATGGTCGCATGCATCCCCTCAGATAGACAAACTTTCGATTTCGCCTGTTCAAAAAAGCCGCTCATTCGTCGATGTCGAAGCCGCCTTCCAGGATGAACTTCTTCAACAGCGCCGCCGCACGGGTGTTCACCTTGAACAGAGGAAGCGTCTTGCCTTCCTTCTGCTCAAAGAAGGCCTTGGCGCGCGTCTTGTCCACCGAGTCCTTCAAATCGTCGAAGCGCCCGAACTCGTTAATGTTCGATTCCGTCAGGTCAAGCGCGGCCATGGTGTCAAGCAGCTCGCCGTCTATGCCGAGCGCCTCGACGATTCGCTCGACTTGAGCGTTTTTCGCCTTGCGGGCATAGGACGTGATGTAATCCCTCAACGTCTTGCCGTCTTCCAGGGCGACGTCCCCTCGCTCGACATCGTGAAGGAACAGCTCGGCGAAGCGCTGGTCATCCTGGCTTAGGGACGCGAACGATCGGTGGAGCTCCTCGCGCGCGGCGGCAAGACCCTCGTCGTCCTGCTCAAGGCATTTCAGCCACTTCTCGAAGTTCGCGTTCATGTAGTCGCTGTCTATGAGCCCCGTGTCGATCTCGGTTATATGACCATCGAGCTCGTAGGGCGCTTCGGGCGCGTCGCCAGGCCCGCCCCCTCCTGCGAACAACTCCTTGTAGCGCTGCACGAGAATGAGATAGGTCCGCTCGTCGATGACCGGTTGCACGAAGAAGGACTTGCCCCTCGGCTCGCCTTCTTCCGGCTCCTCCTCAAACTCGTAGGTGTCCTGCTCCCATGTGAAGCCCTGCACCTTCGCGGCCTCGAGGAACTCGCTGAGCTCAACGAACTCCTTTGCGAACTTGCGCCTGGCTTCCTGCGATGCGGGGAGCTTGGAGAGGTCTCCTACGCCAGCTGCTTCGAAGACCATGAGTATCTCCTGAAGGCGCGCGTCCATCAACGCGATATTCTCCGGCAGCTTCTGGACAAACATGTCGAGCGGTCGGTCTCCCGAATACAGCTTCACTGCCGCTTCGATATAGCCCTTCATGGTGTGGGGATGACGGTAATACCGGATCGTGCCGAAGGGCTTGTCGGGGCCGAACAGGCGATTCGTGCGGCTGAACGCCTGGATGATGCTCTCGTAGTCGATGACCTTGTCGAGGTAGAGCGTGTTGAGCCATTTGGAGTCAAAGCCCGTGAGCATCTGGTCCACTACGATGAGCAGGTCGATACGAGAGTCGCGGTTGGAGTCGACGTTGACGTAGGGCTTCTTGTGAGACAGGCGCGCCGAGATATCCCTCTTCATGGCGGGCCAGGTGGGGATGGTGAACTCCTGGCCATATGCCTTGTTGTAGTCTTCTATGAGCTCGACCAGGGCATCTTCCTTCACCGTAGAGCCGGCTTTGTTGTCAATGCTCGGGTCGAAAAGGGCGGTCACCTTCATCTGCGGGGCGCGTTCCTTGAAGGCTCGGTAATAGTCGATCGCCTCCGGGATGGAGCTCGTCGCCAAGATTGCATGGAACTTATTGCCGTGGGAGAGCACCGGGAAACGGCGCAGGATGTCCTCTACGACCTTTTCGTGGTGCGGAGTGCCGGGCCAGTATTGGGCGCGGGTGAGGAAATCCTCGATGCCCTTGATGTGGTTGCCGGCGCTGTCGACCATCGGTCCCATGGGGACCTTTGCCGAGTCCATATAGTAGTAGAAGACCTTGCTCTTTCGATCGTCGAAGATGGCTTCGGCTACTGTTGCGGCTTTCGCTTGCTCTAGGGCGACCGCTTCGCGCACGTCGTGGTCGTCGAAGGTCGTCACCATATATGGGTCGAAGCCCAGGACGTTGCCGTCGCGGATGCCGTCTGCGATGCTGTAACGGTGCAGACACTCGCCGAACACCATGGCGGTAGTGGAGCCCTTCTTCTGGTTCTCGTCGAGAATCGGCGTACCTGTGAAGCCGAAGAACAGCGCGTTGGGGAACGCGCGGCGTATGTCCTGGAGCATCTCGCCGAAGGTGGAGCGGTGACACTCGTCGATGACGAACACGATCCGCTTGGAGGCCAGGCGGTTGAGTTCCGCCTGGGTGATTCTCCCCTCGCCGGCCTTCACGTTGCTCATCTTCTGGATAGAGGTCACGATGAGGCGGTTCTTGGGGTCGTCGCTCGCGAGCTTCGACTTCAGCACCTGCGTGTTCTCGGTCCCCTGCACGTCGTCGGCGTCGTCTGCGAACGCGCGGTACTCGGAGAGCGACTGCGTGCCCAGCTCGATGCGGTCCATGAGAAAGATCACCTTGTCGGCGTCGCGCGAGTCGGCTATGAGCTGGGCAGATTTGAAGCTCGTCATGGTCTTGCCGGAGCCGGTGGTATGCCATATGTAACCGCCGGGGCGCCCCGGGGCGCTGCTCTTGGGTCTCTCGTCCCATTTGCACCTGCGCACCTTGTCGGATATGGCGGAGGCTGCGTAGTACTGGTAGCTGCGCATAACTTTCAGGCAGCCGTCCGAACTGTCGGCCACGGTGTAGAAGCCAATGAGCTGGTGCGCCATTGGAATGGAAAGCAGAGTGGAGGTGAAGCGTTTCCATTCGTCGGTTCCGGGTTTATCGCCCGCGCAGACGGGCTCGTTGTTGAAGTCCTCCCAGTGGAAGAAGAAGTTGGGGTTGAACGCACCCGCTCCGGGGTTGGCGAAGTACAGCGCCTCGTCAGGGGTCATTCCCACGAAGATCTGCACCAGGCGGAAGAGTCCCGTGAACACGCCCTCGTGGGCATACTTCTCGATCTGACCAATGGCCTGGCTGACGGGGATGCCGCTGCGCTTGAGCTCGATATGGATGACCGGCATGCCGTTGATGAGCAGGCACAGGTCTCCACGACGGTCGTTCAGGATCTTGTTCTTCACAGGATAGACCGGCTGCTGAGCTATCTGATAGCGGCTCTGGCCGGCTGCGATCTCCTGACGATCATAAATCTTCAGGCTCACCTCCTTGCCCAGGTGAAGCGCGTCGTCGGGGTTGTCGCGCGTGACGGCGACGGTCTTTCCGTTGATAAGCCCGTTGAGTGCGAGTGGGGTCTTGAGCGTTTCGATTTGTTCGATGACCTGCGCCATCTCGCCCTGGGTGAGCGGGCAGCCGTTCAGACGGTCTATGTCGGCGTTGTTCTGGAACAGAATCTTCGCCCAGTTGTCGATGAGGTCCTGCTCGGTGGGATAGCGAAGCACACCTCCCGCGTCGTCCCAGCCGTGCTGCTTCAGCACGGTTATGACCGCTTCTTCGAACGAAGCCTCTTTATCGAAAACCATAGCAAAACCTATCTGCACAATTGCAAAAAGCGCATTTAACTGTTCCGAACATTATAGGTCACGCGGCAATTTCCCCGGGATGGCTCAAGCCCATTACAGTCTGTAATAGGCCATCGATAAATTTCGATGGCGGGCATTCGGCGCATTGCCTACGATACGGGCAAGCCCCGAGGGGCCGCCGATCAGGTGCCTCCGGATGGCCGTCTGCCCCCCTACCTCCCCTCCGCCTTCAGCTTTAGCAGCAGGTCGCCCAGCTCGGGGCACTTGCTAGAAAGGCGCGTCTGGGCTCGCTAGCCCATCCCCCACCGCTGGCGGACTTCCTGGGCGCGCGGGCTCACACGGTAGTCCTCGTCCATCACCTGCTTGAGCAACTTGGCGGTCACGCGCGCATCGACCAGGGCGCTGTGGGCATGGCCCGTCGACTCGTCGAACTCGATGCCAAACCACGTCGCCGCGTCACTCAAAGAGACGCACCCGTGGCTGCCCACGTCCATGATTGAGGTGTAAAACGCCTGCAGGTGAGCCCAGTCCGTAGGAAATGCGGAAAGGTCGATATGTTTTGCCTGGCACTCGGTCAAAAGCTGTCGACGATCCGCCCCGCTCCAGCAAACCACCTGGGCGGAGTAGCGACCGATCCAATCGCTGAGCCTTTTGATCACCACATAGAGCGGATCGGCCATCGCGGTGTCCACAGCCGATATCCCTGTGAGCTCACGGACGGGGAATGCAACGCCTTCGGCAAATTCTGTCTGCACAAACTGCGAGAACTCGCCCATAACGTTGCCGTGGTAATCGAGCTTGACAGCGCCGACCTCGATGATCTCGTTGCGCAGCCCACGGCGCTGGCGCTGCTTTGGCACCGGCGCAAACCCAAAGTCCAGCACGATCTGGCGCGCAAACTTCGTCGTATCGATAGCCGAGATACACGGCGTCTTTTCAGCTGACACGGTTAGGGCCTTTCTCCGTCAACCGCCGCTTGCTACATAGGCGGCTACATTGCTGTAAGGACAGGCGCCCGCGCGGACATGAAATCGCACAGCACGGCTTTCCGGCATCCTTGCGTAAAGCCACACTTTGAGAGAATCACGTCACTGTTATTATCGAACATATATTCGTATTTATAGCAGTACTTTGATAGAATTGCAGTTGTTGACGGCAGTTCCATGTGCCGGGCAGCGCCCTCCATGCGACGGGAGGTGATGCCCATGACCGATCTGACTGATTTCGTGAAGCTCCTGACCGCTTTGGTCTCGCTCCTCACGGCGCTTATCGGACTTACCGAGGCACTTAAGCAGCGTACGAAGCAGAAAAAGAGGGGTCGACGCCTCTAAGGCATTGACCCCTTAATCGAAGTAACGGCGCTGCCCAGCTATCACCCTTGGGCTGCCGTCGACCTTATTCTACCCACGGGTGCCAGGTTTAACAAATGGATTTTCGGTTACGAAGTCCGGAGCTCGCCCCTCTACTCCAGCGGCGTTGCGCCGGATTCTGGGACGCACTTTCCGCCCCATGCCTCTATCGGAAACGGCATCCCATCCTGAAGCGGGAATCCGGGACGTAGTTTCCGCCAAAGGCCGCCAAAGGGAAAGCGCGTCCCATTCCGAGCATCACATCAGAGCGCGCTTGGTTATCTCCGCCCACACATCTCGGCAAACGAAATCAGCTTGACGTCTCCCCTACTCTCCGCAGCATCCCGACATCCCTGCGTAAAGCCGCTTTTTGAGAAAAGTGCATAGCTTTTTCGTTGCCGTCTAAAGAGCTCGCTTCGGTGCACGAGCTTTTGCAGCGCGTCTTCGCCCGCCGGTTCATTGCGCCATTTGCACTCCGCAAACAGCGCAGCGCCCTCGCCATCGTCAACAATCAAGTCGATTTCTTCCTGCGTATGCGTGCGATTATCCGTCCCCCACCAGCGCCCGACACTCGCCGGAACCACATCGAGCTGGCCCGCGCGCGCGAGTTCGTACACGTATTGTCTGCATATAATCTCAAAGACCGTACCCATGTAATCCGATACGTGCGGCTCAATGCGCTCATACGCCATCTCGGCCATATCGTTTTGAATCAGCCCGATGTTCTGCGGCACAAACTTGTACCAGAACCTAAACATCTGATCGCTCAGCAGATACACGGCTCGCTTATTGCTCGTCTCGTTTAGGGGCAGCTCGCGCTCGACAATCCCAAGCGACGCCAGCTTATCCACATAGCTCTTTACGTTGCTCGCAGGGATTCCCGTAGAGCTCGCAATCTCCGAGATCTTCGAGCGCCCCTGGGCAATTGCCTGCACGATCGCATCATATTGCTCGGGATTGCGGCACTCTTGCAACAGCAGGTTACTCGGCTCCTCAAAGAGATAGCCCGTAGGAGTAAGGAAAAGACGTTTGATGTTGTCCTTGAGCGATACGGTAGGGTCGACTTTTTCGATATATGCAGGAATGCCGCCCGTCATGCCATAGCAAACTGCAGCGTCTTTGCGACTCATGCTCTGCCACAGGCCGAGGGTCGCCGTAAAATCGAGCGGCATGATCTTAAACTGGGCCGTACGCCTACCGTATAGCGGACTCTCGTAGCCCAGCACCTGCTCTTCCATAGACGAAAGCGACGACCCGCACAGGATAAGCATGAGCTTGGTCTCTTTGTACAGGTGATCGATCTTGTCTTGCAGCAACGAGCTGATTTCGGGATTCGATTGGGCGAGATAGGGATACTCGTCAATCACGACAACCAAACGTTCCGTGCGAGCCATGGTGGCCAATGCATCGAACGCTTCGTCAAAACTACGAAACGACACGCCTGCAGCACCAACCGAGCCTGCAAGTATCGCCTGGCTAAAGCCGTGCAGGTTTGCCTCCGCATTGGTACGACGAGCTTGAAAGTAAATAGCCTTCTTGCCTTGGATGAACTCTGTGATAAGGCGCGTTTTACCCACACGACGGCGGCCGTAAATCACAGGCATTTCAAAGGAGCCCGTGCCATACAGTCGATTGAGCTCGGACATTTCCGCTGTTCTTCCGATAAACATAGGGCCATCCTTCCTTCACGTTATAGCTAGCCATATTATACCTTCCTATAATATAGCTAGCTATAACGCAATTCGACAAGCGGCGCACGAAAAGGGGCGATACACCGCCGCACGTGGACCGTTCCGGAAAATGTATCCCGTTCTGGAGCCAAAAACTGGGCCGTAGTTTCCGCCAAACATGTCATCCGGAAAGCGCTTCCCGCTCTGAGCCTGAATTCTGGGATGCGGTTTCCGCTGAAGCTTCTACCGGAAAATGCATCCCATTCCGAGCGCTCATTCCGGGACACAGCTTCTGCATGCGGCCCCGTTGGGAAAGTTCATCCCGCTCTGAGGGCTCGTTCCGAGATGCAAT